>NZ_CP088930.1:2507049-3217080 GCF_027594825.1 Serratia liquefaciens | reverse complement strand
CAGAGAAATCATCCACACCGGTTGCGATAATGGCCAGCATGCTGACGATAAAGACCAATGCATAAGCCGAGAAGAATCCCCATACCGCCTCCAGGATCCGTTCCGGCAGTGCGCGGTTACCCAATTTGATAGTGTAAACCGCGTTAGGGTGCACCAGCCTTTTTAACTCACGCGAGCCCTGCAAATAGAGCAACAGAATACGAATCACTTTCAGGCCACCGCCCGTCGAGCCGGCACAGCCGCCGATAAAGGCAGAGCAAAGCAGCAACATCGGCAAGAATAACGGCCACTTGGAAATGCTGTCGGTAGTAAAGCCGGCCGTCGTCGCCATCGACACCACCTGGAAGAATGCCTGATTGAGCGTTTCCATACCGGTTTTGTAAACGCCATGCCCCCAGAGTACCCCAGTGCAGACCACCACCAGCGTCAACTGGACGGCGATAAACATGCGAAACTCAGGGTCACGCCAGTACACTTTCAGGCTGCGTCCGCTCAACAAGGCAAAGTGCAGGCCGTAGTTACAACCGGAGATCAGCAGGAAAATAGCAATAATGGTGTTGATGGTGGGACTGGCGTAGTAACCGATGCTGGCATCGTGGGTAGAGAAGCCGCCAATGGCGATGGTCGAGAAGCTGTGGCCTATGGCGTCGAACATCGACATGCCGGCCCCCCAGAGCGCCAACGCGCAGGCAATGGTCAGCAGAACGTAAATCAGCCACAGGGTTTTAGCCGTTTCGGCAATGCGCGGGCGCATTTTGTTATCTTTCAGTGGACCCGGCATTTCTGCCCGGTACAACTGCATCCCCCCGACACCGAGGATCGGCAGTATCGCTACGGCCAACACGATGATCCCCATCCCGCCCATCCATTGCAGCATCTGCCGATAGAACAAGATGGCTTTGGGCAACGAGTCTAACCCCACCAGCGTTGTCGCCCCCGTGGTGGTCAAGCCGGAAAACGACTCGAAGAAGGCATCGGTCAGCGACAGGTTAGGCCGCTCCGAAAATAAAAACGGCAATGCCCCGACGCTGCCCAGCACCGTCCAGAACAGCACCACGATCAAAAAGCCTTCCCGCGGCTTCAACTCGTGCTTTTGTTTACGGTTAGGCCACCACAGCATCAGGCCAATGGTTACCGCCACAAAGAAGGTCTGGCTGAACGCCCGCCCCGCCCCATCGCGGTATATCAATGCCACCAGACCAGGAATAAACATCGTCCCGGAGAACAGGATGACCAACAAACCCACGATACGGGTAATAGCGCGAAAATGCATTTCAGCACGATCCTTAGCAATTCAGTTGGGGGGAATTATTGCGAAATGGGGGTTAATTGCAAATTACCGCGACTGAGATCACGTAATTTATCCCCGAACGCCTCAACGCCGGTGACAGGCAAAGCCAGATGCAGCATGACGGAGGCACCATATTCCCCCTGTACAATCCGCCCTTCTGTTTGCTGCAACAGATTCTCTACCAGCGCCAACTGAGCATAGTCGCATTGCAAAGTATATTCGGCCTGCGGGATCTTGTGGCTCACGGCCAACTGTTTTAATGCCTGCTGCACCCCGCTGCCGTAGGCTCTCACCAAACCGCCGGTGCCCAACTTGATACCGCCGTAGTAACGTACCACTACGGCGGTGATTTCGCCTATGCCACTGCCCATGAGCTGCGCAAGGATAGGTTTACCCGCCGTGCCGGAGGGCTCCCCGTCATCGGAGAAGCCTAATTGCTGAGAATCGGTCGGCGGCCCGGCGACAAATGCCCAGCAATGATGCCTGGCTGCCGGGTGCTCATCACGTACCTGCTGGATAAACGCCTTGGCCGCATCAACCCCGCTGGTCGGCGCCAGCAGGGTGATAAAACGGCTCTTCTTGATTTCCTCGCTGACGCTAATGGGGCCTGCGGGGATCGGATAAGGCTGCATCAGGCCAGGTTCAGATCGCGCGTCATGTTCTCAATGCGCTTTTCATGGATCACGATATTGTCTTCAATACGGATACCACCATAAGGTTTCAGCGCATCAATGCGATCCCAGGCAAAGTGCTGGCTGAATTCGCCGCTGCGCCACGGTGCCAGCAGGGATTCAATAAAGTAGAGGCCAGGTTCGATGGTCAACACCATGCCAGGTTGCAATACGCGGGTGCAGCGCAGGTATGGGTATTTCGATGGCGCCGCCAGATGGGTACCCTGTTCATCCTGCATAAAACCGGCTGAGTCGTGCACCTGCAGGCCCAGAGGGTGGCCCAAACCGTGCGGCAGGAACGGCGTGGTGAGCCCTTGTTCCACCATGGCTTCTTCGCTGATACCGCTCACCAGTTTGTGGCTCTTGAGCAATTTGGCGATGCGTTGGTGCATCTGCACATGATAATCGGTGTAACGCACACCGGCTTTGATGGTTTCCATCAGCGCCAACTGTTCGCTATTAAGATCTTTAACCAACTGGGCGAAATCGCTACCGCTCTGGCCAGCATAAGTACGAGTCAGATCGGCCGCATAGCCGTTATATTCCGCACCAGCATCGATCAAGAAGCTCAGCATTTCAGCCGGCGGTTGGTGATCCAGCGTGGTGTAATGCAGTACAGACGCATGCTCATTCAGCGCAACGATATTGTCGTAAGGCACATCGGTGTCGCGATGGCCTGTCGCCGTGAGATAAGCCAGGTTGATATCAAACTCACTCATGCCTGACAGGAAAGCTTCGTGGGCAGCACGATGCCCCATAACCGCGGTCTTCTGCGCTTCACGCATGCAGGCCAGCTCGTAGCCGGTTTTGATTGAGCGATGGAAGTCGAAGTAGTTCAGCACCGCTTTAGGGTTGACGTTTTCTGCCGAAATACCGAGATCGCGAGCGCGCTGTTGCGCATAACCGATATAGCCCACGCGCTCACGCTGGGCTGGCAGCTGCTGAGCGATATCGTCGGCATTGGCCAACGGCATCAGTTCAACAGATTTGGTCCAGAAACTGTCCGGCAGCGGCTCAACGCTATGCCAGTAATCAACCGGCGAATAGAACCACAGCTTCGGTTTGTTAACGCCGTCCACCCACAGCCAGCAGTTTGGGACCGAAGTCACCGGCACCCAAGCTTTAAAATGCGCATTCACTTTGAACGGATAACTGCGGTCGTCCTGGAATATCCGCTGCAGTTCCCCGGAGTGAATCAGCAACGCGTCCAGTTTGTTGCGCGTTAACACTTCACGCGCCCGTTTTTGCAGTTCTGCCAGGTGGTCGTTATACAAAGAAGCCAGTGTTTCCATCACAATACCCTTTTACATACCATTAGAACGGAATGCCTCATCTTAGCACACCGTTCCTGCGCACCAACCTCATCACCTCTGGCATGCGGGGCGCTTCGCAAATCACTGTAAATGTCGTTACATCCGCAGCTTAACAATTAACCAGGCGATAAAACCTGACGAGGCGATCGCGGCGGCCCACAGACCGTGATGTTCAAGCAAAACAGCGCCGGCCGCAGCAATACCCGCCAAGCACTGCTGCAGAAATCCGCACAACGCCATGGCATAGGCACCCTGCTCTTTGGCATCGCTGACGGCCATCGCCATACTGTTAGGAAACAATACCGCCTGGCCAAAAATCGTCAGGCAGTACAGCACGATGAATAACGTCATGCCGGAAAGCCCCACCAGCACGCCACTCCACCACAGCAGCATGATCGCGACGGTCGTCATAGCGACAATACTCGCTCCCACCTGCATTAGCCGTTTGCCGCCGAAACGAGCCACCGTCCGGTTCACCGCCATCGCCCCGGTAAAGTAAGCTACGCCGATCACCAATCCTAGCGCCCCAAAGGCCGTCACGTTCAGACCAAACCCCTGCTGCATAATAAACGGGCTCACCTCTTGCAGGGTCACCGTGGTTGCGAACCCCAATCCGCCGACGCAGGCCGGCCAGAAAAACCCCGGCCGACGCAAAATGCGCCAATAGGCCGTGGCCATGGGTGGACGAGGCCCCGCAGCCCTGCCGGCTTCCAACGGCAGCGTCTGCATAAGCAGCAGGATCGCCAACCCGGTCAGCCCCATCAGTACAAAGCCCATTTGCCAGTGCGAATATTGGCTAAGCAACCCACCGATAAACTGCCCGCCGCCCAATGCAGCGATAAAAGCAATCGACAGCACCGAAAGGCGCCGTGCCAGCTCGTCGCCGCTCCAGTTATCGCGAACAATAATGCGTGCGATGATCGCGGCGCCCCCGGCGGCGATACCCTGCAGTGCCCTCAGCACCAATAATTGGGTGCCATTGCTGCAAAACGCCAGCAGCGCGCTGCAAGTGATAAACAACGCCAACGACAACGTCAGCGGCAGGCGCCGCCCAAAGCGATCGGCTGCCGCCCCCCAGAACAGCACCGGCAGCGCGGCGCCAATGACGAATATCGATATCGATAGCTCGGTGGCACGACGCGTCATCGACAACTCCTGCATCACCGTCGGTAACGAAGGCAGATACACCGTTGTCGCCATCTGCGCCATGAAGACCAGCAAGCAGGCCAGCGTCATGGTTCTGGCGGGAAGACTCCAAAACCCACTCTGTTTTGCACATACCGCTTTACTCATTTCGCACCTCTGGGTGTTTAGCACTCCGCTCCGGCAAGTGTATGAGGGGTTTCCGACACCAGCAAATCACCATAACGCATAAAATATAACTTCGTTTTAAATCAAAATCATAACCCAAAGCCATGTGATCCGACCTGCAAAAATGCAATCTCTCATTTGCATATTGTTAACATAAAAACCACACTCCTCATCATCTGGTCATACCAGATCAAACGCTGATTCAGGAGATAGACATGCTCTACCAAGGCGAAACATTACAACTGCACTGGCTCGACAACGGCATCGCCGAGCTGGTGTTCAATGCCCCAGGTTCTGTAAACAAGCTGGATACCCGCACCGTTGCCAGCCTGGGCGAAGCGCTCACGGTTTTGGAAAAGCAGACCGAACTGAAAGGCCTGCTGCTGCGTTCCACGAAAGCCGCCTTTATTGTCGGCGCCGATATCACCGAGTTCCTTTCTTTGTTTGCGGCTCCAGCTGAAAAACTGCAGGAATGGCTGGTCTTTGCCAATAGCATCTTTAACCGGTTGGAAGATCTGCCGGTGCCGACCATTTCGGCCATTAACGGCTATGCGCTCGGCGGCGGCTGCGAATGCATTTTGGCAACCGACTTCCGCGTCGCCTCACCGGATGCGCGCATTGGCCTGCCGGAAACCAAACTGGGTATCATGCCCGGCTTTGGCGGTTCCGTCCGTCTGCCACGCCTGTTGGGTAACGACAGCGCTCTGGAGATCATCGCCGCCGGTAAAGACGTCAGCGCCAAAGACGCCCTGAAAGTCGGCCTGGTGGATGCCGTGGTCGCCCCGGAAAAATTGGTCGATGCCGCCCTGAAAATGCTGCAACAGGCGATCGACGGCAAACTGGATTGGCGCGCGTATCGTCAGCCAAAGCTCGAGCCGTTGAAGCTTAGCCCAATCGAAGCCGCGATGAGTTTTACCACCGCCAAAGGCATGGTGATGCAAACCGCGGGCAAACATTACCCGGCACCGATGACCGCGGTCAAAACCATTGAAGCCGCCGCCAAACTGGGCCGTGACGAAGCGTTGAAGTTGGAAACCGCCAGCTTTGTACCCTTGGCCCGCTCTAAAGAAGCACGCGCACTGGTCGGCATCTTCCTCAACGATCAGTTCGTGAAAGGTCAGGCGAAGAAGCGAGCGCTGAATGCTGAAGCACCGAAGCAGGCAGCAGTATTGGGGGCCGGCATCATGGGCGGGGGCATCGCCTACCAGTCCGCGCTGAAAGGCGTGCCGGTGATCATGAAAGACATCAGCGACAAATCCCTGACGCTCGGCATGAACGAAGCCGCCAAGCTGCTGAACAAGCAACTGGAGCGTGGCAAGTTGGACGGCATGAAGATGGCCCAGGTGCTGTCGACCATTCAGCCAACGCTGGACTATGCAGGTATCGAGCGCGCGCAGGTGATTGTCGAAGCCGTGGTCGAGAATCCCAAGATCAAGGCGGCAGTGCTGTCCGAAGTGGAAGGCCTGATTGGCGAAGATACCGTCCTGGCGTCCAATACCTCAACCATTCCCATTAATCACCTGGCGAAATCGCTGAAGCGCCCGCAAAATTTCTGCGGCATGCATTTCTTTAACCCGGTACACCGTATGCCGCTGGTAGAAATCATCCGCGGCGAGCAGACCAGCGACAGCACCATCGCTGCCGTGGTGGCCTATGCCAGTCGCATGGGTAAAACGCCGATTGTGGTGAATGACTGCCCGGGGTTCTTCGTCAACCGCGTGCTGTTCCCGTATTTCGCCGGTTTCAGCCTGCTGCTGCGCGACGGGGCGGACTTCCGCCAGATCGACAAAGTGATGGAAAAACAATTTGGCTGGCCAATGGGCCCGGCTTATCTGCTCGACGTGGTGGGGATTGATACCGCACACCATGCCCAGGCAGTGATGGCTTCCGGTTTCCCTGAGCGTATGAGCAAAGATTACCGTGACGCTATCGACGTGATGTTCGATAACCAGCGTTTCGGTCAGAAAAATCAGTTGGGCTTCTATCGCTATAGCCAGGACAACAAAGGCAAGCCGCGTAAAGACAACGATGAGCAAACCGATGCGCTGTTGGCGAGCGTCAGCCAGCCACGTCAGACCATCAGCGACGAAGAAATTATCGCCCGCATGATGATCCCGATGATCAATGAAGTGGTGCGTTGCCTGGAAGAAAACATCATCGCCAGCCCGGCCGAGGCCGATATGGCACTGGTCTACGGCATCGGTTTCCCGCCGTTCCACGGGGGAGCATTCCGCTACCTGGATACGCTTGGCACCACCCATTACGTCGAACTGGCCCAGCGTTATGCGCACCTTGGCGCTCTGTATCAGGTGCCTGCCGGCCTGCGCGCCAAAGCCGAACGTAATGAAAGCTACTACCCGGTGGCAGCGCCGCTGTCCGATGTCTCCACTGGCCAACCGGCATGAGGTCATAAAGATGGAAAACGTAGTTATTGTTGATGCCGTACGCACGCCGATGGGCCGCTCCAAGGGCGGCGCCTTCCGCCAGGTACGTGCCGAAGATCTTTCCGCTCACCTGATGCGCGCCGTACTGAGCCGTAATGCTGCGTTGGACGCAGCCGAAATTGACGACATTTACTGGGGCTGTGTGCAACAGACGCTGGAGCAGGGCTTTAACATCGCCCGTAACGCCTCGCTGCTGGCAGAGATCCCGCACAGCGTACCGGCAGTGACCGTCAACCGGCTATGCGGTTCCTCCATGCAGGCGTTACACGACGCAGCACGCGCCATTATGGTCGGCGACGCACACGTCAGCCTGATTGGTGGCGTCGAACATATGGGCCACGTACCTATGAACCACGGCGTGGATTTCCACCCGGGGCTCAGCCGCAGCGTGGCAAAAGCCGCCGGCATGATGGGCCTGACCGCCGAGATGCTGGCCAAGATACACAATATCAGCCGTCAGATGCAGGACGAGTTTGCCGCGCGTTCGCACCAACGTGCACATGCCGCCACCCTGGCCGGCTACTTCAAGAATGAAATTATTCCCACCACCGGCCACGATGCCGATGGCGTGCTGACCCGTTATGACTTCGACGAAGTGATCCGCCCGGAAACCACCGTCGAAAGCCTTGCGGCGCTGCGCCCGGCATTCGACCCGGTCAACGGCACCGTGACCGCCGGCACCTCTTCGGCCTTGTCCGACGGGGCATCCGCCATGCTGCTGATGAGTGAATCTCGTGCCAAAGCGCTCGGTCTGAAAGCCCGTGCACGCATTCGCTCGATGGCGGTAGTCGGCTGCGATCCGTCCATTATGGGCTACGGCCCGGTGCCTGCCAGCAAGCTGGCGCTGAAGCGCGCCGGACTGACCGTACAGGATATCGACCTGTTCGAACTGAACGAAGCCTTTGCTGCACAGTCCTTGCCTTGTATCAAGGATCTGGGCCTGCTGGACAGTATCGACGACAAGATCAACCTGAACGGCGGCGCCATTGCGCTGGGTCACCCGCTGGGTTGCTCGGGTTCCCGCATCTCGACCACCCTGCTGAACAACATGGAACGCCGCGATGTACAGTTCGGTCTGGCGACCATGTGTATTGGCCTGGGCCAGGGGATTGCCACCGTCTTTGAACGCGTTTAGCTGTGTCTCTTTGGCCTGACTGCGTCACACTTTAAACCGCAGCATGCCAACAAGTTTAGTTGCCGTACTTCCCGCCTGTCAGGGGCGGGTTTTTTATGCCTGAAATCCACAGACGGCCCAATAAAAAAGGGCAGCCATTGGCCACCCCGTTGTTACCCGCTTCGTCGCTTAGATAAACGAGAAGGCGTCGCCAAACATGTGCGCTTCCAGCGCGCCGCGTTCGGCACAGAAGCGTTCACGAGCGATTTTCGCCATCTCGAAACGACCGGCAATATAAATGTCGTGCTCCGCCAGCGTACCGAAATCCTGCAATACCGCACTGAGCACCGTGCCGCTTCGGCCACGCCACTCTTCTTCCGGCTGTTCAACCACCGGAATGACTTTCAGGTTCGGGTGTTGCACCGACAGCGCTTCCAGCTCGCTCAAATCATACAGGTGCTTGAGCTCGCGCCCGCCCCAATAGATAGAGATATCGCGGTCAGGCTGCTGCTCCAGCGCGGCCAACAGAATCGAGCGTGCATAAGAGAAACCGGTACCGCC
Source organism: Serratia liquefaciens (assembly GCF_027594825.1). Classification (NCBI taxonomy): domain Bacteria; kingdom Pseudomonadati; phylum Pseudomonadota; class Gammaproteobacteria; order Enterobacterales; family Yersiniaceae; genus Serratia; species Serratia liquefaciens. The sequence continues at coordinate 3,208,375 of NZ_CP088930.1, read as the reverse complement.
GGCGATCAACACCAGTGGGCGACTGCCTTCTTCACGCAGCCAAGCGTCGCCGTGCGGAATATCAACGGTAATGGCCTGCTCTTTCAGAATGCGATCCATCACGGCCATGGCGTACAGATTCAGTTCCGAAGCGCCGATATGCAGTTCAATATAATCCTGCTCTGTCGGGGTCGATGCCAGCGAGAACGGACGCTTGTCGCGCTCATCCATCACCACCATCAGATACTGCCCTGCCTTGAAAGAAAACGGCGCCTCTGGCACCAAACGTACCCGGTAAACCGTATCGGTAATGGCCTCTACGGAGGTCACTTTACAGCTCAATATTGTCATGCGTTCCCTCTGTCGGGTCATCAATGCAAAACTGAGAACAGAGCCTGGCGCTATAGAGTCGGTTCTCTGTCACTGAAAATTGCGAGCTCATCCCAGATGTCATCGATGCGCGCACGCACCTTTTCATCCATCTCAATCGGACGGCCCCATTCGCGCTCGGTTTCACCCGGCCATTTATTGGTGGCATCCAGCCCCATCTTCGAACCCAAACCGGAAACCGGTGAGGCGAAGTCCAAATAATCGATCGGCGTATTCTCCACCATCACGGTATCCCTTGCCGGATCCATTCTGGTGGTAATCGCCCAAATCACATCATTCCAGTCACGCGCATTGACGTCATCGTCGCAGACGATAACGAACTTGGTGTACATAAATTGACGCAGGAACGACCAGACGCCCATCATTACGCGTTTAGCATGACCAGCATACTGTTTCTTGATGGTCACCACCGCCAGACGATAAGAACAGCCTTCGGGCGGCAGATAGAAGTCGACAATTTCCGGGAACTGCTTTTGCAGAATGGGAACGAAGACTTCGTTCAGCGCCACGCCCAGCACCGCCGGCTCATCCGGCGGACGGCCGGTGTAGGTCGAGTGGTAAATGGCATCGCGACGCTGGGTGATGTGAGTGATGGTAAATACCGGGAAGTGATCGATCTCGTTGTAGTATCCGGTGTGATCGCCATACGGACCTTCCGGCGCCATTTCACCCGGCTCAATGTAGCCTTCCAACACGATTTCCGCGCTGGCCGGCACTTCCAAATCGCAGGAGAGGCACTTGACCACTTCGGTTTTGTTGCCGCGCAACAGCCCGGCAAAAGCATATTCAGACAGGGTATCCGGTACTGGCGTCACCGCGCCGAGGATAGTGGCGGGATCTGCCCCCAATGCCACAGCAACCGGGAAACGTTCACCGGGATGCGCCTGACACCATTCCTGATAATCCAACGCGCCGCCACGATGAGACAGCCAACGCATGATCACTTTATTTTTGCTCAGCACCTGCTGGCGATAGATACCCAGATTCTGGCGCTCTTTTTGCGGCCCGCGGGTTACCGTCAACCCCCAGGTGATCAGCGGCGCAGCGTCTTCCGGCCAGCAGTACATCACCGGGATACGGCTGAGATCAACGTCATCGCCCTGCCATACTTGTTCCTGACAAGGGGCTGAACCCAACACCTTGGTCGGCATGTTCAACACTTGTTTGAACTTCGGCAGTTTATCGAACAGATCGCGGAAGCCCTTCGGTGGCTCTGGCTCTTTCAGGAACGCCAGCAATTTGCCGACCTCGCGCAACGAGCTGACATCTTCCTGGCCCATGCCCATCGCAACGCGATTAGCGGTACCGAACAGATTGCACAACACCGGCATATCGTACCCTTTAGGGTTTTCGAACAGCAGTGCCGGGCCGCCCGCACGTAAAGTACGATCGGCAATTTCTGTCATTTCCAGATAGGGATCAATCGGCTGGCTGATGCGTTTTAGTTCCCCTCTCTTTTCCAGCAACGAGAGGAAATCGCGTAAGTCACGGTATTTCATGCTGATCATTATAACGGCCAGTGAGGAGGGCATTATAAGCCCTCTTCACAGTTGTTGCTGCACTTTTGTTAAACACCGGTAAAGACATCGTCGGCATTAGTGGCAGGTAAAGGGCACCAGCGGACGCAATGCCCGGGTATCGCGATATTCCTGAGTTTCCACACCGTGGCGGAACACCTTGAAACCTTGATCTCTGGCGCTAAAGTAACGCAGATCATTACCCTCAACGTGCAACAGGCTGCCCTCGCGCAGCGCCACTACGGATTCGCTCGGGTTAACCGCGCAGAACTCGGCCAGGCGTTCATCGCGGGTTTCCCCCATGTGACCACTAATATGGGCGTCGATATAATGCGGGTTAATCTGCACCGGGAACAGGCTCAGCGCCGGCAGTACGACGCTGTTACGCACCGGCATGTCATTGGTGGTGCGAATACTTGGTGTGGCAACGTTACACCCTGCGCTCCACCCTACGTAAGGCACGCTACGTTCACGAACCGCCCGTTGAATCGGGATGATTAGGCCGTTTTCATGCAGCATCTGGTTCAGCATCCAGGTGTTGCCGCCGCTGACTAAAATGCATTCTGCCTGTTCAATCGCCGCTGCGGGAGAGTCGGCGTGGTGAATACTGGTGACCTTGATGCCGAGAATTTTCGCCAGTTCCTGCGCACGCTGATCGTAATCGCTGCGGATCATGGCATAGGGGATAAATACGGCGGACGTAATGCCACGGCGCGCGATCATCGCCAGCAAGTGGCTCTTGGCATAACCCAGCAGCTCATCCTCACCGGACAGCTTGCCGTTGCTCAACAGAAATAACTCCATTTTTCCCCCTCAATCGAAAACGATGAATACGTCACACCCGACAAAAGCCGCACAAGGCATACTCCGACGGTAACAAATTTTTAGCCCTCTGTTATACCCAAGCCGTGCGAATAAGTGTGTGACCCTTCGCTAATTGCCAACGATTCATGCAGATAGCGGCCGTTACATGCTGAAACTTGCATCACTATGTATCCGTAATGGCTTTTGATATGCTTACCGGCTGACAGAAAGGCATGTGAAATTATGGAATCTTGGTACCTACTGTATTGCAAGCGCGGCCAACTTTTACGGGCGCAGGACCATTTGGAACGGCAGGAAGTAAACTGCCTGAGTCCGATCATTACGCTGGAAAAGATCGTACGCGGTAAACGCATTGCGGTCAGCGAGCCCCTGTTTCCGAACTACCTGTTTGTGAAGTTCGATCCGGAGCGCATCCACACCACCACCATCAGTGCAACTCGTGGTGTCAGCCACTTTGTGCGCTTTGGCTCAACGCCGACCACCATCCCGCAGAAAGTCATCGAAGAGTTGCAGACGCATACCGGTGAAACCTACGTCGATCCGGAAACGCCACAGCCGGGTGATAGCGTGTTAATCGTCGATGGCGTGTTCGAAGGGTTGAAAGCGATTTACACCGAGCCGGACGGCGAAGCTCGTTCAATGCTTCTGCTGAACCTGATCAACAAGCAGGTCAGCCAAAGCGTGGATAACCGACAATTCCAAAAACTGTAATGCAAAAAGGCGCCCAGGGCGCCTTTTGTCTCTATGGCTAGCGCCTTAGCGCTGCATAGCCTCTTCATGCATCCACTGAGCGACTCGCTTGGCGAAGTAGGTCAGTACGCCATCGGCGCCGGCACGCTTAAAGCACATCAGCGATTCCATCACCGCCGGTTGCTCCTGCAACCAACCGTTTTGAATCGCCGCCATGTGCATCGCATACTCACCGGAAACCTGATAGGCGAAAGTCGGCACGCCAAAGGTGTCTTTCACCCGACGCACTACGTCGAGATACGGCATACCTGGCTTCACCATCACCATATCCGCGCCTTCCTGCAGATCCTGTGCGATCTCCTGCAGCGCTTCGTCGCTGTTGGCCGGGTCCATCTGATAGGTTTTCTTGTTGCCGCCTTTCAGATTACCGCTGGAACCGAGCGCATCGCGGAACGGGCCATAGTAGCAAGACGCATATTTGGCGGAGTAAGCCATGATTTGAGTATTCACCAACCCCTGATGCTCCAGGCGATCGCGGATCGCGCCGATACGGCCGTCCATCATGTCACTCGGTGCCACGATCTCTGCCCCGGCTTCCGCGTGAGACAGCGCCTGGCGAACCAGGATCTCTTTGGTGATGTCGTTAATGACATAACCCTGTTCGTCGATGACGCCGTCCTGACCGTGAGTGGTGTAGGGATCGAGCGCCACGTCCGTCAGAATACCCAGCTCTGGCACCGCATCTTTCAGTGCACGCACCGTACGCTGTACCAGACCTTCCGGGTTATAAGCTTCTTCCGCGTGCAGTGACTTCAGGCCAGGTTCAATTACCGGGAACAGGGAGATCACCGGCACGCCAAGCTTGGCGATGGCTTCCGCTTCTTTGATCAGCAGATCGATGCTCATGCGCGATACGCCGGGCATCGATGCCACCGCTTCCTGACGGTTACTGCCTTCCATGACAAATACCGGATAAATCAGGTCGTTAACCGTAAGTTGGTTCTCAGCCACCAGGCGGCGGCTGAAATCGTGACGGCGCACTCGGCGCATACGGCGACCCGGGAAGGTACCCGGAAATGCATAGCTCATAATTTTCTCCTAACTCATTCCAGCCGGAATAGCCGGCGGGCGTTCTCATCGGTTTTCTGCCCCAGCCATTCGGGATCTTCTTGTCGCCAGGTAGCCACCTGCCGGACGATATGAGGCAAAAAACAGGGTTCGTTGCGGCGAGATGCAGGTTTCGGATGTAAATCCCGGGGCAACAGATAGGGTGCGTCGGTTTCCAACAACAGACGATCGGCGGGGATCTGCGGCAGCAATGCGCGCAACTCCAGGCCACGTCGCTCATCACAGACCCAACCGGTAATCCCGATCGACAGGCCCAGCGACAAGCAACTTTCTAATTCTTCGGCGGTGCCGGTAAAACAGTGCACTACCGCCGCGGGCAGTTTATCCAACCACGGCGTCAACAGCGCGGCAAAACGTGCGTGCGCATCACGGCAGTGAAGGAAAACCGGCATCTCCAGCTCCGCCGCCAGCGCCAGTTGAGCGCTGAATGCCCTCTCCTGCTGCTCTGGGGTGGAAAAATTACGGTTAAAATCGAGCCCACATTCACCCATGGCTACGACCTGCGGCTGAGAGGCCAACTCACGGAGCCGCTCTGCGACCTGCTCATTCCAACTGCTGGCCTGATGGGGATGCACACCGGCGGTGGACCAGCAATAACCCGCATGCTGCTGCGCCAGTTCACAGGCAGCCTGGCTTTCCTGCAAATCAGTGCCGGTAATCAATAGTCCTGTCACGCCTGCGGCTCGTGCGCGATCCACCACCGCAGGGCCGTCTTTGGCAAACTGTGAACTCGTGAGGTTTACGCCAATATCAAACATGGTTTTCCCAATGCAAAAGCCGCCCATCGGGCGGCTCAGGAGCAAACAAATTTAAGGTGTCGGGGGTTCGTCACCCTCGTCTTCTTCTTCCGGCTGCGGACGACGTTTACCGGTATAGAAACGGGCAAAGAACACACCCACTTCAAACAGCAGATACATCGGAATTGCCAGCAGGGTTTGCGAGAACACATCCGGCGGGGTCAGAAGCATGCCGACCACGAAAGCCCCGACCAGAACGTAAGGACGTTTCTTTTTCAGATCTTCCGGTGAGGTGACGCCACTCCAGCACAGCAAAATAATGGCAACCGGCACCTCAAACGCCACGCCAAACGCCATAAACAGCGCCATGACGAAGTCGAGATAGTTATTGATATCGGTGGCGATCATCACCCCGGCCGGTGCGGTTTTGGCAAAAAAGCCGAACGCCAGCGGGAAGACGATAAAGTAGGCAAAGGCCATGCCGAGATAAAACAGCAGGCTGCTGGAGACCAGTAAAGGCATCATCAGGCGACGTTCATGCTTATACAACGCCGGCGCAATAAAGGACCAGACCTGATACAAGATCACCGGCGCGGACACGAATACCGAGACGATCATCGTCAGCTTGATCGGGGTAAAGAAAGGTGAAGCCACGTCTGTGGCGATCATGCTTGCCCCGGCAGGCAGCTGCTTGATCAGCGGCGCGGACACCAGTTGATAAATATCATTGGCGAAAAAAACCAGCACCAGGAAGATCGCCAGTATGCTGATAATCGAGTTTAACAGCCGCTTACGCAGTTCTATCAGATGACTGATAAGGGGTTGGGTATCTTCAACAGCCATGTTTTAACGATCGCCACTAGGTTGGTGAGACGTTGGGGTTTTATCCACAACAGGTTCTGGGGTTGCCTGAACAGCCGGCGCGACCGGTTGTTTCACCGGTGCCGTGGCAGGTTGTGCCACCTGCGGCGTGGCCGTTACAACCGGCTCCGGCACTGCGGCCGGAGAGGATGCCACGGCCGCGGCTTCCGCCGGCGTCACGCCGTCATGAATGGCTTCCGGGTCGGTGACCAGAGGGTTATGGATGGTGTGCGCAGGGTCGGTTTTGGTGCCACTGTCGCCCTGATAAGAGCGTTTCAGCGATTCCGCTGCGTCTTTCAGCTCATCCATCGACGCCTTCAGCTCCGGCGACAAATTCTGCATGCCCGCCTTCTCTACCTTTTTCAGGCTGTCCTGCAGTTCCTGCAGCTTAAGTTCCTGAGAAAGCTCATTCTGCACCGAAGCCGCCAGCGAACGCAGCGCGCGGATCCAGCCCGAAACTGTTCTTACCGCTACCGGCAACCGTTCTGGCCCAAGTACTACCAGGCCAATCACCAGAACCAGCAGCAGTTCACTAAACCCAATGTCAAACACGGTTTATACCTGCTCTTTGTTCTTCGACTCTTCCGTTTTCACTTCCGGCTGCTTATCGGTAATAGGCTTGGCCGTGAAGTCAGCGTCGTCCAGGCTGCTTTTTTCAGCCGTGTTGGTCGGCGGCGTGTTGTCATCGCCGATCGCCTTTTTGAAGCCCTTGATTGATGCACCGAGATCGGACCCCAGAGTACGGAGCTTTTTGGTACCGAACAGCAGCACCACGATCACCGCGATGATCAACAATTGCGTAATACTAATACCGCCCATTGCAATTACCTCTATTTTAAAAGGGTTTTTTCAAAATCCGTCGCATTATACGGCAGATTTTACCAGAGTTTCGAATCAATTCAGGTGGTTCGCTTCCAGCCAATCACCCAGGATACGATGCCGGCTGCCATCAGCCACGCAGGGAACACATCGACGTCCCCCAACAGCAAAATCGTACCGCTTACTAACAGTGTAGCGCCAACGCCGAACAAATAACGTGATTGCCCTTGGCGAACGCGCTGGGCCTGCATCTGATTGGTCAGCTTATCAACGCTTTGTTGCAACAGCTTATGTTGCTGCAGGCTATCGTAAAATAATTCAGGCAGTTCGGGCAGTTTCTCCGCCCAAAACGGCGCTTTTTCTTTCAGTGCCCGGATCACCGCCGGAATACCGACCTGATCGCGCATCCAGCTTTCCAGGAAAGGCTTGGCGGTGGTCCACAAATCCAACTGCGGATAGAGCTGCCGTCCCAGACCTTCAACATACAGCAAGGTCTTCTGCAATAACACCAGTTGAGGCTGCACTTCCATATTGAAACGGCGCGCGGTATTGAACAGGTTCAACAGCACGTTGCCGAACGAAATTTCCGACAGGGGTTTTTCGAAAATAGGCTCGCACACGGTGCGGATAGCGAATTCGAAATCCTCCACGTTGGTATCGCGCGGCACCCAGCCTGAATCAACGTGCAACTCTGCCACTTTGCGGTAGTCGCGATTGAAGAAGGCGATAAAGTTTTCCGCCAGGTAGCGCTTATCGTCTTTGTTCAGCGAACCGACAATACCGCAGTCAATGCCGATGTAGCAGGGATCTTCAGGATGCTCATAGCTGACAAAAATATTGCCGGGATGCATGTCTGCATGGAAGAAGCTGTCGCGGAAGACCTGGGTAAAGAACACCTGTACCCCGCGTTCGGCCAACAGTTTCATGTTGGTGCCCTGCTTCTCTAGCGTAGGGATATCCGAAACCGGGATGCCGTAGATCCGCTCCATTACCAGCACGCTTTCGCGACAGTAATCGGAATAAACCTCAGGCACATACAGCATCGGACTGCCATCGAAATTACGGCGCAGCTGAATGGCGTTGGCCGCTTCGCGCAGCAGGTTCAGTTCGTCCAGCAAGGTCTTTTCATATTCGCGCACTACTTCACGCGGGCGCAAACGGCGACCGTCCGGCATCAGTTTTGGCACCCAGCCCGCCAGGCGATACATCAGACGAACGTCGGCCTTGATGATCGGCCCGATATCCGGCCGGATCACCTTCAGCACCACTTCCTGCCCGGTGGTTTTCAGCCGTGCGGTATGGACCTGCGCTATGGATGCCGAAGCCAGCGCCTGTTGGTCAAAATCATCGAACCAGGTTTCCAGCGGGCCGCCCATCGCCAATTCGATATGCTTACGCGCCAGGGCACCGTCGAAAGGGGCAACCCTGTCCTGCAGCAAAGTCAGCTGATCGGCAATCTGTGGCGGGAACAGGTCACGACGGGTAGACATCATCTGACCAAACTTAATCCATACCGGCCCCAGCTCCTGCAAGGCCAGACGCAAACGCTCCCCCAGCGGTTTATCCGCGTGGCGGTTTGGCATCCAGAACAGCAGACGTCGGCCAAAACGCAGCGGCAACGTCAAACGTATCTTGGGGATCAGTTCATCCAGGCCATAACTGAGGAAAACGCGGACGATCAAATACAGGCGGCGTAGTTCGCCAGGGGTCATCGTTTACCCTCCAACTTGTCCATGCGAGCCATCAGCGCTTCGACACTGCGAACGGTGGCGTCAACTTCCTCGTTAAACCACACCACTTCCAGCGGGCCAGGAGCCACACGCCACTCTTCCGTCAAGGTTTCGGCCACGTAATGCTGTTGACGCTGCAAACCTCTCTTCAGCAGATTCGCACCCTTGCCGAACGCCTGAGTGATACCCTGCGCGGCAATATCACCGAGATAAGGCGCCAGCCATTCCGCCGGATCCCACTCAGCCAGATCAAGCAGGCCAACCAGCTGCTGCACGACCTGAATATCACCCTCAACAATCAGCTCGCCGCTGCGCATCAAGGGCGAAAGCTGTTGACGATCCCGCAGTTGCAGCAACACAGATATGCGGCTGCGCACCGTGCAGTCGGCAGTATCGTCAGACTGGCCAAGCACATCGACGCGCTGCTCACTGAAGATCAGTACCAACGGCGAAGCAAGCTCCTGCAACTCTATGCGCAGCACCTTGCCAGCCAGGCGAAGACGGGCGGCCTTCATGCTGCGATCGCGGAACAGCAAGCTATTGAGCGATGTTTCCAGCACGCCGGTCAACAAAGGGGTTAGCAGCATCGGCATGTCCATATCAGAACTTGAAGCCGCGATGCAGGGCCACAATACCGCCGGTCAGGTTAAAATAGGTCACGTTGTCAAAACCGGCTGCGCCCATCATACCCTTCAGCGTTTCCTGATCGGGATGCATGCGGATCGACTCGGCGAGATAGCGGTAGCTTTCTGGATCCTTCACCACCAGTTCGCCGATTTTCGGCAACACGTGGAAAGAATAAGCGTCGTAAGCCTTGCTCAGCGGCGCCAGCAGGGGTTTGGAGAACTCCAACACCAACAAACGGCCACCCGGCTTCAACACGCGGAACATGGAGCGCAGTGCCTTGTCTTTGTCGGTGACGTTGCGCAGGCCGAAGGAGATGGTGATGCAGTCAAAATAGTTGTCCGGGAACGGCAGCGCTTCGGCGTTGGCCTGAACGTAGCTGACGTTGCCGACAATGCCGCGGTCCCGCAGCTTTTCGCGCCCCATTTTCAGCATGGAATCGTTGATATCCGCCAATACCACCTGCCCTTGCTCACCGACCATGCGGGAGAACTTGGCGGCCAGGTCACCGGTACCGCCGGCCAGATCCAACACACGCTGCCCACGGCGCACGCCGCTGCAATCAATGGTAAAACGCTTCCAGATACGGTGGATACCAAACGACATCAGGTCGTTCATCACGTCATACTTTGCCGCTACCGAATGAAAAACGTCTGCCACCATGGCCTGCTTTTCGTCTCGAGCTACGGTGCGAAAACCGAAATCGGTGGTTTCCTGCGGTTGATCTGCCATTGTCCTGCCTGCTATTCAGTCAATTTAGTGTGGGTGAGTGTACCAGAACCCCACGAAATACCCCACCTCGCCGCGGCTGTCATGCCTGCGATGCGGAACGTGGTTGCTCTGCGGCGTCGTCATCCTCCGCCCCCGGCAGCGCGTCAATGTCATCTTCGCCCGCTGCCTCGAATTCTTCATCATGCTGTGCGCTGGCCTGCTGGGCCAGCAGCGGGTTGATCGGTCTTTTCACCTCAACCCCCAGCGCGCGGAACCCCTCGGTCTGGCCGATAAGATTACCACGGCCTTCACTCAGTTTGTTCATCGCCTGGCGATAACTCCCCTGGGCCTTATCCAGGCTCTGCCCAAGCGCCGACATGTCGTCAACGAACAACCGCATTTTGTCATACAACCTTGCAGCCCGGTCGGCAATGCGTTGAGCATTCTGGCTCTGATGCTCATAGCGCCACAGGTTGGTGATGGTGCGCAGGGCAACCAGCAAGGTGGTTGGGCTCACCAGCATAATGTTGTGCTTGAGCGCTTCGCTAATCAGCTCCGGCTCACGGTCTATCGCCAAAAGGAAGGCCGGCTCCACCGGGATAAACATCAACACGTAGTCCAGCGAACGCAGGCCGGGCAACTGCTGATAATCCTTACGGCCCAGCAGACGAATATGGCCACGTAGCGAGGCAATATGCTCACTCAACGCGGCTTCGCGCTCCGTTTCATCTTCGCTGTTGAAGTAACGCTCGTAGGCCACCAGCGACATTTTCGCATCGATCACCACGTCCTTGCCCTGCGGCAGACGAACGATAACGTCGGGCTGCATCCGGCTCTGATGGTCCAGCCGCACGTTGACCTGCGTTTCGTATTCGTGCCCTTCTCGCAGACCCGAAGCTTCCAACACCCGACTTAATACCACTTCGCCCCAATTGCCCTGGGTTTTATTATCCCCTTTCAAGGCCTTGGTCAGGTTAATGGCCTCACGCGCCATTTGCGCATTAAGCTGCTGCAGGTTGCGTATTTCGTGGGTCAGCGTATGACGTTCGCGAGCTTCCTGGCCAAAACTGTCTTGCACCTGGCGGCGAAAACCGTCCAGTTGCTCGCGCAGCGGCAACAGCAGGCGATCCAGACTCTGCTTATTTTGCTCATCCACCTTACGTCCGCTGTGTTCAAAAATGCGGTTGGCCAAATTTTCAAATTGGGTGGTAAGGCGCTGCTCGCTGTTGATCAACAGACGCTGTTTCTCTTCCGCCGCCATGCGAGTTTCCTCCAGACGGATGGTCACCTCACGCAGCTCGGCTTCTTGGGCGCTGTTCACTTCACGCTGTGCGCGCAGTTCCTGGTTCAACAATTCGCATTCGTTACGCCAGTGATTAAGCTGCTGAAGCTTTTCGTGTCCGGCAGCCAACTGGCTATGCAAATTGCGCAGCTCCAAATCGTTCTGCCGCATTTGCTGTTCATTGCGCAGCAGCGTCTCTTGCCGTGCTGCCGTTTCCTGCTGCGCCTGTTGCAGCGATTGTTCCAGCAGCCGCAGCTCGGTTTCATGCTGCGCATGGGACTGTTGCACGCGCAGGCTGGCGATTAACCAGCCCAACAGCAGGCCTACCGCCACCCCGCCTATACCGTAAACCAAAATGGTATCCACCCTGCCTCCTGTTACACCTGACCGTTCCGGCGTTTTATCCGCCCGCTGCCCGTCACGTTAAGGGGATGCTGTATGGATGTCCAGCCTGATTTTGTCCCGACGGCGCATTATTGCGAAACGCTGCGCAAGTCAGGCAAAGATTAGCCAAACCACTGGCTTAACCACTTGATACCAAACGCCCCCGGCGCCAGAATGCCGAACGCCCAGATCATCGCCGAGGTAACATTCGCCACCTGAAAATAACGCTGGGGCATAGCGCAAATGCCACCGACCAGCGGGACCACGGCCCGTAACGGACCAAAGAAGCGGCCAATGAAAATGCCCAGCACGCCCCAGCGCTCAAAAAACGCATGACCGCGCGTCAGCAGTTGCGGATTACGCGATAGCGGCCACATGTGCGCCACGCGATCTTGATAGTGGTAGCCAATCCAGTAGGAAAGCCAGTCGCCAAAGAAGGCACCCGCGGCGGCGGCGGCCCAGATAGGCCAAAAGGCAATGCCACTTTCGCCAATCAGCGCGCCCAGCGCCAGCAAGATCACCGTGGCCGGCAACAGCAGCGACAAGAACGCCAGCGATTCGCCAAACGCCAGGAAGAAGATAATCGGGATGGCCCAGCCTTCGTGCTGGCGCACGGTGTCGCTGACCCAGTGGATAATGTCATTGAGGCTCAATACGGGCTCCTGATGCGGGGTTTACTGCCCCAAGGATACGCAATGCCAGCCGGCGTCGGTTAAACCCCGGCTAAACGTCCACGCGGTTTACTCAAGGTAGAACGCCTGCAGCGCTGCTCGTTGGCTTTGCCCCAGCCCGTATTCCGTCTCCAGCCAACGATCGGTAGAACCGTATTGGTCACGGATGCAACCCAGGGCGGTCATCAGGAACTCTTCTCGGGCGCTAAGCACATAGGCAAACTGCCCCAATGCCGAGTCACTTAAACGAATCGACAGTTGATCCAACATCTGTTCACGGAAGGTCGCCAACGTGGTTTCGGTCAGCAGGTAATCCTCCACCACCGTCGCCTCATCGGCACCCAGTGCGAATAATACCAACGCCGATCCAACCCCCGTGCGGTCCTTACCGACTGCGCAGTGCTGGACGATGGCACCGTTATCGGTATGGCTTAGCAGATGGGCTAACTGCTTGTAAGCCGCATTGCCGAACGGCAGCCGGCGGTACAACTCCAGCATAAACGCCCGCGCATCGAAACCGGCCAGCGTTTCGCTGGTCAGTTTTTCCAGGTTGGCATTAACCTCATTGCTCAACGGGTTGGCAGGAAAATGGTGGTAATCCGCGCCCTGCCACAGGATATCGGGCTTGGCCTGCACTTCATCGGGATCGCGGTAATCCAGCACCGATCGCACCGGCACGCCGGCCAGGAAGGTGCAGTCGTTTTCCGTCAGGCGCTCCAGCGACCCGGAACGGAACAGTAACCCTCGCTTGATGCGGCGGCCATCAGCAACGCTGTTACCGCCGAGATCGCGAAAGTTAATGCCGCCATCAAGCGGTGCCAATGAAGGATGAAGCAGGATCTGGGCGGTCATAGACGTCCTCGTGGTTATTGTCTGATAAAACGCAACCTGAGAGCATCGGTAAAACCGGGCTCAACGGGTCAAAGAGGTGGCCAGTTAGATGGCGCTAATGATGATAACCGTAACAGATTACGGCTGAATGGAAAAACGGACCGCATGGCGGCCCGTTGAATTACGGAGGGATTACAGCAGACGACGCGCCGCATCAACCACGATCTGCACCGCTTTGCTCTCGGTGTTTTTCATGGTTTCCGCGTTCGGAATTTCCTGCTGGGTACGGTTAACGATCACACCGGCAACCATACCGGCACGCAGGCCCTGGCTGGCACACATGGTCAGCAGCGTGGCGGATTCCATTTCATAGTTCATCACGCCCATCGATTGCCATTCTTCCATCGAACCTTTGAAACGGCTGACGACACGACCGGAGTAAGTATCATAACGTTCCTGGCCCGGATAGAAGGTGTCGGAAGACGCGGTCACGCCGATGTGCGTGGTAGCGCCTGCTGCCTTGGCAGCCTCGACCAGTGCGGTAGTACAGGCAAAATCGGCCACCGCCGGGAACTCCATCGGCGCGAAATGCAAGCTGGCACCGTCCAGACGAACCGCCGCGGTGGTGACCAGAACGTCACCTACATTGATGTCTGACTGGATCGCACCCGTGGTGCCGATACGCAGGAAGGTGCGGATACCCAACTGTGCCAGCTCTTCAACCGCGATAGAAGTCGACGGGCCGCCGATACCGGTGGAGCAGACGATCACTGCCTTGCCGTCCAGCTCTGCACGCCAGGAGGTGAATTCACGATGGGAAGCCAGGTGCACCGGATTTTCCATCAGCTTGGCAATTTTCTCTACGCGCTGCGGATCGCCAGGAACGATGGCAAGCTGGGCCCCTTGTAAATCGTTTTTGGTCAGGCCGAGATGGAAAACGTCAGATTGAGACATACGAGACTCCTCATAGATCATGTTTATTGGGAGGAACAAAAAAGTACTCTACTGAAAATCGTCACGTAATTTCGTGACGGCAATCACTACAGACAAAGAAACAGAATGCAATCTACATAACTCTTGTGACTAAAGTCACAAAAATTAGCAATAAGGCCCGCCCGATGGCCCCAATAGCCACCAGTCTAGTCGACAAATCGCACCGCCGGTTTCCCCCGCCACTCGGAATCTATCAAGGCGGTTTACCAATAAATCCCGTATGCCGATACAGAAAAATAGCCTTGGTTTATCGGTGACTTAGCCAGAATAAGCGGAACTAAGGCACCTTATGGTACTAATGCAGGTCAACTTGCGTAATAGCATGATAAAAAGACAATAAAAACGCGGTAAAGCCGGATATTTAATCGTTTTTTACAGACTTGACTGAAAATGCTCCACTCAATGCCAATAACGGGTAATCTTTCCTATAGTTAATCGCAGCGCTTTTCTCTATTGATTGCACGGAGACCGCAATGAAAACCGATCATGTGATGACATTAAAACAGGCCCAGGGGGGATTCACCCCGGCCGTAACCCCCCTGGCGGCTTCTACCATCCTCACCGACGAGCAAGGCATTCATGCCGGGGAAACCACCATTCCTTCTCAGGGTGACAACCTGCCCGCCTATATCGCCAAACCGGCGGACCACAGCGGCCCCTTCCCGGTCGTTCTGGTGGTACAGGAGATATTTGGCGTACATGAACATATTCAGGATGTGTGCCGTCGTCTGGCGAAGCAGGGTTATCTGGCGATAGCGCCGGAGCTGTACTTCCGTCAAGGGGATGCCCGGGAATACACCGACATCAGCGAACTGTTCCAAAAGCTGGTGAGCAAGGTGCCGGATCGTCAGGTGTTGGCGGATCTGGATCATGCTGCCCATTGGGCTACTCGCCACGGCGGCGATGCCGGCAAGCTGGCGATTACCGGTTTCTGCTGGGGAGGACGTATTAGCTGGCTCTATGCCGCGCACAACCCGCAGTTAAAAGCCGCGGTGGCCTGGTACGGCAGACTGGTGGGTGAAAAAACGCTGAATTCACCAAAACATCCGGTCGATATCGCCACGCAACTGACGGCACCGGTGCTGGGGCTCTACGGCGGCCAGGACAGCAGCATCCCGCAAGAGACGGTGGAAAGCATGCGTCAGGCGATCCGCGCCGCCAACGCCAATGCCGAGATCGTGGTGTATCCCGCAGCCGGCCATGCCTTCAATGCCGACTACCGGCCCAGCTTTGACGCCGAAGCCGCAGAAGATGGTTGGCAACGCATGCTCGCTTGGTTCGCGCAGTACGGAGTGCCCGGCGTTAAATAACGCTCAGGGGCAACCCCTTGCCCCTGAATTTTTATTTCGCTGCTAGGCTAATGCCAATGTCCCAAATGCACTGCGCCAGTCGCACTCAAATTTTTCCACTGCAGCCCGCACCGCCGGCGTATTGATAAACTGCTCTGCCACATCCACCGGCAGCGTGATTGCCTCGCAGCCCGCGAGCAGGCATTCCAATGCCTGGCGTGGCGTTTTAAAACTGGCGGCCAGCACTTTGGCCTGTGGCGTATGCAGGTCCAATAGCTGCTGTAACTCTTGCACAACAGCAATGCCGTTGCCGCCCTGAGCATCAATCCGATTAACGTAAGGTGCCACATACTCCGCCCCGGACAATGCAGAAAACAGCCCCTGCGCCGCACCATAAACGGCCGTCCCTAACGTTGGGACACCCATGCCACACAGCTTTTTGATCGCCGTCAGCCCTTCAACCGTCACTGGTACTTTCACTATCAGGCCGGGGACCCGCTGGTTAAGCGCGACAGCTTCCATTACCATTTGATCGGCCGTGGAGGCCAAAACCTGAGCAAAAAGCTTGCCCTCTCCGCCCAATACATCTCGCAATGCCGGTAACACTTCCCATAGTGATGTACGCGCCGCCGCGACAATGCTCGGGTTCGTCGTCACCCCTTGTAGTGGCAATACACGCGCCAAACGTTTTACCGCGCTGATATCGGCAGTATCCAGATAGAGTTCCATAATTGCCCCCCAAAGTTAAAAATGAAGGGCACCACAGCGCCCCGAATGAATTACAGCTCAAGCTCTTGTTTAAGAAGCGCCACCACCTGCTGAGCCGAAGTAGCGTTCACCAGTGCGTCGCGGAAACCTTCATGCATAATGCGTCGTGCCAGTTTGGAGAAAATTCGCATGTGCTGATCACCGGCAGCATGCTTGTTGAGTGTCAGCATGATGATGTTCTGCACCTTTTCATCGCCCCATTCCACCGGCTGTACCAACTTGGCTACGCTAATGGTGGATTGTTCGATGTGTTCGGATTTGGTGTGCGGAATAGCGAAACCAAAGCCCAGTCCGGTGGAAAATACTGCTTCACGCGCCCATAAATCGGTAGCCAGTTTGCGTGGATAGCGACAGCGCGCGGCCAGCAGAAGGTTATCCGCCATGCCTTTAATCACCTCTTCTCTACTACGCCAATCTGCCTCCAGGGTTACGCACTCCGGCGTAATCAGCGGCGCATCGCTTTGATCCATACGGAACTGCGCCAACAGATGTTCTACTTCCAGTGATGTCCGGCAGGCCATCGCTCGGTTCAACAACAAACGGCATTCACGGCTATCGAGTTTGGCCAATCGGGTTTTGGTGGCGGCGATAGAAGGTGCGCTCATGCTGATCTCATCCAATCCCATCCCCACCAGTAACGGCAGTACCGAGCCTTTAGCGCCCAGTTCGCCGCACAGGCCGATCCACTTACCGTGACGATGCGCTTCGCGTACTGCATGATCCAACCCCCGCAGGAACGCCGGATTCAGGCTGTTGTAGTGTTTGGTGACTTTGGCGTTATCGCGATCAACAGCAAGCAGGTACTGCGTCAGGTCGTTGCTGCCGATACTGAAGAAGTCAATTTCCTCGCAGCACTGATCGATGATGAACATCACCGAAGGGACTTCCAGCATGATGCCGAGTTGAATTTTTTCATCAAAAGGGATCTGACCGGCACGCAGCGATTGCTTCACCTCCGCCAGTTGATCTTTCACCCACAGGATCTCCTCCATCGAGGAAATCATCGGGATCATGATCTTCAACGGCCCATGTGCCGAAGCCCGCAGGATCGAACGCAGTTGGGTGCGGAACAACGGCAGGAATTCCTGATAAATGCGCACAGCCCGATAGCCGAGGAAAGGGTTGTTCTCTGCCGGGATGTTCAGGTAATCCACCGGTTTGTCACCGCCGATATCCATGGTACGCACAATGATTGTCTTGCCGACCGCCGCCTCTACCGCCTGGCAGTAAATATTGTACAGTTCATCTTCACTGGGGGCGGTCAGGCGATCCATATACAGCATTTCAGTGCGGAACAAGCCTATCGATTCGGCACCATTACCGAATGCGGCTTGTGCCTCCACCGCGTGAGCGATATTGGCAGCCACTTCCATACGGATACCGTCTGCCGTGCAACCCGGCTGATCCCTGTAAGCACTTTGCTGATGGCGAATTTGCTCACTCAGCCATTGTTCCTGCTGATAATAGCGGCAGACCGCCTCACTAAGATCCCAAGCCACCAGCCCGAGATCGCCATCGATCTGCACCTGTTGATCCAGATAAGGCAGTAACCGTGCAGGCTCTACTCCCACCAGCGTCGGAATATTAAATGAGCGCGCCAGAATCACCGTATGTGACGTACTGCCACCGCAGCCCAACAGCAGTCCCTTCAGGTAGCGTTTATCCAACTCGAGGAACTGGCTCGGCGTTAACTCGTCGGCAATGCAAATACTGTCGGTACTCAGCACCTGTTGTGCCGGGAAGCACCGATCGCCATAAATGTGCTGCAACAGTTGAAAGCTGACATCACGAATATCCAGCTCGCGCTCGCGCAAATAAGCGCTGGCAGACTGTGCCAATTGTCGGCTGAAGTGAGCTGCGGCGGCCACTATCGACGTTGCACAACTTTCTCCTCGCAGCAAGCCGTCAAACAGATGTTGTCGGAACGCGCCATCGCGCAATAACGAACGGTGCGCTTCCAGCACTGCCGTTGTAGTGCTGTTACCTGCCATCAATTGCAGCTCCAGCGCTTTGCCAAATCGCATCAGGCCATCGGTCAGCTGCTGCTGTTCTTGTTCAATATTCTTAGCCGCAGGCAACGCCAGAGTGTTCAGATCTACCCGCGCCAGATGAATCAGCTTCCCCCTAGCAGTGCCCAGGCTGACGGCGCGGGCGCGCAGTAACTTAGGATCCAGATTGGCCAGAGAAGCCGGGATCGGCTCTTGTTCCGTGTGGGCGTCCGCCTGCGGCAAGGCTTCATCGCAGTGCGGAAATTCGTGCTTGATGAAATGACTCAGCCGCTCAAACGCCGCCCCCTCATCTTCCCCTTGTATGGTGATCTGGCATTCATCCCCTTGCAGGATGTCGGCGCCGATCAATGACAGCACGCTTTTACCGTCAGCACTGATGCCGCTACGTGGGTTATGCCATTCAAAGCGGGAACCGAACCCATTGCACAGCGTTTCGATATGGCTGGCTGGGCGGGCATGAACCCCATTGGGTAGCGCGCAGACAAACGTCAAAATTTTAGCCATCACTCTTTCCTCATACCAAGCCGCGGTAGACAACACCGGTTTGCCACAAGGATAAAAGCCCGAAGCGGGTGACAGCTATCGGATAAAAATGTCAAACACTGGACAAATGTATGGTCACTACATAAATGAGATATTGCTCACAAAGCGTGATTCCTCAGTTCATGTTTGTCCTTCCCCACAGTTTGAGTTTGATCGCACTTTTCTTCTGACATTACAAAAATCCAGTAAATGGCAATTTTATCCACTGTTTGTTGTTCAGCCAGATGCCTATTGTGATAGCCAACAACCTTTCTCCAACAGGGGTTATTTTTCCGGTGGTTTGCGTACCCAAAAGCACGCCGGTAGCAACCGAGGAGTGAAAAATGAACGATTTGATCGGCATACTGAAAAACACGCGTCAGCATTTAATGACCGGGGTCTCCCATATGATCCCGTTTGTAGTTGCCGGCGGTATTCTGCTGGCTGTCTCCGTCATGCTCTACGGCAAGGGTGCGGTACCCGCTGCCGCTACCGATCCAAACCTGAAAAAGCTGTTCGATATCGGTGTCGCGGGGCTGACGCTAATGGTGCCATTCCTGGCCGCCTATATCGGCTACTCCATCTCCGATCGTTCCGCACTGGCCCCTTCAGCCATTGGCGCCTGGGTCGGCGCCTCTTTCGGTGCCGGTTTCTTTGGTGCCATCATCGCCGGTCTGTTAGGCGGCATTATCGTGTTCTACCTCAAGAAGATCCCGGTCCCTAAGATCTTGCGATCTGTCATGCCGATCTTCGTGATCCCGATTATTGGCACCCTGTTCACTGCGGGAATCATGATGTGGGGCCTGGGGGAACCGGTCGGCGCGTTGACTAACGGCCTGACTCATTGGCTACAGGGTATGCAGCAAGGCAGCATCATCCTGCTGGCCATTATCATGGGCCTGATGTTGGCATTTGATATGGGCGGTCCGGTCAATAAAGTGGCCTACGCCTTTATGTTGATCTGCGTGGCTCAAGGGGTTTATTCCGTCGTGGCTATTGCGGCGGTGGCTATCGCCACACCGCCACTCGGTTTGGGGTTCGCCACACTGATCGGCCGTAAATACTACAGCAGCGAAGAACGAGAAGCTGGTAAAGCGGCGCTGTTGATGGGCTGCGTCGGCGTCACCGAAGGGGCTATCCCGTTTGCCGCCGCCGATCCGCTGCGCGTCATTCCCTCCATCATGATCGGTTCCGCCTGCGCTGCCGTCACCGCTGCCTTGGCGGGTGCGCAGTGTTATGCCGGTTGGGGTGGCCTGATCGTACTGCCGGTGGTGGAAGGCAAATTGGGCTTCGTGGCCGCTTTGATAGTGGGCATGGTGGTTACTGCGCTGCTGGTTAACCTGCTGAAAAGTTTTGCCGCCAAAAGACAGGCCGCCAATACTCCGCAGGAGAGCGAGCTGGATTTGGATTTCGAAATTAACTAACCCGCAACGTACTCAGGCTGCTGCTCATCAAGGCATGGCTTGAGGCATAGGAGAACTGAGTATGACTATGATTATTGCCGTGACCGCATGCCCATCAGGCGTTGCCCATACCTATATGGCCGCCGAATCTCTCGAACGTTCAGCCAAAGCCAAGGGCTGGCAATGCAAAGTGGAAACCCAGGGTTCGATTGGTTTGGAAAACGAACTCACCGCCGAGGACGTGGCAGCCGCAGATGTGGTGATCCTGACTAAAGATATCGGTATCAAGTTTGAAGAGCGCTTCAAAGGGAAAACCCTGGTGCGCGTTGCCATCAGCGATGCGGTAAAACGCGCCGACGCCATCATGGATAAAATTGCCGCCCACCTGGCGCAACTGGCCTAATCGCGAGCCCGGCGCCCCATGCCGGGCACTCTCGCCCGCACAGAAGGAAACCGTGATGACCTCCCGAATCGAACGTCTAAAAACCGCTTTATTCTCTGCACCGCGCGAAATATCACTCGAGCGAGCACAGCTTTACACCCTGAGCCACCGCCAGACGGAAGGGGAACCAACCCTTATCCGTCGCGCCAAAGCCACAGCGTACATTCTGGATCACGTTAAGATTTCACTGCGGGAAGATGAGTTAATCGCCGGCAACCGTACGGTAAAGCCACGGGCGGGGATCATGTCGCCGGAGATGGATCCCTACTGGCTATTGAAAGAACTGGATACCTTCCCTACACGCCCACAGGATCGTTTTGCTATCTCTGATGCCGACAAACGGCTTTACCGCGAACAACTTTTTCCCTACTGGGAAAAACGCTCGATGAAAGACTTTATCAATAGCCAAATGCCGGAAGAGATCGCTGCTGCCACGCAAACCCAGATTTTCAGCATCAATCAAACCGACAAAGGTCAGGGACATATCATTATCGATTACCCGCGCCTGCTGAACTGCGGGTTGGATAATCTGTTAGAAGACCTGCAAAACCTAGTTGCACAGCAGCCAGACAATACGTTCTACAGTGCGGTCTTGCTGCTGTTGCAGGCCTCTCAGCGCCATATTCTGCGCTACGCCGGCCTGGCACGCCGCATGGCGGCAGAGTGCAGCGATAATACCCGCAGCGGCGAATTGCTGCGTATCGCCACCCTCTCCGCCCACGTCGCGCATCATAAACCACAGGATTTCTATCAGGCCTGCCAGTTGTTCTGGTACATGAACATCATTTTGCAGTACGAATCCAATGCCAGTTCGTTGTCCCTGGGCCGTTTTGATCAGTACATGTTGCCGTTTTACCAGGCCTCGCTTAACCGGGGAGAAGATCCGGCTTTTCTGCGGGAACTGCTGGAGAGTCTGTGGGTAAAATGCAACGACATCGTGCTGCTGCGTTCCACCTCCAGCGCCCGTTATTTTGCCGGTTTTCCTACCGGGTACACCATTTTGCTGGGTGGCCTGACGGAAACCGGGCGCAGTGCGGTCAACGTGCTGTCATTTCTGTGCCTTGATGCCTATCAGAATATCCGTTTGCCGCAGCCCAACCTGGGTGTTCGCGTGAATGAATTTATCGATCGAGCTTTCCTGCTGAAAACGGCAGAAACCATTCGCCTCGGCACCGGTATTCCCCAAATCTTCAACGACGAGGTTGTGGTTCCGGCGTTTCTTAACCGAGGAGTTTCGCTGGAGGATGCACGTGACTATGCGGTCGTCGGCTGCGTCGAACTGTCGATTCCCGGCAAGACCTACGGCCTACACGATATTGCCATGTTCAACCTGTTGAAAGTGATGGAGCTGACACTGTTGGACAACGAGGGCAATAGCGGCCTCACCTACCCCCAGTTGCTGGAGCAAATCCGTGAAAAAATCCGCCACTATGTTCGGTTAATGGCGCAAGGCAGCAATATTTGCGATATCGGCCACCGGGACTGGGCACCGGTCCCCTTACTGTCTTCGTTTATTGAAGACTGCCTGCAAAACGGCAAAGACATTACCGAAGGTGGGGCACGCTATAACTTCTCCGGAGTGCAAGGTATCGGCATCGCGAATTTGAGCGACTCATTATTCGCTTTAAAAGGGCTGGTATTTGAGCAGCAACGCCTGAGTTTCGATGAACTCCTGCTGACGCTGAAAGGCAACTTCGCCACGCCGGAAGGTGAAAAAGTCCGGGCAAGGCTGATCAATCACTTCGATAAATACGGCAATGATATCGACGAAGTCGACCTGATTAGCGCCGATTTGTTGCGATTTTACTGCAAAGAAGTCGAAAAATACCGCAATCCGCGTGGCGGACAATTCACCCCCGGTTCCTATACCGTCTCCGCCCACGTGCCGTTGGGTGCCGTGGTGGGCGCTACGCCGGATGGGCGCTACGCGGGTGAACAACTGGCGGACGGCGGCCTTTCGCCGATGCTTGGCCAGGATGAACAAGGGCCAACTGCAGTGCTGAAATCGGTAAGCAAACTGGACAACTATCTGCTTTCAAACGGCACGCTGTTAAACGTGAAATTCACGCCAAACACTCTGGAAGGTCAACAAGGGCTGAACAAACTGGCTGATTTTCTCGGCGCTTTTACCAAGCTCAAGTTACAGCATGTCCAGTTCAACGTGGTGAATGCCGAAACTTTGCGGGAAGCGCAAGCCCGGCCACAGGACTTCGCCGGGTTAGTGGTTCGCGTCGCCGGCTATAGCGCATTCTTCGTGGAGTTGTCGAAGGAGATCCAGGATGACATCATCCGCCGTACAGCGCATCAACTGTAACCTTATAGCGCCCGGGTTCACCCGGGCCGCTTCAGAACGGCTTCAGGGCCGTATTTTCAACATACAGCGTTATTCGCTCAATGACGGCCAGGGTATTCGCACCCTGGTATTTTTCAAAGGCTGCCCGCATACCTGTCCCTGGTGCGCCAATCCTGAATCAATGTCGGGCAAGATCCAACGGGTGAGGCGTGATGCAAAATGCCTGCATTGCCAACCCTGCCTGAATAGTGTGCAAGAGTGCCCAAGCGGAGCGATGGAGCTTATCGGTCAGAATATGACGCTGGATACATTGCTGGCGCAGATCCTAAAAGATGAGGTGTTTTACCGCAGTTCCGGCGGTGGGATTACGCTGTCCGGCGGCGAAGTGCTGATGCAGGCCGAGTTTGCCGGCCAATTGCTGCAACGGTTGCAGGCGCTGGGCATCAATACCGCAATAGAAACCGCCGGAGATGCGCCATTGGCCCACGTTCTGGCTTTGGCAGAACACAGCGATCAGGTGCTGTTTGACCTGAAAATCATGAACCCTGGTGCCGCCAAGCGACTGTTGAAGATGAACCAACCTCGGGTGTTGGAAAACTTTACCGCCCTGGCGCAACGGGGCATGAACCTGATCCCCCGCTTACCGCTGATCCCCGGCTACACCCTAAATCTGGATAACATGGAGCAGATATTGGCTTTCCTTGCTCCTTTCGCTCTACCAGAGATCCACCTGCTGCCTTTTCATCAGTATGGCGAGGCCAAGTACAAACTGCTGGGGCGGGAATATGCACTGCGCGATGTTGTTCCCCCCACTGAACGGGAAATCGCGCCGTTGCTGGCACTGGCTCACCAGGCAGGCTATCGGGTCACCCTTGGCGGTTGAACACGCGTAACAGAAGAAGGGGCACTTATGACGATAAAACTGGTGGCGGTGACGGCTTGCGTCAGCGGGGTGGCCCATACCTATATGGCCGCCGAACGGCTGGAGAAACTGTGCGCACAGGAAAAATGGCCGGTGAAGGTTGAAACCCAGGGGGCATTGGGGATTGAGAATCCGCTGACGCAGGACGATCTGGCCCATGCCGATGTGGTGTTGTTAATCAGCGATATATTGCTGGCGGAAAGTGAGCGCTTTGAGCATCACCGCTGCGTGATGATTGGAATCAATACCTTTTTACACAGCCCGGCCAAGGCACTCAGCGCGGTACGTAAGGCCGCAACATCGCCGCAAGAAACCCAGATCCGCGTGGCGTAACTATCGGGTGACGCACTAATCCCGATTTTTCAGTTCACTGTGGTATTGGCCGCGGTATTCCGAAGGGGAACGCTCGGTGTTCTTACGAAACAGGCGACAAAAATAGTTGCTGTCGACAAATCCGCAGGCGTGCGCCACCTCTTTTACCTTCATGTCATAGCGTTTGAGCAGGTGTTTCGCCTGCTCCAACCGCACGTAATTTAAATACTCGTTAAACCCCACACCCCCAGCCTTTTGAAACAGATGAGAAAGGTAGTTGGAGGAAATATAAAACGCCTGAGCTACCGACTCGCGGGTCAGGGGTTCGCGGTAATGTTCTTCCAAATAGCGACGCACTGCGTCGAACAGAGCCTGGCTACGCGAAGCGGTTTTTACCGAGGAGCCGAACAAATCGAGGGCATGACTCAGTAACCCCTTCGCCAGAAAACGGGCAGTGGATTGATCGCTTTGGTGCCAGGCCAGCTCGTTAAGCGCCTGTAACATAAACGAGCCCACGCGTGGACCACGTCGCGCCACGTTGTCTTTACCCAGCGGCAGCGTATTTTCGCCATCCCAGCCGAGCAGGCTGTACCCCAACTGCTGCTTGCCGAACAGCAGGCTGAGGGTCGTGACGGGCCGTTGCCAAAGCGGGCTATTCCACCCCTGTGCCGGAACAAACAAGAGATCCCCCGGCAGCATCAGTTGCTGTTGGATCCCATGACTGCCCTCCCACTCCATTTCCTGTTCACCTTCGATCACCAGTTCCAGACGAGGAAAATCGACCTGATAAGCCAGCTCCGGTGCCGGATGCTGATTACCGGCAAAATACACCTGTCGGATCCCCTGAACATCATCAAGCAAGGGAGCCAGCACGGCCGCGAGCGGGGTTTTCATCGAAACAATCCTTTAAATCGAGAAAAAGCGATAGCTGATAGTAACCAAAAGTGGCGCTGAAAACGTGGATTCAGGACAACAAAGACGTAGGTGGCATAGAACGAAAAATATTGATGGGAAAACGCAGGCGGGGGAATGGCTCGCCAATCCCCCGTAGCCCCCACATCAAAGAAGGGGCGCTGATGTTTTTTTGTTAACCCCTTAAACCAACTGCTCACGCAGGCGCTGTGCGGCCAGCACCATGTTGGTCAGCGATTGACGGGTTTCCGGCCAGCCACGGGTTTTCAGGCCGCAGTCCGGGTTCACCCACAGGCGCTCTGCCGGGATGTTCTGCGCAGCTTTGCGCAGCAGCGCTTCGATCCATTCCACGCTTGGCACGTTCGGCGAGTGGATGTCATACACGCCCGGTCCAATTTCATTCGGGTACTCAAACTCTTTGAAGGCTTCCAGCAGATCCATATCGGAACGTGAGGTTTCGATGGTGATCACGTCGGCGTCCAACGCCGCGATGGAGTCCATGATGTCGTTGAACTCGCAATAACACATGTGAGTGTGGATCTGCGTGTCGTCCTGCGCCACAGCGGCGTTCAGTTTGAACGCTTCCACCGCCCAGTTCAGGTAAGCAGCCCAGTCGGCTCGACGCAGCGGCAAACCTTCACGCAGTGCAGGCTCGTCAATCTGGATGATGCCGATACCGGCTTTTTCCAGATCTTCCACTTCGTCGCGCAGCGCCAGGGCGATCTGTTTGGCGATCACTTCGCGGGTCACGTCTTCACGCGGGAACGACCAGCAGAGAATGGTCACCGGACCGGTCAGCATGCCTTTTACCGGCTTGTCGGTCAGCGACTGAGCATACTTCGCCCACTCGACGGTGATGGCTTCAGGGCGACTGATATCGCCAATGATCACCGGCGGTTTTACGCAACGGGAACCGTAGCTCTGTACCCAGCCGTTTTGAGTGAATACGAAGCCGTCCAGGTTTTCACCGAAGTATTCCACCATGTCGTTACGCTCGGCTTCGCCGTGCACCAACACGTCCAGCCCCAGGCGCTCTTGTTCAACGATCGCCTGTTTGATGTGTTCGCTAATGCTGGTGCGGTAGTTGTTGCCGTCCAAACGCCCCTGCTTGAAGTCCAGGCGCAGGCCGCGGATTTCCGTGGTTTGCGGGAAAGACCCTATCGTGGTGGTCGGCCAGGCAGGCAGGTTAAAACGCTCACGCTGTGCCTGAGCTCGCTCGGCGTAAGGGCGCTGACGTTCGCTGTCCTGTGCGGTAATCGCCGCCAGACGTTGCCCTACCTGCGCATTATGTACGCGGCTGGACTGACGACGAGCACGGATTGGCGCGCTATAGGCGTCCAGTTCGGCCTGCTTGTCTGCACCCGGTGCGTTCAGCGCCGCGCTCAACAGGGCCAATTCGGTACATTTTTGCAGGGCAAAGGCGAACCAGCTCTTCACTTCTTCGTCCAGACGAGTTTCCACGCTCAGATCGATAGGGCTGTGCAACAGTGAACAGGAGGTGCCGATCCACAGTGGGCGGCTGCCGACTAACGGTTGCAGGCGTTCGAACCAACTGCTCAGATCGGCACGCCAGACGTTACGCCCGTTGATGACGCCCAGAGACAGCAGCCACGCTTTCGGCAGCGCCTTGTTCAATGCGTCGATATCGTCATGACCGGCAACCAGATCAACGTGCAGCCCCTGCACCGGTAGCTCGCGGATCGTATCGAGGTTGTGACCCACGCTGTCGAAGTAGGTGGTCAGCAGCAGTTTTACCTGACCTTGCAGCGCGTCGTAAGCCGGCTTGAAGGCGCTCAGCCATTCCTGCGGCAGCTCCAGCACCAGTGCAGGTTCGTCAATTTGCACCCACTCCACGCCGCGCTGCGCCAATTCGGCCAGCACCTGCTGGTAAACCGTCAGGATGTCTTTCAGCAGCGACAAACGGTCAAACGCCTCGCCTTTCACTTTACCCAGCCACAGATAGGTCACCGGCCCCAGCAACACCGGCTTGATTTTGTGGCCTAGGGCCAGCGCTTCGTCCACTTCTTCCAGCAGTTGGGTCCATCCCAGTTTGAACTGCTGGCCTTTGTGGAACTCAGGCACCATGTAGTGATAGTTGGTGTTAAACCATTTGGTCATTTCTGCCGCCGCTGCCGGTTTTCCGGTGGGTGCGCGGCCACGGCCAATGCGGAATAGCGTATCCAGATCGATTGAGCCATCCGCATTCTGATGACGTGCCGGCACGTTGCCCAGCAGCAGGCTGGTGGTCAATACATGGTCGTACCAAGCGAAATCGCCGACCGGCACCAAATCCACCCCGGCCTGCTGCTGTTGTTGCCAATGGCGAGCACGCAGCTCGCGGCCAACCGCCAACAGTTCTTCCTGCGTTGAGTTGCCAGCCCAGTAGCTTTCCTGAGCTTTTTTCAGTTCACGTCTTAGCCCAACGCGAGGAAAACCCAGTGTGTGATTTAAAATTGCCATCGTCATATTCCCCATTTAGCCGTCCAGATGTTTACACATCCATAATCCGCAGGTACTGTATTAACCACAAGCGCAATTTATTCACTGTCACTGTGAAGGACTCTCATGATCGAACTGAAACACTTACGGACGCTGCAGGCTCTGCGCAATACCGGCTCGCTGGCGGCCGCGGCGGCCCAACTCCATCAGACACAGTCTGCTCTATCGCATCAGTTCAGCGATCTGGAGCAGCGTCTGGGCTTCAAGCTGTTCGTTCGTAAAAGCCAGCCGCTGCGCTTTACCGCGCAGGGTGAGATCCTGTTGCAGCTGGCAGAGCAGGTGCTGCCGCAAATCCAGCAGGCGCTGCAGGCATGCCACGAACCTCATCAGGCCACGCTGCGTATCGCCATTGAATGCCACAGCTGCATTCAATGGCTGACGCCGGCGCTGGATAACTTCCGGCAGAGTTGGCCGCAGGTGGCGATGGACTTTAAATCCGGTGTCACCTTTGATCCACAGCCGGCGCTGCAACAGGGTGAACTGGATCTGGTGCTGACCTCCGACATTCTGCCGCGCAGCGGTTTGCACTATTCGCCGATGTTTGATTTCGAAGTGCGACTGGTGCTGGCGCCGGATCATCCATTGGCCAGCAAGCTGCACATCGAGCCTGAAGATTTGATTGACGAAACGCTGATGATTTACCCGGTACAGCGTCAGAGGCTGGATATCTGGCGCCATTTCCTGCAGCCCGCAGGCATCAGCCCGGCGCTGAAAAACGTGGATAACACCCTGTTGCTGATCCAGATGGTATCGGCGCGGATGGGGATCGCGGCGTTGCCGCACTGGGTGGTGGAAAGTTTTGAACGCCAGGGGTTAGTGGTGACCAAAACCCTGGGGGATGGCCTGTGGAGCCGCCTGTACGCGGCGGTACGCGACGGTGAACAGCGCCAGGCCGTCACCGAAGCCTTTATTCGCTCGGCACGCCAGCACGCCTGCAATCATCTGCCCTTCGTGCGTGATGCTGCACGCCCAAGCGCCGGCGTCGCCAGCGTGAAACCGCTGGCTTCGCAACCCTGACCGTCAGGGCAGTTCGCGCTTGGGCTGCCCGTTTATTTGCTGACCACTTTCGGTGCTACCCAGCGGCGATGCACCCACAGCGAAGCGACAATCACCGCCCCGCCGATAATGAAACTTGGCCAATGCGGCTGTTGCTGCCAGATGGCCAGATTAACCAACAGCCCGGCCGGCACATGCATGTTATTCATGATGCCCAAAGTACCGGCATCCACCTGCGTTGCGCCGTAGTTCCACATGAAATAACCCAGCCCGGAAGCCACCACGCCCAGCCACACCAGAATCCCCCACTGCAGGTTAGTGGTTGGCAGCTGCTGCGGATTGCCCCACAGGCACCAGGCGACCACCGCCACAACCAAGGCCCCCAGATAGAACCAGGAAAATGCGGTGTGTTGCGGCAGCGGGTGTACTTCCATCAGCCGTTTGTAACCGACCATCCCGATAGCGAAGCTGATGTTCGCCGCCTGCACCAGTAACAGCCCCCACCAAAAGTGCTCGCTCAACTGATGGTAACGGATAATCGCAGCCCCCAGCACCGCCAGCAGCGCGCTGAGCACATACCCCCAGCGCAGACGTTGACCGCTGATCAAGTCATAAATCAGCGTAACGTACAGCGGCGTCAGCACGGTAAACAGCAGGAATTCCGGCACCGTCAGGTACATGTAAGCACGGAAGCTGAACAGGTACATGATGCCAAGCTGGCAGGCTCCTACCAGCATATACAGCAGGATCACTTTCGGCTTGATGTTGCGCCAGCGCAGGAAAGGCAGGAACACGGCCGCCGCCAAACCGATGCGCATCAGCACCGAGAACCAGCTGTCGACCTGACCCGCCAGATATTCGCCAATCAGGCTGAAAGAAAATGCCCACAGGATGGTTGTAATCACCAGAAGCAGCACGATGGGTTCACCCTAAAGATTCAGAAAGGGCGATTGTAACGGAAGGCAGGAAAGGGCGTGATGAAAAGGAGGTTTACATCTGAGCAAAATACAAACTGTCGGCAAATTTTCACCGCTGGGTTAGGCTTACTAAAAGACGAGGAGAACATCATGAAAAGTTATCATCTGCTCTATGGCCTGTTGCTGCTGTCAGGATTGGCCACTGCAGCCAACGGCGTTACCGAGCTCAGCTCGCAACAGCAGTTTCTCAACCAACGCACTCAACAGGCGCAACAACAGCGTATGTTGAATAATCAGCAGATGGATCAGCGCCGCCTGCAACAGCAGCGGCAGTTCGATAATAATCAGCAACAACTGCAGCGAACGGCGCCAAACGGCGGGCAACTGCTGCCCAATGGCAACCAGCCGCGCAGCCCATTCAATCGCACGGCGCCGCCGGTATCCCAGGCACCGCTGCCGGCTAGCCCCGCACGCCCATGATGGTAAGGATCAGCGGCGTGGTGACCGCTGCCAGCACGGTGGACATCACCAGGCTGGTGGCGGCAGGGCCGGTCAATACGTTGAACTGCCGTGACATCAGGTAAACATTGACGCCAACGGCCATCGACCCCAGCAATACCACCACCCGGGTTTCCATCGGCGGCAGGTTCATCACCCACGCCAGCAGCCAGATAATCAGCGGTTGAACGATCAGCTTGAGGAAACAGATGCCGCTGCTGAGGCGCCAGCCTTCGCTGATACGATATTCCGCCAGCCCCATACCCAGGACCACCAGTGACAGCGGCGCGGCAACCTGACCCAGCATACTGACCGGCTGATCGACAAACGTCGCCAGCGGCAGGCCGGTCAGGCTGAACAGCGTGCCGGAAAGAATGCCGATAATCAGCGGATTGGTCAGCACGCTGCGCACGGTTTTGATAAAACCCTGCAACGTCGGCGAACCATTGCGCGCCCATTCGATGGAGATAGTCACCAGAGTCCAGAGGATCAGGCCATTAAACACCAACACCAATGCCACCGACGGGATCGCCGCCTCGCCAAGCATGACGCTGGCGATGGGCAGACCCAGCATCACGTTATTGGAGAAAATTCCGCCCAACGCAAACACCGATCCTGCCACGCCATCCAGTTTAAATACCCGGCGCGCCGTGATTCGCCCGATCACGAACACAATCAGGCAACTGCCGAAAAAGGCAATCAACAAGCGAGCATCTACCGCCGGACGCTGCGAAAAGTCGCACATCATGCGGAACAACATGGCGGGGAGAGCCAAAGAGAAGACAAAACGCGTTAAACCGTCGGTGATGGTAGCCGGCCATTTACCCCAGCGGATAAGGCCATACCCCAACACGATCAGCACAAACAACGGCAAAGAAAGCGCTATTTGGTGCCATAAAGAAACCATGAAAACTGACATCGCATCCCTTCCGTTAGCGCGGCGGCAAAGGGCTGACGTCGCAATATACAACAGGCGCCGACGGCTTTCTCACGGACGCAGCAAACTGCGCCCGTGGCAACGGGATCACTCGTTGGGAAAGTCCGGGCCGATCAAATCTATCCGGTCAGTGCAAATACAGTCAACGCCCCAGTTCAACAACAGGCGCGCACGGGCGGGCTGGTTAACGGTATAAACCAGAATGCGCAGCCCCGCCGCCTTCAGCGCCGACACCCGTTCGGCCGTCAATTCTTTATGGTTGATGTGCAATGAAACGCAGCCCAGTCTTTCGGTCAGCGCCTGCCAGTTGTCGTCCCATTGATCCAGCAACAGGCCGCGTGGGAGTTCCGGCACCGTACGCTGCGCTGCCTCAAGCGCCTCAATCGAGAATGAGGAGAGCAGCGGATCGGTCTGGCCCTGCCACAGCAAACGTGCCGCCAGCGCCACAACACGGCCGGTTTCATCATCGCTGCCGGTGGTGGGTTTGATTTCAATGTTCGCCATCATGCCGTGCTGCAGGCAGCGTTCCGACACTTCGGCCAACAGCGGCAAGCGTTCGCCCTTGTAAGCGGAGTTGTACCAGTTGCCGGCATCCAGCTGCACCAGTTTGTCCCACGGCAACTCACCCGCCACGCCCCAACCGTTGCTGGTGCGATCCAGGGTATCGTCGTGCAACAGAAATATTTGCCCGTCCTGAGCCAGTTTGGCGTCGAACTCAATCATTTTATGACCGTGGCGTGCGCCGACGTCGATCGCCGCCAGGGTATTTTCCGGCGCCAGAGAACCGCCGCCGCGGTGGGCGACAATGTGGGGATAAGGCCAGGCTGTGGTCATGATTCCATCCGTAATCCGCTATCGGTATCAAAAAAGTGCAGCGCCTGTGCAGGCAACTGCAAATATAGCGTGCTGCCCGCCGTCGGCATAGTTTCATGCGACAAACGCGCAATCACGCCGTGACCGCCCCACTGCCCATGCGCCAGGTTATCCGCGCCCAATAATTCCAGCGTTTGCAGCGCCAGCGGCACGCCCCCTTGCTCGGGGGTAGTCAGTTGAATATGCTCCGGGCGGATGCCGAGCGTCAACCGGCGACCGCCCCACTGCGCTTTTGGCTGCGGCAAATTCAGCGTCATCCCCTCCGCCAGCTGCAGCTGGCTGCCGTCTGCGCTCAGGGTACCCGGCAACAGGTTCATCGCCGGCGAACCGATAAAGCTGGCGACGAACAGCGACGCCGGGCGCTGATAGACCTCGCTGGGGGTGCCAATTTGCTCTGCCACGCCTTTGTTCATGACGATCACCCGCTGGGCCAACGTCATCGCCTCCACCTGATCGTGCGTCACATACAGGCTGGTGGTTTTCAGCCGGCGATGCAGTTGTTGCAGTTCCAGGCGCATTTGGACGCGCAGCTTGGCATCCAGATTCGACAACGGTTCATCAAACAGGAATACCGCCGGCTCACGCACGATAGCGCGCCCCATCGCCACCCGTTGACGTTGGCCGCCGGAAAGCTCGCGCGGCTTGCGTTGCAACAGCGGCTCCAGCTCTAAAATACGCGCAGCTTCTTCTACCCGCTGCTGGATATGCTGTTTGCCGAAGCCACGAATTTTCAGGCCATAGGCCATGTTGTCGAATACGCTCATGTGCGGATACAGCGCATAGTTCTGGAACACCATCGCGATGCCGCGATCTTTCGGCTCCATATCCGTTACGCGTTGACTGTCGATATAAATATCGCCGCTGGTGGTGCGTTCCAGCCCTGCCACCATGCGCAACAGCGTCGATTTGCCGCAGCCGGACGGGCCGACCATCACGATAAATTCGCCGTCCGCCACGTCGAGGTCAATCTGCTTGATCACCGGCGTTTTACCGTCGTAAGACTTGGTGACTGCCTGTAGTTTTAAACCTGCCATGTGAAAATTTCTCTCGTTACTTTTCGCTATCAACCAGGCCGCGTACAAACCAGCGCTGCATCAGAAGAACCACCGTCAGCGGTGGAATTAAAGTCAGAATCATCGCCGCCATCACCTGATTCCACTGGGTCGGCGCGCCGGAGGTGGAGATCATGCTCTTGATACCCGCCACCGCGGTGCCCATCGAGGCATCGCTGGTGATCAGGATCGGCCATAGATACTGGTTCCAGCCGTAGATAAAGGTGATGACAAACAGCGCCGCCAGATTGGTCTTCGACAGCGGCAGCACGATATCCCAGAAAAAACGCATCGGGCCGGCGCCGTCAATCCGCGCGGCTTCCAGCAGTTCGTCCGGTAGCGTCATAAAGAACTGACGCAGCAGGAAGGTGGCGGTCGCCGACGCCATCAGCGGCAACGTCAGGCCGGTGTAGCTGTCCAGCAGGTTGAGGTTGGAGATAACCTCCACCGTCGGGAAAATACGCACCTCAACCGGCAGCATCAGGGTGAGGAATATCAGCCAGAAGAACAGGCTGCGCAGCGGGAAGCGGAAATAAACGATGGCATAGGCGGACAACACCGACACCACAATTTTGCCGAAGGTGATGGCCAGTGCCATTACCACGCTGTTCAACAGCAGCAGCGAAAACGGCACCTTAAGGTTGCCCACGCCGCCCTGCCAAATATTGCGGATGTTTTCCCACAGGTGACCACCGGGGATCAGGGTCATCGGCACCTGAAACACCTGTTTGTCGTCCAGTGTAGCCGCCACGAAGGCCACGTACAGCGGGAACAGCACCACCAGCACGCCGATAATCAGCATTACGTGGCTGAAAATGTCCAGCCCGCGTCGGTTCTCAATCATTGGTAACGCACCTTACGTTCGACAAAACGGAACTGGATCACCGTCAGGCCAATCACCAGCAACATCAAGATCACCGACTGTGCCGCAGAGCTGGACAGATCCAGCCCGGCAAAGCCTTCACGGTAAATCTTGTAGATCAGCGTGGTGGTGGACTGTACCGGTCCGCCGCCGGTCGCGGCATCGATCACCGGGAAGGTATCGAAGAAGGCGTACACCAGATTCACCACCAGCAGGAAGAAGCTGACCGGCGTGATTAACGGCAGCACCAGATTGAAGAAACGCCGTACCGGGCCGGCACCGTCAATGGCCGCCGCCTCAACCAGAGAGCGGGGAATTGACTGCAGCGCAGCCAGGAAAAACAGGAAGTTATAGCTGATTTGCTGCCATACCGAGGCCAACACTACCAGGAACATCGCCTGTCCGCTGTTTTGCGCATGGTTCCAGTTGTAGCCCAGTCCGTTGAGGAAATGGGTAATCAGCCCCAGGCCGGGGTTGAACAGGAAAATCCACAGCACCGCCGCCACCGCGGGCGCCACGGCGTAAGGCAGGATCATCAGCGTCTGGTAGATTCGGCTGCCGCGCAGCACGTAATCCACTAACGCGGCGAAGAACAACGACACGACCAGCCCGATACCCGCCACCAGGAAACTGAAAATCAGCGTGGTGTAAAACGAGTCCAGGTAGTAAGGGTCGTGGAACAGTTGGGTAAAGTTGTCCAGCCCGACAAACTGGCTGGACAGGCCGAACGGATCGAGGCTTTGCACCGAGTACCACAGCGCCTCACCGGCAGGCCACAGAAAGAAGATTGCGGTGATCAGCAACTGCGGCAGCACCAGAACATAGGGCAGCCAACTGCAGCCGAAACCGGGACGGGAAGATGACATAGGGGTTAACCGTTTTCAGGTACTGAAATATGACCGTGGAAGTACGGGCTCATCATGCTGAACCCGTACTTCTGCTGGGGCACAATAAATTGCGCCCTTAACACAGGCTTACTTGGTCGAGGACTCGAAGCGACGCAGCAATACATCACCGCGCTGTACGGCAGCATCCAATGCCTGCTGTGGCGTTTTCTTACCGGTCCACACGCCCTCCAGCTCTTCATCCACGACGGTGCGGATTTGCGGCATATTGCCCAAACGCAGCCCCTTGGTGAACGGCAATGGCGGCTTGTTCAGCATTTGACGCGTCGCCACGTCCGCTCCCGGATTCTTGTCATAGAACCCCTGTTGTTTGGTCAGGTCGTACGCTGCCGTAGTGATCGGCAGATAGCCGGTCTTCTGGTGCCACTCGGCGGCGATCTCCGGCTGTGCCAGATACTGCAGGAACTCGGCTACGCCTTTATAGGTGGCGGCATCTTTGCCGTTCATCACCCACAGGCTGGCACCACCGATAATGGCGTTCTGCGGCGCATTTTTGGCATCGGCGTCATACGGCATCATGCCCACGCCATAGTTGAATTTGGCGTAATGCTTGATGTCCGCCAGCGAGCCGGATGAAGCGGTAGTAATGGCACAGTCACCGCTGTAGAACTTCTCGGTGGATTCGTCTTTACGGCCGAAATAGGTGAAGTCACCTTTTTTGTTCATCTCTTCCAGCAGTTGGATATGCTTGACCTGCAACGGTTTGTTGAACTCCAGCTTGGCGCTCGCGCCACCAAAACCATTGTTCTCCGTGGCGAATGGCACGCCGTGCCAGGCACTGAAGTTCTCCAGCTGGATCCAACCCTGCCAGCCGCTGGCATAGCCGCATTTCATGCCGGCTTCACGCAGTTTGGCGGTGTCCGCCGCCAGCTCCTGCCAGGTTTTTGGCGGCTGGTCTGGGTTCAAGCCGGCTTTCTTGAAGGCATCTTTGTTGTAATACAGCACCGGGGTGGAGCTGTTGAACGGCTGCGACAGCAGGTGTCCGCTTTTGTTGTCGGTGTAGTAACCGGACACCGTAGGCACGAATACCGATTCGTCGAAACTGATGCCCGCGTCTTTAAACACTTCATACACCGGCTTGATCGCCTTGCTGGCCATCATGGTGGCGGTGCCCACTTCGTACACCTGCAGGATCGCCGGCGCTTTACCGGAGCGGTAAGCCGCGATGCCCGCTGCCAGGCTCTGTTCGTAGTTGCCTTTATAAACCGGAACAATTTTGACGTCGGTGTGCGACTGGTTAAAGCGGTCCGCCAGGGAGTCCACTTCTTTACCCAGTTCGCCCTCCATCGAATGCCAGAACGGGATCTCGGTCGCCGCCAGTGCCTGAGTGCTGACCGCCAGGGTCAACGCGACGCACAGCGTGGTTTTGCGAATAGCGTAGGTGAGCATGCCTAACTCCTGAAAAAGCTGGTGTAATAAGCGCGTGAGCGAAAAGAATCAATTCTTGTTCGGAAGTGTTCCCCTATAGCTTTCAAGTCGCGGCTAGACGGCAACCTGATGGATCCCTCGGAGCTTAGATAACTAAGTGACAGGGAAACATCAGGGCAGGCAACAACGCTGCGGCTTGAAAGATGACGGGGATAACATGCCATGCTCGGATGACAGAAATATAACTGTCAGGTGACAGCCAGATGACGGAAGGGTGAAGTGCAGATTGCGGTTTGATGTCGGCGGCGGAGAACCTTCCCCGCCGCCGTGAGGATTACAGTGAGCGACGCAGTCGAGCGACCGCCTCCTGCATTTGCTGTTCAGTGGCAGTGGCGAAAGACAGGCGGAAAGTCGAACGGTCCGGATTGTCTGAGAAGAAGTATTCTCCTGGCACAAACACCACGCCCTGCTGCAGGGTGGTTTTCAGCCATTCGGTGGCGTTGAACGGCTGACGGAAACGCGCCCACAGGAACATGCCGCCTTTTGGCATATCGAAGCTGATATGGTCACCCAGCTCTTTTTCCACCAGTCCGGCGAGGATCTCGCCTTTTTGTTTGTACGCCGCGCGGATCTTTTCGATCTGCGCCGGCAGGCGATCCAGCCCCAGGTAACACTCTACGATGCTCTGCGACAATGCGCTGGCATGCAGATCCGCCGCCTGCTTGATGATCGCCACTTTATGCAGCAAAAACGGCGGCAGGATAGCCCAGCCCAAACGTAAGCCCGGAGCCAGGATCTTGGAGAAGGTCGAGGTATAGATAATATTATCGGTATGGCCCAGCACCTGCTGTGAAACCTGGTGCAGCGTCGCGTTACGCTCGTCGGTAAAACGCAGTTCACCGTACGGGTCATCTTCGATGATCAGGAAATTGTGCTCGGCCGCCAGCTTGACCAACAGTTCGCGACGCGAGGCGCTCAGGGTAATGCCGCTTGGGTTGCCGAAGTTCGGCACCACATACACACCCTTGATGCGCTGCGTTTTCAACAGCTCGGCCAGTTCTTCGACCACCATGCCATCGCTGTCGGACGACACCGACATGATGTTGGCTTCCGCCAGTTCCAGCGTCTGCAACGCCGCCAGGTAGGTCGGACGTTCCACCACGAACACGTCGCCCGGATTCACGATGGCGCGCATCACCAGATCCAGCGCCTGCTGGGAACCGGCCGTGACCATCACTTCATCGGCGGTGGCGGTGACGCCGCGTTCGGCACACAGCTCGCAAATACGTTCACGCAGCACCGGGCTGCCTTCGGTCAGACCGTACTGAAAAGCGCTTTTCGGCTGTTCGGTGATCGCCTGATGAGTGGCGATGCTCAGCCCTTCGAAATCAAACAGGGCATCAGAGGGGATGCCGCCCGCCAGCGAAATGACGTTTTCCATCTTACTGTGCTTGAGCAATTCACGGATTGCCGAGCTTTTTACTTTTACGATGCGCTGCGCGAGTAACCCTTCTGTGTTCATTTCTTATTCTTCTCGTAATCGTTAAAAATGTTGTAGGGGTCCGATACGCTGCGCCCGAGTCGCTCGGGGCGAAGATATTCGCCCCCTACCGCTTCGACGGGTATTTCAACCGCCCAGATACGCCGACCTTACTGCTTCGTTTGCTAACAATTCGGCTCCCGTATCTTCCAACACCACGCGCCCGTTTTCCAGTACATAACCGCGATCGGCCAGTTTCAGCGCCTGATTGGCGTTTTGTTCGACCAGGAAGATGGTCATACCCTCTTCACGCAGCTGTTGAATGATGTCAAAAATCTGCTGAATGATGATCGGCGCCAGCCCCAGAGAGGGCTCGTCGAGCAACAGCAGCTTCGGCTGGCTCATCAGTGCACGGCCTATCGCCAACATCTGTTGCTCACCGCCGGACATGGTGCCCGAGCGCTGTGTACGGCGTTCCAGCAGGCGCGGAAACAGGCCAAACACCCTTTCGATGCGCTGTTGATATTGGTGACGGTCGGCAAAGAAACCGCCCATCGCCAGGTTCTCCTCCACCGTCATGCGCGAGAATACCCGCCGGCCTTCCGGGACGATCGCCACCGCTTCGCGCATGATGCGCGACGTCTGCCACTGGGTAATGTCCTGATCGAGAAAGGTTATGCTGCCTTCGCTGGCGCGGGGCTCACCGCACAGCGTGCCAAGCAGCGTGGTTTTACCGGCGCCGTTAGCGCCGATGAGAGTGACAATCTCGCCCTGCTTTATGTTCAGGCTAACCTGATGCAGCGCCTGGATTTTGCCGTAATGGGCGGATACCTGATTAAATGACAACATAAATTATTCGCCCAGATAGGCCCGGATCACGTCCGGGTTGTTACGGATTTCTGCCGGGGTGCCCTGCGCCAACGGCGTGCCCTGGTTCACCACATAGATACGATCGGAGATGCCCATCACCAGTTTCATGTCGTGCTCGATCAGCAGCACCGACACCTTATGCTGATTGCGCAATTCGACGATCAGGTGATCCAGCTCGTCGGTTTCCTTTGGGTTCAGGCCCGCCGCCGGCTCGTCCAGCATCAGTAATTCCGGCCGGGTGACCATGCAGCGCGCAATCTCCAGCCGCCGTTGCTGGCCGTAAGCCAGATTACCCGCCGAACGGTTCGCCATCTCCAGCAGGCCAACCCGTTGTAACCAAACCGAGGCGCGCTCCAGCGCATCGGCTTCGGCACGGCGGAAGGCCGGCGTTTTCAGCAGCCCGGCGAACACGCCGCTTTTCAGATGCTGATGCTGTGCGACCAACAGGTTTTCGATCACCGTCATCTCGCGAAACAGCCGTACGTGCTGGAAAGTCCGCACCACGCCCATCCGGGCGATGGCCTGGCCGGGCAGCCCTTCCAGATGGCGCTCGCGCAGTTTGATGGTCCCGCTGGTCGGACGGTAAAAGCCGGTCAGGCAGTTAAACACCGTGGTTTTTCCGGCACCGTTCGGGCCGATCAACGAAACAATCTCGCCCTCGTTCAGCGTCAGCGCCACGTTATTGACCGCCAGCAGGCCGCCGAAGCGCATCGACAGCCCTTCGACCTTCAACAAAGGTTGCATGCTCATGCTTGCTCCCCCTTGCCTGCCTGGATATCCGCCGCCTTCAGTTTTAGCTGTGGCCGCTTCATCGGCAGCAGCCCCTGCGGCCGCCAAATCATCATCAATACCATTAAGGCACCCAGCAACAGCATGCTGTATTCGTTCAGGTCACGCATCAGTTCGCGCGACACCACCAGCAGGATCGCCGCCAGGATCACGGCGAACTGCGATCCCATGCCGCCCAAGACCACGATCGCCAACACGAAGGCCGACTCGACAAAGGTGAAGGATTCCGGGCTGACGAAGCCCTGGCGCGCAGCGAACAGCGTACCGGCAAAACCGGCGAAGGCAGCGCTGATGGTAAAAGCGGTCAGTTTGATTCTGGTCGGATTAAGCCCCAGCGAACGGCAGGCGATTTCATCTTCACGTAAGGCTTCCCAGGCACGGCCCAACGGCATGCGCAGCAGGCGGTTGATCACAAACAGCGTCAGTACCACCAGCAACAACGCCACCAGGTACAAAAAGACAATGCGATCGCTCGGATCATATTTCAGGCCAAAGAAGTTATGGAAGGTGTCCCAGCCGCCGTCACGCGCGCTGCGGTTGAACTCCAGGCCGAAAAAGGTCGGTTTCGGGATCTGGCTGATGCCGTTCGGCCCGCCGGTGATCTCGGTATTGTTCAACAACAGGATGCGCACGATCTCACCGAACCCCAGCGTGACAATCGCCAGATAATCGCCGCGCAGGCGCAGCACCGGGAACCCGAGCAGAAAACCAAAGAGGGCGGTGACCATACCCGCCAGCGGCAGGCTCTCCCAGAAACCCAGGCCGTAATAATGGTTCAGCAGTGCGTAAGTGTAAGCGCCAATCGCATAGAAACCGCCGTAGCCCAACACCAGCAAACCGGACAGGCCCACCACCACGTTCAGGCCCAGGCCCAACATTACGTAGATCAACGTCAGCGTGGCAATATCCACCGAGCCGCGTGAGACCAGAAACGGCCAGGCAACCGCGGCGATAATGATTGCTGCGGCCAACAGCTTCTGCCGGGTGGTGGTGCCATCGAAGCTCGGCAATACCCAGGCCGGGCCGGAGATTTTTTTCAGCCCGTGCTGCATCAACGGGCGCAGCAGTTGGAAGAAAAACACGATGACGCAGCCGATGCCGATCCACATCCAGCGCACTTCCGCCGCGCCGTGCACCACCAGTTTGGTGCCGTCCAGGCTCAGCTGCATGCCCATCAGGAATGAAGCCATCACAAACAGCACCAGGGTAGCGATCAGCGCGTTGAGCAAATTGAGTTTCATACCTTCTCAACCTCCGGACGCCCAAGGATGCCGGTTGGCATGATCAGCAGCACCACAATCAGCAGCGCGAACGACACCACGTCTTTATATTCGGTGCTCAGGTAAGCCGAAGTCAGCGCTTCCGCCACCCCCAGGACCAGGCCGCCAATCATCGCGCCGGGGATGCTGCCGATGCCGCCCAGCACCGCCGCGGTGAAGGCCTTCATGCCGGCCATAAAGCCAATATAGGGGTTAATCACTCCGTAGAATTGCCCGAGCAGTACGCCGGCGACCGCCGCCATCACCGCGCCGATGACAAAGGTCAGCGAGATCACCCGGTCGGTATTGATGCCCAGCAGGCTGGCCATCTTCAAATCCTCCGCACAGGCGCGGCAGGCGCGGCCCATGCGTGAATAGCGAATAAACATCGTCAACGCCAGCATCGCCAGG
Organism: Serratia liquefaciens; assembly: GCF_027594825.1. NCBI lineage: Bacteria > Pseudomonadati > Pseudomonadota > Gammaproteobacteria > Enterobacterales > Yersiniaceae > Serratia > Serratia liquefaciens. Next base: position 3,167,615 of record NZ_CP088930.1, on the reverse strand, counting down.
AAGGTAACGCCCCAGATGATCAATTGCATGGTGCTGATGGTGGCGGCAAAGCCGTTGCTTTCCCCCAGTACCCATTGCCCGGTGACCAGGCTTGGCAACGCCAGGTCGCGCGACCCCTGAGTCAGGCTGACGTAGTTTTGCAGGAATATCGACATCCCTATGGCGGAAATCAGCGCGATCAGGCGTTTGGAGCTGCGTACCGGCTTGTAGGCCACCCGCTCGATGCTCCAGCCGTAAGCGCTGGCAATCACGATCGATACCAGGAAAGCCGCGCCAATCAGCAGCCAACCGACGTCGATGCCGATCATCATCAGGGCAGCGATAACAATAAAGGAGACATAGCTGCCGATCATATACACCTCGCCGTGGGCGAAGTTGATCATGCCGATGATGCCGTAGACCATGGTGTAACCGATGGCGATCAATGCATAGGTACTGCCCAACGTGACGCCGTTGAACATTTGCTGCAGAAAATAGAGAACCTGCTCAGACATACTCTAACCCTTGGCTGCGCTTTTATAGCAAACCTGAACGCGTAGAGAAATTCAGGTAAAGGGGTGCGGGCCGGCAAGCCGGCCTGCGGGCGCAGCTAGCTGCGCCCTACCCTAATTATTATGGCTTATTTAATCGGCGTTGAAGTGCCATCGGCATGCCATTCGAACACGCCGAACTCGAAGCCTTTAAGATCGCCTTTATCATCCCAGCTCAACGGCCCCATCACGGTGTCCACCGGCTTGCCGGTTTTCAGATCCTTGACGATGTCGGCCGGTTCCTGGCTGCCGCTGCGCTCCATCCCGGCAGTCAGAGATTGCAACGCCGCGTAAGTGGTCCAGACGAACGGCCCGGTTGGATCCAACTTTTTGGCTTTGAGCGCATCCACCACCGGTTTGTTGGCAGGCACCTGATCGTAACGCTTAGGCAGGGTCACCAACATGCCTTCAGAGGCAGCACCGGCGATGTTGGACAGCGAGGAGTTGCCCACGCCTTCCGGCCCCATAAAGCGGGTGGTCAAACCGGCCTGTTTAGCCTGGCGCAGGATCTGGCCCATTTCCGGGTAGTAACCGCCAAAGTAAACGAAATCGACGTTTTCTTTCTTCAGGCGCGCCACCAGGGTGGAGAAATCTTTATCGCCGGCGGTGATACCTTCAAACATCACCACGTCGGTGCCCTGCTTTTTCAGGCTGTCGCGCACCGAGCGCGCCAGGCCTTCGCCGTACTGCTGCTTGTCGTGTACCACGGCAATGCGCTTGGGTTTGATCTCGCTGAGGATGTATTTCGCCGCCGTCGGTCCCTGATCGGAATCCAGGCCGGTGGTACGCATGATCATTTTGTAACCGCGAGTGGTCAGATCGGCGTTAGTGGCCGCCGGGGTGATCATGATTACGCCTTCATCTTCATAAATGTCGGAAGCCGGCTGCGTCGAGGATGAGCACAGGTGGCCAATCACATAGCGGATACCGTCATTGATCACCTTGTTGGCGACGGCTACCGCCTGTTTTGGATCGCAGGCGTCGTCATATTCCACGCCGACCAGCTTGTCGCCCTTGATACCGCCCTTGGCGTTGATATCGGCAATCGCCTGACGGGCGCCGGTGAATTCCATATCGCCATACTGCGCCACCGGACCGGACATCGCCCCGACGATCGCCACCTTGATGTCTTTCGCCATTGCCGAATGCCCGATAGCCATCGCGATACAACCCGCCAACAGCGCCTTACCCTTTGTTAATTTCATCCGCAAATCCCCCTCTGTCGTTGTGAACGTACCTGTTGTGTTTGCCGGCACCTGACCCTTATTTACTGCTTTTATTCATAAGTAATAATGATTTAGGTGTTTTAGTGGCAATATTTTCTAATAAGACTTTATTTTTCATGCCATTAAACAGGAATTTTCTGCTGCAAATCAACTTACACAATCAGAAACAAGCGGTGTAAACAGCATAAAATCCGGATTAAATCTGCGCTGTTTTGCATCAGGCACAGCGCGTTATGCTGGTTCTCGATCGCTTTACTACATATTTACTCGGAAAATGCGTCCTGCAAAAAACATTTTGCGCAGTAATCGTACAGAAAAACTTACACAACGCTCTGTGCAAGATCTATTACACTGTCGGCATCGATTAGCCGTTCGGAAATCCTGCATGAAACTGACTATTGAGCGATTAACCACGCTGTCCCAGCAAGACCTTATCGACCTTGGCAAAATCTGGCCGCATCAGCAGCCGGAACAGTGGGAAAGCTGGCTGGGCGGCGATAAAGCGTTGTTTGCCGCCCGCTTCAATGAACGACTGCTGGGCGCGGTGAAAATCGAGCTGGACGGTGACCGTGCCCAACTGCAGGATTTGCTGGTGCGTGAAGTGACACGCCGTCGTGGTGTCGGGCTGTATCTGGTGCAGGACGCGCAGCGCCAGCTGCCGCAGATAACGCATTGGCAGCTTTCGACTGCCGGTCTGACGCCGCGTGAGCGCGGTGAGGTGGATAACTTTATGCGTGCCTGTGGTTTCACCCAGCAAGGCGAACTCTGGCTGCGATGAAACGCAGGCTCCTCGCACTGTTGATGCTGGTGCTGGCGTTAATCGCCTGGTTTGGTGGCCGCCAGCAGGCGTTGCGGCTACAGCCGGCCTGGGATAATCAGGTTTACGTCTGGCAACGGGTTTGGACGCCGCAGCATGATGCTGCGCTGGCACAAAGCCGCGATCTGTTCCCGGTGATGCGGGTGCTGGCCCTGCAGGTACACCCGCGTGAAGGTTGGCGGGAAATGCCGGTCAATCTCCCTTTACTGAAACAAGATGGTCGCCCACTGTGGCTGGTGGCCCGCCTGGACGGGCAACTGGCGCAGTTGGATGAATCAGCAATTCGCCGACGCTTGCTTAAACAGGTTCAGCACTGGCAGGCCGCGGGGCTGCCGGTCATCGGCGTTGAAATAGATCATGACGCCGCCACCGCCCGACTGCCCGCGTATCAACATTTCCTGCAGCAGCTGCGCCAGCAGTTACCCTCCTCACTGCAGCTGGGCATTACGGCATTGCCGGCCTGGATCGGCTCAGCTGCGCTGCCCGGTGTCTTGCAACAGGCAGACAGCTCGGTGCTGCAGGTGCATGCCGTACTCTCGCCCGAGCAGGGGCTGTTTGCCACCCCGCTGGCGCTGCGTTGGATAAAACAGTACGCACAAATCACGTCAAAACCTTTCCGGGTGGCGTTGCCTGCCTATGGCATGGGCCTGGTTGGATTCGATGCGCAGGGCGCACAGGTTGAAAGCGAAACCTCTTTGAGGGTGACGGGGACAACACGCGAACTGACGGTCGCGCCACAGCAGGTGGCCGATTTTCTGCACCAGTTGAACACACGGACGACGCCGCACCTGCTGGGCCTGATCTGGTTCCGTTTGCCACTGGAGGACGATCGCCGCGCCTGGTCACTGGCTACGCTGCGGGCGGTAATAGAAAAGCAGCCGCTTGACGTCAGCTGGCAGGTAAAATTTAGCCCTCAGACACAGCAAAACGGCCTAAATGATCTGATAATTCAAAACAACGGACCGGTGGATGCGCCGCTACCGCATGAAATTGTCATCACCGCCAGCGAGTGCCTGGCGGCGGACGCGGCGGGCAACTACCGGCTGGAAAGCGAGCCTCAACGGCAACGCTTTGTGCTTATCCGCAGTGACCAGCTGCGCGCCGGGCAGTCCCGGCCGCTGGGCTGGCTGCGCTGCCAACAACTAAAGCCAGGAGGCACCCTTGTCACACCTTAATACGCGCGCCACACGGAGTCTGCGCGGTCGAACTCTTCCATTGGCTGCCCTGATCGGCTCGGCGCTGGCAATGCCGCTTAATGGCTACGCCTGCGGGCCGGATTTCCCTAACCGTTTGCTGGTCGATCGCAACGGCACGCTGCTGTATATGCCGGAAGGCAACTTTGCCTTTGAAGCCGGGCGCCTGGTCGCAGTGGATAAACAGCTGCCGCTGTGGAAAGCGCCACCGCCGGCCATGCCGCCGAAACCGATGCCGCTGTCGCCGGAAACTGTCATCATCGGCAAGATGCGCGCGGCCAAAACCGTTGAAGAGGCCGATGCGGTCAATAGCCAGGGGCTGTCTGATGCGGCCCGTCTTTACCAACTGGGTGCCGTGGCCTTCGCCGGTAAAGATCCACGCGCCGGTGAGTACTTCCAGCAGGTTCTGGCTCTGCCCGCCGCAGATCAAGGTGACTGGGGGCTAAGGGCACAGTATTCACTCGGCCGGTTGTTGATGGGCGATCACGGCACGCCGGAAAACGAAGGCGACGGCTCGAGCCTCGCGGTCGAACATCCCGCGAAGCCCCAGCTCGAAAAGGCACTGACGGCTTTCCAGCAGGTGATTGATAAAGTGAAGAACGGTACGGCCGATCCTGATCAACTGGCGCTGAGCAGCCTGGGGCAGCAGGCCCGTATTCATCTTTGGCTGGGCGATATCCCTCAGGCGGCCAGGTTGTATGCGCAACAGGCGGCACAGGGCGACCAGGAGGGTGGGCTGTCGTTGCAGTACGTCTCCAGTTACCTGGTCAATCCCGATCACTTCGAGGCTTTGAAACAGGCGATCGCCGACCCGCTGATCCAACAACTGGTCACCATTGAGCTGTTTGCCCGCAGCAGCAATCTGCAAATGGCGGACACGGACGGCACCGGCACCCGTTCTGCGCAGATCATCAGCCAGATTCTGACGCTGCTGGATGCCTCGGTAAAAAGCGGCTTCAGCGGCAGCGATCGGCTGGCGGCGCTGGCCTATCGCGCCGGGCAGTACCCGATGGCCGCCAGCCTGCTGAAACATGCCGGTGACAGCGGTTTGGCCTGGTGGCTGCGCGCCAAGATGGCGCTGCGCGACGGGGATGTTAAAGCCGCCACCGCAGACTACGCCAAAGCAGCGGCCGCGTTCCCCTCCAATGAAAGCTGGGGCGAACAGCGCAACGCGGACTTTACGCCAGAAACTATCGTGCCCGAATGCCGGGTCGCGGGGGAGCAGGCCATTCTGGCCCTGGATCGCGGCGACTATCTGCAGGCAATGGACTTCCTTTATCGCGGCAAAGAAATTTACTGGGCGGACGTCGCCGACGTGGCCGAACGCGTGCTGACCATCGATGAGCTGAAAGGCTTTGTTGATAAGCATGTACCGGCCCCGGCTACGCCGTTGAAACCGGTCAACCCCGACGAGTACAACGGCCAGTCGCTGACGCCGGACGTGCAACTACGCGAGCTGCTGGCGCGGCGGCTGATGCGCGCCGGACGCCCTCAAGAAGCAATGGCCTACTTTGATATCCCGAACTATCGTCAGGTTGCCCAACAGTACGCCGATACGCTGAAAGCGGCGCAGGACAAAACCGCTGACAAACTGGCGCGCGCCAAAGCCTACTATCAGGCAGCAACGCTGCTGCGCAGCCAGGGGCTGGTATTCACGGGTTATGAGATGACGCCAGATTATGCGATTTATGACGCGGGCTATTCTTATCTGGGGGATGCCTTTGATACGCGCGAGCTCAAGCATAAGAGCTGGATCAGCAACGCAGAGGCGGCTCGGGCCAAAGCGGCATTGCCGCCACAGGATAATCGCTTCCTGCACTACCGCTGGCAGGCGGTTGATCTGGCGCAGCAGGCCGCCGACTTACTGCCGCCAAAAAGCCAGGCCTATGCCGCCGTGCTGTGCAATGCCGCCAGTTGGGTGATCAAGCGTGACGCGAAAACCGGCCGGGCGCTGTATCAGCGCTATATCAATACCGGGACGCGTTACAACTGGGCCAACAAGTTTGGCTACGATTGCCCGGCACCAGATTTCGCGGCGGTTACGCCATAACGTCGAATTTCAGGCACAAAAAAGCCCGGCTAGCCGGGCTTTTTAACGCTTATGCGGGATTAGGCTTCGATCGCCATTTTCAATTTCTTCATGGCGTTCTTTTCTAGCTGGCGCACACGCTCAGCGGAAACACCGTACTGATCGGCCAGCTCTTGCAGCGTGGATTTATTGTCGTCATCCAACCAGCGGGCACGAATGATATGCTGGCTACGCTCGTCCAGACCTTCCAGCGCATAGGCCAGTTTGTCTGCGGCGTTGCTTTCCCAGTTATCTTCCTCGATGCCTTCGGCGAAGTCCGAGCTTTTATCCTGCAGGTACAGCACCGGCGCCATAGACTGGCCATCACGGGCTTCGTCGTCCGGCGTAGGATCGAACGTCATGTCCTGCGCCGCCATGCGGGATTCCATCTCGCGGACGTCCTTGCTGGTCACACCCAACTCGCGAGCGACCAATTCCACCTCATCCTGATTGAACCAGCCCAGACGCTGCTTGGTTTTACGCAGGTTAAAGAACAGCTTGCGCTGTGCTTTGGTGGTAGCCACTTTAACGATACGCCAGTTACGCAGTACGTACTCGTGAATTTCTGCCTTGATCCAATGCACCGCAAAGGAAACCAGACGCACACCAACCTCTGGGTTGAAGCGGCGAACAGCTTTCATCAGGCCAATATTACCTTCCTGGATCAGGTCTGCCTGCGGCAGGCCGTAACCGGAGTAATTGCGGGCAATATGAGCGACAAAGCGCAGGTGAGACAGGATGAGCTGCTTAGCGGCTTCCAGATCGCCCTGATAATGCAGCCGTTCAGCCAGCTCCCGCTCTTCCTCTGCCGTCAGCATCGGATAGGTGTTGGCGGCCCGGATATAGGCTTCCAAACTGCCCTGGGGCACTAAAGCTAAAGTTTGCATTTCTTTGGTCATTCAAACCCTCTCTTGAAAAAACAGGTCATGCAGGTGATTGTCACGGCGGGGAAAAGATTGATTTTACGGCAGTTGCTATTGCAAAAGCGGTCCACACGCCGGGCACCATAACATTTTGCTGCAGATTTTGACCGCGTTCCGCCCTATTAGTTCACAGTTTTTCGATCGCATTGTGCATGACAATACGTGACGAAAACTCAGGCCGATAGGGAATTTGTGCGCTAAGAAGAGACTGGATGAGGCTTAGATTAGTGCCGGTAGCTCTTCTCCCACAACACGCTCGGAGCAGCAGGAGAAGAGTATACCAAAAAATCTTTATTGTGGTGTAAATCGGCGTAAATGTTGCACCGTCGCCAGCCAGGCGGCGATCCAGCCGATCATCGCAGAGACAATCAGCAGCAGCAACGCCTCGTCCCAACCCAGGCCGTGCAGGGTAAAGGTGGTACCGAACACCTTGGCCACGCCGGTGACCACCGACTCCAGCCGCCATACCATCGCCCCGGACAACAGCAACGACAGCAATGCGCCAAAGAAGCCCAGCATCGCCCCGCCGTTCAGGAACGGCCGCAGGATGAAACCGTCGGTGGCACCAATCAGCTTCATCACGTTGATGGTATCGCGACGGCTGAAGATGCTCAGACGTACGCTGTTGCCGATCACCAGGAACACCGCCACCACCATCAGCACGCCGATCATCGCGGCCACTTGCCCCACCAACCCGGTCAGTGCGGCCAGACGGGCAAACCAGCTGTCGTCCATTCGCACTTCATCCACACCCTGCACCGCCGCTACGCGATCGCGCAGGGTATTGAGGGTGTCGGAACTTTGGAAGCTCATTTTCGGCGTGATGATAGCCACTGCCGGCAACGGGTTCTCTTCCAGCATGTCCAGCGCGCCGCCAAAGCCGGACCAGTTGCGGAACTCGCCCCGGGCCTCTTCACGCGACAGGTAATTCACTTTCTCTACGCCGGCTTCCGCCTTGATGGCGTCGAGCACTTTCACCGCCGCGTCGTCATCCAGGGATTTATCCAGGTACACCGTTAACTGCGGCGTGGGGTACCACTGCGTCGCCGCGGTGCTGACGTTTTTCCAAACGATATAACACACGCTTGGCAGCGTCAGGGAGATGGCGATTACCATCACCGTCAGCAGCGTAGCCAGTGGCTGGCGCAGCATATCCTTGACGGCGTTCATCCAGGCATAGCGCCATTGTTCCCGCCAGCCGCCACGCAGCGCTTTGCTCTTGGCGGTTTTTGCATTATTCGCCATGATGCGCTCCTCCAGCCATGCGGCCCTGACTCAGGCGCAGAATGCGGTAATTGCGACGAGCGATCAGCCCGGTGTCATGAGTGGCCATCAGCACGGTGACACCCACGCGGTTAAACTCTTCGAACAGGCGCAGAATGCCTTCCGACAGCGCATCGTCCAGGTTACCGGTAGGCTCATCCGCCAGCAGTACCGCCGGCTTGTTCACCACCGCACGGGCGATACCCACGCGTTGCTGCTCACCGCCGGAAAGCTGAATCGGGAAGTTTTTCGCCTTATCCAGCAGCCCGACCTTGTCCAACGCAGCGGAAACGCGGCGACGGATGTCTTCGGTGCTGGCACCGGCGATGATCAGTGGCATCGCCACGTTGTCATACACCGTGCGATCCAGCAGCAAATGGTGGTCCTGGAAAATCATGCCGATCTGACGACGCAGGAACGGCACCTCGCGGTTTTTCAACCGGCTGATGTCATGGCCGCCAAACCAAATATGGCCGGCGCTTGGCCGTTCGATACCACAAATCAGTTTCAGCAGGGTACTCTTCCCCGCGCCGGAATGGCCGGTCAGAAACGCCATCTCTGCCGGGCGCAGATGGAAATCTACCCCCTGCAGGGCCTGCCGTCCGCCCAGATAAGCTTTACTGACCTGTTCAAAGCGAATCATCCGTATTAATCCTCTCGGGCAAAAAGTGCCTCAATAAAATCGTCAGCCTTAAACGGCCGCAAATCTTCGATGCCTTCCCCAACGCCGATATAGCGAATCGGGATACCGAACTGATCGGCAATGGCGAAGATCACCCCGCCCTTGGCGGTACCGTCCAGTTTAGTCAGTGTGATACCGGTTAAGCCCACGGCTTCATTAAATAATTTCGCCTGGCTGACAGCATTCTGTCCGGTGCTGGCATCAAGAGTCAGCATAACCTCATGGGGGGCCTGGTCGTCCAGTTTTTTCATGACGCGGACGATCTTCTTCAGCTCTTCCATCAGGTGCGCTTTGTTCTGCAAACGCCCTGCCGTATCGGCCAGCAGCACGTCAATGCCACGGGCCTTGGCGGCCTGGACCGCGTCGTAAATCACCGAGGCAGAATCCGCGCCGGTATGCTGCGCCACCACCGGAATACGATTGCGCTCGCCCCACACCTGCAGTTGCTCTACCGCCGCGGCACGGAAGGTGTCCCCCGCCGCCAGCATCACCGATTTGCCTTCCGCCTGGAACTGGCGAGCCAGCTTACCGATGGTGGTGGTTTTACCCACGCCGTTCACCCCAACCATCAGAATGACATACGGGTTTTTACCGCCAACATCCAGCGGCTGATCAACTTTAGCCAGAATTTCGGACATTTCCTCCTTCAGCTTACCGTACAACGCATCGGCGTCTTTCAACTGCTTGCGGCTGGCATGCTGAGTCAGAGAGGTAATGATTTTACGCGTGGTTTCCACGCCGACGTCGGCAATCAGCAGTTGTTCTTCCAGCTCTTCAAACAGCTCGTCGTCAATTTTCTTGCCGCGGAACAGGCCGACAAAACCGGAGCCCAAATTTTGCTTGGTTTTCACCAGGCTGCGTTTCAGCCGGGCAAAGAAGCCTTCTTTGGTCGGGCGTTCCTGTTCCTGAGTGACCGCAGGGGCCAGCAGCTCAGCTTCTTTTTCTTCTTCAATGGCCGGCGCAACGATAATCGGTTCCAGCGCCACGCTGGCCGGCAATGGTTCAGGTTCAGGTTCAGGTTCAGGTTCAGGCTCTGGCTCTGGCTCTGGCTCTGGCTCTGGCTCTGGCTCTGGCTCTGGCTCTGGCTCTGGCTCTGGCTCTGGCTCTGGCTCTGGCTCTGGCTCTGGCACGATAATAGGTTCAGGCGCAATCACTTCCGGTTCGCGCACTATCACCGGTTCCGGTTCAACCCCTTCCGGCTCTGGCGCGATAATCAGCTCTGGCATAACCACTTCGGGTTCTGATATCACCGCCGCTTCAGGCTCGGGCTCAATGGCGGGTTCGGGTTCAGGCTGAACCACAGCCACCGGTTCGGCAATCTCTTCAACTGCCGGCAGTTGCTCCGCCGCCACCTGTTCGGTGAGGGTGACAATCTCTTCCGCCAGCTTTTCTGCCGGGGCAGAGTGTTCGACGACGGCCGGCACGCTTTCTGCAATATGCTCGCCGGTCAGACTGCCGTCCCACTCCCCAGGCGTCTCTACGGAGGCGGCAGGTTCAGATTCCTGCGCGGGGAGCTGGTCATCCAGCTTGGGAGCGACCGGCTCAGCCGGGACCTCCACGGCCTGATCTTCCGCCGCTTCTACCGGCGTCTCAGGTTGCTGTTGCTCTTCTTCCTTCTGGCCGAAGCCCAGCCAGGAGAAAAACCCGCGTTTCTTATCTTTTGCCATGTTATGACTCTACTCCGTACCGAAGGCTTGCTTATGCTGACAATAATTCGCCGAGTCTATCACTTTCCCTCGCCCAGCAACACGCATCCGGCACGCTTTCCACTGTGAAATCAGGCAACAAAGTTTTACCGTTTCCCCCGGCGCGTCTCACCGGTAGAATAGAGGCAACTGATCGCTAACTCATTCGGCCTCATCGCCAGAAAAACCATCAAAGCAAACCTATGACAAGAATATCGCCACGGGCATCGGCAAAAAAAGCGCCTCAGGCTGCGGCCGGGCAGATCCGCATTATCGGCGGCCAATGGCGCGGACGAAAACTGCCGGTACCCAACAGCCCCGGGCTACGTCCAACCACCGATCGCGTTCGTGAAACCCTGTTCAACTGGCTGGCGCCGGTGATCCAGGGCGCACGTTGCCTGGACTGTTTCGCCGGTAGCGGCGCACTCGGCCTGGAAGCGCTGTCGCGCTATGCCGGCAGCGTCACGCTGTTGGAGTTTGAGCGCCCGGTGGCGCAGCAACTGGAAAAAAATCTGGCCCTGCTGCAGGGCAATGGCAAGGTGGTCAATACCAACGCGCTGAGCTGGCTGGCGACTCCCGCTCAGCCGTTTGACGTGGTGTTTCTCGATCCGCCTTTTCGTAAAGGATTGCTGGCTGAAACCGTCACGCTGCTGGAGCAGCAGGGCTGGCTGGCCGATGAGGCCTGGATCTACGTAGAGGCCGAAGCCGAAAGCGCCGCCGCTGATGTCCCGGCCAACTGGCAGTTACACCGTGAAAAAGTCGCCGGTCAGGTGGCTTATCGTCTTTATATCCGTTCGCAAGAGAAAACCGAAAATGCTGATTAATCTGGGTCGCCTGCTGATGCTGTGCGTGTGGGGCTTTCTGCTCTCCAATCTGTTTCACCCCTTTCCCAAGCCGCTGAAATATTTCATCGACGTGGCGCTGTTCTTTATGGTGGTAATGCACGGGCTGCAATTGGTTCTGCTGAAGTCCACGCAACCGAAAGATCAGCCGATAAGCTACTGGCAAGAAGCCAAGATCTTCATCTTTGGCGTCTTCGAACTGCTGGCCTGGCAGAAAAAACAGCCGCCGATCAAAAGAAAATAACCCCGCATGGGCGCCGGATCCGGCGCCCTACGGCTGGGCGGTAAAGGAGACGAAGCGCGTGCCCTGCATGCTCAACGTACCCTGTGCGCCTTTTTCAATCGGATTGTACTGCCACGGCTTCAGCCGCAGCCGGAGCTCTTCACCGCCACCCTGCGGACTAAACACCACCTCATAATGCATCGGCTCATTGACCAGCGGCTCCCGCTGCGGTGCCCGGGTCTTGGCGACTGGAAACTCACGTTTGTCACTCACCGTGACCTGCAGACTGCGCACCGGTGCCCGGTCGTTATCCGCTTCAGTACGGCGCTGATTGAAATAGCGCTGCGTCGCCAGTACGGCGATCAACGCAATCACGGCGATAAAAAACAGCGGCGGCTTACTCATCTTTATTCCCATCTCCACGCGGTGAAATCAGCGTAAACATAGCATACGCTCCCCACTACACAGCTTATCACCGGCATCAGATTGAGTTACGCCGAGTAACTCCCATAGGGGTCATGGGGAATATTGATGCCCGCATAGCGCAGAATTTCCAGCAGGAGGTTTTCTCCTTGATGATGAAATAACCGCCGATCGCTACTGGCGCCCAGCTTGTGCAAGGCCTGGATCTTGTGTGAACTGATGGTTTTTTCACTGCGGCCCAAGCGCCGCGCCAGTTGCTTTTGCGGTTCGCCATGTGCCAGCGCGCTGATAACCAAAAGCTCTTTTTGCGTCAGGTGGCAGCATACGCACACTTGGGTCCGCTGATGTTCGACCAAAAAATGCTGATGCCCCAGCCGATGACGCAGCACCAACAGCGAATTCAACTCGGCAGGCCCCAGCGTTTTTTGCAGGCAAACCGGCAGTTTCAGCCGAGAAGACAGGCCCGATAAGAAAGGGCCATAACCGTCGCTCCACATCAGCCAGGTCACATGAGAGTGCCTCTTGCAAAATCCCCTGCGAAAGACAAAGTAGTCATCCAGGCTTTCACCCTGCCCATGAGTGTCTGAAAGCAACAGATCAAACGGCTGTTTGTGCACCAGACTCTGTAAATCCGACAGCCGATCGGTGACCCCACAGACTTCAAACTGAGCCGGGAGCGAGGCAAGCACCGACAAGACCCCGAGCCGAAACCAGGGATCCGGCTCCATGATCATCACTTTTAGACGTATCATTGTTTCTCCTTAAACAGGGAGCCTTGATGGCCACCGTACGATAATCCACTTCAGCCATCCCACCCTGTGGCAAAAACAGCTGGTCCAACAGTTGCCTGCCCGCCTGCTGATGCAACAACCCACAGAATTGATACAGCTCGCAACGCTGACGGCGGGTCAACGAAGAGCTGGCATCTGCTGCAGGGCCGATCCCCCATTGAGCAAGCCGGTCGTTCAGCGCGTGGAGATAACGCCCGGAGTGACGCGCGGGCGAAGTATCAAGCGCGCTCGCATCATGGCGGCACTGCGCCACTATCTGCAGCAATGCGTTCTTCCGACAGCTGCCGATAAAAGAAGCCGGCGAGCTGCCCATCCACGTGCTCGCCTCAGCCTGAGGGAAAAACAGCATGCCCCCCAACAAAGCTGCCGCCCCCCCAACGGCGAGCGTAAAGCCCTGAGGGGGTAAGCACTTGTCGGAAAATTGTTTTAAGAATCGGCTTGACCATCGCCGGCTGGCCATTAAAGACCGGTAAATTTCAGCACGCACCAAATAACCCCCCACCAAAACATGCCACAAACCAGCAGCATCGCCAGCCAGGTGTAGCGACGGATACGTTTATCCCTGGCTGACGGCCACATCCGGGAGCCTCCTTGCTGGGCATAGCCGAGATCCATGCAGCAACGCATGGAGTTGTTGATCGCAACACACGCCCAGTTTGCGCATCGCGCTGCGTTTATGGGCGCTCAGGGTCTTCGTCGTGAACCCGCCCGTCGGTGTAGTGAGATGTTCAAGTACGCCACAGACAAAATGACTGAGAACCTGCAACTCCGGCCAACTGAGCACAATATTCGCCGGCATCCGGTGCAATGGGTCGCGGTTCATAAAGGCAAGGTGGCTCAATGCCTGGCGTTTCATCAGCAAATCGTGCAACAGATGCGGCTGCAGATCGTGTGGCAAGCACAACGGCCCTTCATGGGGGGCTAACGGGCTTAAGGTGGTTAGCAACGGCGTCAGGGGTTCGCTGTACAGCAGCCAGGTCGTGTCGATGTTGAAGCGCAGGTAGTGGGAATAGAACAGAAAAAAGTCGCGCAGCCTGTCGCGGTGCCCGAAGAGGCCGGTGAGGATGACATCCGCTCCGCCTTGCGACAGCGCCTGTCGCAGAGTCAAAAGATCGTCGACCACGGTTAACGATGCGATTGCCTGACCGGCCAGTTCGAGCACCCGCAGGGTGCCTTCGCGCATCAACCCCGGCCTCATCATCACGACCACACGCAAACGCGGTGGAAGGGAGCTTGCAGACATAAATTTGTCCTCTGCAGTGGATTCAGGGTTGCTGGCTATCGGCCTGATAGCGTTGACGTACCAGCAATTGGGTAGCCGGGTGCGAACAATGCCGGTGGCGTAACCGGGCATAGCGCCGTTCGTTTTCAGCCAACAATGGCGTCTCACTGACGCAACGCCACAGCTCGGCAGCCTTGCGCAAAGCGCACAACCAATCTTCTACGCCATAAGCCATGCCGCTAAGTTGCATGATGCGCCGCTCCAAACTGGCGGCTTTTCCGGCAACGGCACGGGCGGCCTTGCGGGTGAGTATCGTGGGTGCGGACATCGCGGTTATTTCCTGCTGCATGGTGGTTTTTACTCCTCATGTCAGATCGGCTGCCGCCATTTATTCGCGAAGAAAATAGATACGTAAAAAATGGAAACAGGCTATTTTCTCTCCGGTAAGATCCTCATACGGCATCGGGCCGGAGAGGGTATATGGAGCCAAAATAATGAAAACTCGAAAACACCTCACTCTCGGTGAAATAAATGACATTCTGTTTGCCACGCACATTGGAAAACATCCGGAGCGTGACCGTTGTTTAATTCAGATGTGTTTTATCCATGGGCTGCGCGCCAGCGAAGCCTGTCAGTTAAAAATATCTGATATCGATTTGCGCGATAACGTGATTTATATCCGTCGCCTGAAGAACGGTTTTTCGACCGTGCATCCCCTGGCGCAAGATGAGCTGCCGCACTTGTTGTGCTGGCTGAATTTGCGCGGCAGGTGGCGCGATGCTGACAGCGAGTGGCTATTTCTGTCGCAAAAAGGCGGCCAACTGACGCGTAAACACGTGCATTACTTGATTAAACGTTACGGCGAGGCCGCCAATATTACGGTGTCATCGCACCCACATATGCTGCGGCATGCCTGTGGCTTTGCACTGGCGGATTCGGGCGTCGACACGCGTTTGATTCAGGATTATCTGGGTCACCGGAATATTCGACATACGGTGATATATACCGCCAGCAATCCCAATCGCTTTATTGGATTATGGCAAAAAAAGTGAGGTGAAAAATAGGTCATTTTGGACCAAAGTGTTACATATCTTAGTTTTGTACAATTTCAAGTCAATAAGAATACCCCCCGCTTTTACGCAATAATTTTATTCCCTTCAATATCAACCACCCACGAAAATAAATAAAAAAGGCCCGCAAGAGCGAACCTTTGTTAAATAAATTAACTCAATTAAACAGTGAGGCAACGTCATTTTATTTTTAGATATATGCACTGATAAATCGGCTATATTCAGCACAAAATGAAACATTGCCATACCAAAATACAAAAAAATCAGCTTAATTATCTGAATGTCACACTTTGGTCCAAAATGTCGCATTTTCAGCACATCAGAAACACGAATAACCAATTGAAATTAAAGGGGAAATAAAAAATAACTCAAACAAATATACTGTGTGGCAATTTTGCATCTTGGCACCTGATCCTCCCTTAAAATAGCAAGGGTGGAAATATTGATGGAAACGTGCATATGAAGAAAGCACCCAATAGTGACAGCAGCTTCACAAATGCTTTTTTCAAGCTATCCAACAGCGACTCCATTAATTAATCAGAAGCATCGGGTGTAAGAAAAGTTATACGTTGCCATCCCAAAATAACCGGTTGGTGAAATGAAAATGGCAAAGTTACCTGGCCGATAGCGTCCTGTGGGAAATGGCGCGGCGACTGAAGGCCACCCTAACAACTATTCATTGATCAAGGAGACTGGGGACTTTATGAAGCTTCAGCATGACGAGAATATCACCCTGCCAGAAACGGTAGCGCACCTGGCCGAACAGCCGTTATGTCGTATTGTGGCCACCTGGGGGTTACTGCAAAACCACTATCTGAACCGCCAACGCATCATGCAGGCCTTTAACGTATCGCGCCGCAAGGCGGGTTATATTCTGCGCTATATAGTGCACAGCCCTTGCATCACCTGCGATCAACACGTTTACACCCATCCGCGATCGCACCGCCAGGAACTGCGGGTCTGGATCCGCACGGTAAGCCAACCCCAGCCATTACGAACGAAGAGCACCCGGGTTCACAGTGAAGACAGGCAAAACGTCTGGGCACAGCTGCTTCAGCGACCGTGGAGCGAACTGCATCTGTAATAGCCGGCCCTCTTCGCTCCCCTCGTTGGGGACGTTGCTTATAGACAACTTTTCCCACCGGGGCCAGGCCGTGATGACATGAACAGCGTTGCGTTTAATCGGCCCCGGCTTTTTCAAACCAAGGGGGATAACCCGCTCTTGACCAAAAGAACCCTGTATTACCTGGAACAGTTTGCCTGGGATCTGGTGTTTGCTCTCAGTGCACTGCTCTGGTGTCTGTTTGCGCTGCTGCTCTACTGGGTGTTTTAACCCCGGCGCTATTTTTCATTTGATTGCAGGAGAGATGATATGCGTTTGACCGTTAACGAGCACACCGGCTATTTCCCCGCCCCCAGGGAGCAGGACCTGCTGCGTAATATCGCCACGGCAGACAGTCTGCCCAGCATTGTCCTTAAACTACACCCCGCCGCCGAAAGCGCCGTGCGGCTGGAGCCCCTGCCCCATACCGGCGGCGTCAACTGGCTGCCGCTACTGTGGCAACTGGTGGTGCTGAAGTCCTGTCGGCATGACCTGAAGCTGAGCCTGCTGGCACCGTTTTCCGCCCCCGCCTGGCACCGTCTGTTAGGCGTGCTGAACATTGCCCCCGGTCTGGCCGCCAAACAGCCACAAAGCCTGCCATTCTTGACGCTAACTGAGAGTCGGGTATTACTGACATTGCTCGGCGGTATGCATCCCTGGCAGTTGGCCGCCCGCATGAACCGAGATATTCGCACCATTTCCAGCCATAAAAAGCGAGCAATGGACAAAGCCGGCTTGCGGCACAACGGCGAGCTCTATGCGCTGGGGGCGCTGCTTTACGGCCCGCACCACACCACTGCGCAAGTTGCCTTGCCGGCGGCGGAACAACAGGTGTTGACCGCTCTGCTGTGCAACGGCAGCGTCACGGCGACCGCACAGTCGCTGGGGAAAAGCGTCAAAACGGTCAGTGGTCAAAAGCACAATATTATGCGGCGACTTAACGTGCCCCATGAGGTGGCATTGTTTGCCGCCGCCGCCGAGCATTGCAATATTGAGCCCGAAACAAACACCCCGTTCACACAGCGGTGGAAGAGTGTCATTTAATGACCGACGGCCGTTACGACAGTGAGTTCACACTGTGGCTATTTCAAGAGAATTAATCTTCTGGGCGAAAGTTAAAATTCGATTCTTTTGAAACGGCGGACATTACTGGCGGTATAGAGTACCGTATGCTGAATATTCCGGTGGCCGAGATAATCCTGTATCAGTCGGGTATCCATACCTTTATTTGCCAGACTGTAGCCGCAGGCGTGGCGTAACATATGGGGATGGGCTGGTAATTCGAGACGTGCCGCTTTGCCGTAATCACGGATCAGTCGGTAGATTTGCTGGCGCGATAACCGGCCGCCTTTACGCGACAAAAATAACCAGGGCTGGCCGGCGTGCGGGCTGTCTTTGCGGTAATCCAGCCAGCGTTTAAGCATCAGGGTCTCATCAGGTTGTAATGGGTGCTGAACCGACAGACCATTCTTCAATCGCGAAATAAAAACCCGCCGCTCGGCGAGTTCTATATTGTCCACCGTCATACGGCTTAACTCGCTGGCCCGCAAACCGTGAACAAAACACATGGTGATCATGCAACTGTCCCTGATCGAATTCAGTCCCCCCTTTATATTTTTTATCATTTTTTTTATTTCTGATTCATTCAGATATTTTCTTATTTCCAATTGCATAACTCCCCAGAAACATCATGTATCAAGCGGGACCGATGGTGGGTCTAAAAAAAGCTAAAACTGCAAATACAGTTACCCAACCTGCTAAATAATAATGAGATTCTAAGATTAATCCTTAGCTATTATTGTCACGCACAGCATTAATGACTAATTAATTAGCATTCTCATCTGAACGTTATGGCTCTCAGAAAATGATCCGCAACGCTTGAACCGCCATTGTCAGCAGGTTTGTTCGAAAGAAACTTCGCCGCCCTTTCTTGCTCTGCAAATAAGTTACCGTTCATCAGCAAGAAAGCATTGTCGATTGCAGGGGCGCTGCCTACACTGCAATCAGGAAGTGACACTGGTGACAATTTGGAACCGGCTGCTGCGGTTCCCATAATGAATAAGGAAGACATAATGAGTTGGCCGTTCCTTGCCGTATTCTTTTCCGGTTGGCTGTTCGTCGATGCCTCCTACCGCGGGCCGCGTTGGCAGCGTTGGGTGTTTAAGCCCATCACCCTGCTGTTGCTGTTATTGCTGGCCTGGCAGGCGCCGGTGTTGGGGCCTGCCGGGTATTTGATCGTCCTCGGCCTGCTGGCAACCTTGATCGCCGACACTCTGCTGCTGCTACCGCGCGAGCGCGTGCTTTACGCCATCGGGGCATTTTTCCTTTCGCACTTGCTGTATACCCTGAGCTTCGCCAGCCAGATGACCTTCAGCCTGTTTTGGCCGCTGCCGCTGGCGCTGCTGATTATCGGCGTGCTGTTACTGGCGACGATTTGGACGCGGTTGGAAGAAATGCGTTGGCCGATCGCCACCTATGTAGCCATGACGCTACTGATGGTGTGGCTGGCGGGTGAACAATACTTTATGCGCAGCACCGATTTCGGTTTCTCGCTGCTGGCGGGCACATCACTGCTGCTGC
This sequence comes from Serratia liquefaciens, assembly GCF_027594825.1. Lineage (NCBI taxonomy): Bacteria > Pseudomonadati > Pseudomonadota > Gammaproteobacteria > Enterobacterales > Yersiniaceae > Serratia > Serratia liquefaciens. Next base: position 3,148,975 of record NZ_CP088930.1, on the reverse strand, counting down.
TGGCCAATGTCGTGTGGCTGGTAAACCGCTATCGTTGGACCTTCCGCGCCGCGGATGCGTTGGTGGCTTTCTGCTATTTCTCCGGCCATTTCCTGATCGTACGTTCTCTGTACCTTTAAAGCTCATCAGGGCGGGTTCGGCTACCGAACCCGCTGTTGTTATACCAGCGCCTTCAGCGTCAGACCATCATCGGCCCCAAGCTGGTTGCGGTAAATATCGCCATCGCGCGAGAAGAACGCCAGCGTACTGCCATCCGCCCGAAGCAAAGCGATGCCATCCGGCGCCGGCCGCCAACCGACGACCTCGGCGGTTAACACCTTCTCCAAACAATGCTGGCGATCGACCAAGACGTAGCCGTGGGTTTCATGCTGTTCGTCGGCCAAAAATTGTATCTGACATTGCTGTTCCGCATTGGCAACCTGCCATTGCCCCGCCAGTGACTGCGCGCTGAGAAGAACCAAACTGCCGGCCATAACTGCTCCCGTAACCATCATGCCGCCTGCCACTAAGGCGGCGTGCGCTAAGCTGCCCTTCATATCGGCTCCCGTATAACGCCCGACCAACCGGGACCGGGCGTTACCGTCTGGACTGTTACACGATAAAGTCAGTGGCGACGTCCACCTGGCCGACGATCTTCACCAGGAAGTCCGGCGCCTGATGGCCGCCGATATTCAGGGCCAGATCGCTGACGTTATTCGACGCATTGTAAGACAGCAAGGCTTCGCCCGCTGCGCCGCTGAAATGATCGACGAAGTGGATCTGATCGCCGCCCTGCGCACCCTGATTGAAGAATGACAGGTCGATTTTATCGATGCCTTTCTGGAAATCCTTGATCCAGTCGGAAGCACCCGGCGCAGAATCGCTGACCGCAGAGAAGACAAAGGTGTCTTTGCCCGCACCGCCCCACAGCTCATCGGCCCCGCCGCCGCCGAACAGCACGTCGTTGCCCGCGCCCCCCTTCAGCACGTTGTTGGCCGCATTGCCGACGATCACGTCATTGCCTGAACCGCCAATCGCGTTCTCGATGGTCACACCTGCGGCAATGGACACGTTGCCTTTCAGCCCACCCACGTCGGAGAAAGATTTCTCGTTCAGGTTAATGCGCTGGTTAGCGGTGTAACCGGAGAAATCGAAGGTGTCATTACCGCCCGCATCCCAGGCCGCGAAGATCACTTTTTGCGAGTTGCTGGTGGTGCTGAGGAAGTCACGACCGGTATTGGAGTTGAAGCCATACACGGTATCGCCGGTGCGGGTGGTCAGGTTGGCGCCATACAGATGCTGAATAGCGGAAATGTCATCCAGCAACGGTGCCGCAGCGTAGTGCCCGCCGTTGTCGCCACCGGTGTTGGTTTCACTCCAGTAACTCATCAGGCTGAACTCACGAGTATCTTCGGCGTAGCTGGCGTCTCTGTAGGTCGGGTTGCCTTCACCGGCGTTGTAATCACCCGGATGGCTCAAGCCCAAGGCATGACCAATTTCGTGGGTAAAGGTCTGGCGGCCATAGTCTTCGCTGGCCGGGTGTTTCACGTTCGACTGGTTGACGTTATACCAGGTCTGCCCGCCCAGGTTTTGGCCCTGATAAATGGTGTTCGGCAGGAAGGCGTAGGCCTGGGTATCGTAGTCATAATGGCCGGGACGATCCTGGCTGTAGTTACCGAAGGTGATGTTGGCCTTCTGGCCGGCGCCAACTTCGGTAAAGGTGATATTGGCCACGTCAGACCAGGACTGCAACGACAGCTTGGCCTGCTGCTGCTGTTCCGCGCTGAATTTGCTCAGCCCGGTATCGCCGGCGACGTTGGTGGAAGAGAATTTATAATCCGGGAAAGAGAAGGTTAATTTAACCGGCTGGCCAAAAACTTTATAACCGTTCCAGGTTTGGTTCTCGCGGGTAATAAACAGCCCGGCTTGTTCGGTAGAAAATGAGTCCTTGCCATTAACCTGAATGCCGTTGCCGCGCTCATGATAATGCAGTAAATCGTCTACTGCATTGTAACCGGAGCCCGTAGCCGCAAGGCTGGATTCAGTAATTTCAATTGCCTTTTTAGTAGATTGCATTGGTTCGATTCCACTCATTAGCCGATTGTTTTCAATCAGACAGATAGACATAACCTGCCAGGAAGCCACGGATAACTAACCGCATGCTAACGGGAAGGGCTTTATGCGCCGTTGACGGCAGTGTGTTAGATAGAATTAATGCATATATATCAGTAAATAAGATTACCGCTATAAAAGGTAATCGATTCCAATTATAGGCAGGGGTGCAAAACTGAACATAAAATAATCAGCCATTTATTGTCGTTTCGAAGGCGATTTCTGCTGGTTTTTTCCATTCTTTACAATATTAATGAAACTTAAACGCCATGAGTTGGTAACAAACTCCAACAAAAATGCGGCCTGTAGGGTCAAGCGAATCGTGCTGGGATTTAGACGGCCAAAAGTTAAATTTTGCTAAAGCGTTATAGATTAATAACTCTTTATTATTAGCCGCCGGTATTTTTTAGTTCCTGCCGGAATAACATTTTCTTTTTTTGACTAATAGCCTCGTGCCCACTTGACCGATTCGCGCTCGTTGTCCCCGCGATAAACGACATAGGCAGAAAGAAACATCCCCAATCTCCCCTCAGATGCGCCGTTAGCAATAATTCTCATCCGTCGCTTGACTCTGGAGTGGACTCCAGGGTGTAGAGTCTGTTTCAAGAAGCTCATTAACTGCCCTGAGGGGGACGTTATGCATAACCATGAAAACCATAATCATCAGGAACATAACCACGCCGAAGGCGGCTGCGGTTGCAATCACAGCCACAGCAAAACTCAGCACGGTTGCAGCAGTGAAAAACAAAATGCCGCTGACCACAGCGAGCACGCCCATAGCCACGATCATGGCGCCAGCTGTTGCAGCGCTGACGATCATGGGGATCCCGACGAGGAGAGCGACAGGCTAGTTGCCGCCCCCCTCGCCGGTAGTCAACGCTACAGCTGGAAGGTCACGGGTATGGACTGTCCAAGCTGCGCCAAAAAAATTGAGAATGCCGTTACCGCTATTCCAGGCGTTGCAAATGCCCGCGTGCTGTTTGCCACTGAAAAGCTGGTGGTCGACGGCCAGTCCGATCTCAGCCTGCGCATTCAGGATGCGGTAAAACAAGCCGGTTTTACCCTGCTTGGCACCCAGGCAACCCAAGCCGAGCCACCAAAGCCTTCGCGCCTGGGGGAATTTGGCCCATTGCTGCTGCTCACCGCGCTGATGATCGTCAGCTGGGCGCTCAGCATGGTCAACCCTGAGCTGAGCCGAATTGCCTTTATCGCCACCACGCTGGTAGGGCTGGCACCGGTCGCCACCAAAGCGCTGCGATTGATCCGCTCGGGCACGCCGTTTGCCATTGAAACTCTGATGAGCGTGGCAGCCATCGGCGCGCTGTTTATAGGCGCGACCGCCGAAGCGGCCATGGTGCTGTTGCTGTTTATGGTCGGCGAAATGCTCGAATCCTATGCCGCCAACCGCGCTCGCCGTGGCGTGAAGGCGCTGATGGAACTGGTCCCGGAAGATGCCCTGCTGCTGCGGGGAACCGAACGCAAACGCGTACCGGTCGCCAGCCTGCGCCCCGGCGATGTGATTGAAATTGCTCCCGGCGGTCGCCTGCCGGCCGATGCCGAACTGCTCAACCCGTTCGCCAGCTTCGACGAAAGTGCCCTGACCGGCGAGTCGGTCCCGGTCGAACGTCAGCAGGGTCAGAAAGTGGCGGCGGGCAGTTTATCGGTCGATCAGGCTGCACAAATGAAGGTGATTTCCGAGCCGGGCAAAAACGCCATTGACCGCATCCTGCAGCTGATTGAAGAAGCCGAAGAGCGCCGTGCGCCGATCGAGCGTTTCCTCGACCGTTTCAGCCGTTACTACACACCGGCCATCATGTTGCTGGCCATTGCGGTGATCCTGGTTCCGCCGTTGATGTATGCGCAACCCTGGGATGTCTGGATTTATCGCGGCCTGACCCTGTTGTTGATCGGCTGTCCTTGTGCGCTGGTGATCTCCACGCCAGCCGCCATTACTTCCGGACTGGCGGCGGCAACCCGTCGCGGTGCGCTGATTAAAGGTGGCGCCGCGCTGGAACAACTGGGCCAGGTGCAAACCATTGCCTTCGACAAAACCGGTACCCTGACGGAAGGCAAGCCGACGGTCACGGATGTCCTGCCGCTCAACGGCATTGGCGAACAGTCATTGTTGACCCTTGCCGCGGCGGTAGAAGCCGGCTCCCATCACCCGTTGGCGCAGGCCATTATCAACCGCGCAGAACAATATGGCGCCCCTCTGCCGCCGGCACAGCATCGCCGCGCGTTGGCCGGTGTCGGTGTGGAAGGCGTTGTCGACGGTAAAACCGTGCTGATCAGCACACCGGCCAAGCTGGCTGCCGGCTTGCTCGACCGGCAGGGTACTGACCGGGTAGAACAGTTGGAAAATGCCGGTAAAACGGCGGTAGTGGTACTGGAAGATGGCGTGCCGATCGGCCTGTTGGCCCTGCGCGATACGCTGCGCAGCGACGCCAAGCAGGCGATTGCCGAACTGAATGCGCTGGGGATCAACGGGGTGATGTTAACCGGTGACAACCCGCGTGCCGCCGCAGCGATTGCCACTGAGCTGGGGCTGGATTACCGCGCCGGGCTGCTGCCGGAAGACAAGGTAAGAGCGGTGACCGAGCTGAGCGAGCTGCGCCCAACGGCGATGATCGGTGACGGCATCAACGACGCGCCGGCAATGAAAGCCTCCAGCATTGGTATTGCCATGGGCAGCGGCACCGACGTGGCGCTGGAAACCGCCGACGCAGCGCTGACTCACAATCGGCTACTGGGCGTAGCGGAGATGATCCGCATCTCGCGCGCCACACATGCCAATATCCGGCAAAACATCACCATTGCGTTGGGGCTGAAAGGGATATTCCTGATCACCACCCTAATGGGCCTGACCGGGCTGTGGCTGGCGGTGCTCGCAGACTCCGGCGCTACCGCGCTGGTCACCGCCAACGCCCTGCGCTTGCTGAAAAAACGTCAGTAATAAGAGCAACATGTCAGGGTGCCATTGGCGGCACCCTGACTCACTTACCCGAAAAATAACACCGACAAGTCGCACGTAATAACCATAAAGCCAGCATGCCTTTCTATATTCTTCCGCCATCTATTCACTGAAACCCGATAAGCCAATTAAACTTATCAGAGTCATGGCCGAATGAATGAAACCGCTATATTTTAAAATCCTGAACCTGCTCGCCATCCCTTTTATCCCTTCACTTGCTCTGGCGCAGCAGCCTGATTCAGCCCCCACCGAGCAGCTCATTGATACTGCCGATCGCCCCCTCTTCATCACCCAACATGCCTTACCGGCAGCCCAGCATGCTGATGTACCGAAGGCGAAACCCCTGCCGGAGCACCGCCTGCTGCCCCTTTGGGGGGATGAAGCACGGGCCCGCGGTTATGATCTGCCGGAACCCTTCGGGATCGGCATCAACTACATGAACATGCGGCAGAATATCGATGTCGATAGCATCAACTTTACTGGACTAGGTTGGGACACATTCGCCCTGCCAGCCAATTTGTTCGACATAGACGTAAGCAAAACTCGCGAACAAAGCAAAACGGAAACCATGCGTCTGGATACCTGGGTGCTGCCGTTCCTCAATGTTTACGGCATTGTCGGCCATACCAAAGGCAGCTCGCTGTCCAAGGTCTCCGTCGACGGCCATCCCAGCCAATATGCCGAAGGCTCGATGGAGAATCTAATCGCCGGTATGGTGCACGGTATGAACCAGGAAGGGACACTGCGCGATCTGGATTTCAAACTCGATTTTAAAGGCACCACTTACGGTGCCGGTTTCACCTTGGTCGGCGGGTATGACAACTGGTTCACCTCGGTCGATACCAACTACACCCGCACCAATTTCGATATCCTTGATGGCCAAATTTCCGCACTGACGGTGTCGCCTCGGGTAGGTTACCGTTTCCTGGTGCCGGGTATCAGTGGGCAAACCCATCTCAACCTGTGGGTCGGCACCATGTATCAGGACGTGCAGCAAAGGTTCAAGGGCAGCCTGAGCGATTTACAAATGCCGGTTGAGCTGCAAAATCTGATGATGATTGCCAACCAGAAGGGTGAAGGCCGCTTCGACGTGAAGCAGCATCTGCAATCACCGTGGAACGTACTGATTGGCACGCAATATGAAATCACCAGACACTTTAACCTGTTGACCGAGTTTGGCTTTAGCGAACGCAACAGCTTTATGGTCTCGGGTGAATATCGCTTCTGATGGCAATATCGATTCGCAGTTTGCCGCTGGCCTTGTTGGTGCTGCTGCCCGCTGCCAACGCCGCCTTATTGTCACGTCAGCAAATCGATGGAATGTTGGCCCCGCTGGGATCTGACAATCATTTCGACAGCAGCAAAACCATCGATTGGGGCGTTTTGCCCGGCCCGTTCTATACGCCAGAACTCGGTCTGGGCATCGGCACCGCCGTGGTGGGAATATACCGACCGGACACACACGATAAAGTCAGCCAAAACTCGACGCTGGCGTTAAAGGGCTTTTTCAGCACCACCGGCGCCTTCGGCGTCGGTTTCCAAAACCACAGTTTTTTCGCTGAAGACCAATGGCGTTTCTTTGCCGACGGCTCGCTGAATAATATGCCTACCTATTTCTGGGGCACCGGTTACCAGGCTGGACATAACAACGGTAACAAAGAAAAGTACACGCAACAGGCATTCCAGATAGCGCCACAGCTGCTGTATCGCATTGCCAATGCCACCTACGCGGGGGTTGGCTGGGATTTTTCCTCGACGCACGCCAGCAAGACTGATGAAGATGGCAGCAGCCTGCTAAGGGCCCAAAAGGCCGGCGTTTCATCGCTAAGTTCAGGAGTCAGCGGTTCGCTGAGTTACGATACGCGCGACTTCGTTTCTAATGCCAGCCGTGGCCAGTATCTTCGCCTGAGTGACACCTATTTTGCGCCGGAATTGGGCGGCGACAGCCGTTTCAATGCCGTGGAGGGTCAGTACAATGCTTACCACAGCTTGAGTGCGAAAAGCGTGCTGGCGTTGGACGCCTACAGCCGCCTGATCACTGGCGATGTCCCCTGGGACAGGCTGTTCGGGCTGGGCGACGACAAACGCATGCGGGGGTATTATCAAGGCCGTTATCGCGACAGAAATGTGTTCAGCAGCCAGCTTGAATACCGTCGCAAGCTGAACTGGCGCCACGGTTACGTTCTTTGGGCCGGTGCGGGCACGCTAAGTAGCAAGGCTGGCGATTTGGGCCAGGGGCCCTGGTTACCCACGCTGGGAGCGGGTTACCGTTTTGAATTCAAACCGAAAATGAACGTGCGGCTCGATTTTGGCATCGGACGTGGCAGCAGTGGATTTTACTTTCAGGTTGGGGAAGCTTTTTAATGCGCTCTGTTGTACTGCTGGTTTTGTTGTCGTTTACTTCCGCGCTAACTGCCAAACCCGTGGAAACGTTGGTGACCTCGCAACCCATCAACGAAAGCCGTATCGCCTGGCCGGTGGCTGCGCCGCTGTCCCCGCCGGATGGTTTGCGCCCCTGCTGTGCCTTTGGCTACAACCTCAAAGCGCAAGTTTGGGGTATCCCGGTGCCCTTTTATCAGTTGGGTAACCTGGTGGATGCAGACCGGCTTGGCCGTCACCACTATAACGACAGCGCTTTCAATGCCGTTAGCAACTTGATGGGACTTGGCAGCGAGCAATTGGGGGTGATGTACACCCGCCGCGGGGGATTTATCGATATCGCTCACGTGCGCGACACCGCCGACAATACCCTTTTCCTGTTCAGCCAACTGCTACCCCGATTGGGCCAGCAATGGAATATCGATCTTAGCCCCGAGTTGGCAATACGCCGTATCCAGCTGAACGCCTTTACCCCGCCTCAGGATGCTGCGCAGCGCTATACGCTCGCGGCGTATTTGGCAGGAGAACTCGCCTTTCAAATGGCGGCGTGGCATGAAGTGGCACAGTGGTATGGCTATCAGTCGGTACCGGGGTTTTCAGAGGAGGTCTCGGCTTTTTCACCGGAGGATTTGTATTCCAACCTGCTGGGATCACGGCTGGCGATCGATGCTATCTTGCAGGGGCAGGCGGTTTCCCTCACGGCCTACAACCACGCCATGGAGACGCTGCTCCCCCAGGCCCTGCACCAGCTTGGCGCCGTCTCCATCAGGGAAACACAGCGGCAACTCGACGGGATTGATGGCGACTGGTGGGACAGCCATCGCCGGGTGCCGGAGAAGTTTTTGGTCTTGAAACGGGATTACACCACCGGCAGCAATCGCCTGCCCCATCGGCCCCCGTTCGAAAGTACCGCCCCACAGCGCCTGATGTTACCGCTGCAGGTTCAGGGGTTCTGGCTGGCCAGGCTGGGTGAACTGCAACTCTGGCCGACGGATGCGATGCATTCTCTGCCGGTGCCGCCCCACTATTACCGCCCGCAGGATTTCAGGGGGCTGGCAATGCATGCTCGCGCATCGGACGCACAGCAAATACTGCAAAAACGCTAGGCAAAAGCGGCGATTAGCGCTCAACACCTTTACGCAATAAATAGCGGTAAGGCGTTTTTTCAGTTTCCTGCGCCACCAGCGTATGCTCCATAAAACGGCAGAAGCCCGGGATATCCCGGGTGGTGGCCGGATCGTCAGCGATAATCAGCAAGGTTTCACCGTTATCCATATGGCGCACGGTTTTACGCACCATCATTACCGGTTCCGGACAGCGCAGCCCCAGCGCATCAAGCGTCTGGTCGGCCTGGGCAAACAAGTCAGTCATGCAATTTTTCTCGGTCAAAAGCGATCGGCGCACGCTCGCCGCATCTCATTAGCGCCTAGTTTACGCCGGTAGTTTTTCTGTGCAAGATGCGTTAACGTTTGCGTTAAATTTAACCATTGCATTGGTTGCGCAAACGCGTATCATGCGGCCGCGCAGCTTATTTCGCTGCACAGACAAGACATTCTGGGTTCCCTCACCCCACTGCTAAAAAGGCTACAACATGTACTCGTTTACCGCTCGACAGCGCCTTACCGCGTTGGTCTGGCTATCGCTGTTCCATATTGTCATCATTACCTCCAGTAACTACCTGGTGCAGTTGCCGATGTCCATTTTCGGCTTCCATACCACCTGGGGCGCGTTTACCTTCCCGTTTATCTTTCTGGCAACCGACCTGACGGTGCGTATTTTTGGCGCCCCGCTGGCGAGACGCATCATTCTTTCGGTGATGGTGCCGGCCCTGTTTATCTCGTACGTCATCTCCACCGTCACCTATCAGGGGGAATGGCAGGGGTTTGCCGCACTGGGCAGCTTTAATCTGTTTGTCGCACGCATCGCCGTCGCCAGCTTTATGGCTTACGTGCTCGGTCAGATCCTCGACGTACACGTTTTCAACCGGTTACGCCAGCGCAGCGCCTGGTGGGTGGCCCCTGCCGCGGCCATGTTCCTCGGCAATATCAGCGACACGCTGTCGTTCTTCTTTATTGCATTCTACAAGAGCAGCGACGCCTTTATGGCCAACAACTGGGTCGAGATTGCGCTGGTCGATTACAGCTTCAAGGTGCTGATCTGCATGCTGTTCTTCCTGCCAATGTATGGCGTGCTGCTGAATATGCTGCTCAAACGCATTGCCGCTCGCCAGGGCGACAGCAGCCTGCAACCGAGCTGACCCGTGTTATCATTGGCGGCCTACCCATCCGGAGGCCGCCATGACCGTCACCACCCGCCACGCCACCCTCGAAGAAATTCACCGTCTGTATCAGCAAATCCCCGAATTCGGCAATCTGCACAATCTCAACGATCTGCAACGGCGCATCGGCTCACTCCCGATGAGCGCACTGATCGCCGAAGTCGACGGCCAGGCTGCCGGTTTCAAACTCGGTTATCAGCAGCAAGACGGGGTGTTTTACAGCTGGTTGGGTGCCGTATTGCCGGCTTATCGCCGTCACGGTGTGGCATTGACGCTATTGGCAGAGCAGGAAAACTGGGCTCGAGGACAGGGCTATCGCCAACTGAGGGTGAAAACCCGCAATCAGTTCCGGGCGATGCTGATGATGCTCATCGACCATCACTATCAGATTGTTCAACTGGAAAAGAAAGGCGAAGTGGCTGATTATCGGCTATTACTTGAGAAAACCTTGTGACAACATCTGCCTTGCATTTCACCCTGGAATAGGTTGCGATACGGCAGTGAAACCCTACCTGAAAGGAAGAAGGAAGCCCAATGCGTAAAGTAGCAAAATTGATGGGTATCAGCCTGTTAGTGCTTGGCCTGGCGGCCTGCGACGGCGAAACCAAAGACACCAAAGCACCGGCAGGCGATGCCGCAGCCAGCGCACCGGCCGGGCAACAGGTAAGCTTGCTGGAGGGTAAGCTGGCGTTCACCCTGCCGGTCGGTATGGCGGACCAAAGCGGCAAGCTGGGTAATCAGGCGAACAACATGCACGTTTACGCCGACAGCACCGGCCAACGCGCAGTGATCGTGATCCTCGGCGACAAAACCGCCGACAGTCTGGAAACCTTGAGCAAGCGTCTCGAAGATACCCAGCGTTCACGCGACGCCAACCTGCAGGTGGTGACCAACAAAGCCATCGACGTAAACGGCGTGCCGCTGCGTCAGTTGGACAGCATCATTACCAGCGGCGGCGAGAAGGCCTACTCCTCCATCCTGATTGGCACGCTGGACAACAACATGCTGACCATTCAGGTGACGTTGCCGGCGGATAACCAGCAGCAGGCGCAAAGTGAAGCTGAAGGCATCATCAACACGCTGAAACTGAACAAGTAAACTTTTCCGGGGCGCAGTTCACACTGCTGCGCCCTACGCCAAAGCCTGTGCCAACAGGGTGATCGGATGTTCGCAGCGCTTGCTGGTCGACATCTCGATTTGCCATTTGCAGGTTTCGCAGTCCGTCACCACCAAATCGACCCCGCTTTCCTCAATCTGACGAAACAGCGATGCGCCAATCCCTTGCGAAGTCGCATAGTTCTCGGATTTAAAACCGTAGGTGCCGGCAATGCCGCAACACTGCGAATCCAATACCACCAGCTCCAGCCCCGGTATCTGCCGCAGTACTTCCAGCGTATAGGCCGTCCAGCCCATTTTCTCCATGTGACACGGCGTATGGTAGGCCACCCGCAACGGCGTGTGCTTCAGCGGCAACCTGCGCCCCTGATTGAGCAGGCGGTACAGATAGCGCGTCGCCAGCTCCACCCGTTCTCGCACCGCCGAGGTATCCACCTCCAGCAAATGCGGGTATTCGTCACGCAGCGTAAAAGTACAGCTCGATGAAGTGGCCACAACAGGAATACCGCGCTCCAACACCGCCTCATGCAGCGATTCGGCATTCACCCTGGCCTGTTTCTTGGCCTGGGTAATAAAGCCGTTAGCAATCAGCGGCACGCCGCAGCATTTTTCCCGCTTGAGCAACTGCACGCCGATATCCATCGCATTGAAGACTTTGATCAGGTCTTTACCCAGCTGCGGATGGTTGTAATTGACGAAGCAGCCGTGGAAAAAAGCCACCTGCTCAGCATAACGCTGTTGGGCCTGCGCTTGCTGGCGGTACCAGCGGCGGAAGGTGCCGAACGAGTATTTCGGCAGTTCGCGACGGTGGTCAATTTTCAACGCCTTGTCCAGCAGGGCGCGCACTGGCTTCAACCCGGTGGCGGCGTTAACGATCGGCGCAAACGGCGTCGACAGTGAGCCCATGATATCGGTATGACTGAGGATGGCGTCGCGCAGCGTCGGCTTGCTCTGGGCAAAGTCGGCACGCGCCCGCTGAATGATATCGCCAATTTTGACGTCGGACGGGCAGGCCACCTCGCAGCGTTTGCAGTTGGTGCAATACTTCAGCGCTTCATCGTACAGCGCCGGATCTTTTAACCGCAGGCGTTCGCCGTCCGGCCCCGCCTGCTTGGGCCCGGGATAAAGCGGATTCACTTTGGCTACCGGGCAATAGGTGGTGCAGACGGTGCACTTGATGCAGTTTTCAAAACTGTTGTCTTTCTGCAGGCTCATGGCTGCTCCTCCTGTGCCGCAATCTGTTGCACGACATGCAATGCTCCCACCAGCGAAACACCTGCACCGCAGCCCTGCTGCAGCGGATCGTAGCCGCCGGTCACCGCCCCTATGGCGTACAGGTTACTCAAAGGCTCTCCCTGCCTTAGTGCTCGCAGCCGGTTATCGGTGCGCACGCCAAACTGCAAGTAGGGTTGTGGAGCAAACAGCTCACGACAACTCCAGTCTGCACGCTCCGCCTTACTGTCGACATCCAGTCCAAATACCGGTTCACGTATGCCGTCGAAGTCCGCCACTAGCCCATTACTGAAAAAGCTGCCGCTGGCCAGTACCACCTGCTGCGCCACCAGCGGAATGTCGGTGTGGTTGCGGGTATAAAGACCGGTGACACGCCCGGCTTCAATATCTGCCCGCAGCACACTGTCCCCCGGCATAAAAATACCGCCCAATTGCTGCAACCGCGCGCGCAGCGCCTGGTGCAACCGCATCCCCAGCACCGAAGGCGGCAGCGTCGGCAGCAGGCGAATCGGTTTGCCGACCGCGGCCTGCAGCGCCGCCAGTGGCCCGTCATCCTCCAGCCCCAGACAGGCCGGCAAGAATATTGCCTCGGCGTCCGCAGCCAACCGCCGAAGCTCGTCCGCCATTGGCGTCAGGTTTTCCGGCAGATCCAAGACCCTGGCGATATTTACCGCCCGGAATTCACTGGGGTTGTTGCGCAGCCGATCCAGTGCCGGCAAATGCATATCTGCCACCTCAGCCCGAACGCCCAGGCTCTGCGTCAGTGAACTGGCGGCCAACTGCGGCTGAAAATCCAAAAAGCCTTCAATGCCGATCACGGCTATGTGCTGCCACGGCAGTTCGCCGTCCAACGGCGTAACGGGGATAGCCCGCGGGCTGAGCCAGGTAGCCCGGCGCGTGCCCAGCGGCGTGATGCGCAGATGATTGCGTTCGTTGTCGCCCTGCAGATCAAGCCCGCAGCGCTGCAACAGTGAAGCGGCTTCACCCGACAGCGCTGCCACCCGTTCGGTGCCGATCAACGCATAAGGATGCCGGGGCGCTTGTGTTGCCAACGCGGGCAACGCCGCCAATGGCTCTGTCACCGGGGTGCCGTCGGGCAGCTGCGCCAGCAGATCAAGCGAGCCGGATGAAAAATAGAGTGCGCTCTGGCCAGAACTGACCACCGCACAACGCTTGCCCTGTTCCGCCAGCCGAATGGCGCAGGTCATTCCCGCCAGGCCACCGCCAATCACCACTACGTCAAATCGCATCATCGGCCTCCTGTTCCCCCCGGGCATCGAGCCCGCACAATCCCTGGTAAACCCAACTGGTAAATTCACTTTCGCGCAGCGCATCGCCCCAGGCGATGGGCCGGACACCTTTCCAACGTTCATTGAGAAAATGCGATAGCTGGTCGATCGACTGCTGCGGGGTGGTGACGTTAAAGCGTGTCAGCAGCCCCGCGGCACGGCAGGCGCAAAGCTCCCCCTGGCAGGTACCCATGCCAACGCGGGTACGGCGACGCAAATCGACCAGGTTATTGACGGTGAGAGAGTTAACCGCGTAGCGCACCTCGCCGGCGGTCACCGCTTCGCATTCGCACACCAGGCTGTTGTCCAACCGATCCCCCGCCGGTACCCGGTTTGCACGGTCGCCGTGACGGTAAACCGCCGAGCCGCGAATGCTGGCGGGCAGGGAAACCACGCTGCGAACCGTTTCTTCCGCCGACTGACGAGAGCCCGGCAGCGCCTCCTGCGCAGTGGTGCAGGGGCTGTCTACCCTAAGCTTTTCGCACACTTTATCGGTCGCCCACTGCGCCATCAGCCGGTAGGTCATCAGCTTGCCGCCGGTGATGGTGATAAAGCCTTCCAGGCCATCGCGGCTGGCATGATCGAGCAGCACGATGCCACGGCTGACGTTGCGGCCGCTGGGGTCGTCGTCACTGGCGACCAGGGGGCGCACGCCGGCATAAGCACGCAGAATGCGGGTCTGTGCCAGTTTAGGTGCCAGCAACGCGCCCTCGCGGATCAGAATGTCCACTTCTTGCGGCGTCACCAGCATGTTGTCGATCTGGTCATAGTCAATGTGGGTGGAGGTGGTGCCAATCAGCGAGATGGTGTCGCCCGGCACCAGAATATCGGCGTCCGCCGGCTTGCGGCAGCGGTTGATCACCATGTTGTTGATGCGATGGCCCAGGATCAGCAAAGCGCCCTTGGCCGGGAACATGCGGATCCGCAGGTCGGCATATTCTGCAATCTGCTGACCCCAGATACCGGCGGCGTTGACCACCACTTCGGCGTGAATGTCGTAACGGCGCGACGATTGATGGTCGAAAACACGCACTCCGGTAACGCGATCGCCCGTGCGCAATAAACCGACCACCTGGTGATAGGTGAGGATCTGCGCGCCGTGCTCACGGGCATCGAGCATATTGGCGGCGGTCAAACGAAAAGGATCGACGGTGCCGTCCGGCACGCGTACCGCGCCGATCAACGCCGGGTTGGCCGCGGGCTCCAGACGCAGTGCCAGTTGGGGATCAATCGCTTCGGCGTTGATACCGGCGCTGTGGCAGGAGACAATAAACTGCTGTTGGTATGCCAACGAATCCTGCGGCAGGGTGATAAACAGCCCGTCGGTTCGCTCAATACAGTGATGCGCAATGCGCTTGAGGATGCGGTTCTCTTCTATGCATTCGCGTGCCGACTCGCCGTCGGTAACCGCATAACGCGCTCCGCTGTGCAGCAGGCCGTGGTTGCGCCCGGTCGCGCCGGTGGCGATATCATGACGCTCCAGCAGTATGCAACGCAGACCGCGGCGTGCGCAGTCACGAGCAATGCCCGCGCCGGTCGCGCCGCCGCCAATGATGATCACATCCGTTTCGTTTTCTGCTGAATGGCTGCTCATGACGCTCCCTCTGGATCCGTGATTATTGCCCTATTGGGCCACAGTCATTGGGGTCTTTGTTTGATAAGGAACAATAACGAACTTAAAACGAAAGTAAAATGTCCACAAAAAACCACGAATGTGATCACAATCACGATTTTTAGGCGTTTTTCTATTTCATAACGTTAACGAATCGCTCAAAATCCGCCGGTGTTTCATAAAAGTGTAACATTTGCGCCATTCATCACAGCGACACCAGGCGGTTTTGACTAGGATGACGCTCGTTATGGAACAAAAAAACACCACATTCGATATCCGCTCAATCATCAAATGAACGTAAAAGATCATATTGATGTGATAACTAGATAAAGCCATCGGAGGCGCTCATGTTGAGTATTTTTAAGCCGGCAGCACACATTTCACGTGTGCCGGTCGACAAAGTCGACCCGCTGTACCGTAAATTGCGCTGGCAAATATTTATGGGGATTTTCTTCGGTTATGCCGCCTACTACCTGGTGCGCAAGAACTTCACCCTGGCCATGCCTTACCTGATTGACCAGGGCTTCAGCCGCGGTGACCTCGGTTTCGCGCTGTCCGGTATTTCCATCGCCTACGGTTTCTCCAAATTTATCATGGGGTCGGTTTCTGACCGCTCCAACCCACGCGTGTTCCTGCCCGCCGGCCTGATTTTGGCTGCCGCGGTCATGTTGTTCATGGGCTTCGTGCCATGGGCGACATCGAGCATCGCAGTCATGTTCGTCCTGCTGTTCCTGTGCGGTTGGTTCCAGGGCATGGGCTGGCCGCCTTGTGGCCGTACCATGGTGCACTGGTGGTCACAGAAGGAACGCGGCGGTATCGTTTCGGTCTGGAACTGCGCCCATAACGTGGGTGGCGGTCTGCCACCGCTACTGTTCTTGCTGGGCATGGCCTGGTTCAACGACTGGCACGCGGCGCTGTACATGCCGGCCTTCGGTGCCATTCTGGTAGCCCTGATCGCCTTTGCCCTGATGCGCGACACCCCGCAATCCTGCGGCCTGCCGCCGATTGAAGAATACAAAAACGATTATCCGGACGACTACACCGATAAAGCGGAAGAGGAGCTGACGGCCAAGCAGATCTTCATGCAGTACATCCTGCCGAACAAACTGCTGTGGTACATCGCCGTAGCCAACGTGTTCGTTTATCTGCTGCGTTACGGCATTCTGGACTGGTCACCGACCTACCTGAAAGAAGTGAAACACTTCGCGCTGGACAAGTCTTCCTGGGCTTACTTCCTGTACGAATATGCCGGTATTCCGGGCACCCTGTTGTGCGGCTGGATGTCGGACAAGGTGTTCAAAGGCAACCGCGGTGCCACCGGCGTGTTCTTCATGACGCTAGTGACCATTGCCACCGTCGTTTACTGGCTGAACCCGGTCGGTAATCCTGGCATTGACATGGCCTGTATGATCACCATCGGCTTCCTGATTTACGGCCCGGTCATGCTGATTGGCCTGCACGCACTGGAACTGGCGCCGAAGAAAGCCGCTGGCACCGCCGCAGGCTTCACCGGTCTGTTCGGTTACCTGGGCGGCTCTGTTGCAGCCAGCGCCATCGTCGGCTACACCGTTGACTACTTCGGTTGGGACGGCGGCTTTATGGTGATGATTGGCGGTAGCATCGGCGCGGTAGTGCTGCTGTTGCTGACCATGATGAGCGAGAAAAAACACCACGCGGAAATCGCTGCCAACAAACGCGGTTAAGCGTCATACAACTTTCGCATTATTTAAAGGCCGCATTGCGGCCTTTTTTCTACCCCTGCACCTACAACATGGAGAACAACAATATGCGGACTCAAGTCAAAGCCCTGCTGACAGGGATTATCCTGGCCACCTCAATGGTCAGCGCTGCACAAGCCGCCGACAAGGTGGTGATTGCCCACCGTGGCGCCAGCGGTTATCTGCCGGAACACACGCTGCCAGCGAAAGCCATGGCCTACGCGCAAGGTGCGGACTTCCTTGAACAAGATCTGGTGATGACCAAGGACAACGAGCTGGTGGTGTTGCATGACCACTACCTCGATCGCGTCACCGACGTAGCCGAGCGTTTCCCGGACCGCGCGCGCAAAGACGGCCGTTATTACGCCATCGACTTTACGCTGCCTGAAATCAAGTCGCTGAAGTTCACCGAAGGTTTTGAGATCGAAAATGGCAAGAAGGTGCAGGGCTACCCGGGTCGTTTCCCGATGGGTAAATCCGACTTCCGCGTCCATACCTTCCAGGAAGAGATCGAATTTGTGCAGGGGCTGAATCATTCAACCGGCAAAAACATCGGTATTTACCCGGAAATCAAAGCGCCGTGGTTCCACAAGCAGGAAGGCAAAGACATTTCCAGCAAAGTGCTGGCAGTACTCAAGCAGTATGGCTACACCGGCAAGGGCGATAACGTTTATCTGCAATGCTTCGATGCCAACGAGCTGAAGCGGATTAAAACCGAGCTGGAACCGAAAATGGGCATGGATCTGAAACTGATCCAACTGATTGCCTACAACAAATGGCAGGAAACCTATGAGCAGAGAGCCGACGGCAAATGGGTGGAATACGACTATGACTGGATGTTCAAACCGGGCGCGATGAAGCAGATCGCCCAGTATGCCGACGGTATCGGGCCGGACTACCACATGCTGGTGGTGGCGGAAAAATCCAAGCCGGGCAAGGTGGTCTTGACCGACATGGTGAAAGAAGCGCATGCCAACAAGTTGGCGGTGCACCCATTCACCATCCGCGCTGATGCGCTGCCAGACTACGTGACCGACGTGCATCAGCTGTATGACGTGATTTACAACCAGGCAGGCGTGGATGGCGTATTCACCGACTTCCCTGACAAGGGCGTGCAATTCCTGCAAAAGCAGGGCCAGCACAAGTAACCATCAGGGCGCCGCAAGGCGCCCTGTTCATATCAGCCCAGGAACATTTTGCGCAGGTAATGCGGCACCGCGTCGTCGACGTTGGAGCCTATGACTTCCAGCTCAGGCAGTTTATCTTTCAGGCGCTGATGCGCGTCGCGCATGATGCAGCCTTTGCCGGCCATCGACAGCATTTCCAGGTCGTTCATGCCGTCGCCGAAGGCGATGCACTCTTTCAACGTATAACCGATGATCTTGGCCACTTCTTCCAACGCATGCCCTTTTGACACGCCACCCGCCATCACTTCCAGACAGGTTGGGAACGAGAAACTGACGTTAACCCGATCGCCCCAGCGCGCATTGATGGCATCTTCCAGCGGCAGCAGCTTTTCGTGAT
The DNA here is from genome assembly GCF_027594825.1 of Serratia liquefaciens. Taxonomy (NCBI): domain Bacteria; kingdom Pseudomonadati; phylum Pseudomonadota; class Gammaproteobacteria; order Enterobacterales; family Yersiniaceae; genus Serratia; species Serratia liquefaciens. The sequence continues at coordinate 3,130,764 of NZ_CP088930.1, read as the reverse complement.
CGTCGCAGGTGAAGTACACCTTGCACACGCCGTCAGTTTCCAACAGGCCCGGTTCGAACAACTGGTACTGGAAAATGGATTCCTGGAAAAACTCTTTCTGTTCAGGACTTTCCCGGTTGATGTACCAGTCGTCGTTACGGTAAACGTTGGTGGTGATATCGGCATCGTTATGCAGCATACCGTAAAGATCGCGGGCAATGTCTTCGGCCAGGTTATGGCTGAAAATCAGCTCACCGTCGGTGTTGTGCACGCGAGCGCCGTTGGAAGTGATCATAAAGGCGCTGATGTCGAGGTTATCGCGGATCTGCGCAACGTCGATATGGTGACGCCCGGTAGCAAAAACAAAATGAACGCCGCGCTGGGTCAGCAGCTTCAAGGTCTCTTTGGCGTACGGGGACAAGGTGTGGTCAGGTGACAGCAGCGTGCCATCTAAATCGGAAGCGACGACGTGATACATAGCGGTATGTTCTAACCTCTGATGGAGTGGTCGGCGGTTGGGGTACCACCTAAGTGTTGAGCAAAGAAACGCAGGATTGCGTTCAGTGCTTCGGCGCGCATCGCGTCCCGCTCAAACAGGATCTCATGCCGTGCGCCTTCGATAACCTGCGGTTTTCCCCCTTCGCAAGGGTGCCCCGCTTCTGACAATGCCTGACAAAAAGCCTGATGAGAGCGGTTGTCGACCACCCGATCCTCTCCGGCCTGCAATAACAATAGCGGCGTGGTGATGTTAGCCGCCTGAGCGATGATATCCCGACCGGCCTGGAGACTTTCTCGCACCCAATGGTAAGTGGGCCCCCCCACCTGCAGCTCGGGATAATCGGCGTAATAGCGCAAGCAACGCCGATAGCGTTCACGACTGTGGGTCAATACGTTAACCACGTACGGCAGTGGCCGCCACTGGCCGGTGCCTATCGCATAGTAATCACGCACCGCCGGGTGCTTCTCCGCCCAGTTAAGAATGCGATTCGCCATCCAACCCGGCATCGGTAGATAAATGCCGAACATGGGCGCACAAAACGCGGCAGCGTCAAAGGCCTGCGGCTGACGTACCAGGAATTGCGCCAGGATCGCGCCCCCCATCGAGTGCGCCAGCGCAAAGCTTTGCCGATAACCACGCGGCTTAACTTCCTGCTGATAAAACTGGGTGAAATCGTCGACGTAATCGCTGAAGTTTATCACATGACCGCGGTGGGTATCTGCCAGCAAACGGCCGGAACGGCCTTGCCCGCGGTGATCCAGGATCATCACATCGTAGCCGCACTGAAACAGATCGTAGGCAACTTCAGGATATTTCACGTAACTTTCGATGCGGCCGGGGCTTACCACCACCACCCGCTGATGACGCGCAGAACGGAATCGTACGAAGCGGATGGGTACGCCGCCAACGCCGATGAACTCGCCCTCCTCACGCAGCCGCCAAAAATCCAGCAGCGGGCCGGTGGCGAAAGCAGCAAACTGCGTTTCACGCTTTAACCAGTCATCGGTGCTGAGAGTAAACGACGTCATCGCATGCCTTTTAGCGAGGGAAGTGCCTACAAAAATATGATAAATATTACTATACCCTATGGATTTCAAGTTGCAGCTAGGCGCCCAGCTCGTTCATCCCCAGGAGCTTACTCAGGTAAGTGACTGGGGTGCACGAGTGCAGGTAACAACGCTGCAGCTTGAAAGACGACGGGTATAGCCTATTTTGGCACAAATTGGCGCTTTCAGGGAGCACTGCAATGACTTTGGACTGGTGGCTAACCTACCTGCTGACAACCCTTATCCTCAGCCTGTCACCCGGCTCTGGGGCGATCAACACCATGAGCACCGGCATCAGCCACGGTTATCGTGGGGCAGCAGCCTCGATCGCCGGGCTGCAGGTCGGGCTGAGCCTGCATATCCTGCTGGTGGGCATTGGCCTGGGGGCGCTGATCTCGCAGTCGCTGATGGCTTTTGAATTGCTGAAATGGCTGGGTGCCGCTTATCTGGTGTGGCTCGGTATTCAGCAGTGGCGCGCCGCCGGTTCGCTGGACTTGCATACGCTGGCCGGTACCCTGCCGCGCCGCCGTCTGTTTCGCCGTGCCGTGCTGGTAAATCTGACCAACCCGAAAAGCATCGTTTTTCTGGCCGCGCTGTTTCCGCAGTTTATTTTGCCCAATCAGCCCCAGGCCGAACAGTATGTGGTGCTTGGCGTCACCACGGTGGTAGTGGATATCATCGTGATGATTGGCTACGCCACTTTGGCGACCCGTATTGCCGGTTGGCTGAAGACCCCACGCCAGATGCAACTGCTGAACCGCATCTTCGGCTCGTTGTTCATTCTGGTCGCAGGACTGCTGGCCACGGCAAAGAAGGCCTGATGCAAAAAGGCCGAACATCGCTGTTCGGCCCTCTGGTTCACTGCCCCAAAATCAACGGGTAAAGATCAGGTGCAAACCGAAACCGGTGAACAAGACGCCCGCCAATCCGTCAATCCACTTCGCCAAGCGTTGATAGCCACGGCGCATTGCCGGCAGCGCAAACACCACGGCCACTAAGCTGAACCAGACAAAAGTCTCGGCGATGATCAACAGGAACAACCCCCAACGTGCGCCGGCACCGACGTCGTCACCGACAAACAGTGAAAACACGCTGCCGAAATAGATAACCGCTTTCGGGTTTGACAGGTTGGTCAAAAAGCCACGAATAAAGCTGCGGCCAGGCTTCGGCAGGGCCACTTTCACTTCCGGTACAGGTGCAGATTGCGCATTCTGAGAGCGTGCGGAGCGCAGCAGTTGCCAGCCCATCCAGCACAGGTAAATTCCACCGCCTACCATGATAACCTGATGCAGCCAGGCCATTTTTTGCAGGATCAGGTGCAGACCCATCAGCGCCACGCCCGCCCAGACGACGATGCCCAGCGAGATCCCCACCACCCCCATCATCGCCTCACGGCGTGAACGGCTGGCGGCGGTTTGCGAAACAAAAAAGAAATCCGGCCCCGGGCTCATTAACGCAATCAGGTGCACCAGCGCCACGGTCAGAAACAACATCAGCATGATTTACTGCCCTTAGTCTTCGTCATTATCGAGATGATCGCGGATCATCGCCATAAACGGGGCGCCAAAACGCTCCAGCTTACGCTGGCCAACGCCGTTAACGCTCAACAGATCCCCAGCCTTGATCGGCATCTGCTCCGCCATTTCCAGCAGCGTAGCATCGTTAAACACCACGTAAGGCGGAATATTTTCTTCATCGGCAATCGATTTACGCAGCTTGCGCAGTTTGGCGAACAGCTTGCGATCGTAATTACCACCATAGGATTTCTGGTTAGCGCTGCCACGCGACTTCAGGCTTTGAATACGCGGCACCGCCAGTTGCAGCTCCAGCTCGCCGCGCAACACCGGGCGGGCAGCTTCGGTCAGTTGCAGCGCCGAGTGCATGGCAATGTTCTGGGTGATAAAGCCCAGGTGGATCAGCTGGCGCAGTACGCTGGTCCAATGTTCGGTGGTTTGGTCGCGGCCAATGCCGTACACCGGCAGCTTTTCATGACCGTATTCGCGAATGCGCTGATTATTGGAACCGCGTAGCACCTCGACAATGTACCCCAGCCCGAAACGCTGCCCGACGCGATAGACGCAAGACAGTGCTTTGCGCGCATCTTCCAGCCCATCGTAGCGCTTGGGCGGATCCAGGCAGATATCGCAGTTGCCGCAGTTCTGATGCTTGCCTTCGCCAAAATAGTTGAGTAACACCAGGCGGCGGCAGGTTTGCGCCTCGGCAAATGCGCCCATGGCGTTCAGCTTGTGGCGCTCGATATCCAATTGTTGCCCGGCAGGCTTTTCTTCCAGGCAGCGGCGCAGCCAGGCCATATCGGCCGGATCGTATAGCAAGATCGCTTCGGCCGGCAGGCCATCACGCCCGGCGCGGCCGGTTTCCTGATAATAAGATTCGATATTGCGCGGAATATCAAAGTGCACCACAAAGCGCACGTTGGGTTTGTTGATGCCCATACCGAAGGCCACGGTGGCAACCACCACCTGCAAATCGTCGCGCTGGAACGCTTCCTGCACCTGGGCGCGGCGATCGTTGTCCAGCCCGGCATGATAGGCGCCCACGCTCAGCCCACGGCTTTGCAGGCGTGCGGTGGTGTCTTCTACCTTGGCGCGGCTGTTGCAATAAATAATGCCGCTCTTGCCGCGCTGGTCCTGCACGAAACGCCACAGTTGATCGAGAGGTTTAAACTTCTCCACCAGCGTATAGCGGATGTTCGGCCGGTCAAAGCTGCTGACCTGCACCAAGGGATCCTGCAGCGCCAGCAGGCGCACAATGTCGCCACGGGTCGATTCATCGGCCGTCGCCGTCAGGGCAATCACCGGCATGGCAGGGAAGCGTTGCTTCAACTGCCCCAATGCACGGTATTCAGGACGGAAATCGTGGCCCCACTGCGAGATACAGTGTGCCTCGTCTACCGCCAGCAAGGCCGGCGGACAGTGGTCGAGCAGATCGAGGAAGCTGTCCATCATCAACCGCTCTGGGGCGATGTACAGCATTTTGATTTGGCCGCTGCGACAACCCGCCATCACTTCAAGCTGCTGCTCGCGCGTTTGCGTCGAGTTATAGCAGGCGGCGGAGACGCCATAGGCCAACAGTTGATCGACCTGATCTTTCATCAGCGAAATCAACGGGGAAACCACTAACGTCAGGCCATCCATCACCAGCGCCGGGATTTGGTAGCACAACGATTTACCGCCGCCGGTCGGCATGACAACCAGGCAATCCTGCCCGCCGATCGCCGTGTTGATAATCGTTTGTTGACCCGGTCGGAATTGCTGATAGCCGAAGGTATCGCGTAATACCTGCTCTGCCAGCAACTCTTTGTTTATCACTGCTGCGGTTGACACACACTTCCCCATTTTTTGCTGCGTAGCGACGCCTGTATGACGGCCGGATTACATAATATCGTTAAGCATGACACCAACGCCAACCCGTGTCTGCCGGAAGTTGTAATCAATCAAGGATTCGCCGTAACCGCTGAACACCTGAGTGTAGAAACGCACGTGCTTGCTGATCGGGTAGCTCCAGCCCATTTCCGCGCCGCCGTAGCCGCTGTTCCAGTTATAGTGGCTATCGACGCTGAATATGCTGTCACCCCAGGCATAACCGACTTTCAGGCGGTAGTAGCCCATGTATTTGGTGATGTCCGGGTTATCGTCGCTGCTGCTGCTTTCCGAGAATCGGAACCAGGGCTTCAGATCCACCTGCCAGTTGCCGTTTTGCGCCATAAAGCGCGCGTAACCGCGGTTCCAACTGCGTGATGTGGGATCAGAGCGGCCGTTGGACTGGTGATTGAGGCCCACTTCCACATCGCGCAATGTCCAGCCGGCAAAGCTGTAATCGGTCGCCCAGCCGAGGAACACCTGCGGCTCGTAGTTGGTTTCGCGAAACGGCGATGATTCACCGTGGTTGGAAAGCTGCCACCAGGAGCGCTGAGTATAAGATGCACCCAGCACCGAGTTGTCGCCGGCGATGCCGCGCCACAGTGGGAATGCCAGGCTAAGCTGGAACTTGACCTCGTCCTTGCGGGCGTTATCGGACCAGTTATAGGACTGGATGGCTTCTTTATTGATATTGCTGGTATCGGTATACAACACATAGTTGGTTTCATACGGATACAGCGTAAATGGGTTGTCGTGATCCTGCAGCATGTTGGCAATAATGCTGCCGCGTACCGCCGGTTTATCATGAATTTGCTGCTGTTTGGCTTCTTCCGCCTGTACCAGCAGCGGCGCGGCCAGCGTGGCCAAAACGATCCCTGACAAAATGCGCATAACGTTCCTCACCCCAACAAAAAATGACAAACTCTGAAATAAAAACAGGCCATTTTACACACAAAGGGGATTTTACAGCAGCGCGGCGTGTATTTATTGGATTAGTCTGGAAAGCAACAAAATATAGGCATAATATCAACAAACAGTTAACCTGGACTGACCAGTTAACTTCCCCTACGACACAGAACAAGAATGGGTATTTATGTCTACCACACCACTCACACTAGAAGCCGCACGCCAGAAAATTGGCGAAATCTTTGTTTATCATATGCCGTTTAACCGCGAGCTGGGCCTCGAGCTGCGCCGCTTTGACGACGACTACGTGGAGCTGAGTTTCACCAACCAGCCCAAGCTGGTCGGCAATGCGGCCCAGAAGATCCTGCACGGCGGAGTGATCGCCTCAGTGCTGGACGTCGCCGCCGGGTTAGCCTGCGCCGGTAGCGTACTGATGCGCCTGGATCCGCTGATCGAAGAAGAAGTCGCCACCCGCCTTTCGCGTATGGGCACCATAGATCTGCGCGTTGACTATCTTCGCCCGGGCCGTGGCGAACATTTCGTCGCTGCCGCCAGCGTATTGCGCAGCGGCAACAAAGTCGCGGTCGCCCGCGTTGAACTGCATAACCACGATGGTCTGCACATCGCCAGCGCCACTGCGACCTATCTGGTCGGGTGATTGTATGCGGTGAGGCTCTTGAGTACACTCACCGCATCTCCGTTTTTCCCATCCGAGTAACGTCATGGACGCACAGCAAACGCGGCAGGGCATTTTCTTTGCCCTGGCCGCTTATTTTATTTGGGGCATAGCTCCGGCCTATTTCAAACTGATCCAACAGGTGCCTGCGGATGAGATCCTCACCCACAGGGTCATTTGGTCATTCTTCTTCATGCTGGCGCTGATCACGCTCGGCCGTAACTGGCCACAGGTCCGTGCGGCCTGCAGTGACCGCAAACGGCTGTTCTTGCTGGCGGTGACCGCGGTGTTGATCGGCGGCAACTGGCTGCTGTTTATCTGGGCAGTGAATAACCACCATATGCTGGAAGCCAGCCTGGGGTATTTCATTAACCCGCTGGTGAACGTGCTGTTGGGGATGCTGTTCCTGGGTGAGCGCTTCCGCCGCATGCAATGGATTGCGGTGGCACTGGCATTTGCCGGCGTGCTGATTCAGCTGTGGCAGTTCGGTTCGCTGCCGATTATCGGGCTGGGGTTGGCATTTAGCTTCGCGTTCTACGGCCTGCTGCGCAAGAAGATCGCCATCGACGCGCAAACCGGCATGCTGATTGAAACCCTGTGGCTACTGCCGGTCGCCGCAGCATATCTGTTTCTGTTCGCCGACAGCCCGACCAGCCATCTGAGCGCCAACCCTTGGTCGCTAAATCTGCTGCTGGTCGCCGCCGGTATCGTCACCACCGTGCCGCTGCTGTTCTTTACCGCCGCAGCCACCCGCCTGCGCCTGTCGACACTCGGCTTCTTCCAGTATCTCGGCCCCACGTTGATGTTCCTGCTGGCCGTCACCTTCTACGGTGAAACCATCGGCCAGGACAAGCTGGTGACCTTCGGCTTTATCTGGGCGGCACTGTTGCTGTTTATCCTCGACGCGCTTTATACCCAACGCAAACTGCGTTGATCCAGCGCTAGGTTGAGGCCGGCGCGGCGCGGTTAGAGATGAATCGCGCCATCGCCGGGCCAGTCAGCAAGATGGTGAACAAACGCAGCGTCTGCATCGCCATCACGAACGACATGTCCACCCGGCTGCCGGCGGCGATGATCGCCACGGTATCCAACCCGCCCGGACTGGTCGCCAGATAGGCGGTCATTAAATCCACCGGCAGGAAGCGCGTCAGCATCCATGCCAGCAGACCGCAAAACAGCATCAGGGCGACGATCGAGACCACCATTTGCGGCAAGGTGCGCAGCGCCAACAAAAATATCGGCCGGGTGAAACGCAGCCCGACGCTCCAGCCAATCAGGGTGTAAGCCAGGGCCAACAACCATTCCGGCACCTGCAACGCCAGGGTACCGCTGGAATGCAGCGCCGCGCCGATGATCATCGGCAGCAACAGCGCGCCGGAGGGAATACGCAGCCGGGGGCCAAGCCAGGCACCGACAAGCGCCACGCCCAGCGTCGCCGGGAAACGCCAATCCAGCGATGGGAACCATTCCAGCATCGCGCTACCCTGACCCGCTTCATCACCCAACCCAATACGTGCCACCATCGCCGCCGCCGTTGCGACAAACAATACCCGCAGATATTGCATAAACGCCACCAGCCGCACGTCGGCACCGAAATCCCCGGCCATCGCTACCATCGCCGATGCTCCACCGGGCGATGCCCCCCAGGCACCGGTCGGCCCAGGCAGGCTGCTGTAACGCACCAGGCACCAACCGGAGACACCGCTGGCCAGCAGCGTAGCGATCAACACCAGCAGCACCAACGGCCAGTCATCCACTAACGGTGTGAGAATAGCAGGAGAGAGACTTTGCGCGATCATGCAACCCAGTACTGCCTGGGCAGCGATAAACAGGTAACCGGGGATGCGAACCGTGGCGCCCAACAGCCCCATCGCCACGCCGACAATCATCGGCCCCAGCAACAGCGCGGCAGGAATATGGAAGGTTTGCAGGCCAAACCCCAGTACCAGCGAAGCCAGCAGCAGGAGCGACCATTGGATCAAGCGGGGAAATCTCTCCATCAAAACGCATGCCTTACGGACAGATAAGCCAAAAGGGCATTCTACCCCTATTTAGCAGGCTAAGCGTTGGTCAACCACAGAAATATCGGGCGAACAGCGGTTCGCCCGTCAGCTTACAGCCAATTCTTGCGTTTGAAGTACAGGTACGGGGCCAGCCCCGCCAGGATCATCAGGCTGATGGCGCCCGGATAGCCGAACGACCACTTCAGCTCCGGCATAAACTCGAAGTTCATCCCGTAGCTTGAAGCCACCAGCGTCGGCGGCAGGAACACCACCGAAACCACCGAGAAGATCTTGATGATGCGGTTCTGTTCGATATTGATGAAACCCATCGCCGCCTGCATCAGGAAGTTCACCTTCTGGAACAGCGATTCGTTGTGCGGCAACAGGGATTCGATGTCGCGCAGCACTTCACGCGCCTGCTCCAGCTGACCGGTCGGCAACCGCGCCTTGCGCACCAGGAAATTCAGCGCACGCTGGGTATCCATCAAACACAGTCGCACTTTCCAGCCGATATCTTCCAGTTCGGCCAGCGTCGACAGTGCTTCATCGTATTCGTCGCCCTGATGGCCTTCCATGATCACCCGGCTGAGCTTTTCCAGATCGCTGTAGACGTTTTCAATTTCGTCCGCCAGTTGCTCAATCTTGGTTTCGAACAAGTCCAGCAGCAGCTCGTAGGCGTTGCCGTCCACCATCGTCAGGTTACGGGCGCGCATGCGGTACAGGCGAAACGCCGGCAGCTCACGCTCACGCAGGGTATACAGGCGGCCATCACGGATGGTGAAAGCTACGGTGGAGTTACCGGCATGATCTTCTGCATCTTCAAAGTAGAAGAAGGAGTGAATATGCAGGCCGTCTTCGTCTTCGAAGAAACGCGCGGAGGCTTCGATATCATCCAGCTCCGGACGTGTCGCCAGGCTTTGGCCCAGCTCGTTTTGCACGCGTTCACGCTCACCTTCTTCCGGCTCAACCAGATCAACCCACAGCGAGGTGGTGAGATCATCGGAGTCATCCAACTCCAGACGGGACAGGCGGCTTTTATCTAATTTAAACGCGCTCAGCATGTGCTAAAACTCCCTTAGGGTGACAGGGGTAAACAACGCGTGGAAGCACAGAAACAGAGGGGTGTTGCATCACCAGCTTGTTTCAGACCATGAAGGATCTGACTCGTATCGACACATAAGAGGTCGCCGACAACCACGAAGGCTATCAGCTCGATGGGATAGCCTTAGAAGTTGTACCTGTTGTTGTCCAGGTCAGTGAGCCAGTATCTACTGGGTGTGTCCAAGGCGTATGTCCTCATTGATAATAGTGCGCGCATGTTACGCCGAGAAGAAAAAGTCTGTCAACCGGTTAGGCCCGATAATTGCGCAACAATTCATCGCCATAACCAATGGGACAAAATCAGTTTAATCCGCGATAAAGGGTAACGAAAAAGTCGCGGGGATCTCTGACCGCGTCGGTGAATATTGCTAATATGAAGCCACGATAAGCTTGCGGACTTTAACGATGAAACAGATTACCGCCCACGACCTGACCGCCATGAGTGAGCAGGCCGCTAAAGTGGCTCGCCTGCGCGCGCACCGTACGTTACACGACGAGTTGAGCGAGCCGGTGCAGCGACTGGCAATCGCCATGGAACCTGGCACCTATATCCGACCGCACCGCCATCCGCAAACCTGGGAGCTGCTGACGCCGCTGCGCGGGCGCTTTGTGGTACTGCAGTTTAACGAAGAAGGGGTCGTTACCCAACGCACCCTGCTCGGCGAAGAAACCAAAGTGCTGGAGATGCCGGCGTTTACCTGGCATGCCGTGCTGTCGGTTGATCCGGGCGGCGTGGTGTTCGAAGTAAAACAGGGACCTTATCAGGCGCTTTCGGAAGAGGACTGCATGCACTGGGCGCCACCGGAAGGCGGTGAAGGCATTGAGTCTGTGATGCGCTGGTATGCCACCGCGCAGATTGGCGATCGTTACAACCGCACGCTTTATGCCTGACTGCTGGGGCGAAGAGATTCGCCCCTTTGGGTTTTGCCCGTTACTGCCCTTCTACACCGTTTCCAGTCTGGCATAGGCTGCCACCAGCCATTTGATGCCTTCTCCCGGAAACGCAATTTGCAGCCGGCTGTGTTCGCCGCTGCCTTCCAGATTGACGATGGTACCTTCGCCAAATTTAGGATGACGCACCCGCTGGCCCAGTTTGTAACCGGTGTCGTTTTCACTGATCGGCGTGCCCATACGACGATGGCTCACCGGTCGCGATACGCTGGCACGCAACCGCACTTCTTCCACGCACTCCTCCGGCAGTTCGCCGATAAAACGCGATGGCCGATGGTAGACTTCTTTGCCGTACAGACGGCGCGTTTCGGCATAGGTCAGCGTCAGTTTCTGCATGGCGCGCGTCAGGCCAACGTAGGCCAGACGACGTTCTTCTTCCAGCCGCCCGCCTTCATCCAGCGACATCTGGCTCGGGAACATCCCCTCTTCCATGCCGACGATAAACACCAGCGGGAACTCAAGCCCCTTGGCCGAGTGCAGAGTCATCAGCTGCACCGCATCTTGATAGGCATCGGCCTGGCCTTCGCCCGCCTCCAGCGCAGCGTGCGACAAAAATGCCTGCAGCGGCATCAGATCCTGATCTTCATCCTGATAGCTGTACTGACGGGTTGCCGTCACCAGTTCCTCAAGGTTTTCGATACGCGCCTGACCTTTCTCGCCCTTTTCCTGCTCATACATAATGAACAGCCCCGAGTCGCGGATCACCCGGTCGGTCTGTACGTGCAAGGGCATATCGGCGGTTTCATGCGCCAGTGAATCCACCAGTTCGGTAAAACGCTGCAGCGCAGAGGCCGCACGGCCGGCCAGCACTTTATCTTGCAGCAGGGCGCGGGTGGCCTGCCACAGGGTCAATTGGCGATCGCGCGCCGTTCGACGCACTTCGTCCAACGTCCGGTCGCCAATGCCACGCGTCGGGGTATTCACCACACGTTCAAACGCAGCGTCGTCATTACGGTTGGCTATCAGCCGCAGATAGGCCAGCGCATCCTTGATTTCCTGACGTTCGAAGAAGCGTTGCCCGCCGTAAATGCGGTAAGGCATGGCGGTTTGCAGCAGCGCCTCTTCCAGCACGCGCGACTGGGCGTTACTGCGGTAAAGGATGGCGCAGTCATTCAGTGCTCCGCCATTTTCCTGCCAGGTTTTGATGCGGCCGACGACAAAGCGCGCCTCATCGAGTTCGTTGAAAGCGCAGTAGATGGAAATAGGTTCGCCATCCCCACCCTCGGTCCACAGGTTTTTCCCCATGCGCCCGCCGTTGTTGGCGATCAGGGTGTTGGCTGCCTTCAGAATATTGCTGGTCGAACGGTAGTTTTGTTCCAGAAGGACGCTCTGCGCACCGGGGAAGTCCTTCAGGAAACGTTGAATATTTTCCACCTGAGCGCCGCGCCAGCCATAAATCGACTGGTCATCGTCACCCACGATCATCACGTTGCTGTTATTGCCGGCCAGCAGGCGGATCCAGGCATATTGAATGCTGTTGGTATCCTGAAACTCATCCACCAGTACGTTGGTAAAACGTTCGCGATAATGGTTGAGGATATGCGGTTTGTTCAGCCACAGCTCATGGGCGCGCAGCAACAGCTCGGCAAAATCCACCAGCCCCGCGCGATCGCAGGCTTCCTGATAGGCCTGGTAGATACGCAGCCAGGTCGCCTCTACCGGGTTATTGTAGGTTTCGACGTGTTGCGGGCGCAGGCCTTCATCTTTTTTGCCGTTGATGTACCACATCGCCTGACGCGGTGGCCATTGTTTCTCGTCGATATTCAACGCCTTGACGATGCGTTTGAGCAGGCGGAACTGGTCGTCGCTGTCGAGGATCTGGAAATCCTGCGGCAGATTGGCGTCCATATGGTGTGCGCGCAGCAACCGGTGAGCCAGCCCGTGGAAGGTGCCGATCCACATGCCGCCCTGACTGGTGCCAATCAGATGTTCGATACGGTGGCGCATTTCCGCCGCGGCTTTGTTGGTGAACGTCACCGCCATGATCGAATACGGCGAACAGTTCTCTACCGACAGCAGCCAGGCGATGCGGTGCACCAGTACCCGGGTTTTACCGCTGCCCGCGCCGGCCAATACCAACAGGTTGCCACGTGGCGCCGCCACGGCTTCGCGTTGTTTTTCATTCAGGCTGTCGAGCAGATCGGAAACGTCCATAGGCACCATTAATTGGTAAGGGAAAGCGCGTCAGCGACGCGATTCCACTGGGAATTTATACAGAGTTCTGGCAGGGATTATAACAATGCTGTCAGCGATGCCAACTGCGAAATCTCAATATGTGGCAGCAGCCGGCTATCGGCGGCCTGCATCAGGCTGCGCTGGCGGTCGTTGATCCAACAGGCTTGCAGGCCGGAGCGCAACGCGCCGGCGACGTCGGTGGTTAAATCATCGCCGACGTGAAGTATATGCTCAGGGGCGATCCCTAACCGCTCGGCAGCCGTCTGGTACATGTCCTGGTAAGGTTTGGCACGGCCATCCGGCCCGGAGCGCAGCACAAACTGAAAGTAACCGTCCAGCCCGCACAGCGAAGGATCGGCATTGCCGTTGGTGATCGCCACCAGCGGGAAGCGTTCGCCCAGCGCTTTCAACGTGGCGTGGGTGACTTCAGGAACCTCGATACGGCTGCGCCACAGCGCAAAATTCTGCATCGCCGCATCAGCCCCCTCAGCAGCCTGGGCATCACGCAGTCCCTGGCGGCTCAGCGCCAGGTGGATAGCGCGCCAGCGCCACTGGGTGACGTCGTGGTAAATCTCCGGATCCTGCTCGCGAAGCTCCCGGCGCAGGCGATGAAAATCCGCCGACTGGAAGTGGTTCAGCCCGGGGTGATAGTTCTGCAAAAAAGCGACCGACTGCAATTCAGTCTGTTTGATCACCGGACGGTTGTCATACAGCGTGTCGTCCAGATCGAAGGTCAGTGCCGCCAGCGGGCGTAGCGGACGATAAAAGTGCATCAGGATTTCCCCCGTTTGGCGCGCGGATGCGCAGCATCGTACACGTTCGCCAGATGTTGAAAGTCGAGGTGGGTATAGATTTGGGTGGTGGTCAGGTTGGCGTGGCCAAGCAGTTCCTGCACCGCTCGCAGATCGCCGCTGGACTCCAGCATATGGGTGGCAAAGGAGTGGCGCAGCTTGTGCGGATGGATATGGCTGTTAACGCCCTGCTTGACGCCCCATTCGGCAAAACGCTTTTGCACGTTGCGAGTCGAGATGCGTTTTCCCTGATTGGACAGGAACATCGCATCGTCTGACGGCCCAAACAAATCGCGCATCGCCAGCCAGTGTTCCAGCCAGGTCACGGCGGTGCGGCCGACCGGCAGCTTGCGTTCCTTGCTGCCCTTGCCCAACACCCAAATTTCACCGGCGGCCAGATCGACGTGGCGACAGTCCAGCCCCACCAGTTCAGAAAGACGCAGCCCTGCCCCGTACATCACCTCAAGCATAGCGCGATCGCGCACCGCCAGCGGATCGTTGAGATCGATATCCAGCAGCTGATTCATTTCATCGACGTCGATGTTTTTCGGCAGATGACGGCCGCTGCGCGGCGTGCGGATCCCTTTGGCGGGGTTGGCTATCAGCATGCCCTGGCTGACCTGCCAGTCGAGAAAACTGCGTAATGCCGACAAGCGCAACGCGAGGCTGGAAGACTGCAGGCCGGCGCGTTTGCTGCGTGCTGCCAGCATCCGGACTTTGCCGGCGTCCAGCGACGGCCACTCCGTGATGCCCATATCCTGAGCCAGCGCCATCAGCGCCTGTAATTGGCGTGAATAGCTTAACTGCGTCAAGGGGCTGAGCTGGCGTTCCACCTTCAGATAGCGCAGAAAGGCATCGACCGGCTGTTGCAGGCTGGCCGCCAGCGGGGTCATACTCGTTCGATCCAGCGTTCCAGCAGTTCCGGCAGCATGCGCGCCAGTTGATTAAGCATCACCGTGCCCATACCCTGCTGATAATGTTGCGTATCGCGGCTGCTGAAAATCACCATGCCCAGCTCGCCCTCATCACCCAGCATCGACAGCGCTACCGAGCCGACCAGTTTGGCCTGCGGCAGCAACAGCAGCAGTTCGGGGCCATTCAGACTGCCGAGAAAGTGCTGTTGGTCACCCAGGCGCTGAATGCGCAACGGTTCAAACGAAGAGCGCGTCAGGGCAAGGTGGGTGAAATCGGAAGGTGCGCCGATTTTCCAGCTTTCGGAAAACAGGCGGATGTTGGCGCCGGCCAAACCGAAACCGCGCGCCCAACGCTGCAGGCGGTTAAGCATATCCTGCAGGCTGTCGGCGGTGGCCAGATTGGCCTGTAAATGCAGCAGGCTGGCAAACAGCGTTTCGTTGGCGCTGGCCTGCTCCATCAGCAGCGTGATTTCTTCTTCCAGCCGATGGATGTGATTGCGCTGGCGAGCCAGATGCCACTCGACCAACGATACGGTGCCGCGAACGGGATGGGGAACGCGCATCTGCTCCACCAACCGTGCGTTGCGCATAAAGAAATCCGGGTTTTGCAGCAGAAACTGCATCACGGCGTCGTCATCAAGCTCAATGCCTGCGACAGCCTGGTCCTCAACGCTCTTCATAGATGAATAAATCCGTCATATACATGGGTTGCCGGACCGGTCATAAACAGCGGGCTGCCCGGCCCTTTCCAGCGAATATGCAGGCTGCCGCCCGGCAGTTCTACATGCACCTCTTCTGACAGCAATTCCTGTTGAATCCCTACTGCCACGGCCGCACAGGCTCCGCTACCGCAGGCCTGCGTTTCGCCAGCACCGCGCTCATAGACGCGCAGTTTAATGTGCTCGCGACTGACAATTTGCATAAAACCGATGTTGGCCCGTTCCGGGAAGCGCTCATGCCCTTCCAGCACCGGCCCGAGCAACTCCACCTTGGCGGTTTTTACATCATCCACCTGTAAAACACAATGTGGATTGCCCATCGATACCACGCCGCACAGCACCGTATGCTCCGCTGCCCGCATGATGTACGTCTTTTCTTCTTTGGTTGCGCGAAACGGCACTGCCTGGGGATCGAAGTTCGGCTCGCCCATATTCACGCACACCAGATCATCGTCGGTCACGCTCAACACCATGCGCCCGGTCTGGGTACTTACGCGAATATCGCGCTTGTTGGTCAAGCCTTTCAGCCGTACAAAGCGGGCAAAGCAGCGAGCGCCGTTACCGCACTGCGCCACTTCACTGCCGTCGGCGTTAAAAATGCGGTAATGGAAATCCAGTTCCGGATCGTAAGGCGGTTCTACCACCAGCAGCTGGTCAAAGCCAACGCCCAAGTGCCGATCGGCCAAACGGCGGATCAGCTCGGGTGAGAAATAGACATTCTGTGTAACGGCATCGACCACCATAAAGTCGTTGCCCAGACCGTGCATTTTGGAGAACTGCATATCATACTCCGCTATCCGTCTTGGGTTTGCGGTGACTCATGCCGCCGCAAACAAGGTGTTACTGGTCGCTCATCGACGGTTTTTGCTGAGAGCCAGAAAGTTCCTGCTGATTTTTCTGTACCTGATCTCCGGTCTGAACCTGGGTAGCCGGTTTCTTAGCGCTGGCCGGATCGGCTGGCGGGAAGTACAGCGGGCCTTTCAGGCCGCAGCCGGAGAGCCCGGCAAGCAGAACTGCCATCAGCGCATAGCGTAGTTGTTTTTTCATTTGCATTAATGCCTGTAATTCATGCGTCCAAGGTCTCTATAATCGCAGGTGGATCATGAAAAGCAATAGGAATTGAATATGAACGACAGTGAGTTTCACCAGTTGGCTGACCAACTGATGCTGAATATTGAAGAGACCCTGGACGATTTTAACGGCGATGCGGACATCGATTACGAAACTAACGGTGGCGTAATGACGTTAAGCTTCGAAAATGGCACCAAAATTGTGATCAATCGCCAGGAGCCGTTGCATCAGATTTGGCTGGCGACCAAAACCGGCGGCTACCACTTTAACTACCGTGACGGCGTGTGGCTGTGCGATCGCAGCGACCGCGCCTTCTACCCCTTACTGAGCGAAGCGGCCAGCGCGCAGGCCGGCGAAGAGGTGAAGTTTTCCTGAGAATGGCCGCATCCGTCGTCAAGGCTCAGCCTGCTGAACCTTGACGATATCAATGCAGCTGGAACTGTTGCTTCAGCGGTTGGACGGCGCTGTCGGTCAGGGGAACGCACAGGCTCGACAGCACATTGCTGCGGAACGGGATCACCTGAGTTCGGCCATCAAGATGTACGATCTGGTAGAACTGCGGTAGGTTGAAGTTGATAAAGCTGGAGCCGTAGGTGAAGCGATCGTGCGAGGACGAGTAGAAACGGCTAACGTCGCGCACCAGTTCCTCTTTGCTGCCTTCGCAATGGTGATAAACCTCAACCCGGTTAGACTCATCCAGAATATAGATGTTAAAGCCCTTGTCGTCCGTGGTGTCTTCGAAGAAGAACTGAATAATCCCCTCGCTGGCGAAACCGTCTACCACCGGCGGCAGATGCACCTGATCGGTTTCCACTTTGATCGACAGGCCGTGCAATTTATTGTTGGAAATGGCGCCGTAGAACTCCACCGCGTTTTCCAGCTTCTGCACCGACACGCTCAACCGTTCGAAGAACAGGCCCCAGGTCTGGCCGGCAACCCGTACCGCTTTGAAACGGCCCGGCTCCAGTCGGGTGCTGGACAGGCGTAGCTCAATACACTCCGACACCAACTGCTGTATACGGGTACGGATCAGGCCGCGCAGGTGCTGACTGTAGCAGAACACCTCGACCGATTCCGGCGGCGCGGCATCCTGGTGCATTTTGCCGAGAATGGTCTTCAACGCTTCCAGCACCGATTGCTCGCCGCTGAAATGCAAGGTACGCACTTCGTTCCAGGAGTTGCGGTACAGCAGATCGATACTGCCCACCAGACACTGCTGTTGCTGACCAAAGCTGAATACATCGAGCTTGCGGAAATCGAAATGCACCACCTGATTGCGGAAGGCGGCGGTCGGATCGTTTTCCAGATTGACGATTATCGCCAGGTGGCGAATTTCGCACGGGCTGTACAGCGCTTTTGGCGTGGGAGCCGCCAGCCGCAGCGGGAAGTGGTGCGACACATCGGCCACCAGTTCCTGCAGTTTGGCCGTATCGCACAGGTTGCCGCTCTTGATGTGCAGACGGGTTTTCGGCGTCAGCAGCCCGTTGAAATAGGCCCAGGCCACCAGCTTGTTGAGGTAGCGGTTATATTCCAGCGGCTGATGGCTGACGATCGAGTCCATGGCCGGTGCCTGGTTATAAAGGTACCAGCCGGTCCGGTTGGCGCGGCCAATCGGCACGTGAATAAAGGTCAAGTCGTCTTCTGACAGGTCCGGCGAAATCTGCGGGTTCACCAGCGTCACCTTGCCGGGCAGCGCTTCAAACGCGGCGTACAGCTTGCGGGTCAACACGCCGATATCCTGCGGGCTGGCGCTGACGCTAAGGTTGTTGCGACGGGCAAAGCGGATCAGGTTGCGATAGCTTTGCATCATCGCATCCAACAATTCGTTGTGCGCTTCACGTACCCGTTCGATTTTCCAGTTGGCGCGATTATCCAGGATCGCCAGACGCTCTTCGTCCCAGCCCCATTCGCTGACCAATTGACTGAGGATTTCACGGCGCCAGCCGACGCACGCATTGGCACGCGACAGTTTTTCACAGACTTTCAGGTAGAAACAGCGGCGGACCAGATCGAGGCGGGTAGTGTCGTTGATTTGATTCAGATAATGCGTAACGCGTTCGAGCATCATACAGTAGGCGTCGAGACCAAAGCAGACAATCTCGCCCTGATGCAGGCGCTGTTTGATGTCCATCGCCAACAGCTGAGTATTGGGATATTCCCAGGAATAAGCTTCCAGCAGCAGGGTCTTCAGCACCGCCTTGTAAGGCGAGTCGATGCTTTTGTACAGCTGCCACAGGCTGGCGCCGAAGTATTCTTCCGCCGACAGCGTGCTCAGCCCGCCGAGATCCAGCCATTCGTTCGGCGTTAACGCGCCTTGCGAGTACAGCGACAGCACATACTCATCGTAATGCGCTTCTTCTTCGCCCGGCACCATGTTCCATAAAATACGTTTGCCGGCCAGGCGCACCGCGGTGCGGTAGAATTCGTCCAGCAGCAGGATATGTTGGGTGGAGCCGCAGTCTTCGCCCCCCAGGCTGCCGCTTTCGTTATGACGGAAGCGGTTTTCATCGATCAGGAAGAAGCTGACTTCCACCCCCATCGACGCCGACCATTTTTCCAGCAGGCTGCATTTTTGCTGCAGGCGGTTACGCTCTTCGTTGTCCAGCCAGGATTGGTGACACACCCAGATGTCGAGATCCGAACTGCAGCTCTGGCCGATCGACGAGGTGCTGCCCATCGAGTAAACCCCGGTAATCGGCAGTTCACCGCTGGCCATTTTGTCAAATGGGCTGCCCCATTTGTCTTCTAAATCGTTGAGGTAATCTTTTTGGGTTTCATCAGGCGTGTAGAGGCAAACGCCATGGGGAACGTTACCGTTCAGGTAACCTGGCATCAGTGGGTGGTGGTGATGCAATAAGGTAGGCAGCAGACTGTATACCCGTTGAAACGCGGGCTTCATGGCCGCTAGGGCGCGATCGATTCGTAATTGATTGATCGCATCCAGTCTCTGCTTCAGTGTCTCGATGTAGAGGTACAAGACGTCTCGCCTGATTATCCCGGTGTTTAGAAAAAAACCCGTATTCCATAAGCGCCGTTAGTGTTGGAAGAATATTTGGCAACTTATTGTTGGAAACGTGATCAATTTAACACCTTGCTGATTGACCGTAAAGGAAGTAACGCTTCACTATTATTGTAGCGCCACTCCAAACGATTTACCCGCAGTGTTAACTGCCCCAAAACACATCACACGTCCCGTTGATTCCGTTGTCCTTTCTTCGCCTGTGGCTTCTTGCACTGACAGTTTTCGCACTCAGTGGTAGGATGAACGGCGAATTATAAAAACGGTAACAAGCATGTTAGACAAAATTATTCGAATTGCCACCCGACAAAGCCCGCTCGCTCTCTGGCAAGCACATTATGTGCAGCAGCGCCTGATGGCCAGCCACTCTGGCCTGCAGGTCGAACTGGTGCCGATGGTCACGCGGGGCGACATTATTCTGGATACGCCGCTGGCGAAAGTCGGTGGTAAAGGGCTGTTTGTTAAGGAACTTGAGCTGGCGTTGTTGGATGGCCGCGCGGATATCGCCGTGCATTCGATGAAAGACGTCCCGGTAGATTTCCCCGATGGCTTGGGTTTGGTGACCATTTGTGAGCGCGACGACCCGCGCGACGCATTTGTTTCCAATCGTTTCGCTTCGCTCGATCAACTGCCGCAGGGCAGCGTGGTCGGTACCTCCAGCCTGCGTCGTCAGTGCCAATTGCGTGAGCGCCGCCCGGATCTGATCGTGCGCGATCTGCGCGGCAATGTCGGTACCCGACTGGCAAAATTGGATAACGGTGATTACGACGCCATTATTTTGGCGGTCGCCGGGCTTAAGCGCCTGGGGTTGGAACAGCGTATCCGCAGCCCATTGAGCCCGGAAGAGTGCCTGCCGGCCGTCGGCCAGGGCGCAGTGGGTATCGAATGCCGCCTCGACGACGAAACCACCCGCGCGCTGTTGGCACCGCTCAATCACGTTGCCACGGAAACCCGCGTACGCGCCGAGCGGGCGATGAATACCCGACTGGAGGGCGGTTGCCAGGTACCGATCGGCAGTTATGCCGAACTGGATGGCGACACCCTGTGGCTGCGAGCCCTGGTGGGCTCACCAGACGGCAGCCAAATGGTGCGCGGCGAACGCCGTGGTCCGGCAGCGCAGGCTGAACAGATGGGCGTGGCGCTGGCGGAAGAACTGCTTGCGCAAGGCGCTCGTGAAATTCTGCAGGACGTTTATCAGGGAAATCCCCCGGCATGACGATCCTGGTAACCCGCCCCTCTCCGTCAGGAGAAGAACTGGTAAGCCGACTGCGCGCGCTCGGCCGGGTTGCCTATCATGCTCCGCTGATCGATTTCGCCCCCGGCGGCGATCTGCCCAAATTACCACAGGCCTTGCAGCAGCTTAACGATGGCGATCTGGTGTTCATCCTGTCGCAGCACTCGGTGAGCTACGCCAACTCGGTGATGGGCCGCGTCGGGCTGTCATGGCCCGCCAGGCTGGCCTATTATGCTATTGGTCGCAACACGGCGTTAGCCATGCACCGCATCAGCAGCCTGCCGATAGAATATCCGCGTGAGCAGGAGATCAGTGAAACATTGCTGCTGCTGCCGGCGCTGCAGAAGCTGGACGGCAAACAGGCGCTGATCCTGCGCGGTAACGGCGGACGCGAGCTGCTCGGCAACACCCTGAGCGAGCGCGGCGCCGCCGTCAGCTATTATGAATGTTATCAACGCAGCCCGGTGCACTATGATGGCAGCGAGCAAAGCGCCCACTGGCAGCGTGCCGGTGTTGATACGCTGGTGGTTACCAGCGGTGAAATGTTACAACAGCTCTATACTTTAGTTCCTGATTACTACCGTTCTTCGTGGCTGTTGCGTTGCCGCCTGGTGGTAGTGAGTGAACGCCTGGCTACCCTCGCCCAGGAATTGGGCTGGAGCACAATTCGGGTAGCTGATAATGCCGATAATGACGCGCTGATCCGCGCGCTACAACAAACCTGACTATGGGATGTGCCACTATGACGGAACAAAATACCCCATCCGCCCCGGTTGAAGAACCCACCTCTGCGGTTGAGAGCCCCCAGCAGCCAGACGCTGAAAAGCGTAAAGGTAAAAATACCGGCCCGGTATTGGGCGCAATAGCGATCGTGCTGGTCATCGCTCTGGCCGCCGGTGGCTATTACCACACCCATCGGCAGGCGCAGCAGCTTATCGCCGCCAATCAAACCTTGCAGCAACAGCTTGAAGCGCTGAAACAGAACCAACAGCAGGAAAGAAGTGCGCTGGAAGGCCTGTTGCAGCAACAGGGCAAAACGCTGGACGCCGCCGATCGCGAACAGGCAACCCTGGCGCGACAGCTCAATGAACTGCAAGAGAAAGTCGCCATTATCTCCGGCAGCGACGCCAAAACCTGGTTGCTGGCGCAGGCCGATTTTCTGGTGAAAATGGCCGGACGTAAACTGTGGAGCGATCAGGACGTCACCACCGCCGCCGCCCTGTTGAAAAGCGCCGATGCCAGCCTGGCAGACATGAATGACCCGAGCCTGCTCGAGGTTCGCCGCGCCATCACCGAAGACGTCAGCACGCTGTCCACGCTGACTCAGGTGGATTTCGACGGCATCATTCTCAAGACCAATCAGTTGTCCAATCAGGTGGATAATCTGCGCCTGGCGGATAACGACAGCGACGAAGCGCCGATGGATCAAGACAGCAGCGAGCTGTCGAGCTCGATCGGCGAATGGCGGCAAAACCTGACCAAAAGCTGGCACAACTTTATGGCCGACTTTATTACCGTCCGCCGTCGCGATAGCAATGCCGAGCCGCTGCTGGCTCCGAACCAGGACATTTACCTGCGCGAAAATATCCGTTCGCGCCTGCTGGTTGCCGCACAGGCCATCCCGCGCCATCAGAACGAAGTGTATAAGCAGTCGCTGGAGACCATTTCCACTTGGGTTCGCGCCTACTTTGATACCACCGACCCGGCCACGAAAGCTTTCCTGGAAGAGTTGGATACCCTGAGCCAGCAGTCGATCACCATGGACGTGCCGGATCAGCTGAAAAGCCAGCCGCTGCTGGAAAAACTGATGCAGACCCGGGTGCGTAATCTGATGGCCCAGTCCCCTGCCGCTCATCAGGAGGAATAAGCCATGTTACGCGTGCTATTTCTGTTCCTGGTGCTGATCGCCAGCGTGGTGGTTGGGCCGATGTTGGCCGGCCATCAGGGCTATGTGCTGATTCAGACCGATAACTACAATATCGAAACCAGCGTCACCGGCCTGGTGATCATGGGTATCTTGCTGTTTGTGGTGCTGCTGGTGATCGAGTGGATCCTGCGTCGCATCTTCAGCACCAGCGCCCGCACTCGCGGCTGGTTCCTGGGCCGCAAACGCAGCCGTGCGCGCAAGCAGACCAAGGCCGCGCTGATCAAACTGGCCGAAGGTGATTACAAGCAGGTTGAAAAACTGCTGACGCGCAATGCCGATCACGCCGAACAACCGGTGGTGAACTACCTGCTGGCCGCGGAGGCCGCCCAGCAACGGGGTGACGATTTCCGTACCAATCAGTATCTCGAACGCGCCGCCGAAGCCGCCGACACCGACCAGTTGCCGGTAGACATCACCCGCGTGCGCATCCAACTGGCTCAGGGTGAAAACCATGCGGCACGCCACGGTGTCGATCGCCTGCTTAATCAGGCCCCGCGTCATCCGGAAGTGCTGCGACTGGCGGAAATGGCCTATCTGCGCACCGGCGCTTTTGCCTCATTGCTGGAGATCCTGCCGTCGATGAGCAAGATCAATCTGCACAGCGAGGCTGAGCTGCAGGCGCTGCAACAGCAGGCCTACATTGGCCTGATGAATCAGGCGATGGCGGATGAGGGCAGCGATGGCCTGAAACGCTGGTGGAAAGATCAGAGCCGAAAAATCCGGCATGAGGTGCCGTTGCAAATCGCGATGGTTGAGCACCTGATCGAATGCAATGACCATGAACTGGCGCAAGAAATCGTGCTCGACGGCCTCAAGCGTCAGTATGACGAACGCCTGGTGTTGCTGATCCCGCGTCTGAAGTCCGGCAACCCGCAACAGCTGGAGAAAGCGTTGCGTCAACAGGTGAAGCAGCATGGCGCCACGCCACTGCTGAACAGCACCCTGGGCCAGTTGCTGATGAAGCACGGCGAATGGCAAGCGGCGGCCGATGCATTGCGGGAAGCGCTGAAACAGCGCCCTGATGCCTACGATTACGCTTGGTTGGCTGACGTGCTGGAGAAGCTGCACCGCTCGGATGAAGCGGCTCAAATGCGTCGTGAAGGCCTGATGCTGACGCTGAAACAAAACGGCGAGCCCTAACAACATCATCAATACCATCGAAGCGCGGCATTGTGTCGCGCTTTTTTTTGCCTGTCGGCCGCTCGCAGGCAAAAAAAAACACTTGCCGCGGTGGCAAGTGTATAAAAAAGCAATCAGGTCTAGGACAACAGGGGCGGTGCCTCACTCAACGTTTTGCCCGGAGTGTGATGTCAGCCATTGCAAGCAACGCCGTCATCGTTCTGGTGGGCAATAGGCACCCTAAATCGGCTCTGCGTCATTCCCAGGGTTTATGAAGCCTAAGGCGAACATAAGAGGTGGAATGAGCATCTACGTAATGGATATTGCACTTGGCGTGCCAACTTTGGAAAAAATGCATCAACCCTTCAGATAATCAATCTAATAAACTGAATTAAAACAAATTTAATCTCAGCACTTAGGTTCACACCGTTCACTGTCCCTTCCTGCTGTTCTCACCTGACGTCTGCAGATATGTCGCCTTAAAACGACGACTTAAGCCAAAGTCATTTTTATTCATAAAAATCAATATACTAAATGTCTCAAGCTGACGACAATTCGGTATGCCAATGTCGCCGGAAGCCAACACCGAGCCAAAAGTATTCTGGCGGGATCCGACAGATAGCGGGCAGAGGCAAAATCAGAGCAGGAGGATGAAAAGCGGAATGTCAGAAAGCAAAAAGCCCGTTCATTGCTGAACGGGCTTTTCTTGAATGTGGTCGGCGAGAGAGGATTCGAACCTCCGACCCACTGGTCCCAAACCAGTTGCGCTACCAAGCTGCGCTACTCGCCGATTTCTTGTTGCAGATACTACTAAATTTTATCGCTTATGTCTATGTAAATATTAAATTTATTAGACATTTTGTGTGGTGCGAAGAGAGGGACTTGAACCCTCACGTCCGTAAGAACACTAACACCTGAAGCTAGCGCGTCTACCAATTCCGCCACCTTCGCACAGTCACAAAACAGCTTAAAATTCTTCACTTCTCTTAGGAAGTGGGGTGGCTAATGGGACTCGAACCCACGACAACTGGAATCACAATCCAGGGCTCTACCAACTGAGCTATAGCCACCATTACTTCTTCACTACTTCACGCGGTAATACTACCACCGCAGCTCTTGCACACAAACTTAATGGTGCGCCCGACAGGATTCGAACCTGAGACCTCTGCCTCCGGAGGGCAGCGCTCTATCCAGCTGAGCTACGGGCGCATAGCGCCGTTGCGGGAGGGGATACTACGGATTTAACACAATCCTGTCTAGTGCTTTTTCGCAGAAATGTTGTGTTTGATTACGCTTTGCTCACTCCCGCGCAGGAAAGCGCTATCCGCAGCCCCTTTTCACCGGTTATTGCTGTGTTTCTGTCCGTTTTTCAGCCGGATGATGTTTCTTGTGCATCCCGAAAGCAAAGTAGCACAGGCTGACTGCCGCTAAGAAAATCGCCCCGACCAGCAAAGAAATTCGCGTATCCGGGTTAATTCCCATGCCGATCAGCACGCAGACCAAGAAAGCGATGGTCAGATAGTTCACATAGGGGAACATAATCGACTTAAAGCTGTGGGTTTTAATCGCTTCTTTATGGGCGCGACGGAAATACAGTTGGCTAATCAGCACCACGAACCACGGCACCATGCCCGGCAACACGCT
The DNA here is from genome assembly GCF_027594825.1 of Serratia liquefaciens. Taxonomy (NCBI): domain Bacteria; kingdom Pseudomonadati; phylum Pseudomonadota; class Gammaproteobacteria; order Enterobacterales; family Yersiniaceae; genus Serratia; species Serratia liquefaciens. The sequence continues at coordinate 3,105,610 of NZ_CP088930.1, read as the reverse complement.
GGCGCTATAGACATAAACGAAGACCGCCTGTGGATTGGGAATGAGGTAATTCAATCCGGAACCGACCAACAGGCAGGCAATGGTCACGGCAATACAGTTAACCGGCACGCCGTTGGCAGACAGTTTGGTCAACGACGCAGGCAACTGCCGGTTTTTGGCCAGCGCGTACAGCATACGACCGCCGCTGTACATCCCGCTGTTACAACCTGAAAGCGCGGCGGTCAACACCACAAAGTTAATGATGCCGGCAGCAGCGACGATGCCGATTTTGGCAAAGGTCAGCACGAAGGGGCTGCCTGCGGTGCCGATGCCGTTCCAGGGGAAAATGGTGACGATGACAAAGATAGCGCCTACGTAGAAGATCAGGATGCGCCACAGGATATTGTTAATTGCACGCTTCAGTGTCACCTGCGGGTTCTTGGCTTCACCGGCGGTAATACCGACCAGCTCAACGCCCTGATAGGACGCCACAACAATACAGAGCGCGAACAGGAAGCCCTTCCAACCGCCGGCAAAGAAACCGCCATGCTCGGTCAGGTTGGCAAAGCCAATCGGCTGCCCTCCATTCCCGAAGCCAAAGAAGATCACCCCCAGCCCCACCAAAATCATCACAATAATGGTGGTGACCTTGATCATGGCAAACCAGAACTCCAGCTCGCCGTACAGGCGCACGGCGGCCAGGTTGGCCAGCGCTACCATCGCCACGGCGATCAACGCCGGTATCCACTGCGGCATTTCCGGGAACCAATACTGCACGTAGACCCCGACGGCGGTGATTTCCGAGATGCCCACGGCAATCCACATAAACCAATAGCCCCAGGCGGTCAGGTAGCCAAAATAGGGATTCATGTATTTATGGGCATAAACGGCAAAGGAGCCCGCGACCGGTTCAAGGAACAGCATCTCGCCCATCGAACGCATAATGAAGAACACGAACAGGCCGGCAATGATATAAGCCAGCAACACCGACGGCCCCGCCCACTTCAGCGTACTGGCCGAGCCCATAAACAGGCCAACCCCGATGGTGCCCCCCAAAGCAATCAGCTCGATATGCCGGGCTTCCAGCCCCCGGTGTAGGCCTTGCGGTTTTTCTTTGTGTGCCATAAATCCTCAATATTATTTTTTTGATTGTGTTTGCATGCCGGCCGTTACCGGTCGTTATTGTTTTAATGAAAATAGCGTAAAACCTCTCCCGCCGCGTTGGCGGACATCAGCTGGTGATGGGACGATCTTACGGCGAGAAAAACGTCGTTAAGCGCTATCACGTTTTGCGCCAACGCTCGGGGATAATTTCCGGGCGGTATCGTTTCGCATTTTGCCGCTATAAGCAAACCGCAATTTAAAACTTTATGGAATAAATACAGGCGAGTTTATGGGCTGAGGTTATAGGAGTGCTGACGAATACGCCACAAAGCAGGTTATTTGAACAATTTGTCGCATCAGGGCGGGATCCCCCGCCCCAACGCAAAGATCACATCTTGCCGCGGTAATAGTAGCCGACAAACTTCAGCAGCTTCAGTTGGCGCCCCAGACGGCTCGGTTGGCTTAGCAGCCGATACAGCCACTCCAGACCGAGGCTCTGCCAAATCTTTGGCGCACGCTTTACGTGCCCGGTGAACACGTCGTAGGTGCCGCCTACGCCCATATAGAGCGCCTGCGGATGCACTTTACGGCAGTCGCGCATCAGGATTTCCTGTTTCGGCGATCCCATGGCCACCGTCACTATGGCGGCACCGCTGCCGCGAATGCGTTCGAACAGCGCATCCCGCTGTTCGGGCTTGAAATAGCCGTCCTGACTGCCCACCAGGTTTACATTCCACTGGCTACGCAGCTTCTGTTCTGTTTCCGCCAGCACCGAGGGTTTGCCGCCAATCAGGAATACCGGCGTCCCCTCGCGCCCGGCGCGCTGCATCAACGCTTCCCACAGATCGGCTCCTGCGACGCGCGATACTTCTGCCCCCGGATATTTACGGCGGATCGAACGTACCATGCTGATCCCGTCCGCATACTTGTATTCGGCTTCATCCAGCAAGGCGTGCAGCGCCGTATCTTCTTCCGCCTTGAGGATCTTTTCGGCATTCATCGCGACCAGCGTGCCCTGCTTTACCCGGCCGCCATCAAATAGAAAATCCAGGCATTGCGCCATATCGCGAAATCCCCACAGGCTGAAACCACGCAGCTGATATTGGGGAACCGAAATCTTTGCTTCCATCGTTATTATTACCCTTACAGAAGGCCGTCGACCCGTACGGATGATGGCGGCGATGCCAACGTACGCGTACGCCGCACTCGTGCCTTAATTAACCCGGCAGTGTCAAACAGCCAGTACAACAACTTGGCCATCAGCAGGCAGGCGCCAAAAATAAGGCAGAAGAACACCACCCGCGAGACAAAGGAATCCACCCCTTCTCGCGCCAACACGATGATGTTGAATACCGCACCGAAACAGAAACTTTGCAATATCGAGGCCTTATAGCGGTTAGGTTCGCTTTTGCCCATCTCATACAGCCAGTCGAACCACTTGATGATCATCCCGACCAGCACCGCGCCAACGGGAATAAACACCGCGCCGCCCATCACCACCAGTGAGCCGATAAGCGTTGGCGAAATCGCCAGGCCGGAATGGTTATTCAGCACTTCCCAGGTGAAATAGTTGGCACTATTGAGCACCGTGTCCGGTCGTCCCGGCCACAGCCAGGTCGGAATGAACACGTAGAAATCGCGCACTATCGGTGCCAGGCCCTGGAAATCTATCTTGTCGTAGTTTTGCAGCAACAACGCCAGGTTTTCCCATGGCGAGAAGGTATCGCGCGTCAGATAAAGGAAAGTATAAAACGCTTCGGGGCCGCTGACGTCCAGGCTGTAGCGCTTTAACGCCAGCCAGAACATGCCGACGATACCGAACACTCCGGCGGCCACCAGCATCCACAACGAGATCCAGCCGCGCACGATGCCGATAAACAGAAACAGCGAGAAGGCAATTATGATATTGGCGCGGGTACCGCCGACGATCACGTAAGTCAGGATGCCAAAGGCCACCGTCGCCGCCAGGAAAAAGAACCAGGCGCGCAGATCTTGCTTCAGGAAATACACCACCAGCATCGCCGGGATGAAGAAATAGAAGAACCGCTTGAGCGCCACCCCGGAGACATCGCTGGAGAAAATTTGGCTGTAAGAGTTGAGTTTGAACAGCAGGAAACCGTTTTGCATGAAGAAAATGCCGACGGTCGCCATCGCCACCAGCGCCAGCAGCATCCAGGTCAGATGGGTTTCCACCCGGTTCATGGTGAAGACCGGCTTACGCGGTTGCACGCTGCGCTTTCGCAGCCGGGTTTTATAGCTGACGTAATAAATCGCATAAAACGCAGTAGCGGAGAGGATCGCATAGAGTAAAAACTCTACCGGTACCACCTCGACGTCAAACTGAAACACCAGCAGACAGGTCAACGGGAAACCGAAGTAAAACGTCAGCAGATACAGTAGCGTAAAGAAGACGTTAAAATTGAATCGGACGCGCCTGAACTCCTGGTAAGCCAGCGTCAGAATAAACAGCACGCTCACCAGATAAACGATAAACAACCCGCCAAATTGCGCCAGCGTCATACGTTGTCCCCTGCCGCCAGGGTTAATGCCTGCTGCCAGCCATCAACGTAGTTAGGATTGAAGAAAGCGATGGCCTGTTTATCGACGGATGCCAGTTGGCGTTGCGCTTCACGCACCACCGCCTCATCCAGCGAATCGCCATAGAACAGCACCGGCAGATGTTGCTCCGCCAGATCCTGCCAGAACGGGTTCTGTCGGCTCAGCACAAAGGGCACGCCAAACTGGATCAGAAGGCACAGCGTGCCTATGCCCTGCTGGCGGTTAAAAATAAAGTAACCGAGATCGCACTCGCGCAGAATATTCAGGTAATCGTCAAACGCCACCTGCTGCGTCAGCACCTGCAGGTTCCTGGCGCTGAACAGCTCTAGCCCGGCGCTGCGCACCTGTTCAATGTAGGCGTCGTTATTGGCCGGGTAGCCCATCGGCAGGATCACGCGAACGTCTGCACCAAACTGCTGATGAATCGCTTTCAGCGCCTCAACGTGCCGGTTGGTGCGATCGCCGGAATTCCCCACCAGAATGGTCATCGGCCCGGCCAGGTTTTTCTCTACCTCAATGCCGGTTAGCGCCGGATCCATCCGCGTCGGGAAATACAACAGAGAGGCCGGCACGCGCGCGTGTCGTTGCTGGTAATGAATAATATCACCGCGGGTCGCGAACACGTGTCTCACTCTGCCCTGCGCAATACGGCGCAGCAAATAGAACAGGCGGAATTTCCAGCTGGTGGCGTTTTCATACAAGTCAGCGCCCCAGATATGCCAGCTCACCTGATCGGCCTTGATTTTACCGCTCAGCAACGCCAGCCACAGCGTAGGGTTGAACTGGCCGTGCAGGAAGAAACGCTGATTGCGATCGGCCTGAGCACGGGCAATAACCGCCATCGCCAGACTTTTCTTGTCCGGATGGCATTCGAGGTTCAGTTCGGGAAACGCCCCTAACGCGGCGGCATCTTTGGCGGCTACCATAAAATGACGCGTCTGTTCGGACGGCAGGCGCTTCGCCAACACATCGTTGAAGAAACGCAGCACCGTCTGATTATGATGCGGGATGTCAGATCCCAATACGTGAATCAGTGTAGTCATACTCGTCTACGATAAAGAATAAATACGCAGCTACAGAGCGTGAAGTACACGATGTAGGTTGCCATGTAGGCCTGTGCCGCTCCCAGCGCGCCATGCAGCGGTATCAACCAATGCGAGAACAGCGTTAACAGCAGGAACTGACTGACTTCGGTCAGGATATAAAAACGCAGCGACGCCTTGGCAATCACCAGATAGCCGAACACATAGGCGCCCACTTTCAGGACGTCCCCCACCAGTTGCCAGGCAAACAGATCGCGCATCGCGACGAACTTGTCCGTGAACAGCAACCAGATGGCGAAGTCGCGCAGCAACCAGACCGTGAAACTCGCCGCCGCTACCGCAGGCAGTACAAATTTTAACGAGCGCACAATCTCTTGAGAGATGGCGCTTTTTTCCTTCAGCCGCGACAGCGTAGGCAGCAGATAAACGGTAAATGAGGCGGTGATAAACTGCAGGTAAGCGTCGGAAATGCTGCTGACGCCCTGCCAAATCCCGACCTCATCCCAACTGTAATGGCTGGCCAGCAGGTTACGCATCATCACATAGGCCACCGGCAGCGTCACTGATGTGATCAATGCCATGATGGTGAACTTGCCAAGATGGCTGGCTAACGCCTTGTCCCAGGCCAATGCCAAATAGCGCAGCGGCAAGGTTTTACGCCGCCACAGGATGAAACCTGCGGGCAACACCACCAAGGCCGGCACCAGTGCCAAACCCGCCAGCGCGCCTTCGTAGCCGCCCAGCTTAAAGCACAGGTAGTAGGCCACCACGCCAATCAGGCTGCCGCCAATCACCGCCAGCGCGTTGCCCATCGCATCGCGATAGCCTTTCAGCACCGCCATAAACAGGTTGGCGTAGGCGATGCCCATCTGAATAAAGGCTACCGCCCGCACCACGCCGACATAGTCAGCATGGCCGAACAACCCGATACTGATAGGCTCCGCCGCGAACAGAAACACCAGCGCCAGCAGCGTGGAGAAGCCCAGCACGATGCTTGACGCCGTCCCGACAGCCAGCCGCAACCGCTGCGGATCCTGATGGTATTCGGCAACGTATTTGGTGATGCCGTTAAAAATCCCGGCGCCGGACAGCACGCCCAGCACGGTAATCAACTGACGGAAGTTGCCCGCCTGCCCAACCCCGCTGGGGCCAAAGGCCACCGCCAGCAGTTTCACCACCAACAGCCCCACGCCAATCTTGATCAGCGTGGAACCGGCGGTCCAAATCGATGCTTTTGCCAGCGACATATCAGGCGCAGAAGTTAAGAATGGTATTGATCACCGTACGCTGAGTGACATCAGACATATTGTAGAACAACGGTAGACGCACCAGACGCGCACTTTCCTGGCTGGTGAAGCGGTCTTCGCCGGCAAAACGGCCAAAGCGATCGCCCGCCGGGCAATCGTGCAGCGGGATGTAATGGAACACCGCCATGATTTCGGCTTCTTTCAGATAATCGATAAACGCCGTGCGGTCTTCAATATCACGCAGTTTGATATAGAACATGTGTGCATTGTGCACGCAGTCTGTCGGGATAGTCGGCAGCGCGATGCGTCCAGCTTTAGCCAGCGGTAGGAAACTGTCGTAATACTTTTGCCACAGCGCCAGGCGGCGCTGATTGATGCGATCGGCCGCTTCCAGTTGGCCCCACAAATAAGCGGCCTGCAAATCTGACATCAGATAGCTGGAGCCGATATCGCGCCAGGTATATTTATCCACCTGACCGCGGAAGAACTGGCTACGGTTGGTGCCTTTCTCACGAATGACTTCCGCCCGGTCGATCAGCGCCGGATCGTTGATCAGCGTAGCGCCGCCCTCACCGCCTGCGGTGTAGTTTTTGGTTTCATGGAAGCTAAAGCAACCAATATGACCGATGGTACCGAGCGCTTTGCCCTTGTAGGTAGCCATCACCCCCTGTGCGGCGTCTTCCACCACGTACAGGTTATATTTTTTCGCCAGCGCCATGATGGTGTCCATCTCACAGGCCACCCCGGCGTAATGCACCGGCACGATGGCTCGCGTCTTTTCGGTGATGGCCGCTTCGATTTTAGTTTCATCGATGTTCATGGTGTCCGGACGTAGGTCGACAAACACCACGGTGGCGCCGCGCAGCACGAAGGCATTGGCGGTTGAAACAAAGGTGAAGCTCGGCATGATCACTTCATCGCCCGGCTGGATATCCAGCAGGATCGCCGCCATCTCCAGCGACGCGGTGCAAGACGGTGTCAACAGCACCTTCGGGCTGCCAAAACGCTGTTCCATCCACTGCTGGCAACGGCGAGTAAAACCACCATCCCCGCACAGCTTGCCACTGCCCATCGCAGCCTGCATATAGTCAAGTTCAGTGCCAACAACCGGTGGAGCGTTAAATGGGATCATGTTTACCTCTGTATAACCAATACGAGGTGCTTTCAATAACAGCACCCTGTCGTTGATAGAGCCGTAGTGCGGCGATATTGCCGAGTTGGGTCGCCACCCGCAGACGCTGCTGCGACCGTTGCTGACACTCTGCAATGGCCGCCGCCATTAGCCGCGCACCAATCCCTTTGCCTGACGCGCCGGGGAAGGCCGCCAGCAGACCGATTCTCATCTCCTGATTGCCGATATCGCGCAGGCTGACAAAACCCTCCGGCTGACCGGCCTGGTCCAGTGCCAACAGGCATTGGTGATCGAAGGTTCCCAGTACCGCTTTTTCGATCCAGGCGGCATAGAAGCGCCCGCTATCCTGAACGTCGTACCAAGGGGCCCGAAAACGGCTGGCGGTGAACACATTGGCCGCTGCCGCACGCAATACCGGAATATCCTCCGGCATTGCCGGGCGAATCGCCAGCGCTGGCGCACTCTGCGACGACGCACATTCCGTGCCGATATTCAGCGCAAGATCGACTTCAGCCTCAACCAGTTGGAAACCGAGCACCGACAAGCCATCCGCCCAGGCGGTTTGGTGTGCCGGAATTTTAGCTTGCACCAAGGCATAGGGGGCCAAATCGGCCTCGGTCAACGCCGGGGCCGTAGCGGAAAAGTTAAGCTTGGCGCTGCTAAGAGCGAAAAACTCAGTTTCCCAGGCTAAAGGCTCAATAGTGGCGTGGGCGCGCATGCAGCAAATCCAACAGATACTTGCCGTAACCGGTTTTGGAAAGGGCACCGGCAGCACGTTTCAGATCTTTATCATCCAGCCAACCGTTGCGCCAGGCGATCTCTTCCAGGCAGGCAATTTTAAAGCCCTGGCGTTTTTCCACCGTCTGCACGAAGCTGCTGGCTTCCAGCAGGCTGTCGTGGGTGCCGGTGTCCAGCCAGGCGAAACCGCGGCCCAGCAATTCAACGGTCAACTCACCACGCTCCAGATACATCTGGTTAATGCTGGTAATTTCCAGTTCGCCGCGTTCTGAAGGCTTCACCTGCTTGGCAAACTCCACCACCTGCTTGTCGTAGAAATACAAACCGGTCACCGCCCAGTCAGATTTTGGCTTTTTCGGTTTTTCCTCGATCGACAGCGCACGGAAATTATCATCAAACTCCACTACGCCGAAACGCTCAGGATCCATCACCTGGTAGCCGAATACTGTTGCGCCTTCAGTGCGCGCCGCTACGGTTTTCAGTTTTGGGCTGAAAGATTGGCCGAAGAAGATGTTATCCCCTAACACCAGACAACAGGAGTCGCCATTGATGAACTCTTCACCGATCAGGAATGCCTGCGCCAGCCCTTCCGGCTTAGGTTGCTCGGCATAGCTGAGATTCACGCCGAACTGATCGCCATTGCCTAACAGACGCTGGAACGAAGGCAAATCTTCCGGTGTGGAAATAATCAAAATGTCACGGATACCCGCCAGCATCAGCACCGACATTGGGTAATAAATCATCGGCTTGTCGTAGATCGGCAGCAACTGCTTGGATACGCCACGGGTGATAGGGTGCAGACGCGTGCCGGACCCCCCTGCCAGAATAATACCTTTCATACTCACTCCAAAAAACCCACAGGGCCGCCACTCAGGCGATCCGGGCTAAACTTAGTCGGATAAACCTAAACGTTCACCGGTATAGGAACCATCCTGAACGCGACGCCACCAGGTTTCATTGTTCAGGTACCAGGAAACCGTTTTGCGAATGCCGCTTTCAAAGGTTTCTTGTGGGTGCCAGCCCAGTTCCCGGTCAATTTTGCCGGCGTCGATCGCGTAGCGCATATCATGGCCCGGGCGATCCTTGACGTAAGTGATCAGATCGCGGTATTTCGCCACGCCCTGTGGTTTGTTCGGCGCCAACTCTTCCAGCAGATCGCAAATGGTATGCACAACTTCGATATTCTTGCGCTCATTGTGACCACCGATATTGTAGGTTTCACCCACTACACCTTCGGTAACCACCTGATATAACGCGCGCGCATGGTCTTCGACATACAGCCAGTCACGCACCTGCGCACCGTTGCCATACACCGGCAAAGGTTTGCCGGCAACGGCATTGAGGATCACCAGCGGGATCAGTTTTTCCGGGAAGTGATACGGGCCGTAGTTATTGGAGCAGTTGGTGACCAGCGTCGGCAAGCCATAGGTACGCAGCCAGGCACGGACCAGATGGTCGCTGGAAGCCTTGGAGGCCGAATACGGGCTGCTTGGCGAATAAGGTGTGGTTTCGGTGAACAGATCGTCCGTGCCGTGCAAGTCGCCATACACTTCGTCGGTGGAGATGTGGTGGAAACGGAAGCTCTGCTTCTTCTCCGCCTCCAGCGGCTGCCAGTAATGACGGGCCGCCTCCAGCATGACGTAAGTGCCCACCACGTTGGTTTCGATAAAGGCCGCCGGGCCATCTATCGAACGGTCGACGTGACTTTCCGCCGCCAGGTGCATGACCACGTCCGGCTGATACTGGGCAAACACCCGATCCAATGCCGTGCGATCGCAGATATCCACCTGTTCGAAGGAATAGCGTTCGCTATCGGCAACCACCGCTAGCGACTCCAGGTTGCCCGCGTAAGTCAGCTTATCCACTACCACCACGCTGTCCTGCGTGTCTTCAATAATATGTCTGACGACCGCAGAGCCGATGAAACCGGCGCCCCCAGTGACTAAAATACGTTTCAACGCCATACTCCTTTGGTATCCACAACCCACGTTTGTTTTATTTCTTCCGGCCTAATTGCCTTGAACTGCTTATGATCGACCAACATCACGATCACATCTGCCTGCTGCAACGCGTCGGCCATCGCTTTCAGCGTCACATGGCCCGCCAGTGATTTCGGCAGTTGCTCGACGTTCGGCTCAACCACCAGGGTTTCACCCACATGCCAATCGGCAATCAAATGCGCCACTTCCACCGCCGGACTTTCGCGCAGGTCATCGATATTCGGCTTGAAAGCCAGGCCGAAGCAGGCAATTTTCACTTCCGATGCGCGCTTGTCGGTAGCCGCCAGACAGTCAGCCACCGCAGCTTTCACGCGATCAACCACCCACAGCGGTTTTCCGTCATTCACCAGGCGCGCGGTATGAATCAAACGCGCCTGCTGCGGATTCTGCGAGACGATAAACCAAGGGTCGACCGCAATGCAGTGGCCGCCTACGCCGGGGCCAGGCTGCAAAATATTGACCCGCGGATGGCGATTCGCCAGACGGATAAGCTCCCAGACATTGATGCCCTGATCGGCACAAATCAACGACAGCTCATTGGCAAAGGCGATATTCACATCGCGGAAGCTGTTTTCGGTCAGCTTGCACATCTCAGCGGTGCGTGAATTGGTAATCACACACTCGCCCTCGAGGAAAATCTTGTACAGCTCGCTGGCACGCTCCGAGCATTTTGGCGTCATACCGCCAATCACACGGTCGTTTTGAATCAGCTCAACCATCACCTGCCCCGGCAGCACGCGCTCCGGACAATATGCAATGTTCACATCAGCGGCTTCACCGGCCTGCTGCGGGAAACTGAGATCGCTACGCGCTTCGGCCAGCCACTGAGCCATCTGTTCGGTAGCGCCCACTGGCGAGGTGGACTCCAGGATCACCAGATCGCCTTTTTTCAGCACAGGAGCCAAAGATTTGGCCGCGGCTTCGACATACGCCAGATCCGGCTCATGGTCGCCTTTAAACGGCGTCGGTACCGCAATCAGGAAAGCATCCGCTGCCAGAGGTTTGGTCACCGCCTGCAGATAACCGCCGTCGACCGCGTCTTTCACCACTTTATCCAGATCGGGTTCAACGATATGGATCGCGCCACGGTTAATGGTATCCACCGCATGTTGGTTAACATCTACGCCCACCACTTTTTTCTTGCGGGAGGCAAACGCCGCCGCCGTTGGCAGACCGATATAACCCAGGCCGATAACCGAAATAGTGTTAAAACTCATAGTGTCACCTGATGATTCTTCAAAGCTTCCAGAATACGCTGGCAGGCATGCCCGTCACCGTAAGGGTTATGCGCCCGGCTCATGGCGTGATATTCGTTTTCGTCCGTCAGCAACCGGTTAACCGCATCAACAATTTTTGCCACATCGGTCCCCACCAGCCGCACCGTGCCCGAATCTACCGCCTCCGGCCGCTCGGTGGTGTCACGCATCACCAGCACCGGCTTACCCAATGACGGAGCCTCCTCCTGAATACCGCCAGAGTCGGTCAGGATCATATATGACTTAGCCATCAGATAGACAAAAGGTAAATAATCCTGCGGGTCGATCAGGACGATGTTATCAATCCCTTTCAGAATGCGGTTGACCGGCTCGCTGACGTTGGGGTTGAGGTGTACCGGATACACCACCTGCACATCGGGATGAGTGCGGGCAATTTCTGCCAGCGCGCTGCAAATTCGTTCGAACCCGCCGCCAAAACTTTCACGTCGATGGCCAGTTACCAGAATCAACTTTTTGTCGGCATCCAGGAACGGGTAGCGTTGAGCCAGGCTGTCATGCAAGGCCGCATCACCCATCACCCGATCGCGTACCCAGAACAACGCGTCAATCACCGTGTTGCCAGTGACGAAGATATGATCGTCCGGCAACAGCTCGCGCAACAGGTTCTGCCGCGAGTTTTCCGTCGGGGCAAAATGGTACATCGCCAGGTGGCCGGTCAGCTTGCGGTTAGCCTCTTCCGGCCACGGGGAGTAAAGGTCGCCGGTACGCAGGCCCGCCTCTACATGCCCTACCGGGATACGCTGATAAAATGCCGCCAGGCTGGTCGCCAGCGTGGTGGTGGTATCGCCGTGAACCAGCACCACATCCGGTTTGAATTCCTCAAGAACGCCTTCCAGGCCTTCAAGGATGCGGCAGGTGATCTCACTCAATCCCTGGCCTGGTTTCATGATGTTCAGATCGTAATCAGGCACTATCTCAAATAACCGCAATACCTGATCCAACATCTCACGATGCTGTGCCGTCACGCAGACTCTTGATTCAAAGGCTTCATCCTGAGCCAGGGCATGTACCAGCGGTGCCATTTTGATGGCTTCAGGCCTGGTGCCGAAAACAGTCAACACTTTCACAGCGAATCTCTTTTGGTCGGTTAACCGCAGGCGTACCTGCGAATTGGGCGCTCACACGCCCATCAGCGAATTATTATATTATTTTTATTTACGCGGCCGACGCACCAGGGCAACACCTGCGCCAACCAAAGCGCCCATCGCGCCCCACGTGATCAACCAGAATACCCGCCGTGGACTGTCACGTTTTACCGGCTCTTCCGGGGTCCGCAAATAGCGGTAAGTCTGAAACTTCTCGTCCAACGTTGGGCCCACGTTCAGGGTCGCCAGCATCGCGCGATTTTGGTCGTAGTCCAAATCAAAGGTTGGGCCCGATGCCTGCAATCCTTCCAGACGCGCCTGCAGCATAGGTTTGCCCAGCAGGAACAAATCAGAGTCTGGCAGTTGTTCTGCCGGGGTATCGGTCTGAGTCCGGCTGATACCCTGCGTCTCGGCAATTTTTAACGCCTGTTGGATGGTGTTCAGCTCACGCTTGTACACGGCCTCTGCCACCGCTTCCTGGCGCTTAACCTGTGCTTTCATCGACGTAGTCCGGGCCGCCCAGGCGCCCTGGATCTCTTCGTTTAAATGCTGAGCCGCGCGGTGGCTGGCAAACGCCACGTACTGACGCAGCAGGCGATTGGCATCTACCGCCGTTTCCGCCGTCAGTTTCACTCCGTCGTTCGGCACTTTTTTGTCGTCGCGCGGCGTAAACTGGATATTGTTAATCAGCTCGTCGAGCAAGGCCGCATCGGCGCCTGCGTCGCCTTCCTGGCGCTGTTTGTAATAATCGCTCTGCAGCCAGAAATCTCGGCGCGTATCGTAAGCCGCCAACTGCATAATAAATTCATTATAGGCTTCGTCAGCGATGCCCGGTTGCTCGCTAGCCGCCGCCGGCAGAGTACGCACATCCAGATTACGCAGGAACTGTTGCTGGGAATAATACCCCCCCAACGCATTCACCGTGGGCCGATCGGTAATCGCCGCCGCACTCCACTCCTGTTTCACCAGGTAGGACACCACCAGCGCCACCACGGCGAACAGCGCCGCAATACCGATAATCCATGACTTACCGCGCCACAGGGTACAGCACAGGCCGCGAATATCGAGTTCGTTATCCACTGCCGGGATAGTCTTGTCAGACGTTGTTTCTGGATTCATCACTGCCCAAAAGCCTCTGGTTAGGATTCTTGCTTATTGTCGTTCGAACGCCGCAGGCGCCGTTTGATACGCTTAATGTAACGTGCAACACGCCAGGCGCGCTTAATGCAGTAACCGTACAAGAAGAAGGCAAGCAAGAATAATGCCAACATTACCCATTCAGGGATAAAAGTAAGACGTTCGCCGAGCACGCCAATGGCCGCCAGCAGCGCCGCCGCCAGGGTAATCAGCACGAAAGCCTGCCGCGGCGTAAAGCCAGCGCGCATAATCAGATGGTGAATGTGTTGACGGTCTGGGGAGAAGGGGCTCATCCCTTTGCGTAAGCGACGATACATGATCGCAATCATGTCCATCAACGGAATAGCGATAATCCACAGGGCGGTAACAGGATTGATGGAATGGGCTTTACCCTGTGAACTCTGCAACAGCAGCCAAATGGCGGTGAAACCGATCAGCGTACTGCCCGCATCCCCCATAAACACCTTGTAACGTCGGCCAAGAATGCCGAGGTTAAGCAGGATATAAGGAACGATAGCGGCAATCATCGCGAAGCACCAGAAAGCCAAGTCGGAGTGGCCGCTCAGGTACAACAACACGCCCAGCGCACCGAAAGAAACACACGAGAGCCCGCCCAGCAGGCCGTCGATGCCGTCTACCATGTTAAAGGCGTTGATGGCTGCCCAAACGGCAAACAGCGTGACCAGATAGCCGAACGGCCCCAGTTGCATTTCCCAGTCGCCCAGCACATGACCAAAACTGCGCAGGTAGAGCCCGGCGAACACCATCATCGCAATGCCGACCAATGCCTGAACCAGCGCGCGAATTTTAACGCTGATGTCGAAACGATCGTCGAGAGCGCCAACAAACACTAATAGCCCCGCACAGGCGAGGTAGAGTTTTCCGTGCGCAATCGTTTGGTCAGAGATCAGGAAAGCAAAGCACAGCCCGGCGTAAACAGAAATACCCCCGACAAGTGGGATCAACCCCTGATGACGTTTGCGGTAATTAGGTTTATCAACCAGACCAATACGTTTTGCTGCTTTACGAGCAACAAAGAGAAAAGCCAAGGAAAACAGGAAAACAAATAGAATTTCAGTACTCATAGTGAGTAAGTTCACAGTTAACAAGATCTCTGTAGAAGATAAGGCAGCTTAACACGGGCGACAGGTCACGCCATCGGGCCCCGCTACCTTTCAGTCATTTCCTATGACAACAGCCATTCATTCTTATTCCAACGCTTCTGCCTGCCGTTTAAACAGTAACAATGTGCTAACGACGAAACGTCGACCGCAAATAAGATGAATTCTCAGTAAGCCATGAAAATAACTTACGTTTCCATTTCTGTTACTTATCGTATCTGCCAAAAGCAAAAAACGCCACGACTAGGCGTGGCGTTCTCTGAATTTTTTACTCAATTATGAGCGCATCGTCATTTATGAGCGCTTCATCATATCGAAGAATTCATCGTTGGTTTTGGTCATGGCCAACTTATTAATGAGGAATTCCATCGCGTCAATTTCGCCCATTGGGTGAATAATTTTACGTAGGATCCACATTTTTTGCAGTTCTTCAGAGGTGGTGAGCAATTCTTCTTTACGAGTACCAGAGCGGTTGTAGTCGATCGCAGGGAATACGCGCTTCTCGGCGATTTTACGCGCCAGATGCAATTCCATGTTGCCGGTACCTTTAAACTCTTCGTAGATAACCTCATCCATTTTCGACCCGGTGTCGACCAGCGCGGTAGCGATGATGGTCAGGCTGCCGCCTTCCTCAACGTTACGTGCCGCACCGAAGAAACGCTTGGGACGATGCAGGGCGTTGGCATCCACACCACCGGTCAACACTTTACCGGAAGCCGGTACCACGGTGTTGTAGGCACGAGCCAGGCGGGTGATGGAGTCGAGCAAGATGATAACGTCTTTCTTGTGCTCAACCAGGCGCTTGGCCTTCTCGATCACCATTTCTGCCACCTGGACGTGACGGGAAGCTGGCTCGTCAAAGGTAGAAGCGATAACTTCGCCCTTCACCAGACGCTGCATCTCGGTCACTTCTTCCGGACGTTCGTCAATCAGCAGGACCATCAGCACGCAGTCTGGGTGGTTGTAAGCGATGCTTTGTGCAATGTTCTGCAGCAGCATGGTTTTACCGGCTTTCGGCGGAGCAACAATCAGACCACGCTGACCACGGCCAATCGGCGAAGCCAGATCCAGCACGCGAGCCGTCAGGTCTTCGGTTGAACCGTTACCGCGTTCCATCCGCAGACGGGAGTTGGCATGCAGTGGGGTTAAGTTCTCGAACAGGATCTTGCTGCGGGCGTTTTCCGGTTTGTCGTAGTTAACTTCGTTAACTTTCAACAGGGCAAAGTAGCGCTCGCCTTCTTTTGGCGGACGAATCTTACCGGAAACGGAGTCACCTGTACGGAGGTTAAAACGGCGGATTTGGCTAGGGGATACGTAGATGTCGTCGGGGCCTGCAAGGTAGGAGCTGTCTCCAGAGCGGAGGAAACCAAATCCATCCTGCAATATCTCCAACACGCCATCGCCGAAGATATCTTCTCCACTTTTCGCATGCTGCTTAAGGATAGAGAAGATAATGTCCTGCTTGCGCATGCGGGCCAGGTTTTCCAGCCCCATATTTTCGCCGAGAGTAATCAGCTCAGAAACCGGCGTATTCTTTAATTCGGTAAGATTCATAGTGGTGGGTTCTTAAACTCGGGGTATGTCTCGAACTTGTATCGTGAATGGTATGGCAGCGGGATATATCTTTCGTCTTTCTGGTGGTTGCCTTGGCCTTCCTTGCTTACCCCGCCACTTAGCGGACTAAGCTGCAGAGATTCGTTCGGTTGCCGACGGGCCACGCCTTGAAATCCTTTGGATATTCGTGCCTGTTTACTGGACGTTCGATCGCCGGGCGCTGAGCCGTCACGGTAAGAAATGGCTTACAGAGGACGCGCGCATTGACGGTTTAAGATCGAAGGTACCTTAAATTGATTTTGCAAAACCGTTTGATTGTTAAAACACGGGCTGAGTTCATTTTTTCTTTCAACGCCAGCGGTTCAACACAGAGTAAAGCTTTAGATTTAGACTCTTTAGATTTAAAACTTCGGGCAAGTTCTATATGCAGTATGGTTAAACTTAACACGCTTCTTGGCAGGCGTCTAGCGGTGAATTGAACATCCCCGCTAGACGCCTGTATATCCCCGCAGTCTCTCACTTCGCGGCTTTTTGACCGCGACGTCAGACCCCTTGGGCATAGGGCATCCCGCCCGATTACAGATTCGCGTTAAGGAAATCTTTGAGCTGGCCTTTGGACAGCGCACCAACCTTGGTCGCAGCCACTTCACCGTTCTTGAACAGCAACAGCGTAGGGATACCACGGATACCGTACTTAGGTGCGGTTGCCGGGTTTTGGTCGATATTCAGCTTGGTGATGGTCAGCTTGCCGTCGAACTCCTCGGCAATCTCATCCAGAATCGGAGCAATCATCTTGCACGGTCCACACCATTCAGCCCAGAAATCGACCAGGATTGGCCCTTCAGCTTTCAGCACGTCGTTTTCGAAGCTGCCGTCAGTCAGGTGAATAATTTTATCGCTCATGTTCTACTCCAAAGGATTGTGTCTACCTTGTTGGTGTAGCATTAACCAACCTAAGGTGACTTTATTTCACCGGATACGCTTTCGTAAAGCAATAGTTAGCTGATATTCTACCACACTATGAGCAAAACACACTTGACCGAACAGAAGTTTTCCGACTTCGCCCTGCACCCGTTAGTCCTTGAAGCCCTTGAAAAGAAAGGGTTTCAACATTGCACGCCTATCCAGGCGTTAGCATTGCCGCTCACGCTCTCCGGGCGTGACGTTGCAGGTCAGGCGCAAACCGGTACCGGAAAGACGTTGGCATTTTTAGCGTCTACTTTTCACTATTTGCTTTCTCACCCGGCGAAACAGGATCGCCAGACCAACCAGCCGCGCGCCTTGATCATGGCGCCAACGCGTGAACTGGCGGTACAGATCCACTCCGACGCGGAAGCCCTGTCCCAATCCACCGGCCTGAAACTTGGCCTGGCGTATGGCGGCGACGGCTACGACAAACAGCTGAAAGTGCTGGAAAGCGGCGTGGATATCCTGGTCGGTACTACCGGTCGTTTGATCGATTACGCCAAACAGAACTATATCGATCTGGGCGCAATCCAGGTCGTGGTGCTGGATGAAGCCGACCGTATGTACGATCTGGGCTTTATCAAAGACATTCGCTGGTTGTTCCGCCGCATGCCTGCGGTCGATCAACGCCTGAACATGCTGTTCTCTGCCACTCTGTCCTATCGCGTACGCGAACTGGCTTTCGAGCAGATGAACAACGCTGAATATGTCGAAGTGGAACCGGAACAAAAAACCGGCCACCGCATTAAAGAAGAACTGTTCTACCCTTCTAACGAAGAAAAGATGCGTCTGCTGCAGACGTTGATCGAAGAAGAGTGGCCAGACCGCTGCATCATCTTCGCCAACACCAAGCACCGCTGTGAAGACGTCTGGGGCCACCTGGCCGCCGATGGTCACCGCGTAGGCCTGTTGACCGGCGATGTGGCGCAGAAAAAACGCCTGCGCATTCTGGACGATTTCACCAAAGGCAACCTGGATATCCTGGTCGCCACCGACGTCGCCGCTCGCGGTCTGCATATCCCGTTGGTGACGCACGTATTCAACTACGACTTGCCTGACGACTGCGAAGACTACGTCCACCGTATCGGTCGTACCGGCCGTGCTGGCGAAAGTGGCCATTCCATCAGCCTGGCCTGCGAAGAGTACGCGCTCAACCTGCCGGCGATCGAAACCTATACCGGCCACAGCATCCCGGTGAGCAAGTACAACAGCGATGCGTTACTGACTGACCTGCCTGCGCCGAAACGCCTGGCTCGCCCACGCGGCGGCAACGGTCCACGTCGTAACTCAGCGCCACGTCGTGGCGGTGCGCCGCGCAACAACCGTAAACGTTCAGGCTGATAGACAATGCTCAGTTCCAGCGCACTTTATGCCGCTATCGATCTCGGCTCCAACAGCTTCCACATGTTGGTGGTGCGCGAGGTGGCCGGCAGTATTCAGACCCTGGCGCGCATCAAGCGCAAAGTGCGTCTGGCGGCCGGACTGGATCAGAACAATCTTCTGTCGCATGAGGCCATGCAACGCGGATGGCAATGCCTGAAGCTGTTCGCCGAACGCCTGCAGGACATCCCTCGCGAGCAAATCCGCGTGGTCGCCACGGCCACGCTGCGGCTGGCGTCCAATGCCGATGAATTCCTGCAGACCGCCGAGCAGATCCTCGGTTGTCCGATCCAGGTGATCAGTGGCGAGGAAGAAGCGCGCCTGATTTATCACGGTGTAGCCCATACCACCGGCGGTCCGGACCAACGTTTGGTGGTCGATATCGGCGGGGGCAGCACGGAGCTGGTCACGGGGACCGGCGCGCAGGCCGCTCAGTTGTATAGCCTGTCGATGGGCTGCGTCACCTGGCTGGAACGGTTCTTCACCGATCGTAATTTGGGGCAGGAAAATTTCGAGCGTGCCGAACAGGCTGCGCGTGAAATGGTGCGCCCGATAGCGCCACAGCTGCGTCAGCACGGCTGGCAAATCTGCGTCGGCGCTTCCGGCACCGTCCAGGCGCTGCAGGAAATCATGGTGGCGCAGGGCATGGATGAACGCATCACCCTGTCCAAACTGC
Source organism: Serratia liquefaciens (assembly GCF_027594825.1). NCBI lineage: Bacteria > Pseudomonadati > Pseudomonadota > Gammaproteobacteria > Enterobacterales > Yersiniaceae > Serratia > Serratia liquefaciens. Next base: position 3,086,612 of record NZ_CP088930.1, on the reverse strand, counting down.
GCCAATTGAAACAGCGTGCCATTCAGTGCGGCAAGCTGGAAGAGCTGGAAATCGAAGGGCTAACGCTGGAGCGCGCCCTGGTGTTCCCAAGCGGGCTGTCCATTCTGCTGGCGATTTTCCAGGAGTTGGGCATTGAAAGCATGATGCTGGCCGGCGGTGCACTACGCGAAGGTCTGGTTTACGGCATGCTGCATCTGCCGGTTGAACAGGATATCCGCAGCCGCACCATCCGCAACCTGCAACGGCGTTATCTGTTGGATACCGAGCAGGCCGAACGCGTCAGCCAACTGGCGGCCAATTTCTCGCAGCAGGTGAGCAATGAATGGCAGTTGGACGCGCGATGTCGCGAGTTATTGCACAGCGCCTGCCTGATCCACGAAATCGGCCTCAGCGTTGATTTCAAGCAGGCGCCGCAACACGCCGCCTACCTGATCCGCCATCTGGATTTACCCGGTTTCACCCCGGCACAGAAAAAACTGTTAGCCACCCTGCTGCAAAACCAGAGCAATACCCTTGACCTGCCACTGCTGAGCCAGCAAAACGCCCTGCCGCCACGTACGGCACAACGTTTATGTCGGATTTTGCGCCTGGCGATCATCTTTGCCAGCCGTCGCCGCGACGACACGCTGCCAGCGGTGCGCCTGCGCGCCAATCATGATGACGAGTTGACGGTGATCCTGCCGCCAGGCTGGCTGGAGCAGCACCCGTTACGGGCAGAAGCGCTGGAACAGGAAAGTCATTGGCAAAGCTACGTTCACTGGCCGCTGATACTGGAAGAGCAACGTTAAAATGACAAGGGCGCTAACCGCGCCCTTTCTTCTAGCTTCCGCCCTTGGCCTTGGCCAACTGAGCGCGAATATTGGCGAGATGGCTCTGCCCTTTTTGCATCCTTTCCTGCGGGCTGACCACTTTGCGCTCACTTTCCCACGCCAGGTCATCCTGCGGCAGTTCCAACAAGAAACGGCTCGGCTCCGGGCGGACCAGTTCGCCATATTGACGGCGCTCGCGGCACAGCGTGAAAATCAGCTCCTTTTGAGCACGAGTGATGCCTACATAGGCCAAACGTCGCTCTTCATCGACGTTATCTTCGTCAATGCTGCTCTGATGTGGCAATAACCCCTCCTCCATCCCCACCAGAAACACATAGGGGAACTCCAACCCTTTGGAGGCGTGCAGCGTCATCAGTTGCACCTGATCCAGCTCTTCATCGCTTTCACCGCGTTCCATCATGTCGCGCAGGGTAAAGCGCGTCACCACCTGGGTCAGCGTCATCGGCTCATCCAGCTCGCTGCCTTCCAGCATTTCCGTCATCCAGCCGAACAGCGTATTGACGTTTTTCATGCGCATTTCGGCGGCTTTCGGGCTGGGAGAGGTTTCGAACAGCCAGCTCTCGTAATCTACCCCGTGAATCAAATCACGCACCGCAGCCACCGGCTCGCGCTCCGCCAGTTGGGCGATACCGTCCAGCCAGTGAGTGAAGCGTTGCAAAGACTCCAGCCCGCGCCCGGTCAGGTGTTGGCTCAACCCAAGATCAAAACTGGCACGGAACAGGCTTTTATTGCGTTGGTTTGCCCATTCACCCAGCTTTTGCAACGTCGCCGGGCCAATCTCGCGTTTTGGCGTATTGACGATGCGCAGGAAGGCGCTGTCATCATCCTGATTGGTCAGAACGCGCAGGTAGGCCAGCAGATCCTTGATTTCCGGCCGCGAGAAAAACGAGGTGCCGCCGGAGATTTTGTAGGGGATGCGGTTTTGCATCAGCATTTTTTCAAACAACCGCGACTGATGGTTGCCACGGTAGAGGATCGCATAATCGCCGTAGTTGGTTTTCTTCACGAAATGGTGGGCGATCAGTTCGCCCACTACGCGCTCGGCCTCGTGATCCTCATTATTGGCGGTCACCACCTTCAGCTCTTCGCCGTAACCCAGTTCGGAAAACAGTCGTTTTTCAAACACGTGTGGGTTATTGGCGATCAGAATATTCGCCGCCTTCAGAATGCGTTCGCTCGAACGGTAGTTCTGTTCCAGCTTGATCACCTGCAGCGCCGGGAAGTCTTCCTTCAACAGCACCAGGTTCTGCGGGCGAGCGCCGCGCCAGGAGTAGATAGACTGATCGTCATCACCCACCACGGTAAAACGCGCGCGGTTACCCACCAGCAATTTCACCAGCTCGTATTGACTGGTGTTGGTGTCCTGATATTCGTCCACCAGCAGGTAGCGAATACGGTTCTGCCAACGCTCGCGCACCTCTTCATTGCGTTGTAGCAGCAGGGTCGGCAACAGAATTAAATCGTCGAAATCCAGTACGTTACAGGCTCGCATATGCGCGTGATACAGGCCGTAGCAATGCGCGAACAGCTTGTCGCGCTCAGAGCGCACCAGCTCCATCGCCTTCTTGGGATCGACCAGATCATTCTTCCAATTGGAGATGGTGGAAATCAGCTGCGCCACCAGCGTTTTGTCATTCTCCAGCCATTTTTCAGTCAGCTCTTTCAACAGCGCCAACTGGTCCTGATCGTCGAACAGCGAGAAGTTGGATTTCATCTCCAGCGCGGCATATTCCCGCTTGATGATTTCCAGCCCCAGGGTGTGGAACGTAGAAATCATCAGCCCGCGCGCCTCTTTGCGCCCCATGGTTTGCGCCACACGTTCTTTCATCTCGCGCGCGGCCTTATTGGTAAAGGTCACGGCGGCGATGTGCCGCGCCTGATAGCCACAGTTATGGATCAGGTGAGCAATCTTGTTGGTGATGACGCGCGTCTTGCCGGAACCGGCACCGGCCAGCACCAGGCAGGGCCCGGTAACGAATTCGACGGCTTGTTGTTGGCTGGGGTTTAATCGCATGGCGCTTTATTGCTCGACTTTATAACGTGGGAGAGGATTGTAGCAGAAAGCGCCGATGAGATTTAACGGGTATAATCAGCGCAATTTCTGTATCGACAAAGGCAATACCATGGCAAAGACGGCGTGCGCCCTGCACATTCTGGTAGATAACGAAAAACTGGCTGAAGAACTGCTGGCCAAGCTTAAACGCGGCGTCAGTTTCGACACGCTGGCGCGCAAATACTCAACGTGCCCGTCAAAGCGCAACGGCGGCTCGCTTGGCGAATTCAACAAGGGCACCATGGTGGCGGCCTTCGATAAAGCGGTGTTCAGCATTCCGCTGCTGAAGCCCTACGGCCCGGTGAAAACCCAGTTCGGCTACCACATCATCAAGGTGCTGTACCGCAACTGAGTGAGGGGGCAAACGCCCCCTCAGCCGTTATTGTGCGCTGGTTTCCGGTGCCGGGGCGGTATCGGCCGGTTTGACCTCCTCCGACACCACGGCCGGAGCCGGAGACATAATGCCGTTATAGGTTTCCTGTAACTGCTTCATGCTCATTTCCGGTTCGCCCTTCGGCTGCATCAACACCAGCGTCGCATCCTGAGAAAGCTGCAGTTTCAGCTCCTGATTCAGCGCTTCCAGCGTCAATCCACTCAGGAACTCCTGGCGCAGTTTCTGATACTGCTCCGGTGCGATATCCACGACGCCGCTCTGCTGTGAACGCAGGCGTTGGCTCATCAGCACGTCGGTATCGGTACGGGCATAGGTTGCGAACAGCTTGCTCAGCTGATCGGTTTTCTGCGCCAGCAGGGCATTAAACTCATCCTGCGACAACCCATTGTTACGCACGTTTGCCAGCTCACGAGCAATAAAGCCCAGGCTGTTGTTCAGGTTGTTATTCGGCGTGTCGAGATGAATAGCGCATTGGGCACGTTGGTATTGCACGCGGCAATCAAAGCCCAGATGCAGGTTTTTCTGGTCGCTCTTTTCCAGTACCTGCTGGAGATGCCAGAACAGCGCCTCGCGGGCCATATCACCACGCCAGTAGCGGCTCAAATTCTGCGAATCGCGGATCGGGTGCCATGGCGCATCCCACATGATCGACAGCGTATCCTGCTTGACCTGCTCGCTGATCAGGCTGACCGGCTGCGGTGGCAACGGCGTCAGCGTCGGCATGGTGGCCGGCGTTTCACGCTTGCCTTTCAGCGGCGAGAAGGCCTTGTTGATTTGTTCGCCCAGGCTGCGGCTGTCTACCTTGCCCACCACGTACAGCGTCATGGCGTCCGGGGTATACCACTGTTGGTAGAATTTTTTCAGTTGATCGACATTCACCGGCCGCTTCGGTGGCTGGGCCGGATCGTGCGCCAACAGCGTCGAGCCTTTCAGGCGATATCGCCACCAGGCCTCTTTCGGGTTCGGCGGGAAAGTGCCCACCGGATCGACATTGGAGTTTATTACCGCATGCACGGTATGCTCGTCGATCGCCAGTTTGCCGGTGGTGTCGGAAAGCCACGCCAGCGCTTCTTTCAGCAAGTCTGGGCGGTTATTCGGCAAACTGAGATTATACAGGGTGAAATCATAAGAGCTGATGGCCGGCGGCAGAGGCCGCTCCGGATCCACGCTCTGCTGCCACAGTGAACGCAACTGCGGCGGCGTAAAGCTTTCGCTGCGCGCTAAAGACAGGCGCGGCAGCAGATGGGCAAAGCCGATCTGCTGTGAGGACTCGACCAGCGAGCCGGTATTGATCATCAACCGCAGCTCTACGCGGTCACTCGGCCGCTGCGGTGTATCCAGTATCTGCCATGAAAACCCGTTGGCCAGTGCCCCCTGCTGCCAGGCAGGATCGGGTTGCAGTGCTTCGGCCTGCACGCTGCTGTTGGCTGCAGCCAACAGCAGCCCACCTACTATGAGATGAATTCTGGTGCCCTGCATGTGAACCCCTACTTAATGACTATCCAATTTCTTTATGCAAATGCGGATATTCCATTCGCCGGAATATTAGGCCATGACGCACAGCCTATAAAAACGCCCTGAGTTTCACGGTGGGGCGGAAAGCAGAAAGTGTACCATCGAGTTAGACCGCGCGCCTTTGCGGATGTCACTCATTGGGGTGAAAAATAATGGATAACCGGTTTTTTAATGCAAGAAATCATTACGCGGGGGGATAAAACGTCACCGGCTGCGGCTGCAACCGGTGATTTGAGGATTAAATCAGGCTGAAGGCAGCGTTTTGTCGGCACCTGCACCCGGCTTGTTGGACAGGGTGTCTTGCAGCTGTTTTTCGTCCAGCTGTTTACACCATTTGGCCACCACTACCGTAGCCACGCCATTACCGACCAGGTTGGTCAGGGCGCGGGCTTCAGACATGAAGCGGTCAATACCCAGAATCAGCGCCAGACCGGCCAGCGGCAGGTGGCCCACGGCGGAAATGGTCGCAGCCAGCACGATAAAGCCGCTGCCGGTCACCCCCGCGGCCCCTTTCGAGGACAGCAACAGCACCACCAGCAACGTCACCTGATGCACGATATCCATATGGGTGTTGGTCGCCTGCGCGATAAACACCGCCGCCATGGTCAGGTAAATCGAGGTGCCGTCCAGGTTAAAGGAGTAGCCGGTAGGAATAACCAGGCCCACCACCGATTTCTTACACCCCAGTTTCTCCATTTTGTCGAGCATGCGCGGCAGCACCGACTCGGAGGAAGAGGTCCCGAGCACGATCAACAGCTCTTCTTTTATATAGCGAACGAATTTGAAAATGCTGAAGCCGTTGGCGCGAGCAATGGAGCCCAGCACCACCACCACGAACAGAACGCAGGTGATGTAGAAGCAGGCGATCAACTGGCCAAGTTGCAGCAGCGTGCCCACGCCATATTTACCGATGGTGAATGCCATCGCCCCGAAAGCCCCCAACGGTGCCAGACGCATAATCATATTGATGATGCCGAAAATCACGCGGGAGAAGCTGTCGATCACATTGAAAATTAACTGACCTTTCTCACCCAGGCGGTGCAGAGCGAAGCCGAACAGCACGGCAAACAGCAACACCTGCAAGATGTTACCGCTGGCGAAGGCGCCAATAACGCTACCCGGAATGATATCCAGCAAGAACGGAATGATGCCCTGCTGCTGAGCCTGTTCGGCGTAGACCGCCACCGCTTTGGCATCCAGCGTACCCGGATCGATGTTCATCCCGGCGCCCGGCTGTACCAGGTTGACGATCAGCAAACCTATCAGCAGCGCAATGGTGCTGACGATTTCAAAATAAAGCAGTGCAATCGCACCGGTACGGCCAACGGCCTTCATGCTTTCCATGCCCGCGATACCGGTCACCACGGTACAGAAGATCACCGGAGCGATGATCATTTTAATCAGCTTAACGAATCCATCGCCCAGAGGTTTCATCTGTGCGCCAATGTCAGGATAGAAATGGCCAAGCAGGATACCCAGCGTAATCGCCGTCAGCACCTGAAAATAGAGGCTTTTAAAGATAGTGAGTTTCATATGGACATCCTTTGGGGGGAAGACACGCACCAGGCGGTGTTATGGTTATCTCGCCTGTTCATCGCTTGCGCGGAAAATAACACCCGCCTAACAACATGGAAATAATTTGTTGCACCAATAGATACATGTTGATACGAATTTAAGAGCTGAAACGCGCCAGCCCGAATGCAAGGCTGTAAAGGATGTAACCCTTTCTTTGCACTAACGCAAAAGGGGTAGATAAAGCGGGGTATTTCAAGCCAGAAGGCCAGTGGGCGACGTGAATGTCACCCGTAGCAAAAGGCCCAAGCGGGAAATCAGGCTGGCGGCGGGCAGAACTCGGCTTCAAATTCGCCCCGTGGCAACGGGCGGGCAAACAAGAACCCCTGACCGCTATGGATACCTTGCTGCAGCAGCCAGTCGCGTTGCTCGGCATTTTCCACGCCTTCGGCCATCACCGGCAGCGCCAGCACTTCGGAGATCGAACTGACGATGCGCACCATGGCGTCATCCGTCGGCAGCCCCTGAATAAAGCTCTTGTCGATTTTAATCAAGTCTATCGGCAAGCATTTCAATCGATTGAGGTAATTGAGGCTGGAATAGCCCATGCCGAAATCGTCCAACGCGATGGAAAGCCCCAGATCGTGCAGTTCCCGCAGCAGCGCCAGCGCACGATCGAGGTCGTCAATGCGCACCGTTTCGGTAATTTCCAGCAGCAGCTTGCGCGGGTCAATCCGATGCTGAGCCAGCAGGCTTTTCAGATGCGGGACAAAATTCTCATGCTGCATCTGGATAGGCGAGACGTTTACCGCCAGCGGCAGGGTGATGCCCCGAGCCTGCCAATCCGCCAGGATACGGCAAGCCTCTTCCAGTACCCAGTTGCCCAGCGGCACAATCACCCCGAGCTCTTCAGCCAATGGAATGACGTCTGCCGGCAAGGTAAAGCTGCCGTCGTACTGCTGCCAACGCAGTAATGCTTCCGCGCCGATCACCGCGTTGGACTGCATATCTATCTGCGGCTGCAGGAACAGGGTGAAACGACGCTGCTCAATGGCATGCAAGATCTCACTTTCCTGCGTCAGACGCTTTTGGGTGCGTTCCGTCAGCCTCGGTTCGAAGAACAGCACCTGATTTTTGCCTTCGCGATGCGCCGACATCATCGCCGAGGTGGCGCTGCGCAACAGCTGCTCCGCGCTCTCCCCTGCGTTCAGGTAATGGGCAATACCGATACTGGCGCTGGGCCGCAACGGCATTTCCTGCAGGCTCAGCGGCGCATTGATCTGCGCCATGATACGGCGGGCCAACTGCATGGCATGGAACGGCCGTTCAACGCCTTTGGCCAGAATGGCGAATTCGGTATTGCTTAACTGCGCCAGCACGCCGTTTTCATCAATGCATTCACGCAATTTCTTCGCCAGCGTCAACAACAGCGCTTCACGCATCGTCGGGTTGAGCACGCCAGAGGCCTCATGCAGCGTTTCAATGCCGATAACCAGCAGATTGAAACGCTCGGGCCGCAGGCTGGAAGCAATGTGTTGTTCCAGCAGCGCGGTGAACAGCGCCTGATTGGGCAACTCGGTGACCGGATGGCGAGTGCTCATGCGGCTCAGTTCGGCATAGGCCTTGGCCAGCCGCTGCTGATTGCGGTTGTAGTTGCGCACCAGCAGCCCCAGTTCATCGTCCTGGTGCAACGCCGGCAACATCAGTTGATGATAAGGCGCTTCTTCCTGGGAAATGTTTTCCAGCTCTTTGGCCATAGCGCGTAGCGGGTGCACCATCAGCCGGTTCATACACCAGCTGATAGCAACCGACAAAATCAAGGCCAGCAGCAAATAGGTCGACAACATGGTCGACAGCATACTGAGAATAAATTGATACATGCGGAACGAATCGGCCTGCAGCACCAGATAAGCCAATGGCTGCGGGTTGGCCGGCACGCGCTCTACCGAATAGAGGGGAACGGAAATCTGGATCGGCAACTCGAACAGGCGGGCGATCATTGTCGGTACCGGGCGTTCCGGCGGGAAGTTGGCGTGTAGTGCCTGAAATTCGTTCGGCAGCACGATATCCGCGCGCGTCAGGATCCCTACCGGCAACAGCGTATTCAGCACCTTCTTCGTTTCCAGCACGTCCATGCGCAGCACGGCTTCCGCCAGCGGCTGGCGTACCGAATGAGCGATATTCTCAAGTTGCTGGGCATAGTCATCCCTGCGCTGCTGCACAAAATGAAATAACTGGATCACGATAAAGATACAGATCGTCACCAGCGCCACGCCGGACACCGTTGCCATCTGTTTAATCGTTAATGAGCGCCTGACCCGCAAACCTGCTCTCCGCTAATTCGGGCTGAAATAAAAAAGGGATGAATAATACCCATCCCTTGAACCGGTCTGAGTATACTCGATTGTTGGCTGTTTTTATCTCTTCATGCCCTGGGCAAAACCGAGAAAAACCAGGGTTTCAGTCTTTTCCTAATGGGAATAAACACAGGGTAGCAAAACTACCCTGTGTCGACACTCCGAATCTCCCTCTGTTGGGTTACTTGAAGTCGGCGTACGGCGTCAGTGGTTGCGGCGGTAAATCCAGGTCACCCTGCCAACCGGCCAACGAATAGCGCAGATAAATCAAAGCGTGGCTCGGTGTATAGTCTTTTGCCTGCTGGATGTCGATGCCGGCACCAAGCGTCCAGTGCGAACTGAGGCGACGCTCAACCAGCGCCCGCAGGGTATAACCGACGCCGGAAGAAGAGCTGCCGTCCTCGACGGCAAACTTGTCGGGCAGCGAATCCGGGATCAGCCCCTGCAGTGGGTAACGCCGTTGGCTGTTGGTTTTTGAATGGGACAACGACACCGATCCGCCCAACTCCCAGGACCAGTTTTCGGTGCGCTGGCGATAATTGACCGGCACCGCCAGCGACATATATTGCTGTGGACTGTAATAGCCCCCCTGACCGAGAGAATAACCGCTCAAATCCTTCTGGTAGTGCCACAGCATGGTGTTCAGCCCGACGGTGACACGGCGGTTATCTTCATTGATCAACTTGTAGTAATAACCGGCCATAAAGCGCTCACGCTGGTTATCCTCAACGTTTTTGCCAGTTAACTGATGTGCGCTGAGGTCGGCCCAGACGCCATGCGCATCGCCACGATCGTAACTGGCGCTAAGGCTGACCCCGGTCGCACGCACGCCGCCCCAGGTGGTACCGGTGTTTGGATCCCTGGTGCCGCCGAACGCCAGCAACGAACTGGAGATGGGGCGCCGCGAAGCCGCCAACGTCCAGCCAATGTGGTTCCAGTCGTTGCTGTAGGCCAGCCCGCCGACCCAGTCGACCACCTCAAAGCCCATTGGCGTGGTGCCGATATCCCCCGCCCAGCGATCGTTTTTCCAACCGACCGCCACGCTGGTGCCGGTGGTTTTCTGACGCTCATCGCCGCTGCACCCTTGAGTATTACAGGTGCCGAAGGTTTCGTAATATTTACCACTGCCGTCGCTGGAAAAGCTGCCGGCATTCAACTGCACGGTATCGGAACGGAAAAAAGCCCGCCCGTCATACAACGGCATATCCACCTGCAACATGGTGTCGTGCGCTTTGTAATCGGAGATGCCGCCGGTGCCGCTGGAGCCCCAGTAATCGTGATCGAGGGTGACGTTGACGTCTTGCTGGCGGTACAAATCCGCCGCGTCCGAACGAATGCCTCGTTTCAGCCAGTCATCTGTCGGGTTGTTGCGCGTCAGATAGGTATAACTGTCATTATCCTGCGGCACGCTCGGCGTAATGCCGCTGGCGACCATCGCCTGTTTATAATCCTGTTGTGCCAGTGCCGGCTGCTGCCGATCGCGTTCAAGCCGCGCCGCATCGCGGTAAATCAGTGCCTTCGCCTGGCTTGCCGGCGCTTGCTGCGCCGCGATTTTTAGCCGGGTAAAGATCTCGGTCGCTTTTTGGGGTTCGCCGACGGCATACCAGGCATTGGCCACCCGCCGTTCGCTGTTGTCTGATTCGCTTGGGTCCGGCGCGGCGGTTTGCAATCGCTGACGCGCCTCACTCAGCTTGCCCTGCGCCACATAGGCTTCTATTTCACCCAATCGCGCGTCTGGATTGTTCGGCTCACGCGTCCGCACGCGCTGATAATCCGCTAGTGCGGCATCATATTCACCGCGCGCCAGCGCCCAGTCGGCCAACTGGAGATCGATGCGGGTATCCGCCGGCTGCCGGCGCAGATAAGCCACCGCCCCGGCCTCATCACCCGCCGCACGCAGCCGATCGGCATGTTCCAGCGTCGCCTGCATCTTCAGCCGTTGTGCCAGTTCGCGCATATTGTCGTTCCACTGCGCGGCAGGCAAGGTATTCAACTGCGCCAGCGCCTGCTGATCGCGATCGCTGCCGGAAAGATACAGTGCGTAGGCATACGTCAGTTGCGGGTTGCCACGCTGTTTTTGCGCCAGTCGACTGAACAGGGCGTCCGCCTGCTCCGGTTGCCCGGCCTGACGCAGAGTCTGAGCATAATGATACGTCAGCCACACATCGTCAGGATCCTTCTGTTGGGCGAGGCGATATTTCTCTGCCGCCTGATGCCACTGTTTTTGCTCTGCAAGCTGGTCAGCCTGCTGCTTGAGCATGTCTAGCTGCAAACCTTCCAGCGTGCTGCGCAATTTATTTTGCTGGCTGCGTGGCAGGCTGTTGAGATAGGCCAGCGCCTTTTCCGGAGACTGACGCTGATAGATATTCACCAGACCGCGTACCGCGCTGCCGCTGCCTGGATCCAAGCGCAGCGCCTGCTGGTAGAAACGTTCGGCGGCAGCATCATCTTTACGCGCCACCGCAACGTCGCCCAAGCCAATTACCGCACTGCTGTCACTGTTGTCTATCTGTCGCGCCTGTTGGTATTTTTGCTGGGCCAGCTCCAAATTGCCGGCTTTCAGGGCCTTATCGCCCTCGTCAACCGCCAGCCAGTAGCTGTTGCTCTTGATCAGGCTCTGCCATTTACTGCTGCCGTAACCGCTTTTATCGGCCTGCAAGGCCTGACGAAACAGGCTCAACGCCTGTGGGCGATTACCGACGCGGGAATAGGCCTGCCCCAGCGCCCCCAGCACCTCGGCGTCGTTGGGTGAAGCCGCCAACGCTTTTTTCAACTCTGGAATGGCGGCGCGGCTGCCGCCCTTGTCGACCTGCGCCAGCCCGCGCACCCGCGCCAGGTAGACAGGATCGGCAAGCAGTGCCTGCTGCCGGGCCAGTTCTTGCCGGGCGCTGACCGCCTGATCGCCGGTTTCAAAAACGCCAAGAAAACGGTTAAGGGCAGCAACGCTCTGCGGACTGACCGGCATCGCTTTGACTTTCTCCAGCCACAGATCGGCGGCATCCCCGCGCCCGGCAGGATCGGCAGCCACTTTCTGCAAAAGATCATAGGCCTGCGCATCGCGATCCTGGCTAAACAGCATCCGTGCCAACGACATGCGCAGCGGCACGTTGCCGGAGTATTGCTGATCCAGCCTCTGTAACTGTTTCAGCGCCGCGGCTTCCTGGCCCGGCAACCGGGCGACCAGACGCCAGTATTCCACCGCCAGCTCCAACGTCGGCGGATCGCCGTGGAACAGCTCGTCATACTGCGCCTTCGCCTCCGGCAAACGCCCGGCGGTCGCCATCAGCCTCGCCTGCTGCAGCTTTTGACGGGTTTCCGGCTGGGTAAGCAGCATGTTCATTTCTGCCTGTCGATAGCTGTTTGACTGCGGCGCAATCTGTTTCAGCTTATCCAACTGCTGCTGCGCCAACGCCAAATTGCCCTGACGCAATGCCAGACGCATACGCGCGGAAATTACCTCCGGGTTATTCGGATCCATCAGCTCAAGCCGATAGAGCGACTGCCGCACCAGCTCATCTTTGTTGCCGGCCTCACCAACACGCACCTGCTCCAGCAGCCACTGCTCCGGCGCAACGGTTTCCGCCCCTTGCGCCTGCGGCAGCATCGCCAGGCTTAAAGGCACCAGGCCCAGCCAGTTTATTCGGAAGTTACGCATTGGCCGCCCCAGGAGGGTTGAAGTTCACCCTGCCGATTAAAACGATAACGTTGTTGATCCCATCCCTGGCCGAACAGCGTCAGCGAGGCGCTGAAATAGGCCCGATCGCCAGGCGGGTTTTGCTTGATGCGTTGGCGCTGCGCCTGCAAGGCCCCTGGCTCGTGCGCCAACATCGGCAACATCGACGCCGAGAAACCCACCGGGCCATCGCCGTGGGTTTTACCGCTGGCAGTGTCGGTTTTCTCCGGCGGCACGCCTTGCTGAGCCGTTAGCTGCGCCATAGGTTGCAATTGCTTGAGCAACGCCGCCTTATGCTCGTCGTCATCCGCCAGCATGCCCGCCCACAAATAAACCCGGATGGCGTCATAGCTGCCAATGTTCGGTTTGACGGTATCCGGCTGCCAGCCTTTGCCGACCTGCCACACCACCCAGTCCGGCGAAAAGCCGTGCGGCGCGGTTTCCAACCACAACCGCTGGTTGGTTTGCTGCATCTTCCGCCATGGGCCATTCAGCACGGCAAAACGTGCCAGCAGTTGCGGGGGTAAATAGCTCGGATTGAGGCGCCAGCGATCTTCCGCCACGAAGCCGACTTTGCCCGGTAACAGCATCAACCCCAGCCCCGGGATCTCCGCCACTTCTTCGCGGGCAATACGCTGCAGCAGTAACGTGCCAAGGGTTTGATAACGGCGACTTTTCCACAGCCGGCCGGCTTCCAGCAGATTGTAGGCAATCCACAGGTCGGCATCGGATGCCGAATTGCTGTCCAGCACCGTCCACTGTTTCTTCTCGTTTTCGCCCCACAGCCAGGCGGGCAAATGCGCACTGAGGTCGCCCGCCGCCAGGTTGTTTTCCGTCCATTCCAGCAACAGGTCGAATGCCGGCCGATCGTTCGCCACCAGGGCGAAGAATAAACCGTAACTCTGACCTTCCGAGGTGGTGATACGCTCAGGACTGCTCGGGTCGATCACCCGCCCCTGCTCGCTGATATAAAACTGTTTGTACTGTTGCCAGGCCGGCCATTCACAGGCTGCGGCCGCGCTGAACGAGCACAGCAGCAGCATGCCGAAGGTCAGACGCTTCAACCGCGCAGGCATGGTCATCAATCCCGGTCTTCAGGTGACAGGCGACGGCGGCTGAAGGCCTTCAGGCCACGCCACAACATCAGCGCCAGCACCACCACTACCACCACGGCGATCACCGCCAGCCATACCGGGTGCGTCGACAGCGCGTGCCAGATACGTTCCCACCATGGCAGATGGCCAACATAATAAACGTCGCCCACCCTCAGGCTGTTCACGCCCGACTCACGGATCACCGCAACCGACCCAAACACCGCCGCACGCTTGCCGCTGTCCAGCAGCGCGGTGTTCAACAGGTCATAGCCACGCGGGCTGTCGGCCAGCAACGCCACGATGCTGCGCTGATCGTTAAACGGCGACTGCACGCCGATAATCGCCGACATCGCGCCTTCTGAGCTGATGGTGGTTTTGCTGTCCGGCTTGGTGTCTTCTGCCAGCACGTCCATGGTCGGCAACGGCAACTGCCGCGTTGGTTGTTTGACCCAGCTCTGGGTGGCATCCACCAGCAGGCTGATCTTTTTGTCGTCCTTCAGCTCCGGGGGGATGGTGCCGATCATCAAAATATCGGCATCCCGATCCTTGGCCTGCGACCAGTCGTCACTCAGCGTCATCGCCAACGCCGGGTAACCGGTCTGCGCGCCGATGATGCCCATCGCGTTCAGCAAGGCGCTGACCTGCGGCGGCTGTGGCTGCTTGTTCACCAGCACCAGGGTTTGCGACAGATCGGCCAGCCGACTGAAGGGGAAACCGGCATTGGCGAAGGCCCGCAGGTCCGGCATCGCCATAAAGTGGCGGTAACCGGAGAAATCAATGGTCGAGGCGCCATCGATCACCGCATGGTTAGCGGTAAAGGAGTAGGTTTCACAACGTCCTTCCGCGCCACTGGCCAGCAGCGTGGTGTAGTCAAAATCGAAACGCAGTTGGTTGGTCGCCCCCAGACGCAGCGCCGGAATATTGACGTTTTTGTCCGAGTCGATCAGCCCCTGGGTGAGCGGCAAGCGCAGCAACTGGGCACCCTGCTCGTGCTCCGGTACCAGCGAATAAGCCTGGACGAACTGATTGTTCAGGCTGACGCTCAGCCGTGAACCGTCCTGAATGCGCGGCGCGGTGTAGCGGTATTTCAGGTGCATATCGATGCCGGTGCTGCGGATCAGGAACAGGTCCGGCGGCAAGTTCATGGTCAACGAAATGGGGCCCGGTTCGATGCCGCTGGTTTGCAATTGCTCAGCATACTGCTGCAGCTCGGCAAAGGTCATCGGCCGATCGGTGCGCACCCAGTTAGGCGCATCATAGGGCTGACGCGGAGCCAGCTGTTCGACCTTGTCCACCGTGACGTTTTGGCCACGGAACAGAATATTGCCCTGCGCGATACCTTTCACCGCGGTGATCAAATCGTTGTCATCGCGCCCCTGCACCAGCAGCAGTTTGATGTACGGGTTATCCGGATGGCTGATCATCTCCACCGTTGGTCCGTTGACCGCCGGATAATCCCGCAGGAAGTCCGGACGCTGCTTGTTGGTGGCGAAGACGATGGCGTGCTGTTCCGGCAACTTGTTGTACAGCGTCGGGAACGACTGGCCGCGCCACTGCGCTTTGCTGCCGAACCACGAAGCCAAAATGCCCGCCGCGCGCTGCTGGGTAATATCCGGCTGGCCGGCAAACACCATCGGCAAGATCAGTGGGCGGTTGTCGCGGCTGTCGAAAAACGGCTCCGGGAAATGCGACAGCTCGTTCTTCACCGGCAGGGTCTGGAAGCGCAGGTTCAGCGAGCTGGATTTACTGACCTCCAGCCACAAGGTGGTGCTGGCCGGGTTTTCGCAGATGTTCTGGTAATGACCGACGAACACCAGCCGTACGCGGTTAAAATCGGTGATATAGCGAGGATCTATCGCCATTTGGATACGATTCGGCTTGCCGAGCTGCTCTTTGGCTAGGGTGGTTACCCCCATCAATTCATCGTTGAGGTACACCTTGACGTGCGATTCCACCGGGATCAGCGACGGTGACGGCGTAAACTCCAGATCAAGCATCGCCTGCGATACCACTTCATCGCTGCGCACGCCAAATTCAACCTGACCATCCGGTCGGGTTCCGCGCAGGGTAAAGGTCCCCGGCGGCGGGGCAATAGTGGCGAAAGGTAATTGCACGTCGCGCACCGGCGCATTCGGATCCACCGGCGCGGCCGACCCCATAGGTGTGGTGACCGACGCATCGGCAGGCACATTCACCGGCGGCTGTGCGGCCACGGTTGGCGCGGTGGCGGTTTCAGCCTGAGACAAGGTGCTGATGCCTAAGGCCAGGGCGGTAAACCAGGTTATTTTTCTCGTCATCGTATCATCATCAATGTTATAGCCTGGAGGCCAGGCGAGTGAGCGGGCGGTTTGCCTATACCACTGTCTCTTTTTGGCTGAAGGCCGGAGCTCTGCCAACGCCGTGCGGGATAAATGACACCCCCCACGCAATCAGCGTCGTGAACCCGACCAGCAGCCGGCGCACCATCGGCGGTGCGTAATCCGCCATACGTACGTAACCCCGGAAGCCCAGCGCCAGAACGTCGCGCAGGCTTTCGATGGGTTTATCTTCAGGGAATCCGTCCTGCCACAGCGCCCAGGTATCGGCGCGAGCAAAGGTGCACTGAATAAAATCAATGTGTTCGCGGGTGGTCATGGAAACCATGCGGATCCCGACCTTGCTACCGAAGGCGCGCGTCACTACGCACGGGAAGCTGTATTCCTGCTGCCCGCGCTTGAGCAGCAGCGACACTTTGTCGCCGTCTTTCAATGCATCCGCGACACGCATCTCGATGCCCACCCCACCATCGGAATAATCGCGCAGCGTGCAGGGGAACAGGTGGCCATCAGCGCGGGCAATGGCGGCCGGCATGGCAATCTCTACCCGGTGTGCCTGGCGCACCTGCTTGGCCTCGACCGCCACCGCCACCGCGCCGCCGAGAATGGTCATGTTGTACAACACCCACACCAGGCTGATGATGACCGTCATGATTTCATCGGTCGGGCCGTAACCCAACCGCCAGACGCCGAAGACCAGCCCGGCCAGATTCAGGATCACCAGGAACATATAGGGCCGGGTGATCACCCAGTCGACGTGCTCTTCCTCCACCAGTCCGCCTTTGGCGGTGACGTTGAATTTGCCCTTGTGCGGATTGAACAGCGCCACCGTAGTGGGTCGGGCGATATACCAGGCCAAAACCGTCTCGTAGATCTCGCTCCAGAACGAGTGGCGGTATTTCCCCTGAATGCGCGAGTTGGTCAGGCTGGCGTGGATCATATGCGGCAAAACGTACAGCGCGATCGCCAACGCCGGCGCGAAGATGATATAGGCATGCAGCAACAGGAAAGCCAAGGGCGCGGTCAGGAAGATCAGGCGGGGAATACCGGACAAGAAATGCAGCATGGCGTTGGCATAACATAGCCGCTGCGCCAACTTCAGCCCCTTGCCTAACAGCGGGTTATCCAGCCGGAAGATTTGCACCATGCCGCGCGCCCAGCGAATGCGCTGGCCAATGTGCGCCGACAGGCTCTCGGTCGCCAGCCCCGCCGCCTGTGGAATACGGATATAGGCCGAGGTGTGTCCACGGCGATGCAAACGCAAGGAGGTATGGGCATCTTCGGTGACGGTTTCCACCGCGATACCGCCGATTTCGTCCAGCGCACTGCGGCGCAGGATCGCGCAGGAGCCGCAGAAGAAGGTCGCGTCCCACATGTCGTTGCCGTCCTGCACCAGGCCATAGAACAGCGTGCCTTCGTTCGGCGTCTGACGAAAGCGACCCAGGTTGCGTTCAAACGGATCCGGCGAGAAGAAGTGGTGTGGGGTCTGCAGCATCGCCAGCTTTTTGTCTTTGAAGAACCAACCCATGGTCAGTTGCAGGA
Source organism: Serratia liquefaciens (assembly GCF_027594825.1). Lineage (NCBI taxonomy): Bacteria > Pseudomonadati > Pseudomonadota > Gammaproteobacteria > Enterobacterales > Yersiniaceae > Serratia > Serratia liquefaciens. Next base: position 3,069,327 of record NZ_CP088930.1, on the reverse strand, counting down.
ACGAGCGCGTGGGTACGTGGTCGCAGTCGAAAATCGCGACAAACTCGCCGGTGGCCTGTTTCAGCGCGTTGTTGATGTTGCCGGCCTTGGCATGCTCATGAGTCGGCCGGGCGATATACTTAACCCCCACCTCTTCGGCGAAAGCCTTGAATTCTGGCCGGTTACCGTCATCGAGGATGTAAATACTGACCTTCTCTTTCGGCCAGTCGATGCCCAGCGCGGCGTAGATGGTGGGCTTCACCACCCCCAGATCTTCGTTGTAGGTCGGCACCAGCAAATCGATCGTCGGCCAGGTCGCGCTGTCGGCGGGCATCGGCACCGGTTGGCGATTCAGCGGCCAGACGGTTTGGAAATACCCCAACACCAGCACCACCCAGGCATAGGTTTCCGCTATCAGCAGCAGCAGACCGCAGGTCAGGCTAAGCGGATCGTCCCAGTTCAAAGTGGCGGTATAGCGCCACCACAGGTAACGGCAGGAGACGGTCAGCGACAGCACGATCAACATCAGCCCCGGCAGCCGGCCCGGTACCCGGCGCACCACCATGGCAATGCCCCACAGCAGCACAACAAACACAAACTGCGCCGGCAGATCAAACGGTTGCGAAATACAGAGTATGGCGAGGATTGCCGCCAGCACGCCGACAATGATAAACAGCAGGCGACGCATACGCTGGCTCATCCGGCCAAGGCGCTCGACCGAACGCTGCTCCAGCCCAGCGCTTTCCAGCCGCTGAGGAAGGGTTTGCAGCCACTGCGCGTAACGCAATTGCAAGCGCCGCCAGCCGGCGAAACGATGGCGGGCCACAGGTTCGCGATCGGTGCGGAACACCAGCAGCCACAACCCTTGCACCAGATAGCGCAGCGCATCCGCCGGCCGCGGACGACTGGAAGACAGATGCGGGAACCAGTAGCTGCGCGCGGCCCTCAGCCGTTGCCAGCCGGGAGACTCGAAACGCAGGAAAGTCCAGCCCAACGCCACCAGCAGCGTGGTGAAAAAGGCGGTGAACGCCGAAGAACCATGACGACGGTAAGCGCGATAACGCGCCTGCACCGCCTGATGGACCGGCGGCACCAGCAGCAGGTTCAACACCCGGCTCATGACGCCGTCTCCTTCAGGTTGATCAAACACCAGTTTGCCAGCGTCAGCACTTCATCTGCTGCCAGGCTTTCCGGCCGATATTCTCCCAAAGGCTGTTTCACCGCCAGGGCCTCAGCCATCGCCTCATCGCGGTGTATCACCACCGGCAGTAATCCGCCCAGCGTTTGCAGCCACAGCTGGTGTAAATCCTGCTGAAGCCGGCTGGCAGCGAAATAGTGGTTAATCAGGAAACGGCAGCCTTCCGGCAGCGCTTGCTGGTGCAGCCGCACCTGGCAGTTGGCGTCCGGGGCAATCAGGGTAAAGACACAATCTGCCACCGCCAGCGCCTGCTGAGCCAGCGTCGCATCATCCGCCGGCAGATCCAACAGGATCCAGTTGTACTGCGCCGCGGCGTTTAGCTGCGCCAGATTGTCCTGCCAGCGAGCAGGCTGCTGCCGACAAGATTGTTGTACATTCAACCGTTCCGCCAGGGTGAGCTGGCCAAAGGGGAGAAAGTCGAGATTTTCACAGTAGCGCATCGCGCCCTGTTGCCAATCGCCGCCGTCCTGCTCGGCCCGGGCCCAACCCCGAGCCAGCTCGAATGGCGTATTAAAATGCAGACGCAGCAGGTTATCCGGCGCAAAATCAATCGCCAATACCGACTCGCCCAGTTGCTGTAATGCCCACGCGAGCGCCGCGGTGACCGACGTCGTCCCCATCCCGCCTCGCAACCCCTGCAGAGCAATCACCGGCATAAACTAACGGCTCCCCGTGGTCTGCGCCAATTCGGCCAGCAGCGGCCAGTTGGCCATCATCTGCGTTAACCGCTCCTGACGTGCGATATCGACATAGCTTAATTTTGGCAGCGAAAATGCCTGACTGAGCGCCAGCAAATCGTCCTGAGTTTCCGATGGGGCCACCGCATGAAAGCGCGTTAATTGATTATTCATTCTGCCGCCTTAAAAAAATAGGCTAATGTTAATAACTATAGCAACGGTAAAAAAATACATAGCCAATAAGATGATTCTCAACAAATATTAGTACATGGCGGGTTTTAATTTTTTTTATTATTGTTCCCAATGACAGGATGGCCGAATAGCTATACTCAGTGGGCCGCGACGACACTTTCAACGAAAGTAGAAAAATATCCTATGGCGCAATCTTTCTCATTAGGTGTTCGGCAGATTTGGGAAGAACTGTCTGTCATGCAAGCCCCGGGGTTGTATTGGGTGAATGTCGACCGTCAGACCGATGCCAACCAGCTCTGCCAGCAAACTTTAGCTGCCCAGGCTGCGACCAGCCAGGTGGCGTTGATTTGCAGCGGCGAAAAACCCGACGGGTTGCTGGCGGAACTGGCCTCGCCCGCATTGAAAAAAATCCCGCTGTACCAGTTACCCGAGAAAAAAGCGGCGCTGCTGCACTTGGGCGACGATCTGATGCGCGCCCTAAAACCGCAAAATCGCCTATTGATTCTGTTGGCCCACGCCAGTTTATGGCAGACCTTCACCCGCGAAGAGCTGCGTGACTGGACCCGCGCCACCGTGGCCTGGCTGCGCCGACAAGGCTGTACGCTGCTGATCCTCAGCCACGGCGGCGGCGTGAATAAACTCAAAGGACAACTCAGTACCCAACACCGGATCCTTAACGGGTTGGCCAGCCTGCAGTGGCAGCAGGACAGCGCACAGTATCTGGTTAACTGGTGGAGCACCGAAAACGGCATCAACGCCAACCAGCTGCTGACGTTATATACCGGCGAGCACGGCTGGCAGGGTGACGACGACAGCAACAAACCTTCTCCGACCTCCATCCGCAGCGATGAAGGGCGTTATCTGGCCCAACGGAGCATTCTTGAAGGTGCGCCACCGCTCTCGGCCAACTGGCAACTGCTGGAAACCAATGCGCAACTGGCGCAACACGGCATGTTGACGCTCTCGGCAACGCTGATTTTTGCCCTGTACCAGAGCGACGAAATCGATGCGCTGGCGCATCAAATTCACAGCCTGCGCCGTCAACGCGGCAACGGCCTGAAAATTGTCGTACGCGAGATGAGCGCCAGCCTGCGCTACAGCGACGAACGTCTGCTGTTGGCCTGCGGCGCCAATCTGATTGTGCCGCACGTGGCACCGTTATCGCGTTTTTTGACCATGCTTGAGGGGATCCAGGGGCAACGCTTCTCCCGCCACGTTCCGGCAGATATCGATGCCCTGCTGGCCGGGCTGCGCCCGCTGCAACTGAAGGGTTACATGCGGCCGGACGATTTTAGTCAGGCGGTGATTTCGCTGATGGGCAACACGCTGCTGCCGGAAGACGGCAAAGGCGTGATGGTCGCGCTACGTCCGGTACCCGGATTGCGCGCCGAACAGGCGATGACCCTGTGTTTTTTACGGCGCTTCGGCGACGTGATGACCGTGGTGCAAGGCCGGCTGGTGCTGTTCCTCTCCACCTGCCGGATTAACGATCTGGATACCGCACTGAAATTCATTTTTCGTCTGCCGGTGGATGAAGCCTTCAGTAACCGGGTGGTGTGGCACCAGGACGTGGATATTATTTCAGAAATCAAACGGCTGGCGCACAACGCCAATATTCCGTTGCCTGCGGCAACCTCAACGGCTGCGCCACGCCAGGCCGCCAGCGCGGCTGACCGCCCTCAGGAGCGTCGTCAACCGGTGGCCTTCACGCTGACGACTGGCATACGGGAGAATAAGCATGTTGAATCTTAACGACATTGTGCAACTGATTATTCTGTGCGCCGTTATTTTTATCCCGTTGGGTTATGCCTTTCACCGGCGTTTCCCGCACTGGCGTCAGTACTGGCAAAACCTGTTGTTATCACCGCGCTATTTAAAATCCATCGGATTATGGGTGCGCGAAGGGTCTTCTTCTCAGATTAAGCGTAAGAAACAGCCATGAAGCCAACAAACAACCCGCAATCCGATAACTCCCTGTGGCGCTACTGGCGTGGGCTGGGCGGCTGGAACTACTACTTCCTGGTCAAATTCGCCCTGCTGTGGTTCGGCTACCTGAACTTCCATGCCTTGCCCAACCTGGTGTTCATGGCGTTTCTGCTGATGCCGATACCGGCGATGCGCCTGCACCGCTGGCGTCATTACGTGGCGATCCCGATTGGGATTGCGCTGTTCTATCACGATACCTGGCTGCCCGGCATCAACAGCATCATGAGCCAGGGTTCGCAATTGACCGGCTTCAGCGCCCAGTATCTGCTGGAGCTGATAAATCGCTTTATCAATTGGCAGATGGTCGGCGCCGCCTTTGTGATGCTGGTTGCCTACCTGTTTCTGGCCCAGTGGGTACGGGTTACGGTATTCACCGTTGCCGCGCTGGTGTGGCTGAACCTGGTCACCATTGCCGGCCCAGCCGTGTCATTGCTGCCGACCGGCACCAGTGCATCCACCAGCAGCACTCCGGCGACGACAGCCCCGGCTGCCGGGGGCGACAGCGCACCGGCAGACAGCGCGCCCCCCACCAGCGCCAACCTGACGGCCTATCTGAACCAGTTCTACGACAAAGAAAAAACCCGCGTTACCGCCTTCCCGGCCAGCCTGCCTGCCGATGCTCAGCCGTTTGACCTGCTGGTGATCAATATCTGTTCGCTGGCCTGGGCCGACATGGACGCGGTAAAACTGGAAAACCACCCGCTGTGGTCGAAGATGGACATCATGTTCGACAACTTCAACTCGGCAACCGCCTACAGCGGCCCGGCGGCAATTCGTCTGTTACGCGCCAGCTGCGGTCAGCCTTCGCATCACGATTTGTATCAGCCGGTCAATCAGCAGTGCTATCTGTTTGATAACCTTGCCAAGCTGGGCTTCAAAGAGCAGCTGATGCTGGATCACTCCGGCGTGTTCGGCAACTTCCTGAAAGAGCTGCGCGAACAAGGTGATATGCAGGCCCCGCTGATGTCTCAGGCCGGGATCGGTAATGAGTTGGCCTCGTTTGACGGCGAACCGATATACAACGATCTGGAACTGCTCACCCGCTGGCAGGATCAGCAGCAAAAGGCCGGTGATACCCGCAGCGCCACCTTCTTCAACATCATTCCGCTGCATGACGGCAACCGTTTTGTCGGTTCGAACAAGAGCGCGGACTATCAACCCCGGGCGCAGAAATTGTTCGACCAGTTGAACACCTTCCTGGAACAACTGGAAAAATCCGGCCGCAAGGTGATGGTGGTGATTGTGCCGGAACACGGCGCAGCACTGGTAGGCGACAAAATGCAGATGTCCGGCCTGCGCGATATCCCCAGCCCGAACATTACCCATACGCCGGTGGGCATCAAACTGGTGGGTATGAAAGCGCCGCATCAGGGCAGTCCGCTGCAGGTCAAAACGCCAAGCAGCTACCTGGCGCTTTCCGAGCTGGTTTCTCGCTTGGTGGACGGCAAGGCCTTCACCGCGCCGAGCGTAGACTGGCAGGCGCTGACGCAGAACCTGCCGCAGACGGCGGTCATTTCCGAGAATGACAACGCCATCGTGATGCAATACCAAGGCAAGCCTTACATCCGGCTAAACGGCGGCGATTGGGTACCTTATCCCCAGTAATGGCATTACGTGATGACTCAGGGGCACGCCTTCGGGCGTGCTTTTTTGCAGGCATCAATCTGCGGCGGAACCTCAATCCTTTACATTAACTTTGGGAATTCCATTCCCAACCGCGTAATAATCCGGGCAGAAAAAGCCAGGTGATTAATTATCACTGGCTTGCGAAGATTCCTAATTCAGCTTATTTCGTCAGGATTTCGTTAAGAGAAATAAGTGCCATTAATACAAATAAAAAATCCTCTCAATAAACTAATTAATACGCTCATAATTAAAAGCAAAAAAATGCCGGCGTAAAGGCCGGCATTCTTGGTTAATTGTCATGGATAACAAAGTTATGCCGCAGAATTTTCATCCTGATCGACCGCAAAGCAGGCAACCATCTGCTCGCCGTATTGCTTTAACTGCGGTTGCAGTTGGGTGCAAGGCCCGAAAGCGCGACGGCAGCGGGCATTGAATGCACAGCCTGGCGGCGGATTCATTGGGCTGGGCAGTTCGCCGGTCAGCTTGATGCGCTCGCGACGCATATCCGGATTCAGGCGCGGCGTCGCGGACAGCAATGCCTGGGTATACGGATGGCGCGGATTGTTGAATATGGCGTCTTTACTGCCCTTCTCCACGCAGCGCCCGAGATACATCACCATCACTTCGTCGGCAATGTGCTCCACCACCGATAAATCGTGGGAGATAAATACGTAAGACAGCCCCAGATCCTGCTGCAAATCCATCATCAGGTTCAACACCTGCGCCCGCACGGACACGTCCAGCGCGGAAACCGGCTCATCGGCAATCACCACGTCCGGGTTAAGCATCAACCCGCGTGCAATGGCGATACGCTGCCGCTGCCCGCCGGAGAACATATGGGGATAACGATCGTAATGCTCGGTTTTCAATCCGACCTTGGCCATCATCTCCAGCGCTTTCTCACGACGTTCTGCGCTGCTTAACGCGGTATTGATCTGCAACGGCTCCTCAAGGATCTGCCCGACCTTCTTGCGTGGGTTGAGCGATCCATAAGGATTCTGGAACACGATCTGGATCTTCTGTCGTCGAAGCTTCTCGGCAGTGACATCCGGCTTCAGCAAATCCTGCCCCTGATAGTACAGCTCGCCGCCGGTCGGAATTTCAATCATCGTCAGCAGGCGACCCAGCGTGGATTTACCGCAGCCGGACTCACCCACCACCGCCAGCGTTTTGCCACGCTCAAGCGTAAAGGAAACGCCATCCAGCGCTTTGACCAGCCGCTCCGGGGCAAATAACCCCTTCTTGACCGGGTAGTGTTTCTTCAGGTCAATCGCCTGCAATAAGGGTTGATTCTGGCTCATACGGTCGGCCTCCCCGCATCATCCAGCGGTGTGTGACATTTAACCTGACGGCCGGGAATGCTGCGCAGTTCCGGCTCTTCAGTACGGCAACGCTCAGTGGCGTACGGGCAGCGTGGATTGAGCAAACAGCCGCTTGGGCGGTCATATTTACCCGGCACCACGCCCGGCAGCGAAGCCAGGCGCGCTTTATCGGCGGCAAATTCCGGCAACGCGCGCAGCAGCGCCTGAGTATAAGGGTGACGCGGTGCGCGGAAGATTTCCGATGCCTTACCGGACTCCACCACCTGCCCGGCATACATCACGATGATGTGATGCGCCGCCTCGGATACCAGCGCCAGATCGTGAGTGATCAGCAACAGGGCCATATTTTCACGCTGCTGCAGTTCCAGCAGCAGTTCGATAATTTGCGCCTGAATGGTCACGTCGAGCGCGGTAGTCGGTTCATCGGCAATCAGCAGCTTTGGTCGGCAGGCAATCGCCATGGCGATCATCACGCGCTGGCTCATCCCACCGGAAAGCTGGTGCGGATACACGTCGAGACGCGAAGCCGGGTCGGGGATGCCTACCTGCGTCAGCAGATCGACAGCCCGTTGACGACGAGTGCGACGGTTGCCGCCCTGGTGCACCTTCAACGCTTCCATGATCTGGAAGCCGACGGTGTAGCACGGGTTCAGGCTGGTCATCGGATCCTGGAAAATCATCGCCACTTCCGAGCCCACCAGTTGGCGACGCTCTTTTTCGGAAATCTTGCGCAGATCCTGGCCGTTAAACTCCAGTTTTTCGGCCATCACCTTACCGGGGAAGTCGATCAGCCCCATAATCGCCAGCGAGCTAACGGACTTGCCGGAGCCGGATTCGCCGACAATGCCCACCACCTGGCCCTGCTCCACGCTGTAACTGATGCGGTCTACCGCGCGGAAGGGGGTGCCTTCGTCACCGAAGTGCACCGAAAGCTTGTCTACATTTAATAACGCCATCTCTCTCGTCCTCTGTTACTGCTTGAGTTTGGGGTCGAGAGCGTCACGCAAGCCGTCCCCCATCAGGTTAAATGCAAGCACCGTCAGCAGAATCGCCACGCCGGGGAAGGTCACCACCCACCAGGCGCTTTGGGCGAACTGCAGTACGTCGGAGAGCATGGTGCCCCACTCCGGCGTTGGCGGTTGCGCACCCATGCCCAGGAAGCCGAGAGCGGCCATATCCAGAATGGCGTTCGAGAAGCCAAGAGAAGCCTGGACGATCAGCGGTGCCAGGCAGTTTGGCAAGATGTTGATAAACATTTGGCGCACCGCACCGGCGCCCGCCACCCGCGAAGCAGTAACGTAGTCGCGGTTCACTTCCACCAAGACCGCCGCGCGCGTCAGTCGCACGTAATGCGGCAAGGCGACGAAGGTTAACGCCAGCGAAGCGTTGACGATGGACGGGCCGAAAATGGCCACCAGCACCAATGCCAGCAGCAAGCTCGGCAACGCCAACATGATGTCGACGATACGCATGATGATCGCATCCACCACGCCACCGAAATAGCCCGCCAGCAGGCCCAGCACCACGCCCATGATCAGCGAAAGCACCACCACCAGACAGCCGACCAACAGCGACAGCCGCGCGCCGTACATCAGGCGCGACAACACGTCGCGGCCCACATCGTCAGTACCGAGGAGATATTGCCAGCTGCCGCCTTCCTGCCAGACCGGCGGTTTAAGCAGCGCGTCGCGGAACTGATCCGCCGGCGCATGCGGTGCCAGCACCCCGGCACCGATGGCGATAACGAACATCACAATGATATAGACCAGGCCGACAACGGCCCCTTTATTGCGCTTGAAATAGTGCCAGAACTCCTGAAACGGGGTCATGGGCTTCGGCGCACCTTTAACTACAGACTCAGTGACTTGAGACATCAGAGCGCCCCTTATTTCTTGTGGCGAATACGCGGGTTGACCACGCCGTAGAGCACGTCTACCAGCAGGTTAACCAGAATAATCATACAGGCGACCAGCAAAACGCCGCCCTGAACAACCGGATAGTCGCGACGCTGCAGCGCATCCATCAGCCAGCGCCCCAGGCCCGGCCAGGAGAAGATGGTTTCGGTCAGGATCGCACCGGCCAGCATGGTGCCGACCTGCAGACCAATCACCGTCACCACCGGCAGCAAGGCATTGCGCAGCGCATGCACCACAATCACCCGCATGCGGCTCACGCCCTTGGCGCGCGCGGTACGGATGTAATCTTCGCCCAACACTTCCAGCATTGAGGAGCGCGTCATACGCACGATCACCGCCAGCGGGATGGTGCCGAGCACGATAGCCGGCAGGATCATGTGCATCACGGCATCAATGAAGTCACCCGGTTCGCCCCAAATCAGGGTGTCAATCAGCATAAAGCCGGTTAACGGCAAGGTATCGTCAAGGAACACCGTGTCGCTGACTCGCCCCGATACCGGCGTCAGGTTTAGCTGCACCGAGACCAGCATGATCAGCATCATGCCCCACCAGAAAATCGGCATTGAGTAGCCGGTCAGCGAGATGCCCACCGCGGTATGATCGAATATTGAGCCTCGCCTGACCGCCGCCAGCACCCCTACCGGGATCCCCACCAGCACGGCGAAAATCATCGCGCAGAACCCTAATTCCAGCGTGGCCTTGAAGCGTGGAACAAACTCATCCCAAACGGAGATGCGGCTTTTGAGGGACGTACCCAAATCACCCTGCAATACGTTGGATACGTAAGAGAAATATTGTTGATAGAGCGGTTTATCCAGCCCCATTTCCGCCATCAACTGCGCATGGCGTTCTGCGGAGATCCCGCGTTCCCCGGCCATGATGGTCACCGGGTCACCGGGGATCATATGGACGAATGCAAAAGTCAGCAAAGTTATGCCGATAAACGTTGGGATAACTAACCCCAAACGTCGGAGTATGAACTGCAACATATCCCGAACTCTCTGTATAAAGTGCCCGGCAGCTCATCGTCCGCCAGGCTTATTAAAGCTCACACACTTTGAACAACCCTGATGCCGTACGCCGGAGACTGGTCAGCAGAAGCGCAACCTGTTGCGCCCCTGCCAAGTCCATTCGTGTGTCGCCGGCTTAACGGCCAGAATTAATCTAGAGAGACATTCTCAAAGTGATGCTTACCAAGCGGATCCACAACATAGCCCTTCACTTCTTTACGCACTGGCTCGTAAACGGTGGAGTGGGCGACAATCAGTGCCGGAGCCTGATCGTGCATCACTACCTGAGCCTGTTTGTACAGTTCGATGCGTTTGTCGTGGTTCGATTCAGCGCGCGCCGGTTGGATCAGATCCTCAAACGGCTTGTAGCACCAGCGAGAATAGTTGGAGCCATCTTTCGCCGCAGCACAGCTAAACAGCGTGGCGAAGAAGTTATCCGGATCCCCGTTGTCGCCGGTCCAGCCCATCATCACCGTCTGATGCTCGCCCGCTTTGGCGCGCTTGAGGTATTCGCCCCACTCATAGGTCACGATTTTGGCTTTCACGCCGATTTTCGCCCAGTCAGACTGGATCATTTCCGCCATGCGTCGCGCGTTCGGGTTGTACGGACGTTGTACCGGCATAGCCCACAGATCGATGGCGAAGCCGTCTGCCATGCCCGCTTCTTTCAGCAGCTCTTTGGCCTTGACCGGATCGTAGGTGTAATCCTTCACCGCGTCGTTATAGCCCCACATGGTTGGCGGGATCAGGTTTTTAGCCGCCTGGCCTGCGCCCTGGTACACCGCGTCGATGATCGCCTGCTTGTTGACCGCCAGGGTCAACGCCTGACGCACCTTCAGGTTATCCAGCGGTTTTTTCTCAACGTTGAACGACAGGTAACCAACGTTCAGCCCCGGTTGTTCCATCAGGTTGATAGTTTTGTCCTGCTTCATGCGCGCGATGTCAGCCGGGTTCGGGAACGGCATCACCTGACATTCGTTTTTCTGCAGTTTGGCGTAACGCACTGAAGCGTCTGGTGTGATAGAGAACACTAAACGGTCGATCTTCGGCTTGGTGCCCCAGAAACCGTCGAATGCCTTATAAAGGATTTTGGAGTCTTTCTGATATTGCAGCAGCTGGAACGGACCGGTACCGATGGGGTTCAGGTCAACTTTTTCCGGGGTACCGGCTTTCATCATCACGTCGGCGTATTCGGCAGACAGAATAGAAGCGAAGTCCATACCCAGGTCAGCCACAAACGGGGCTTCCGGACGGTTCAGCACGAAACGAACGGTGGAATCGTCCACTTTCTCGATTTTGGCGATCAGTTTCGGCATGTCCATGCCTTCAAAGTACTCATAGCTGCCGCCGGAGACTTTGTGATAGGCATTATTCGCGTCCAGCTGGCGTTCGAAGGAGAACACTACGTCGTCGGCGTTGAAGTCACGGGTCGGTTTGAAATCTTTGCTGCTCTGCCACTTCACGCCTTTGCGCAGGTGGAAGGTGTAGACTTTACCGTCTTCGCTGACGTCCCATTTTTCAGCCAGGCCCGGCTGCAGTTCGGTGGTGCCGATTTTGAATTCGACCAGACGGTTGTAAATCGGCACCGAGCTGGCGTCATAGGTGGTACCCGAGGTGAACAACTGCGGGTTGAACCCTTCCGGGGAACCTTCAGAACAGTAAACCAGAGTCTTGGCTTGCACGCTGGCCGCAACGGTCAACGCAATCAGCCCAATACCGAATTTCAGAATCCCTGTTTTTCCCAAGGAACTTGTCATCGCTAGTGCTCCATTATGTGATGTGATGTGTGTTTTACCGCCAGAGCCTGTATTTTTTATTGCGCGGCCTGTGCAGTCGGTGCCCGAAGGCTGGGAGGGATAATTGCGCGAGAGAGCCGGGTGGAACGCGTCCCGGTGGGGGCGTCTGAGCGCGTGGAATTCACTCAAACAACTCTCGCTCTTACCCCTGAGGCTACCAAATTGCCAACTGTTTGGGGTGTCGTCAATATAACCAGTAGGGATTTACACAGACTGTGAGAAACAGCAAACAAACATAAAAAAAACCTTTCTTTAACAGTTGCAGCATTAAAAATTATGCTACAGCGCCATTTTTAGTTCGATAGGCTGCACTGAAGAAAGTTACTGGTGTTTAACTCCGATAAAAAACTAAAAAAGTTTGTTGCTGAATGATGAATATCTGAACGGTTATTTTTGTGATCTGCGTTAAATACAGGATGAAATGCTGATCCCCTACCCGAAAGAGTGAGGTGTCAGTGGCCTTTTTGATCGGGCCGGCGCCACAATCTATGCGCCGTTAAAAAACTTTCGTCTGTCAAAATGCCGGGGGCGAAGGGATATCCCCCGGCAACGTACTACAACCGAGTTATGGCGTACCGACGCTGTTGCCCAGGCTGCTGTTCATATTGTTCAGAATATCGCCGTTGTCAGCGTCAATTTCCCATGAGAACAGTCCACCCAACTGCTTATCCAGCACATACTTGCCTTTCGCCTGCACTGAGCGAGCATCATCAAAGGTGATCAGATCGCCTGTGGAAGGTTTGAAAACATAAGGCGCTTCAGCGGTAGCATCGTAGCTGTACTGCCATTCGCCGCTCATAAACTCATTGGCGATCTGGCGGTAATCCACGATGCCGTTTTCCCAGGTGCCTTTCACCGGGCCGGTGGCCGTGCCGGTAAACGGAATGTTGTTCTGGTAGCCGTTCACCCCGGTCCAACCGCGACCGTACATGGCGGTGCCCACCACGATTTTGCCCGGCTTCACGCCCTGCGTGAGCAGTGCATTAACGCCATTCACCGTGGTATACGCCGTATCAGGTTTCCAGGCCGGCGCTTTCAGCGCAGTCTGGTGGCCCAGATTTTTCAGATCGAATGCCCCATAGAAGTCGTAGCTCATCAGGAAAATGTGATCCATCGAGTTTTGTGCGGTGTTGTAATCCACCTTGTCGATTTTATCCTTGCCGGCGCTGATCGCAGAGGTCAGTTCATACTTACGGCCCGTTTCCGCCGAAAGCTGATCCAGCATGGTGCGCAGCTCTTTCATCAGTTGCACATAGGTTGCCCCATCCTGCGTACTGCCCAGTTTCGGGTTAGCACCCTGCCCGCCCGGGAATTCCCAGTCGATATCTACGCCGTCAAAGAACTTCCAGGTTTGCAGGAACTCCTTCACCGAGCCGACGAAGCGGTCGCGCTTCACCTTATCGCCCATAAAGAAGAACGGATCGGACAACGTCCAGCCACCAATCGACGGCAGGATTTTCAGGTCCGGGCGGGCCTGTTTCAATGCCATCAACTGACCGAAGTTGCCTTTGTAGGGGTCATCCCAGGCGGTCACGCCCTTCTGGCCTTTCTGCAGCGCAGCGAACGGATCGTGGATCGATACCTTAAAGTCTTCACGCCCCTGACAGGAACGCTGTAACGCCTGGAAGCTGCCTTCGATCTCTTTCAGGCTGTCGTTGATGCCGTCACCGCCGCAGATAGGAATAAAGCCGTACAGCAGGTGCGTCAGGTTCTGAGCCGGAAGTTTGTCGACGGTGAAGTTACGGCCGTAAACGCCCCATTCAACGAAATAAGAGCCGACCACTTTGCCGGAGTCTTGTTTATAAGGCTTATTCTTTTCCAACAAAGGTTCTTTTAAAGGTGCCAAATGGCTGCCGTCGGTATCTGCCACCACAATTTCGGTTGCATCGCTGGCGGTGCAACCGTCGGCATTGCATAACGCCACCTGCATTTGATAACGGCCGCCTTTATTCACCTTAAAGTTTGCGGTTCCCGAAGCGCCGGTTGAGGCACCGCTCCAAACTTCTTTGCCATTTAATAATACTTTTGCCGTAGTACCGGTATCGCCATTCCATAAATTCCATGAAACAGAAACGTCGGCGGCATTTTTTACTTTCACCAGATTATTATAAGCCGTCGCCGCTTGATCGACTTCGACAATGGCGAATTTGGTATTGCCCCAGGCCAACGTAGGTTTGCCCGGTGCAGCGGCCTGCGCCGCAGAGCACAGCGTGCTGCCGATCAGCAACGCCAACAGCGGTTTATTAAATTTGCGCATAACTGATTCCTTTATTCCGAGAGGATAAACATAAAATAATTAATCATGGCCACCCATTGTCGGAACAAAATAATCCCGCAATAATCATGGCCGATTAAAGTCAATAAATAAGCATTCATCTTTCCACGCAACAGAAATCTATCATTCCCATTTCGTGTATTCAGACTATAGATAAAATAATCATTAAAACAAGATGGCTATCAAGCGGGTTTTATTGAGCAGCGATGAATTTATTTAATAATTAATCATCGCGACCAATAGGAATAAGGAATGTGAATTAATTTCTGGGAAAGGATAAATATTTGTCACATCACACAATGTTGTCATCATTGACAACACTTAAAATATGCTGTTATTTTAAACAACATGAAGGAGATGGAAGTGCCTTCTCAACTGATCTATCAGGACAGGATCCAACTGACAAACACGGAATTTATACAATTGGTTATTTGGCATGTAGAGCCACCCGTTAGCGGCAGCACTCATCACTATAAGTACCGGTTTGCCTATGTGAAAGAGGGTGTTTGCCGTTTGCGTTATGACAACGAGGCAGGTAAAGGCGATCACAAACATGTGGGCAACACTGAGCAACCTATTGTTTTTATCCACCCTATCGCGCTGAAGCGCAGTTTCTTCAGTGAAGTTGCTCAACTGAGAGGAGAAAGAGAATGAACAGAGTCACCATCCGTGTTGCTTCTCTTGATGAGCTTCAACGCAATATGGAAGAAGCCCTGCAGGGCAATAAACAGCAACAAGGAAACTACATCACATTTTTAGATTGGGAGAGCCTGTGGAAAACCCTGTCGCCCAAGAAAATGCAAATCCTGCACACCATGACCGGCTGTGGTGAACTTTCTATCCGGGAAGTGGCACGCCGCGTCAAACGGGATGTGAAAGCGGTGCATACCGATCTGCAGGCACTGCTGGGATGCGGCATTGTTGATAAAAGCGAACGGGGGATTATTTTTCCCTATGACGAAATCCATTTTGACTTCGTGGTCGGAAAAGCGGCCTGAAGGGCAAATGACAGGCGAAAAAAAACCTGCTTATAAAGCAGGTTTTTCAAATGTGGTCGGCGAGAGAGGATTACTGCATCTGCGATGCAGCCCTGCGGGCCGTTGCTGAAGCAACGTTGTCTCGCTGCGCTCGGCTCAAACCTCCTTCGGAGGTGCTCATCCTATAAACTACAGATGTAAAAAAACCCGCTAAAAGCGGGTTTTTTTGAATGTGGTCGGCGAGAGAGGATTCGAACCTCCGACCCACTGGTCCCAAACCAGTTGCGCTACCAAGCTGCGCTACTCGCCGATGCGGGGCGCATCTTACTGCTGGGGATAATACGCGTCAATCACTTTTTCAACCCAGCACGCCAAGTGGCGATAAAAGCGTCATAAAGCGCGGTACGAAGCCCTGTACCGCGTTTTTTCATCATGCCTTGGCGGTTTTCAGCGCCGGTGATTGCGCACGCAAGAACGGCAGTAGGAACAGCGCGGACAGGCAGGCGGCGATAGAGATCACCACGAAGAAGCCGTTCCAGTGCCAGATTTCCATGATGCGGGCAATCGGGTAGCCGGACAGTGCCGCCCCCAGATAGGCAAACAGGCCGACGAAACCGGTCGCCGCCCCGGCAGCATCCTTGTGCGAACATTCCGCCGCCGCCATGCCGATCAGCATCTGCGGGCCAAAGATAAAGAAGCCGATAGCAAAGAAGCAGGCAGCCTGCAGCAGGAAAGTCACGCCCGGCATGAGCCACAGCGCCGCCACCGACAGGAAGATACCGATGGCGAAGATCAGGTTCATTGGCCCGCGGTTACCGCGGAACAGCTTGTCAGAGCCCCAACCTGCCACCAGCGAGCCGATAAAGCCACCCACTTCGAACAGCGAAATCGCCGAGTTGGCGGTCATCAGCGAATAGCCTTTTTCCTGCGTCAGATACAGGTTGCCCCAGTCGTTGATCGCCGTACGTACGATGTATACCAGCACGTAAGACACTGCCAGCAGCCAGATGTACTTGTTGGTCAGCACGTAACGCTTGATGATTTCCCGGTTGGTCAGGCCCTGGCCTTCCGATTCCTGCACCAGTTCCATGGCGTCGTTGCGCCATTTACCCACGCTAGGCAGGCCCATGGTAGAAGGCTTGTCACGCAGGCGCCAACACATCAGCAGGCCCAATACCACGCCGATGATGCCCGGAATAATCATGCCGTAGCGCCAGCTGAAATGCAGCGAGATAAAACCGACCAGCAGCGGGATCAGCGCACCACCGAAGTTGTGCGAAGTGTTCCAGATAGCCCACCAACTGCCGCGTTCGGAGCGGGAATACCAGCTTGTAAGGATCTTGGAACAGGGCGGCCAGCCCCAGCCCTGGAAGAAGGCGTTGAGGATCCACAGCGTACCCAGCATCAGCAACGAAGAGCTGAGCCCGAAGAAGATATTCAGTATGCCGGTCATGATCAGACCCAGGCCCATAAAATAGCGCGGGTTGGAACGATCGCTGATCATGCCTGAGATAAATTTCGAGCAGCCGTAGGTGATGTAAAACAGCGTACCCAGGATGCCGACATCGGACATCGTCAGGCCAAGATCGCTCAGCATCGCCGGCATGATGAAGTTGAAGCTTTTGCGCGTGAAGTAAAACGCGGCATAGCCGATGTACATCGTCCACATCAGCTGGATACGCCAGTATTTATAGCTGGCATCGATCTGTTTTTGATCGGTGACCGGCGGCACATCCTGGCGGCTTTTAAGGAAAGACCACATGTGAAACCTCAGAGAATAGGAAAAGTGCCGCTATCATGCTGCGCGCGCGCGAAAATGACTTACGCCGGATTCCCGACGCAGTTAGGAGTATTTCCTAGTTTGGCGCTTCTGCCGTTGAAACTGTGGGTAAGATCACATTCAAACAGGTGCCATGCTCCGACGTCAGCCGCAGCTGGCCCCCCAGTGCGCTAATGCGCTCTTGCATGCCGCGCAGGCCGTAACCCGGCTCATGGTCGGCCAAATCGATACCGATGCCGTTATCGCGAATGGTCAGCAGAATTTGCGGCGGTCGCCCTTTACGGTGACGAAGACGCGCATCCAGCTCAATGCGGCTGGCAGCAGCGTGACGACAGACGTTGGTCACCCCCTCCTGACAGACCCGGTACAGGGTAATTTTCAGCGTTTCATCCAGCAGCTCATCCGGCACCTGCCACTGCATCGTGCTCACCAGCGACGTATCTTGCGGTAGCGACTCACGCAGCATCGCCGCCACCGCCGCCGACAGCGGCAGGTTATTCAGCGCGGCGGGCCACAGCTGGGTCAGCACGTCGTGAACGCCGTCATACACCCGCAGCGCCAGCGTATCTATCGCTTCTGCACAGCCGATCACCGGCGGCTGTGGCGCCAGACGCTTGATAATACTGGCCTGGGTACGGATAACGGTGATGGTCTGGCCGACCTCGTCGTGCAGTTCTCGCGCAACCTCCCGCCGGGTTTGCTCTTCCGCCGTCACCAGCGCACGCGCCAGTTGGCGGTTTTCCGTCAATCGCAGCCGCAGTTGATGATTCAGCTCGCGCTGGCGTTGAATACCGGCCCCGAGCAGCAGGCCGGTCAGGCTCTGGGCCAGCAGCGACAGCAGCAGATCGCGATGCGACTCGGGCTGCGGTGGCTCGTTGGCGACCAACACCACGCCATTAAGCAGCGTCGCCAACAGTGCCCCCTGCCAACCGTAACGGTACGACATGAAGACGATGGGGATGGCCAGACAAAACGGCGCAAAGCGACGCAGCTCGGCGGCATTCACCTGCTGTTGCAGCCAGATACTGAGCGCAAACAGCAGCAGATAGGTGGCCAGATGCCGCAACCGCAGCGTGACCGGTTTATGGATCAGGCCCGGTTCGAGCGGTACCCAGATTTGCCGCGCCAGATAGTGCCACAACAGCAGGCAGGTCGGGGCAATGGTGAAACCGCCCGCCAGCCCAAGCAACAGCGCACGGGCGCCCTCGCCGTTCACCACCTGCCACACCAGCGCCTGCAGCAGTGCTGCGACCGCCACCACCGCGCCCTGCATCAGCGGCCATTGCCATTCGCTGTCGTTTTGTTGATGACGCAGCAGCCAGGGGGAAGCGACCAGGCTGAGCAGCACCGTCAACGCCAGCACCACCACCGAAGCCCACAACGCCGGCCCATAACCGAACTGATCCGCCAGCAATACCATCAGCAGCAGGTCGGCCAGCAAGATCCCCGGCCAGAAGCGATAAGGACTTTGCAGCAGAATGCCCAGGCGCAGGCCAAACGGGAACAGCAGCAGCGCCTGCCAGGGCGGGTCGATCAGCGCGGTACCGATCCCCCACAGGCAAAACGCACTGGTGGCATAAATGAAAAACAGCGCCAGTTGGGTGATCAGGCGTTGCATCACAGATTCAGCATCCGCTTCGCCAGTTCGACGTTATTGTTGATGCCCAGCTTGGCGAACAGATTGGCGCGATGCACGTGGACCGTTTTCGGCGATAGCCCCAGGGCGACGGCAATCTCCCGCACCTCCTGCCCCTGGGCCAGTAACAGCGCGATCTCGCGTTCGCGACGCGTGAGGGGATCCACCTTCACCCGCGCCAACTGCTGGGCGATTTCAGGCATCAGATACACGCCGCCGCTGGCGACGGTACGTACCGCCGTGATCAAATCTTCCGGCTTGCAGCGTTTGGACAAGAAGCCGCAGGCACCGCGCTCCAGCGCCATTTCCACCAGCGCCGGGTTGTCATGCATCGACAGCATCACCACCCGAATACCGGAAGGGATGTCCGCCAGCAAATCCAACCCGCTGCCATCCGGCATCGAAATATCGCAGATGCAGATTTCCGCCTCCAGACCAGGCAACCCGGCGCGCGCCTGAGCGGCACTGCTAAACTCCCCCACTACCTGAATATCCGCCTCAAGCGACAGCAGTTGCACAAAGCCCGATCGCACAATGTCATGATCGTCAATAAACGCCACGCGCAAGGTCATGGAAATCTCCGGTTCGAGGGGGAAAGTGTGCAAGTATACCGTAAGCCTGTGCCGGATTAATTGATGAAGGGAAGGTATTAACGGATTTTACCGGGCGCAGTGCGCCCGGTATTGAAGAGGTTACAGCCGTGCCGCCGGCGTTTTTTCCTGCGGCATATTACACCAGTTGTTTTTCGCCACGATGCCGCCGTTCGGCGAGGTATAACCGAGGCAACCGAGAATGGTATCGAACAGCTCTACGTGGCGATGGGTTTTGCCCACGCGCTGCTGGGCCTGCAGTTGCTCAAACGCGCCGCGATGCTGAGGATCTTCCAGGAATTTGTCGGATGCCCAAACCATCATTGGCACGCGGAACTGCTCCGGTGGTGCCATTTCACGCGGCGTACCGTGCAGGTGCGAATTCTCGCCTATCGATTCACCGTGATCGGACGAATAGAACACAATCGCCTTCTTCTCACGCACCTGATCAATCACGTTGGCGATAAAGGTGTCGGTATATAACACCGAGTTATCGAAAGCGTTGACCAACTGCTCTTTAGAGCAGAAATTGTCGACGCCGGTACACTCCGGTTGGTAGCGGGCGTAGCTACGCGGATAACGCTGTGAATAGAGGTAATGCGAACCTTTGGTGTGCAGGATCACCATGTGCTTGCCCTGCGGATAACGGGCCAGCGACTCCTTCATTTCGTCCACCAACAGCATATCGTCAACCGATTTACCGTCGTTGCGTTTCTCGGAGGCGATCATTTCACGGAACGAATAGTTGTTCACTTCGGTATTGTTGTAGAACCAGACTTCGCTCTGCATGGCGAACAGCTCCGAGGTGAAGCCCAAATCTTTCAGCACCGCAAACACGTTCTGCTCTTTCAACGTACGTTGCGGGTTGTCTGACGTACCGCCTTCCCGCACGAACATGCAGCGCAGAGAAAGTTTGGTCGAGGTATCGCAGGATTCACCGCGGAACGCGACCAGATTTTTCTCTTTGGACAGCCGTGGCGTAGTGTCACGGTCGTAACCCAGTATCCCCATGTGATCCCAGCGCGTGGTTTCACCGATAATAAACACCACGTAGGTGTCATCGATATCGGCCGGCGGCACATAGGTAAAGTTCTTGGCCGGATCGAACAAATTGGCCTGATCCTGGCTTTCGTCATAACGGGTATAGGCAAACAGACCCAGCGCCGACAGCCAATTGGAAGGTAAATAGGAGTGCGCCACTACGCCACCGTAGCTTGGCAAATCCACATTGGTGATTTTTTCCTGCGCGCTCTGCTCGCTATCCAGCATGCGCAACGGCAACCACACAAGCGCCACCACCGCCACCAGCACCGCCAGCGGTTTCACCCGGTGCCCTGGGGTTTTCAGCTGTTCGATCAGCGTGTAGCGCAGGTTGTTTTTCCAAATGCACAACAGCGGCAAGGCGCTGAGCACCAGCATCCACAACACGAAGTGCATGCCGACCACTTCTTTTGACAGGTCGATATCCGTGGTCATGACCGAAACCACGATGCCGTAGCCAATCACCACGTTGAAGAACGTCATGTAATAGCTGGCAGCAACGGAAATCAGGACCAGTAGCGAGGCGACAATGCGGTAAAACAGCCGACCGCCGAGCGAGACCAGCCGCATAATAAAGAAGGTGAACAGCACGATAGCGATAACTTCCGTTATCGCAGAAATAACCTTGATCCCCTGAATGCCGTGCGAAAACGAATCAAAGCGACGATAGAAAACGGAAAGGTTTAAAAATATGCCGATATAGATCGCTAACAATAACGATAAATTCTGCTGTGAAAGCGATTTAACTTTGTTCATGTAACGCGGTGGCTCCGGGGACGATAACAGTTCTGAATCAGTCAGACATTCAATGCGGCCTCAGGTTCAGCCGATCGGCAATAAGCGCTATTTTGGGGGTAATAATCAAGTGAATTCTCAAAAAATGAACATTTTTTTCATTTTCTGTGAGAAGTGCAAAGGCGGGGGCAGAACCAGATAAGGGAGGGGATAACCCCTCCACTTTTGCTAAACGTCAGCGAAAAACTTACTTAACGTTCAGGGTGACATCAATATTGCCACGGGTGGCGTTGGAATAAGGGCAGACCACGTGGGCTTTTTTCACCAGGTCTTCCGCCACGCTGCGCTCGATACCCGGCAGGCTGATATCCAGCTGCACTTCGATACCGAAACCGTTGGGGATTTCACCGATGCCGACGGTGCCATCAATTTTGGCTTCGGCAGGAATTTTCACCTTTTCTTTCGCCGCAACAAACTTCAGCGCGCCGAGGAAACAGGCCGAGTAACCGGCAGCAAACAGCTGCTCCGGGTTGGTGACTTCACCGCCCGCGCCACCCATTTCTTTCGGCACGCCCAGTTTGACATCCAACACGCCGTCGGATGAGGTCGCACGGCCATCGCGGCCACCGGTTGCTGTGGCATGAGCGCGGTAAACAACTTTTTCAATCGACATAAATCATTCCTTCTTTTGGTTGGAGGCATTACATCGGATCCAGTTGGCTGAACCCGATCACAGGTCTATCTTTCACGATTAAATCGCGCACTACTTAAATTATCCACTTACTTCAGTGTAGCGCAGGATCGCCGATCCTGCGTCTGGCACCCCGTTCGTCAAATCTGATCGATCAGCTTGCCGCGCAGCTTTTCGAGCTGCTGCTTGATATTAACGATTTCATCGAGGCTGCAATCGGTGGCGCACATCACCGCTTCCGGCACCGCCTGCGCTTTTTCACGCAGCGCGCGCCCGGCGTCAGTCAACGCGATGATCACCTGCCGCTCGTCGGTCGTGGCGCGGTAACGCAACAACAGCCCTGCGGTCTCGAGCCGCTTCAACAGCGGCGTCAGCGTGGCGGAATCAAGAAACAGCCGCTCGCCGATGTCCGAAACCGTGATTTCGTCCCGTTCCCACAGCACCAGCATCACCAGGTACTGCGGGTAGGTGAGATCAAGCTGGCTCAGCAGTTTGCGATACACCTTGTGCAACGCCAGATTGGCGGAGTACAGGGCAAAACACATCTGCTGATCGAGCAGCAGCAGGTTTTTCGCTACCGGGTGTTCAGGGTTTTTACTTTTCATGTTTTGAATATAGATAGCGCACGATGTAATCGCAAGCTATTTTTTAATCGGTATGCTACCTTTTTTAATGCAGGGGATGCCACAGCAGGGTGCTGTGCCGGAGGAAAAGGATATGACAACCACACTGGTAGAACGCGCACGCCGCTACGCCACCAAGGCGCATGCGGCTATCGATCAGCGCCGCAAATACACCAATGACCCCTACATCGTTCATCCGCAGGCGGTAATGGAAATCGTCAGCAGCGTGCCGCACAGCGAGGAAATGCTGGCTGCCGCCTGGCTGCACGACACGGTGGAAGACACGCCCACCACACTCGGCGATATCGAAAGCCATTTTGGGCCAAAGGTGGCAGAACTGGTGGCAATGCTGACCAACGTCAGCGGCACCGGCGGCGGTAACCGCTTTGAGCGTAAAAACCGCGATCGACGGCACAGCGCCAAAGCTTCACCGCAGGCCAAAACCATTAAGCTGGCCGATCTGATCGACAACACCCGTTCACTGCTGGAATTCGACAGCCATTTTGCGCGCACTTATCTGATAGAAAAACAGCGTCTGCTGGAAGTGCTGACCGAAGGTGACCCGACGCTGTGGCGCCAGGCCAACCATATCGTCGAGCAGGGGCTGGAGAAACTGCTGTTGCCGCCGCATAACGTCCCGGCAAGCTGGTTCGAACATGCACGCCAGCGTTACCGGGAAAGCGATGCGGCGTAGCCCTCAGAAGGTCACTACGGTTTTCAACGCCGTCACCCAGGCATCCTGCGTTTCACTTACGCCTCCCGGATGATGCCAGTATTGTAGGCCCGGCTGCAGCTGCAGCCAGGGGGTGACGTTAAAGCGATAGTAGAGTTCTGCCGTCACGGAATGCCCTGGTACCGGGCGGAAATTGGCATCGCTATACGCGGTGGCGTTGTTGAGTTGATTCAGGTAACGCTGATTATCCCGGTAATGGTCGCTCAACTTGACCATGGAAACGCCCAGGCCCAGCCAATCGTCCGGCCGCGCATCAAACAAACCACGGTAGCGGATACCGGTTGAGGTGGAGTAATGCATATAGTTGGAACGCGGATCCGCCAATCCCAGGCTGTAGAACAGGCTCAGACCCCGGTTGGCATCATCCGGATGACGCGTTAGCTGTTGGTTAAAACCGCTGTACAGGAACCAGGTGCGGTCATGGCTGCGATAGCCGTTCGGATCGCTCGCTCCCGGGCCGCCGGAGACCCCCTCATACAAATCTGGTTGCCGGGCATTGGTGAACAACACTCCCAGGTTATAAACCCCCGGCAACTGATTGAACGCATGGGTTTTCAGCTCCAGTTCCATCGGCAGCAACAGGCCTTTACTGCCTTTGGTCGACCAGCTCCAGGCATGGCTGCGGCTTGGGGCGCTTGGGTTCTGCTCCATCAGGCCGGTTTTGAAGGTCAACCCGTCCGTCAGTTTGTATTGCAGCGTGGTGCCCCAGTAGTGGACGTTCCAGTTATACCAGGTCAATGAGTTGGCGGACTTGCCGCCGCACAGCGTCAGCGTCTGGAAATCGCAAGGAATGATCTGATCGAAATCCTGTACCTTGTTCATCATGCCGATGCGCCATTGCAGCCGACGCTCAAGAAAACTGCGGCTAAAGGTCAGCCAGCCCAGCCGGGTGATCGACTGGCCGCCGTAGCTTTCCTGGGACAGGTCGGTCGGGTTGACGCGCGGATCCTGCAGGCGGTCGCGCGTCAGGTTGTTATCATGGTTGCGGTTAACGATATTGCCTTCAAGCGCCGCATCCGGAATGCCGGTCAACGCCTGCAGGTCCTGGCTGAAGGTCAGCGAGAACTGATCGATATAGGACGCCTGCCGGTCGTGGTTATATCCACCGCCGGCGTTATAGGAAAGCTGGCTGAGATAACCCAGATTATAGTGGAAGCCATGATCTTCGAGGATCGGTCTGATCCCCAGCATATCGCCCAACAACCCGGGTTGTGGCGGTTCGAACCCGAGCGCCACGCCTTGCCATTGGGGCGTTGGCGCCTCCACGTCTTTGGCGGTTTGCAAAGCTTCGGCCTGTGCGCCAACGCTGACCCACAATAATCCTGCGAAGGTTATTGAGTGAGGTAATGGGTATTTCATTATTATATTTCTCCGCATATTACGCTGACTGCGGGCAACAGCATTCCCTGGGCGAGAATTCCCCAAACATTGGCAGCAGTAGATAAAGGTCATGACCCGGTGATTGCCACCGGGTGAATGGGTAAAACTTAGGCTTTTTCTTTCAGTGAGTTACCGTTGCTTTTGATCACATCGCGATACCAGTAAAAACTCTTTTTACGATGGCGCTCCAGGCTCCCGTTACCGGCATCGTCGCGGTCGACATAAATAAAGCCGTAGCGTTTGGACATTTCGGCTTTAGAAGCGCTGACCAGATCGATCGGCCCCCAGCTGGTGTAGCCCATCACTTCTACGCCGTCGTCGATCGCTTCCGCCACCTGCACCAGATGATCGTTGAGATAATCGATACGGTAGTCGTCGTTGATACTGCCGTCGGCTTCGATACGGTCCTTGGCCCCCAACCCGTTCTCCACGATAAACAACGGCTTCTGATAGCGATCGTACAAGACGTTCAGCAGATAACGCAGGCCAACGGGGTCGATCTGCCAGCCCCACTCCGAACTGGCCAAATGCGGGTTAGGCACCATATTGAGAATGTTGGCGCGGGCGGCGTTGTTTTGCTGTTCGTCGGTGGTGACGCAGCCGCTCATGTAATAGCTGAAGGAGATAAAATCGATGGTCTCGCGCAGCGCCAGCCGGTCTTCGGCGGTGATCTCAATCTGGATGCCGTTTTCGCGGAAGTAGCGTTGCATATAGGCCGGATAGTCACCGCGGGCCTGCACGTCACCAAAGAACAGCCAGTCGCGGTTCTGGCGCTGGGTCTCCAGCACGTCCTCCGGTCGGCAGCTCAGCGGATAGACAATACCGCCCAGCAGCATATTGCCGATTTTGCCGTCCGGCACGATTTCGTGGCAGGCTTTTACCGCCCTGGCGCTGGCCACCAGTTGATGATGAATGGCCTGGTAAATCTCGCTCTTGCTGCTGTCCTCTGCCAGGCCAACGCCGGTAAAGGGCGCATGCAGCGACATATTGATCTCGTTAAAAGTCAGCCAGTGCTTCACCTTGTGCTTGTAGCGCTCGAACACCGTGCGGGCGTAGCGTTCAAAAAAGCCGATGGTCTTGCGGCTGCCCCAGCCGCCGTAGCGTTTCACCAGCCCGTACGGCATCTCGTAGTGCGACAGCGTGATCAGCGGTTGAATGCCGTACTTCGCCATTTCGTCGAACAACCGGTCATAGAACGCCAAACCCGCCTCGTTCGGCGTGTCCTCGTCGCCCTGCGGGAAAATCCGCGTCCAGGCGATGGAGGTGCGCAGACATTTGAAGCCCATCTCCGCGAACAACGCGATATCCTGCGGGTAGCGATGGTAAAAGTCGATCGCCACGTCCTTGATGCCGCTGTCGCCGTCAACCCGTGGGACAATCGCGCCGAAAATGCCCTGCGGCTGCAAATCAGAGGTCGACAGCCCTTTGCCGTCGGTCTGATACGCCCCTTCCACCTGATTGGCCGCTACCGCACCGCCCCACAGAAAATGGTCTGGAAATTTGCTGCTCATGGTTTTCTCCTCGATTAACGTAATAAAGTCAGCAGCGGTGCCTGCTCCCGCACCCTGCTCTCGCCACTGGCCAACACCTCGACGTAGTCATCGCTGTTGCTGATGATGATCGGCGTAGTGGTGTCAAAGCCAGCGGCGCGGATCGCCGCCTGGTCAAACTCAATCAGCAGATCGCCTGGCATAACCCGATCCCCCTCTCGCACATGGGCGCTGAAATGCAGCCCGTCGAGCTTGACGGTATCTATGCCGACGTGAATTAAAATCTCCGCGCCGTCGTCCGATTCAATGCCGATGGCGTGACGGGTTTTAAACAATGAGGCCACGTGCCCGGCGACCGGTGACACCACCCGGCCCTGCAGTGGGACGATCGCTACCCCTTTGCCCAATAAACCGCTGGCGAAAGTCGCGTCGTTTACCTGCTCCAGCGGCAACACGTCACCGGCAATGGGGCTGACGACGGACTGCTTGCGGTTAAGCGGGGCGGCAGGCGCCTGCTCGGCGACCACTTCAACGGGGACCACGCCGAACAGATAGCTGGCCACTGCCGCAAAGCAGAACGACAGCAAGGTACCGGCAATCGCGCCCCACACCGTGGCGTCAAAGCCACCGGCGGGAATAATCTGCGCAAAGGTGAAAACGTTCACCAGCCCAAAGGAATACGTGGCCGTGTGGAAATAGCCGATCACCGCTCCGCCCAGCGCACCACCGATACAACCGAAAATAAACGGCCGCTTGTTCGGCAGGGTCACGCCATAAACGGCGGGCTCGGTGATACCAAAAATCCCTGCGCCGATAGCAGATCCCGCCAGCGCCCGGAGTTTGGCGTCGCGGGTACGTAACATCACGCCCAGCGTGGCCCCCACCTGCCCCATCACGGCCGGCAGCAGCAGTGGCACCATGGTGTCGCGGCCAAGCACGCTCAGGTTATTGATCATCAAGGGAACCAGTCCCCAGTGCAGGCCGAAGATCACGCACACCTGCCACATCGCGCCCATAAAGGCACCGGCAATAATCGGGTTAAAGGCGTAGATACTCTGATAGCCGTTGGCCAGCAGATGGCTGAGCCAGGTGGCCGCCGGGCCGATCAGCAGGAAGGTCAGCGGGACGGTGATCACCAGGCACAGCAGTGGCGTAATAAAGTTGCGGACCGCGCTGTGGATCACCCGGTTAAACAGCGGCTCCAGGCGGCACGAGATCCAGGCGGCAAAAATGATTGGGATGACCGACGAGCTGTAGTTGATAAAGGTCAGCGGGATACCGAAGAAATATTCCCGCACTGCATCGGGCTGCTGGGCGGCTTCAAACGCCGCCATCATCAGGGGGTGGGTCAAAGCACCGCCGATCGCCATGCTAATGAAGGGGTTACCGCCAAACTTTTTCCCAGCGGTGTAACCGAGCATGATGGGCAAAAAGTAAAACAGCGCATCACTGGCAGCAAACAGCATTTTAAAGGTGCCGCTGCTCTCCAGCAGCCAGCCACAGGCCAGGCTCAATGCCAGGAAGCCTTTCAGGATCCCCGAAGCGGCCATCACCCCCAGCAGCGGAGTAAAAATGCCGGAGACCACGTCGATAAAGCGGCTGAACAGGTTGTCTTTTTTGTCGCCATCTTCCGCCAGCGCCTCACGCTCGCTCAGGCCGCCCACCTGATTGACCGCGTTGTAGACGTCGGCCACATGGTTGCCTACCACCACCTGAAACTGCCCGCCGCTTTCCACCACCATGATCACACCTGGATTTTTTTTCAGGGCGGCGGCGTCGGCACGGCGGCTATCGCGCAGCTTGAAGCGCAGGCGAGTGGCGCAGTGCACCAGGCTTTTTACGTTGTCGCGGCCACCGACGCCGGCCAAAATCTCACTGGCTAATGCTTCATATTTCATCGCGATATCCTTCAATCCTGCGTTCTGCCAAATCCCATTCAGCGGTGGCCAATCGCCGCCACAGAATTCAGCGCAAAAAAAAACCTAAACCTCATGGCCTCTGGGCCCCAAAAGGGGACAGAAGCACGAGGTTTAGGTTTTGCCTGCCGGAGCAGTGACAACCCTAAATCGGCTGAGCTATGACGTTAACACCCGGCTTTTTGTCGAGGCAAGAGCTTGCGTCGGCAAATTACCGAACTGTGATCCGCCGTACAAAACGGCGTCAGTGAGCGAAATAGTGCATGCCGCCGTCTACCGGGATCACCGCACCGGTGATATACCGCGCGAGCGGGGAACAAAGAAACGCGGCCAGATAAGCCATGTCTTCCGGCTCGCCAAAATAGCCGATCGGGATGTTCTGTTCGATAAATGCCAGGCGCGCAGCGTCGGTCGGGTGCAGCTTTTCACGCACCTGTTCGCTATTAATCCGCCCGGGCTGCAGCGTATTGACGGTAATGCCCTGCGCCGCCACCTCACCCGCCAACCCCTTGGCCCACAGATGCAATGCGCCTTTAGCGGCAGTGGCGGCGTTCAAACTGCGTGGCTCCATCGACCCACTGATGTTGATAATCCGCCCCCATCCCTGCGCCTGCATGCCGGGCAGCAATGCATGGGTCACCCGACGCGCCGGCGTAAAGTTCAGGGCAAAGGCTTCTTCCCAGCCCGCGTCCCCTTCGTTCAATGCGGTCGGACGGGCACCGCCGACGGCATTAATCACAATGTCTATGGTGCCAAAGCGTTGCACCACCTGCGCAAGCATACTGTCGAGCGCTCTCGCATCAGTGATATCCGCCGCCATCACGCAGGGACGCACACCCCCATTTTTCTCGATCTCATCTGCCAGGGCCAGCAGGCGGTCTTCACGACGGGCGGTAGCCACCACGGTAACGCCCTGCGCCGCCAATACCCGAACCATACCCGCACCAATCCCTTCACTGGCACCGGTCACCAGCGCGACGCGATCCTGCAGTTGCAAATTCATAAGATTACCTTATTGAATAATTCAATCTGGTTGCAAAGATAATCGCATTGAATCACAGCTCGCTCTGTGTGAATATTCCTTAAATTCGCGGCAATACTGTGCAGGAATTCACTGATGTTCGATTGGCAGGATTTAAAACACTTTGTGGTGCTGGCGCGCACCGGTTCATTGTCGGCAGCCGCGCGAGAAATGGGCTGCGACCATGCTACCGTGGGCCGTCGGGTCGCAGCGCTGGAGAAAGCGCTTGGCCTGCGGCTGATCCTGCGTTTGCCGCGCAGCACGCCGCTGACACAGGATGGCAAAATGATTGCCGGGCTGGCTGCCGAGATTGAAAATCAAAGCCATGCCATTACCCGCCATGCGCGCAGCGCCGGCGAGACACCGCAAACCCAGGTGCGCATCAGTGCGCCACCGTCGGTTGCCGCACGGATTATTGCACCGCAAATTGCGCAGTTTCATCAGGCTTTTCCGCATATTACGTTGATATTATCCGGCGAATCGGCCATCGCCGAATTGGATCGGGGCGATGCTGAAGTGGCGGTGCGCATGGTGCGCCCGCAGCAACCGGATCTGCTGGTTCAGCGCATCGGCATGATGCGCTACGCACTGTACGCCACACCTCAGCACGCAGCCCTGCCGGAAGCCGCACGGGCCTTTATCGCCTACGATCACCACTACCAACACCAGCCCCACCAGCAGTGGTTGCAGCAGCTGTTGCAGGGCCGCCCGGTGGTTTTTGAGGCCAGCGACCTGTTCTCGTTGCAAGAAGCCGCGCATTCGGGACTGGGGGCCGTAGTATTGCCGACGTTTGTCGCCGATAACGACCCGGAATTGGTGGTATTGCCCACCGCCATCGCCGCGCCGACGCGCGAACTGTGGCTGGTCACCTACCCCGATCTGGCGCGGTCCGTTGCCGTACGCGCGGTGATGACTTTCCTGGCCGATATCATCGAAAAAAAATGCCCATTGGTGACATAAAACATCAGCCAAGCTAATTGATGCTGGACAAAAGTCACGCAGGGGATTATTACTGATCACCGCGTATTTGACTTTAGGGACTGCTGAGATCATGACTTTGCGTACTGAATTTGGACGAATTCTGATTACCGGTGCGGGCGGCCGGGTCGCCACCGCATTCCGCCAATCCGTCGGCAATCGCTATCAGCTGCGGCTGGCGGAAAGGGACGTCAGCCTGTTGCACAACCTGCAGCCGGACGACGAGATCATCAGCTTTGATATCGCCGATATCGAGGCCTGCCGGGCGGCCTGCGCCAATATCGATACCGTACTGCACCTGGCGGCCGATCCTTCCCCCGATGCCGACTTTTGCAATTCCTTGATGGATAACAATATCCTCGGCACCTTCAATATCTTTCGCGCGGCGAAAGACGCCGGTTGCAAACGCGTGGTGTTCGCCAGCAGCGCGCAGGCGGTGGAGGGCTATCCGTTGGATTACCAAATTCGGCCGCAGGACGCGCCCAAGCCGAAAAATCTGTACGGGGTCAGCAAAGCGTTTGGCGAGGGCATCGCTGCCTATTTTGCCCATCAGGAGGGGCTGTCTTCGCTGTCGGTACGCATCGCCAATTTCAACACGCTAGAGCCCGGCGAGCAGCTCAGCGCCCGTGATATGAGCGCTTTTCTCAGCCACCGCGACGCCGCCGATCTGCTTGAACGCTGCCTGCGCATCGAAGGCGTGCACCACGCGGTGGTACACGGGGTTTCCAACAACCGCTATAAGCGCCTGTCGCTGGAAGAAACCACCCGCCTGCTCGGCTACTGCCCGCAAGACGATGCGTTCAGCATCCTGGGGTTCGCCTAAAGCTTGTTATCGATACGCTGCAGCAGGTAGGGGAAAAACGGGTTGGAGGCGATACGCATCAGCGAATCAAGATCAACCACCAGCACTGAACGTTCGCCGCGTGCTGCCAGCGTGCCCAGGCTGATGCCGAATTCGCCGCGCTGAGCCGGGAAGCGGCCATAAAGCGAATCACTCACCGGGAATGGCAGCGCCACGTGCGACAGCGAATAGATATCCGCCGGATAGATCATGCCCAGCGGCTGCACGCTTTCCGTCGTTTCGCCGGCCTGCGTCACGCTGGCGATCGCCTCGCTGCTTTCCGGGGAGGCGTTGCCGATCACCGTCGTCTGGTAACGACGCGGCGGCGCAGGCAGCAGTTGGCTGACCGCCGCAGCCGCGTTTGGCCGCAGCAACGGCCCAAAGTTTATCGTCCGATTGACGTCGAACAGCACCAGTTCGCTGCCGTTAGCCGGCAATTCGTTATATAAGGCGCGGATCACCGCCCGGGTACTGACGGTCGAATCCATCACCGACTGGAAGGTCAGCACCGGTGCCAACTTTTCCAGCTTGCCGTCACGCGCTGCGCGGGCGATTTGCTGTTGCAGACCGTTGCTGAGCAAATAGGACTGACGCGCGCCGTTCACCGGGAACGAATTGTATTTAAAAGGGTTAAATTCCGGCAGAACGCCAAGCCAGGCCGCTTTGGCAAATGCCGGGAACACCGCCGGCCAGCCCGCGATGCCGGCGAAACGGGCAAAACTGGTCACGCCTATCATCGGCGAGATCAGCACCAACCGTTGCGGCGCCGCCAACTGCGGATCGTCCAGCGCATCCAGCGCATACTTCATCGCCAACGCACCGCCGTTGGAAAACCCCACGATATGCAGCGGCTTGTCGCCCCCGGCTTTACTGCGCGCTTCGCGCACGGCTAATCGCGTTGCCGCCAGCCAGTCATGCCATTCAATATCGGTCAGTGCCCCCGGCACCGTACCGTGCGCCGGCAGGCGAATACCTACCGCCACATACCCTTGCTGCCGGTAGTTCTCGGCGATATGCCGCAGGCTATAAGGCGAATCTGTCAGGCCGTGCAACAGCACCACCGCCCCGCGCGGCTCGCCCTGCGGCAGCAATTCGTAGGAGCGGTTCCAGTCGCGGGCAAAATGTTCCGGGTAGACCGGGCTGCCGTCAAAATAGCGGTTGAGCGGAATACGTTCGCTGGCGGAGAGTTTGTCGGTGACGTTAACTTTCACCTCGTCAAATACCCGGCTCTCTGCGGCCAGATAGCCCTGCCAGTTGGTTTTATCCAGCTCGGCAGCCGACAGCTCGTGCGGCACAAAAGTATGCCACGGCTCCAACGCAGGGCCGCGCTGAGTATCGTAAACCCGCACCGCAAACAGCGTGAGCAAGACGGTGACGCCTACTATCGTCAGCCGTTTGGTCCATTTAATTATCGCCCTGGAAGGCATGCTCACTCCTGAATTCACGGTTATCCAGCAGCGATTATAGAAGCTAAATGCCCGCAGCGGCAGCCCGCCGATCGCGAATCTCAAGCGGCCTATTTTTAGAGCCTGCTCACATAACGTGCATTTCCCGGCCTTTTTCACGGATAAAAATTGATCTGCCAACCGAATGTTTGTAGGTTTTCTGTAACGATACACTAAAACGTTACAGTTAAAGAACAGACACAAAGTATCGCCACCGTTCCCCCTGTCCCTACCGCATTGCCCAGCAGGGGAGTCATCTTCACCACCAGCATCGCAGGCTGTCTGCGATCGGGAGCCAGGCTCATGAAATCAATGACATGTCGCTTAACGCCGCGCCTGTTTATCACGTTGTTATTTATGCTGTTTACCCTGCCGCTACGCGCCAACGCCGCCGAAGTCAGCCTGCGGGTTTATTCATCGTTACCCGACGATGGCTACTCCGCACACGCCATCTGGTTCAATCGCTTCAAGCAGAATTTGGAGCAACGTCTGCCGGGCAAAATCGCCCTCAACTATTTCCCTAACGGCATGCTCGGAAAAGAAGCCGATGCGGTGCAGCAGGTGCGTATCGGCGCGATCGATATGATGATCTCCGGGACTTCCATCTGGGGCACGCTGGTGCCCGAAATCGGCGTGCTCGATCTGGGCTATCTGTTTAACGACAACCAACAGCTGGGTCAGGCGCTCGACGGTCAGGCAGGCCAGTTGCTGAGCGCCATGCTGGCCAAACAAAGCAACATCAAAGTGCTGGGCTACGGTTTCAGCCTCGGGGCACGCAACATTTACAGTAAAAAACCGCTGCAGTCGCCGCAGGATCTCAATCGGATGAAGGTGCGGGTGCTGCCGGCTCCCAATTTCATCGCCACGCTGAAAAGCATGGGCGCTACGGCGATCCCGATGCCCGGCGGTGAGGTTTACTCCGCGCTGCAGATGGGGGTGATCGACGGCGTGGAACACGATGCCGCCACGGTGTACACCAGCAAGTATTACGAGATCGCCAAAAACGCCACGCTGACCCGTCATATCTATAACCCGATAGTGGCCACCATCAGCCAGGCGGCGTTCCAGCGCATTCCACAAGACCTGCGTGACGAGGTGCTGGCCGCAGCCAACGAAGCCACCCTTTATGAACGCAAAATTGCGGCGGAAAAAGAAACTCAGGCCATGGAAAAACTGAAAGCCGCCGGCGTGATTTTCAGCGAAACCGACCGCAATTATTTCCGCCAGCAAACCCTGCCGCTGCAGGCGGCGTTTACCGCCAAGTATCCACAGGCCAAAGCGGTGCTGGACGCCATTCATGCCGCAGCGCAACCGTAACGCGCCCCGGCGGAGGATTTGCTATGACCCTTCCTGTAACCCTTGAAATGAGCGTGAAAAAAGTGGCTATCCTGACGCAGTTGAGCCGCGCCCTGACCCGCTTTACCGCCTGGGGCGGCGCACTGGCGCTGCTGGTGAACGTGGTGGTGGTATTCGCTTCGGTCGTCTGGCGCTACGCGCTGCACAGCCCGATCGAATGGGCTGAAGAGGTGGCGCGTGCGCTGATGGTGACGCTGGTGTTCTTCGGCGTTGCCACCTCCACCGGGCGCGGCAGACACATCGGCGTCGATCTGTTTCTACGCTGGCTACCGGCAGCCACCCGGCCATATGTAGTCCATGCCAGCCGCTGGGTTTTGGTGTTGGTGGCATTGGGGCTGACGGTATCCAGCTTCAGCCTGGTCGGTATTTCGCTGCCGCAAACCACCGAGCACGGCCTGCCGCAGGCGATTTTTGTGGTGCCGGTATTTATCGGTGCGGCGGTGATGTTGGTCAGCGCGCTCGACCATGCCTGCCAGGCACCGCTGAAAGTGGTGTTAACCAGCGCCGGCGTCGTCGCGCTGTTGGGTGCCGCGGGCTACCTTAGCTTGCATACCGCAACCGGACTGGGCTCGCTGCCCGCCGCGCTGATGCTGGCCTGCTTTATTCTGGGCATTATCTCCGGCGTGCCGATCGCCTTTACCCTCGGCATGTCGGCGATGGTGTTTTTCCTCAGCGATCCGTCACTGCCGTTCGTGTTCTTTGCCCAACAGGTCACCGCCGGCGTCGACCATTTCGTGCTGCTGGCGATCCCGTTCTTTCTGCTGGCGGGCGCGGTGATGGAAGTCAACGGCATGTCGTCACGGCTGGTAGAGCTGATCGTGCGCGGCATGGGGCGCTATCGTGGCGGCCTGAACATGACGACGATCTTGTCGATGGCGTTTTTCTCCGGCATTTCCGGTTCCAAACTGGCGGACGTCGCCACGGTCGGCGGCGTGCTGATGCCGGCGGTACGCCGGGCTCGCCAACCTGCCGAAGAGTCTGCCGGGGTATTCGCCGCTTCGGCCATTATGGCGGAGACCATTCCCCCCTGCGTCAACCTGATCGTCATGGGCTTTATCGCCAACATTTCGATTGGCGCCCTGTTTATCGCCGGGCTGATCCCCGCCCTGTGCCTGCTGATATTGCTGCTGATTGCCGCCGTGATATTCGGCAAACGCATCAACGTCGATGACGCCTATCCGGTACGGATGCCGACGCGCCAACTGCTGATCGGTGCCGCCGTCGGTCTGGTCATGATTTTGATGATCGGCAAGGGGGTGGTGGCCGGTATAGCCACCTCTACGGAGATCTCCGCCTTCGCGGTGGTCTACGCCATCGTGGTCGGTCGGCTGGCCTTTGGTGAGCTGACGCTGCAGGCCACCCTGAAGCTGTTTGTCGACACCGCCGCGCTGTCCGGCATGCTGCTGTTTATCGTCGCCTGTGCCACCAGTTTGTCCTTCGCTCTGACCATCGAGATGATCCCACAGCAGTGCGCACAGCTGCTGGTCGCCATCGGTGCAGACTACGGCCCGTGGCTGTTCCTGCTGCTGTCGATTGTCATCCTGATTATCTTCGGCGCAGTCCTGGAGGGCGCTCCGGCGCTGATTATCTTTGCCCCGATCCTGGTGCCCATCGCCACCCAGCTCGGCTTCAACCCGCTGCACTACGCCATTGTGATGATTCTGGCGATGGGTTTCGGCCTGTTTTCCCCGCCGATTGGCCTGGGGTTGTACACCACCTGTGCCATCTGCGGCGTCCCGATGCAGGACGTGATTAAACCCATGGCCAAATACCTGCTGATCGTGCTGTTCGGCATCATCGTTATCGCGCTGTTCCCGGCGCTCTCCACCTGGTTGCCGACGCGGCTGGGCTACTGATTTTCTCAAGCAAGGAGTCACACCATGTTCTCTGATTTAACCGACAAACGCGTATTGATCACCGGTTCCACCGCCGGTATCGGGCTGGCGACCGCCGCACTGTTCGCCCAACACGGTGCCAAGGTGGGCATTAATGGCCTGCGTAGCGAGCCACCGGCAGAGATCGCCGCTTTCCCCGGTGAATGCGCATTCTTCTCGGCCGATCTGTCGCGCTCCGCCGGCTGTGAGGCATTGGTGGAAGCCTTTGTCGCCCGCTTTGGCGGCATCGATATATTGATCAACAACGCCGGTGGGCTGGGCGGCCGCAACGGGCTGGAAGCGATAGACGACGAGTTCTTTGATCGGGTGATGGACCTGAACTGCCGCTCGGCGCTGATGGTGACCAAATTCGCTATCCCTTATCTGCGCGCTTCGGCTCGCGAGAACGGGACGACCGCCAGCGTCATTAGCACCGGCTCCATTGCTGCTCGCGAAGGCGGCGGGATCGGTGCCGGTCTGTATGCCAGCGCCAAAGCCTGGCTGCACAATATCCACCGCAACTGGGTGAAGGAGTTCACCCAGGACAATATCCGTTTCAATATCGTGTCGCCGGGCAGCATCGACACCGCTTTCCATCACGGCAAGAGCGACGAGGTACTAGGTAAAATGCGCGCTTCCATTCCGATGGGCCGCTTTGGTCGCAGCGAAGAGGTGGCGCCCAGCTACCTGTTTCTGGCATCGCATAACTGCAGCGGCTATATCACCGGGCAAATTATCGACGTCAACGGCGGTCAACTCGCGCCCTAAGGGCCTGTGACTCACTTTCGGCCGCGTGATAAAGTCGGGGTAATGGGTTAATGCAAAACGGGAATGTGATGGCGAATATACGTGATGTGGCACGTCATGCCGGGGTATCGGTCAGTACGGTATCCAACGTGCTGAACGGCCGAGTCGATCAGATGCGCAAGGATACGCTGGCCCGTATTGAACAGGCGATGGCGGCGCTGCAATACCAGCCAAACCGCGCCGCGCAGCAGCTTAAAACCGGGCAGGTCAAAATGCTGGGCCTGCTGGTGCCGTCTATCGTCAACCCCAGCTTCGCTGCGCTGGTGCGCGAAATTGAGCTGGCGGCCAAGCAAAACTATGGCTATCAGGTGTTGCTGGGTGATACCCATCGCCAACAGGAAGAAGAGATCCGTTTTCTCGACGATCTGCTGGCATTAGGCATTCGCGGCGTGGTGGTGGCCTCCACGTTTTACGATCGCCCCCATTTTCGCGATGCCCTGAAACGCGGCCTGGTGATGATTAACTACGACGAGCGCACCCTGGCCGCCCCTGGCAAGACGGCGCTGCCGATCGACAGCGTGTCGATGGATAATTGCGCCGCCGGCAGCATGGCGGCACAGCATCTGATTGCCCAGGGTTGCCACCGTATCGCCTTCGCTACCGCATCCGGCATGACCAGCAGCCGCGCCAACAAAATTGCCGGTTACCGGCAGGCACTGGAAAACGCCGGGTTGCCGGTCTGGGTGATCGAAGGCAAGGCGCAGTTCGCCTACGGCGATGCCGAAATGGCCGAGTTAGGCAAGGCGCTGGCCGAGCAGGTTTGCCAGAGTGAAACCCGGCCGGACGGCATTGTGGCGCTGAACGACATGTTGGCCATCGGCATGATTTCCGCCTTCCAGCGGCTCGGCGTGCGGGTACCGGAAGATATTTCGGTTGTCGGCATCGATAACATGTTTCTGTCCGAACTGTTTAACCCGGCGCTCAGCTCAGTGGCGCCGCCGCTGCGCGAGATGGCGGTGAAAATTGTCGATCGGCTGATAGGTCGGCTGGAAAACCCTGAATTGCCGGTGGAGGAGTTTTTGTTCGCTCCCAGCCTGGTGCGCCGCCAGTCGGTTATTAACGCGTAATCTCCAGCGGAGCTGCGGTTCCGCTCTCTTTCATACTGAATCCATGCTGCGCTAATGCGCGGCGGGGCTTCGCTGCGCCCAAAACCGCAGCGGGAGAATAAAAATGAATAATGAATCCTGCGTTTACTGCCATCCAACCAATGAAATCCTGCTGTGGCAAAACCCGCTGTGCCGGGCCATTTTCATTGCCGACAGCCCTTTTCCCGGCTGGTGCCGGGTGGTCTGGCATGAGCATATCGCCGAACTGAGTGATTTGCGTGACGACCAACGCAACAGCATCATGACCGTGGTAGCACAGGTTGAAGCGCAACTGCGGCAGTTGCTGACGCCGACGAAGATCAATATCGCCAGCCTGGGCACCGCACTGCCCCATTTGCACTGGCATATCATCCCGCGTTACCTCGACGACTCGCATTTCCCGGAGCCGGTATGGAGCCAGGCGCTGCGGGCGCCAACGGCGAGAACCGTGCCGGAGAATTTTATTGAATTAATGAGGGAACGGCTGGCGATCACGCTGGGGGAATAACAAAACGCCGGGCCTGGCCCGGCGTTTTCAATTGAATTACGGTTTTTCGGCGATTTTGCGCAGATATTCGTTATTTTTAAAGGCAATGATGATCATTTCGAAGCAAACGCGGGTGAACACGCCGCCGATAACGATCGCAAACAGACCACGGAAAAATTCGCCGTAGAACATCGCACCAATCCCGCCAACCACGATACTCAGCAGGCACAGCCAGTACACGCCGGTGATGATTTTCGGCGTCAGCATCGCGTCAAAAAAGAAAATGTTTTTCATTGTAAATCCTTCCTTAGGCCAGTATTTAATTATCCCAGAGGCACCGCATCAGTGCGGCATGCCTTGTTGTCACGCCAGTAATGATAGCGAGTAACGCGATGAAAAGCGCTCAGAAATCAACAAGCCATTACATAAGGGTTGAGGATGTTTAACAAAACGGGCAACAAAATCCTGGGCGGTTTAGCTGCGCTGCTGCTGTTCAGCCAAAGCGCACTGGCGCAGGAAACGCTGATCTTCGTGCGGCACGGGGAGAAACCCGCCAACGACAGCGGGCAATTAACCTGTAAAGGACTGAATCGCGCGCTGGCGCTGCCGGACGTGCTGCTGGACCGCTATGGCAAACCGGATTTTATCTTTGCCGCCGGGCCCAAAGAGAATAAAACCGGCAGCTCGCTGCGGGCGCTGTCGACCATTATGCCCACCGCCGTACGCGTCGGACTGCCGATCGGCATTCAATTCCACGCCGATGACATCGCCGAGCTGCAGCAGGAGCTGCTCAGCGATAAATACCAAAACTCGCGCATCTTCATCGCCTGGGAACACAAGAATCTCGATAAGGCCGTGAAGAACATCGTTGCCGCACGCGGCGGCGACGCCAGTTTGGTGCCTGAGTGGCCGGGCAGCGACTTTGACAGCATTTTTGTGGTCACGCTGGATCAGGGCAAGGTTTCGTTCCGGCAAGAACGTGAGGGGTTGACTCAATTGGTGGAGAGCTGTCCTTTCGCGGGGTGATGCCAGGCCCCGTTTGAATTGGCTCTCTGCATCAGGATAGATAACGACGACGGCCAAAGGTAACGTCCGTGATCAGAGAGTCAGTCAGGATATTTTAATTTATTGTATCTTAGGCTTTTTTTCTAAACAGAGCCGTTATTTCATAATAATAAGCCATTAAGATTATTCACCAACGCATATATAAATAAAATACTGCAAAAGAAAGAATATAGATTATTTATATATTGAAACAAACAGTGACTGAATATCTTTAAATTTAAAAAACAAACTCCCGCACTCACTAATATCAAACTAATGTTTTGTATTTCACTTATGGGATTGAATATCTACGGGAACCTGTAAATATATTTATTAGCGGTGCTAGGGTAGCGCCGCACTGATTAAGGAAAGATCATGATGACCAGATCCCCCCTTGGTACTACTGCATCAACAGGGCAAAAATGCCCGGAAAGCGGCGTTTGGAAGGTGGTGGGCACACCATCAACCACCGCCCCTATCGCGAAAGGCAATACCATGCCACCCTACAATAACCAGGCGGTTACCTGGAAGTTAACCCAGTACGCTTAAGCCTTAAATTATAAGCCGCCGCTTCGGGCGGCTTTATTATTGATGTTCAAG
The DNA here is from genome assembly GCF_027594825.1 of Serratia liquefaciens. Taxonomy (NCBI): domain Bacteria; kingdom Pseudomonadati; phylum Pseudomonadota; class Gammaproteobacteria; order Enterobacterales; family Yersiniaceae; genus Serratia; species Serratia liquefaciens. The sequence goes on along the minus strand of NZ_CP088930.1, from coordinate 3,030,220 downwards.
CCAACAAAGAAAGTCCATCATTCGCTCGGTAAACTCAACGTCATTAGCATTATTGATAGCATGTGCCAGCAGGTAATCTATTTCTGGAGCCTTGTCAGGATGCAGCGCTAATAATTGCCCGACATAATCATCAAGCGCTATCGGCCAAAACAGGCTATCAGGATCGCGCAGCATATTGGTTGCCCTGATCAGTTTTCTGGCCACCTCGCGTTTGAGTCGTTGCAGCTCAGCAACCCGAGACGCACGCGAGATTTTCACACCATAATCTTCCAGCACGGTGCGCAGATCGGCGTTTATCGCCCGCGCAATACGACGATCTGGCCGGAACAGTGGCAATGCGTTGCTAACGTCATTTCCCCAAAGACAGCGGCAATGGTGTTTCAACCAATAGCCCCAGCTATAGCGATTGGCGGGGTTTAGCGCTTCATCAAGGGTGCCAATATCAAAATCCACCTTGCTGACTATCGTCAGATGTTGCTGGAAATCCTCACGCCATTGCTCAATAAGCGCCAATTCAGCATCAGTAGCCCGCCGACTCAGCAACAAGGTGATATCCAAATCAGACTCCCCCGGCGTCGCTTGCCCCCGTGCCACGCTGCCATAGAGATAAATACAGTGGATCAGCCCAGGGAAATTGCTCGGCAAACCTGCGACCAACGCTGTCAGCACGGACGTGAACGCATCCGGCAGTGGAAAGTCGGTAACCGTGGGAATAAAGCCATCGCGGCAGAATGTCATTGGCTGCTCCGAAAGGGTTTTAAGGCATCACAGGAACCGCATTAGATAGCTATTGCTATTGAATTTGCTTGGTTTTATCTCGTTCAATTTTGACAGATGCCCCCAAATGATTTTGTTTGCGGGGCTCTGGGGGCTTTATGGCTGCTTCCTGGTGTCTGTTTTCCACTGCAGTAAGCCGGCGATATCCTTTTCCCCCGCAGCTTCTTTTAAGCGGCGCTGCTGCTCGTCATACTGGACGTATTCAGCCTGCGCTTTTTCATCTGCCATTTTCTTACTGACCGAACCAGCTCCTTGTAGAACGTCACGATCGTTAAACTGCAAAAACTGATCCAGCTTATCCTGCCAGTCACGCAGGAACACCTGTTGACGACGTCGGGCCTGATCTTCGGCAAAATCCAGCCACATATTGACCACGCGGTTGAGTTCGCTGACTTCGTCCTGACTGAGGTAATTTTTCGCCACTGTCACATCGCTTTTGCACACCTCCTCGCCCTTATAGCTGCTCAACCCCATATGGGGCTGGTTGGCGTCGGCACGCTGATGGATAAGTTCGGCAGCGGTGTTGCCGGTACAAGCAAAATGCAGCTTGTTCTGGATAGTTTGAAAAAACAGCGTCGTCTCTTTGAGCGACGGTTGGTAGTCGGCGGCTAAGGCAAAGATCTCCCGAACCCGCAAATAAACCCGCCGTTCGCTGGCGCGGATATCACGGATGCGCTCCAGCATCTCATCAAAGTAATCAGGCACTGCGGATGCACCCACCGGCGGGTTTTTAAGCCGCTCGTCATCCATCACGAAACCTTTGATCAGATATTCCTGAAGCGTTTGGGTCGCCCACTGACGGAATTGGGTACCTCGGACAGAACGGACGCGGTAACCAACAGCGAGTATCAACGGCAGGCTAAAATATTGAACTTGATAATTTTTCCCGTCGCTGGCAGTTGTTCGGTAAAACCGAACAACTGAATTTTCGACCAGTTCACCTTCTGCAAAGATATTCTTTATGTGTTCGCTGATAGTCGCTTTAGCTTTGCCGTACAATTCGCAGATCATTGCCTGGGATAGCCACAGGGTATCGCCTTCAAAACGACATTCAACGCGCACCTTTCCATCACCGCTGGAAAACATAACAAATTCACCTGCCGGGGATTGGGTTAAGTGCTTATCTGTCATGTCGCCTCCGCTTTAATCTGACTTACCGTGCTGTAATGCACCCAGTATGCCAGAGATCCATGTTGGAGCTCATTACGCGTATGGCGTTTATTTTGTCGGCAACGTGCCTGGATAATGCTTGGTGATGATGTCATTCATGTTCGCCACCAGATCCCGCCGTTTGAACATCAGATCGTGGATAAAACAGTCTATTTTTCTAGTGCTGGCAAGGGGTCATTGATTTGAGGAGACTTCAGAAGACGTCAAATTGGCGGAAGATCACAGGAGTCGAACCTGCCCAGGACCGCTGGCGGCCCCAACCGGATTTGAAGTCCGGCCGCCCCACCGGGGACGAGGATCTTCCTTCGGGAGTCAGAAGCAAGAGCCTGATTATAGCGCAGTTTATCCTTAGCGCTAAGAGGGAAATAGCGGCGGCCTCCGGCAACAATACCGGAGGCCGGCAGAATTACGGCTTCAACAGATCTTTGACGTCCAGCAGGATAAATTCGTTATCATCCGCCACGTTCGGCTGGCGGCTGGAGGAGAACGGGAAGTTATTATCGTTGCCAACGATGATATGGCTGCCATCCACCACGTCGACGTTTTCAATGGTGAAGAACGGGAAGGTCAGCACGCCGTTGTTCAGCGGTTTGCGCGCCAGCTTGTTCGGGTCCTGAATGTTCAACAGGTCGATATAAGCCAGTTTGTCCACCGGTTTGCCGACGTTGGCATCAGAAAAGGCGATTTTATATACCCGCTTGAACTTCGCCACCTGGCTGAAGCAGTTGTCGGTTGGCGCCCCCGCCGCACAGGCTTGGTCCGGTGTGCCTTCGCCGTTATCACGCTCAATCACCAGGCCATGGGTAGCGTCGATCATATTGAAATCGCCGATGGCGTTCTGGTTGTCTTCCAACACGTACTGCCAGCTGCGACCGGTCCAGGCCTGCTGTTTCACGTCGAATTCCAGCACCCGCAGGTAACGCTTTCCGTCAAGGTTTTCAAACTTTTCGCCATCCCACAGCGCGCCCTCAAGCAATGGGTACAGCTTGCTGCCGTCCGGTGATGCCGCCATGCCCTCAAAGCCCTTGGAACGCGCCACCTGGAAGTTCTGTTTGCCGTCCGGCGCGCCCGGCAGGGTCAGCGTCGGGTTATCCGGCGATTTGACTACCTTGCCGTCCACCTTGGTGTCGAACACCGCCAGCACCTTGCCGGCAAGATCGGCCTTGATCAGGTAAGGACCAAATTCATCGCCGATCCACAGGGCATTATCGGCGAACTGGAAGCTTTCTGGGTCGAAGTCGCTGCCGGTCAGGTAACGTTTGTCGGTGCTCTCATTGACGATATGGAACGGCACCTTCTGGTCGGGATCGTGCAGGAATACCGTTTTCAGCGGCGTCACCGTGCCGTTGTCAAAGTCGATTTTGTAGTGATTGAGGTACAGCATGGCATCCGGTGAGTTGGCTTTGCTGCCAAAGCCGTTATCGGTCAGTACCCAGTAGGTGCCGTCGTGCATGTGCTTGATACCGGAATGGCCCTGTAGGGGTTGGCCTGCGATCGGCAGGCCGATACCGGTCATGCGATCGGCAGATTTTCCCGCCACGCTGCCCAGTTCAGTCACACGTTTGCCGCTGGTGTATTTGCCGCTCTGTCGCAAATCAGCGGGGGCATCCTGTGGCGCAGCGATGCTGGATTTTACCGCCAGTAGCGCATGCCCGGCCAGCGTCGCAGGCACCGGTTGGGCATCGGCCCACAGGTTACCGCTCAGCGCCATACAGCCGGCCAACAGCGCCAGACGAGTTTTGGTGATGTGCATGTCATGGTTCCCTTTTTGTTGTTATCGCCCAGAAGTAAAAGCAACGTCACTATAGGGAGCCGCAATGACAGAAATATTATTCGGCGAACGCCCGCCGGTAGCTGTGCGGATGGAAGCGCCAGGTGATGGCGATCAGCACCACCACCACCAGCGCATGGATCTGCCAATCCAGCACAAAGCCGCCGCTGTAATCACGCAACAGGCCGGAAATGTACGGCGTCGTGCCCGCCAGCAGGAAACCGATACCCTGCATAAATGCCACCAACCGCCCCGCCGCCGCCGGGTGCGGGATATGGTCGAGCGCCAGCACCAGACACAGCGGGAAAGCGCCACCCAACCCCAGGCCGGAAAGCAGTACCCACAGCCAAGGCAGCGTTTGCGGCTGGTAGATAAGCCCGATAAAACCTGCCAACTGCATGACCAGCGCCAGCAGCAACAGCGGGCGCCGATCCGTAGAGCGGGCCAAGGCGGGCAACAGCAACGCCCCCACGACCTGGCCGAAAGTCATCAGCGCCAATAGCGATCCGCTGGCCTGCGGCTGCCAGCCGAGCTGCATATAGTAAGGGGGCAGCCAGGCGATCAGGCTGGTGTAGCCGCCATTAATCAAACCGAAATAAGCACCGAGCAGCCAGGCGCGGCGGCTGAGCCATAAGCTTGGTCCGCGAGCAGTACCGGACGGCGTCAAACGTGCCAAACCTCTACTGACGGGCCACCAGGCGATCAGCGCCACCAGCGCCGGTGCTGCCCACCAGGCCAGCGCGCTATGCCAGTCATGACCGATGCTCGTCAGCCAAGGCGTGATCGCCGCCCCCAAGCCACCGCCCCCCATCAGCGCCGCCGACCATAGCCCGGCCACCAACGCCATCTGCTTGAGAAAGTGATGCTTGATAATGCCGGGCATCACCGCCTGGATAACGCCAATCCCCAGCCCGCCCAGCACCGCGCTTAACATCAACTGCGTGCTGCCCGGTGCCAGCTCACGCCAGGCGGCGCCCAGGCCAATGGCCAACAAACTCAGGACAACGCTGGTGCGTTCGCTGAACAGACGGTTGATGGCGCCGCCAGCCAACGCCATCAGCCCCATCATCAACACCGGCAAGGTGGTCAGCAGGGCCGCGCCGCCAAAACTCAGCCCGGTAGCCTGGCGTAGCGTCGGCAACAGCGGGCCAATCGACGTCAGCAACGGCCGCATATTCAGGCCAATCAGCACCAGTACCCACAGCAGGGGATTGAACCAACGGCGTAAGAAAGGGGGAGCAATAAAATGATTTAACACGGTCTATTCCTGAACTTCCGGGGTGAAGAGTGCGGCGTCACAACCTGTACGCCGCAGCGTTGCATTACTCTAGGCAACGCCGCTAGTATTGGGAAATTAAATAATAAAATAGCCAGCAGTGGGAAAATGAATCGCTACCCGATGTTCAATCCGCAGTTATTGCTCAGCTTTGTCGCCGTGTGCGACAGCGGTAGCTTCACCCGCGCCGCGGACCGGGTATTTTTATCGCAGTCCACCGTCAGCCAGCAGGTGCGCCGGTTGGAAGAGATGCTCGGTAAACCGCTGTTTGAGCGCTCCTCTCATCAGGTGTTGCTGACCGAGGAAGGCGTCAAACTGTTGAGCTATGCGCGGCGGATCATCGCGCTGAATGAAGAGGCGCACGACGCCCTGACCGGTATCTGGCGCGACGGCGTACTGCGGCTGGGAATGCCGGAGGATTTCGCGGCGCCGACCACGGAACTGCTGGCGGAATTCAGCCGGGCGCATCCGCACCTGCGGCTGGACGTCACCAGCGGCCTGAGCGCCGATCTGCACAGCGCCTATGCCCGTGAAGAGCTGGATCTGATCCTGGTGAAACAGCGTCGTAGCCAACCCCCACGCGCCGCCAGGCCGGAGCCGCTGCTGTGGCTGGATAGCCTGGCTTTTCCGGCCATCGAACAATCCCCGGTTCCGCTGGCGGTGTTCCCGCTCAATGGCCTGTACCGCGATGACCTGTGCCAGGCGCTGGATAACCTCGGCAAGCGTTGGCGTATCGGCTACAGCAGTGCCAGTCTGGCTGCTCTCACCGCGGCATCCGCCGCCGGGTTGGGCGTCACGCTGTTGCCGGCCAGTTGCCGCTTGCCCCGCCACCGGGTGCTCGGCGTCGCCGAAGGGTTACCGCCGATCGACAGCATCGAACTGGCGTTGTATTACCGCGACGGCGCCCCTGCCGCCACCCCGGCACTGGCCGAACGGCTGAAGGCATTCTGCGGGTTGGTATGAAAGGGTGTAGCCTTATTCGCTACGTATGTAGCCATTATGGCTACACCTCCTAATACCCGACCTCACCGTAACGCTCGCGATAATCTTTCGGCGTCATGTCGTAGCCCTTCTTGAATACCGAGTAAAAATACTGCAGTGAGGGATAGCCGCACATCTGCGAAATCTCGTTGATGGTCAACGAAGTGGCCTTCAGCAGGTTACAGGCCCGATCCAGCTTCTCCTGATGGATCACATGGTGGATGGTTTCGCCGGTTTCATCTCTGAAGCGCTTTTCAAGATTGGAACGCGACAGCCCTACCGCATCGAGCACCTGTTCGACCTTGATGCCCTTACAGGCGTGATGGCGAATATAATGCATGGCCTGGATCACCGCCGGGTCACGCAGCGAACGGAAGTCGGTGGAGCGGCGCTCGATCACCTTTACCGGCGGCACCAGAATACGTTGCAGCGGCAGCTCACGACGGTCGAGCAACTGATGCAGCAGCTTGGCGGCACGGTAGCCCATCTGGCGGGTGCCCTGCGCCACGGAAGACAGCGCCACCCGCGACAGGTAGCGCGTCAGCTCTTCATTGTCGATGCCGATCACGCACAGCTTTTCGGGCACCGCAATGTCCAGATGTTCGCAAACCTGCAGCAGATGGCGTGCCCGCGCATCGGTCACGGCGATGATGCCGGTCTGCTGCGGCAGCGTCTGTACCCAGTCCGCCAGCCGGTTCTGGGCGTATTGCCAATTCTCCGGCGCAATGGCCATGCCCTGATAGACCACGCCCTGATACTGCTCCAGCGCCACCCGCTGACGGAAAGCCTGTTCGCGCTCTTGCGCCCAACGTTTGCCACCTTCACTCGGCAACCCGTAGAAGGCAAAGCGATTAATGCCCTTTTCCTTCAGGTGGCTGAACGCCGCCTCTACCAACGCCTGATTATCCGTGGCGATATAATGCACCGGCGGGTAATCCTCATCGCGATGATAAGAGCCGCCCACGCCGACGATCGGCACCCTGACGTTATGCAGCAAATGTTCGATTTCACGGTCGTCGAAATCGGCAATCACCCCATCGCCCAGCCAGTCCTTGATGTTGTCGATACGGCAGCGAAAATCCTCTTCGATAAAGATGTCCCAATCGCACTGTGAAGCCTGCAAATACTCACCAACGCCCTCGACTACCTGGCGGTCGTACACTTTATTGGCGTTGAACAGCAACGTAATGCGAAAGCGCTTTTCGAACATGCGGTAACCCCCAGTGACGATAGGGGGCGAATAAATTCGCCCCGATTAAGGCGGGCGCAGCATGCAGCACTCCTACCCTGTCTGGAGATGGCGAGTGAGGCGCCTGGCCGCAACTTGAAAGCTACAGGGTATTCTCTGCGAGAGCAGCAAGCATCACCTCATAACTGTGACCGCGGGCGCGATTCTTATGCCCGGCGCTTGGTGGCGGAATCCATCCACACCGCCAGCAGCAAAATGGCACCCTTGACGATGTACTGCCAGAAAGTCGGTACGTCCAACATGCTCATGCCGTTATCCAGCGAGGCCATAATAAACGCCCCCATCACCGCCCCGGCAACGCTGCCTATGCCTCCGGCCAGGCTGGTGCCGCCAATCACGCAGGCAGCGATGGCGTCCAGCTCGGCAATATTGCCTGCCGAAGGCGAACCGGCACCCAGTCGCGAACTGAGGATCAGACCGGCAATCGCCACCATCAGACCGTTGATAGCGAACACCGCCAGTTTGGTGCGCTCGACGTTGACGCCCGACAGGCGCGCAGCGTCAATATTGCCGCCGATGGCGTAGATCCGACGGCCAAAGGCGGTGCGGGTGGCCATAAATATCCCCGCCAGCATCAGCGCGGTGAGGATCAGCACCGGCGTAGGCACCCCGCGATAGTCGTTAAGCAAATAGATTGCGCCGAGTACCAGCAGCGCCAAAATGCTTTGTCGGGTTACGTCACCGGTCGGCGTGGCTACCGGCAGGCCCAGCTGTACGCGTCGGCTGCGCCGCCGCCATTGCCAGGCCACAAACAGCATCAGCCCCACCGCGCCGATACCGAAACCCAGCCCGCCCGGCAAATAACTCTGACCGATTTGCGACATGGCGCCGCTGGTCGGTGCCACCGTGGTGCCATTGGTAATACCGATCAGGATGCCGCGAAAGGCCAACATCCCCGCCAGAGTGACGATAAACGAAGGGACTTTGCGGTAGGCAACCCACCAGCCGTTCCAGGCCCCCAACAGCAGACCGGCCACCAGCGTCACCACGATGGTCAGCGGCAGCGGCCAACCGAACCAGACGTCAAAAATCGCCGCCGCCCCGCCCAGCAGCCCCATCATCGAACCGACCGACAGATCGATTTCCGCCGAAACGATCACAAACACCATCCCGACCGCCAAAATGCCGGTGATCGCCGTCTGACGCAGCAGGTTGGAGATATTACGCGCGCTGAGATAGGCCCCTTCGGTGGTAAAGGTAAAGAACAGCATAATGACGACTATCGCCGCCAACATGACAAACACCTGCAAATTGATGGATTTCAGCTTCACCGCCGTTTTTTTCTCCACCTTTGCCGCTACCATCGCTTCAGACTGCGTGTTTTTCGACATCTGTTTCACTCCTCAATGCGGCTTCCATCACCTGTTCCTGGGTCAAACCGCGGTTGATCAACGAAGCCTTGATGCGCCCCTGATGCATCACCAACACCCGATCGCTTAATCCCAACACTTCCGGCAACTCGGAAGAAACCACGATCACCGCGATCCCCTGCTGTACCAGTTGATTGATTAATTTATAGATTTCTTGTTTTGCACCGATGTCGATGCCGCGCGTCGGCTCATCCAGGATCAGGATTTTCGGCTTCAGCAGCAGACACTTGGCCAGAATCGCTTTTTGTTGATTGCCCCCGCTCAAGCGGGCGATAGCCAGTTCTGGCGAGGAGGTTTTCACCCTCAGCTGCGCCAGCGACTGGCGGATGGTTGCCTGTTCGCGTGCGTCGTCGATCACCGTCAACATGCCGCTGAAATCACTCAGCGCCGCCAGCGTCATATTGGCCCCGACGCCCATCACGGGGACGATGCCATCACGCTTGCGGTCTTCCGGCACCATGGCAATGCCGTAGCGCATCGCCTGACGGCAGTTGTTGATGGTGGCCGGCTGGCCATGGAGGGTAATGCTGCCCTGCCAACGACCGGGGTAGACGCCGAACAGGCACTGCATGGTTTCGGTGCGCCCTGAGCCGACCAGCCCGGCAACGCCGAGTATCTCGCCGCGCCGCAGGCTGAAGGAGACATCGTCCACCCGGCGAACCTGACGGTTTACCGGATGCCAGGCGGTCAGGTTATCCACCTGCAGGATCACCTCGCCTATCTCATGCTGTTGTTGCGGATACAGCTCGGTCAGCTCTCGCCCCACCATCATGGCGATAATGTCGTCCTCACTCATCGCCGCCGCCGAACCGGTGCCGATATGCTTGCCATCGCGGATCACGCAGATCAGATCCGAGATCGCCTTCACCTCGTTCAACTTGTGCGAAATATAAATACAGGCAATACCGTGATCGCGCAGATCCCCGATGATCGCCAGCAGCGTAGCGGTTTCACTTTCCGTCAGCGAAGCCGTAGGTTCATCCAATACCAGCAGCCGAACCTGTTTGTTCAGCGCCTTGGCGATCTCCACCAGCTGCTGCTGCCCCAACCCGAGTTCGCCAATCGGCGTATTGGGATCAACCTCCAGTTTGACCTGCGCCAGCATGCGTCGGCAACGCAGGTACATGGCGTCATAATCCATCACCCCGTAGCGGCGCCATTCATTGCCGAGAAACATGTTTTCCAGCACCGTCATCTGCTTTACCAGCGCCAGCTCCTGGTGAATGATGGCAATGCCTTTCTGCTCGGTGTCGCGGATATTTTTCGCCGCCAATAAATCGTCAGAGAAATAAATATCTCCCTGATAACTGCCGTGCGGATATATTCCGCACAGCACTTTCATCAGGGTGGATTTTCCCGAACCGTTCTCACCACACAGCGATAATACCTGGCCAGCTTCCAGTTTCAGGCTGACATTATCCACCGCCTTAACCGCACCGAACTGCATGGTAATATTTTTCATTTCTAATAGGTTGGGCATTATTCCCTCCACATTACCGGCTTTCGGAATTATTGAATGTCGGCTTTTTTGTGGAAACCGTCGGCAATAATGGTGCTGTCAATATTCGCTTTATCCACCGGGATCGGCGTTAATAACCAGGAGGGCACTTCTTTGCTGCCGTTATTTAAGCTGGCGTTGGTTTTCGGCTGTTCGCCCTTGCCCAGCTGCACGGCAATGCCCGCAGCCTCATCGGCCAGTTTGCTGATTGGCTTATAGACCGTCATGGTCTGGGTGCCGGCGACGATGCGCTTCACCGCCGCCAGGTCGGCGTCCTGCCCGGAAATGGCCACTTTGCCCGCCAGGCCCTGTGCGGCAAGCGCCTGAATTGCGCCGCCGGCGGTGGCATCGTTAGAAGCCACTACCGCGTCAATCTTGTTATTGTTGGCGGTCAGCGCATTTTCCATGATTTTCAATGCGTTTTCCGGCAGCCATCCATCAACCCACTGATCGCCCACCACCTTGATTTTCCCGCCGTCGATCAGCGGTTGCAGCACCTTCATCTGTCCCTGGCGGAACAGCTTGGCGTTGTTATCCACCGGCGAACCGCCCATCAGGAAATAATTGCCCTGCGGCACCCGCTGCACCAGGCTTTGCGCCTGCAACTCGCCAACCTTTTCATTATCGAAGGAGATGTAGAAATCGATGTCGGCGTTGTTGATCATGCGATCGTAAGCCAGGACCTTAATGCCTTCCCGTTTGGCTTCGCTGATGACGTTGCTCAGCACCTGGCCGTTATAAGGAATAATCACCAGCACGTCGACGCCGCGGTTGATCATGTTTTCGATCTGCGCCATTTGGGTTTCTTCATTGCCGTTGGCGGATTGGACAAACACGTCTGCCCCCAGCGACTTGGCTTTGCTGACGAAGATGTCGCGGTCTTTTTGCCAGCGCTCCAGGCGCAGGTCGTCGATCGCCATACCGATTTTGACTTCTTTGCTGAACGCCGGTTGGCTGGCCAGCGCCAGCAGCGCGCAGACCGAAAGGAACACAGGTTTAAATTTCATCTTATATACCTTTGTTATTTAAAGCATAAGGAAGGCAATTTAAATAGGCCGATTACGCAGCTTCGAGCAGATTGTTGTCGCTTATTTATGCTTCGGCAATTACTGATTTTTACCGGCCAGTTACGATTTTTGGTTTAATGTTATTTTTATGATGGCGGTCATGCTTTCACGCTGTAAAACAGCACATCGACAAATAAAAATGAAATAAGCCTTAAATAAAAAGCGGTTATAACCCTATTATGCGATCTACCGCACATTTAATAATTCTGTGAATTTAAGTGTGAAATAACGTAATTGAGCCGCCGGTAGCAAACTCCGAAGATAAAGCCATCCCGTAACTCGGGCATTGCTACCCAGGAGTCGATAATGCAACCTTATTTTGATCAGCTTGAGCAAGTGCGCTATGAAGGGCCGAACAGTCATAATCCGCTGGCCTTCCATCATTACAATCCGGATGAACTGGTGCTCGGCAAGCGCATGGCGGAACACCTGCGTTTCGCCGCCTGTTACTGGCATACCTTCTGCTGGAATGGCGCAGACATGTTCGGCGTCGGCGCCTTCGATCGTCCCTGGCAGCAGCCGGGCGACGCGCTGGCGCTGGCCAAACGCAAAGCCGACGTGGCGTTCGAGTTCTTCCACAAGCTGAACGTACCTTACTACTGCTTCCATGACGTAGACGTCTCACCGGAAGGTGCCTCGCTGAAAGAGTATCTGCACAACTTTGCGGTGATGACCGACGTGCTGGAAGAAAAGCAGCACAGCAGCGGCGTGAAACTGCTGTGGGGCACCGCCAACTGCTTTACCCATCCGCGTTACGGTGCCGGTGCCGCCACCAATCCGGATCCGGAGATCTTCAGCTGGGCGGCCACCCAGGTGTTTACCGCCATGAACGCCACCCAACGTCTGGGCGGCGAAAACTACGTGCTGTGGGGTGGGCGTGAAGGCTACGAGACCTTGCTCAATACCGATCTGCGCCAGGAACGCGAGCAAATTGGCCGCTTTATGCAGATGGTGGTGGAGCATAAGCACAAAACCGGTTTCCAGGGCACCCTGCTGATTGAGCCTAAACCGCAGGAACCGACCAAACACCAGTACGACTACGATGTCGCCACCGTCTATGGTTTCCTGAAGCAGTTCAGCCTGGAAAAAGAGATCAAGGTGAATATCGAAGCCAACCACGCCACGCTGGCAGGCCATTCGTTCCACCATGAAATCGCCACCGCCATTGCGCTGGGCATTTTCGGCTCTGTCGACGCCAACCGGGGCGACCCGCAGCTGGGCTGGGATACCGACCAATTCCCGATCAGCGTAGAAGAGAACGCGCTGGTGATGTTCGAAATTCTCAAAGCCGGGGGGTTCACCACCGGCGGGTTGAACTTCGATGCCAAAGTCCGCCGCCAAAGCACCGACAAATACGATCTGTTCTATGGTCATATTGGCGCCATGGATACCATGGCGCTGGCGTTGAAGGTCGCGGCAAAAATGGTGACCGACGGCCAGCTGCATCAGCAGGTAGCGAAACGCTATGCCGGCTGGAATGGTGAATTGGGCCAGCAAATTTTGCAGGGCAAACTGTCGCTCGAAGCCTTGGCGCAGTACGCTGAAGGCCATGCACTGGCGCCGCAGCACGTCAGCGGCCGTCAGGAACAGCTCGAGAACCTGATGAACCGCTATCTGTTCGGCTAACTGACTCCCGCGCGGCGCTTCGCCGCGCCTTTAAGGATCTTCGACCATGTATATCGGCATCGATCTCGGCACTTCCGGCGTAAAAGTCATTTTGCTCAGCGAGCAGGGCCAATTGCTCGCCAGCCACGGTGAATCGCTGCCCATTTCCCGTCCTCATCCCCTATGGTCAGAACAGGCCCCGCAGGACTGGTGGCACGCCACCGACCGCGCGATGCTGGCGCTGGGCAAGCAACACAGCCTGCAGCAGGTAAAAGCCATTGGGCTCAGCGGTCAGATGCACGGCGCCACGCTGTTGGATGCACGTCAACAGGTGCTGCGGCCGGCCATCTTGTGGAACGACGGCAGAAGCGCTGCGCAGTGTCTGGCGCTGGAACAGGCGGTGCCGCAATCGCGCAAGATCACCGGCAACCTGATGATGCCGGGCTTCACCGCCCCCAAACTGCTGTGGGTACAGCAGCATGAACCCGAGCTGTTCAACCACATAGACAAGGTGCTGCTGCCCAAGGATTACCTGCGCTGGTGCCTCACCGGCGACTTCGCCAGCGACATGTCGGACGCCGCAGGAACCGGCTGGCTGAACGTGGCGCAGCGCGACTGGAGCGAGGAGATGCTGGCGGCTTGCGGCCTGACGCACCGCCAGATGCCACGGCTGTTCGAGGGCAATCAGATCACCGGCCAGACCCCTATTGAACTGGCCAAACGTTGGGGCATGTCGCCAGTGCCGGTGGTGGCCGGCGGCGGTGATAATGCCGCCGGGGCGATCGGCGTGGGTCTGTATCAGGCGGGACAGGCGATGTTGTCACTCGGTACCTCCGGCGTTTATTTTGCCGTCAGCGACGGCTTTCTCAGCAACCCGGCCAGCGCGGTACACAGCTTCTGTCATGCGTTGCCCGACACCTGGCACCTGATGTCGGTCACGCTCAGCGCCGCCTCCTGTCTGGACTGGGTGTGCAAACTGACCAACGTCAATGACGTCGCTACCCTGCTGCGCAACGTCGAACAGGCGCCGCCGCCGGCAGCGCCGCTGTGGTTCCTGCCCTATCTGTCCGGCGAACGTACGCCGCACAACAACCCTAACGCCAAAGGCGCCTTCTGGGGCCTGACTCACCAACATGGGCCAACCGACCTGGCGCGCGCCGTGCTGGAAGGCGTTGGTTTCGCCCTGGCGGACGGCATGGACGTGCTGCACGCCAGCGGTCTGCAGCCGTCCAGTATCACCCTGATTGGCGGCGGCGCGCGCAGTCCCTTCTGGCGGCAAATGTTGGCGGATATCAGCGGCCAGCGGCTGGAATACCGTACCGGCGGCGACGTTGGCCCGGCGCTGGGGGCGGCTCGGTTGGCTCAGATTGCCCTGAACCCGCAGCGCCCACTGGGCGAACTGATGCCTGAGCTGCCGCTGGAGCAGATACACACTCCCGATGCCGAGCACCACCAGGCGTACGCCGCACAGCGCAGCACCTTCCGTGAACTCTATACGCGCCTGTTGCCGCTGATGTAAAACCCGGGGGCGAAACAACGCCCCCTTATCATTGCGAAATCGAATAGTCGCCAGTGGCAAATGTCGCTGCCAACCCGCGTGCTCCTCTCCTAAATTGGTGGCTGTCTTTTGACGCACCTCACCTCTGGATTAAGGAATTGAACGTGGAAAAAAACCAACAACAAAGCCGCAGAGCTTTCCTCAGCCAAACCGGCAAGCTCACCACCGCCTGTGCAGTCATTGGCCTGACGGGGGGCGTGGCGCAAGCCGCCGCGCCAACGAGCAGCGCATGTATACCAGAGAGCACACCCATGACCCTGACCGACAGCCATTACTGGCTCAGCGACGTCCGACTTGAAGAAAGTTTCGAATACGATGGCGAGACGGTGATCGGCACCCGCACCGCGCTGTATCAACTTGAAATCAAAGACGGCAAAATTGCTGCCCTTCACCCGAAAGAGGCAACGCCCCCCGCCGGCGTAGCGCGCTATCAGGCACAGGGCCAACTGCTGCTGCCGGCATTTCGCGATATGCATATCCATCTGGATAAAACCTTCTACAGCGGCCCATGGCAGGCACCGCGCCCACGCCAGGGCAAAACCATCATGGACATGATCGCGCTCGAACAGACCTTGATCCCCAAGCTGTTGCCCACCTCGCAGCAGCGTGCGGAAAACCTGATCGCCTTGCTGCAATCCAAGGGCAGCACCGTGGCGCGCAGCCACTGCAATATCGATCCGGTCAGCGGGTTGAAAAGCCTGGAACACCTGCAACGCGCGCTGGAAAACCACCGGGCGGATTTCAGCTGTGAAATCGTCGCCTTCCCGCAACATGGCCTGCTGCATTCCAAAGTCGACGGCTTGATGCGCGAAGCCATGCAGATGGGGGTGCAATACGTCGGCGGACTGGATCCGACCAACGTCGACGGTGCCATGGAGAAGTCGCTGGACGCGATGTTCCAGATTGCGCTCGACACCGGCAAAGGCGTCGATATCCACCTGCATGAGACCAGCCCCGCCGGGGTTGCGGCAATCAACTACATGATCGCCACCGTAGAAAAGAACCCGGCGCTGCGCGGTAAAGTCACCATCAGCCATGCGTTTGCCCTGACCGTGCTGAACCCGAATGAACTGGAGGAAACCGCTAGCCGGCTGGCGGCGCAGCAAATCACCATCGCCTCTACGGTGCCGATTGGCGGGCTGATGATGCCGCTGCCGCAGCTCAGTGAGAAAGGGGTATTTGTGATGACCGGAACCGACAGCGTGATCGACCATTGGTCACCGTTCGGCAGCGGCGACATTCTGGAAAAGGCCAATCTTTACGCCCAACTTTACCGCGGCTCCGACGAATTCCACCTCTCCCGTGCCATGGCAATCTCGACCGGTGGCGTGCTGCCGCTGAACGACAAAGGCCAACGGGTTTGGCCGCAGGCCAACGGGTTTGGCCGCAGGCCGGAGACAACGCCGAGTTTGTGCTGGTCAACGCCAGTTGCTCTGCCGAAGCGGTGGCACGCCTGCCGGCGCGCACGGCCACCTTCCATCAGGGACGGCTGGTCGCCGGCCAGGTCGGCAAAGCCTGATGCTGGTCCGTTGATGCCACCATGATGGCCGTTTTTGGCCTTCTGCCAGATAAGGTAACGGCGCAGTATGGCGTCATACCCATTGGCGGAGGGCCGAAAATGTCACAGAGCGCGTTATTGATCATCGATGTTCAACAATCATTCCAGCATCGCCCATTCTGGCAGGAAGAAGATCTGCCCGCTTTCCAGCAGGCACTGACACGGCTGATCCAAGGCTGTCGTCGGCAGGGCGTAGCCCTGGTTGATGTTTTCCACGTCTCACCGGAGGGGCCGTTTTCCCTGGCATCCGGCTGGGTAAAACCGCTGCCGTTCCTCACCCATCAGGCAGACGTCACCGTTCATAAACAGGTGCACAATGCACTGACCGAATCCGGTCTGGACGCCTGGCTGCGCCAACGGGATATCGATCACTTGATTATCTCCGGCATCCGCACCGAACAGTGCTGCGAAACCACCACCCGGGTGGCGTCCGATCTCGGCTATCGAGTGACTTTCGTCACCGAGGCCACGATGACTTTCCCGATGCAGCATCCCAATGGAGAAGTCTTTACCACCGAACAGCTCAAGCGGCATACTGAGACGGTGCTGGTCGACCGCTTCGCCCAGCTCGCCAGCGTGGATGCCGTGCTGGCGCAACTCTCACAGGAGTAATCATGCCGCAGGCCGTCTACTTTTTGATGCTGCCCAACGCGCTGTCGCTGGACGTCAGCGGCCCGGCCGAGACCCTGCGTTTGGCCGGGGTATTCAGCCTGCACTACATCAGCCCGCTGCCACAGATCACCTGTTCGATTGGCATGACGTTGAGCCAGCTGCAGCCGCTGCCTGCCCGGCTGGAAGACGGCGCTATTTTGGTGGTGCCGGGTTCACGCGATTCGCGCAGCGATTTCGACCATCAGGCGGCCGCACAGGCCCGCCACTGGCTGGCGACGCTGCAACCCGATTTGCAGCAGCAGCGCATCACGCTGGTCTGTATCTGCTCCGGCGCCCTGCTGGCGGCACAGGCCGGTCTGCTCAACGGCTACCAGTGCACCACCCACCATGAGGTGATCGAACGCATGCGTCAGCAGGCCCCGGCCGCGCAGGTGAAAGAGAACCGTATCTTTGTTGAAGACCGCAACCTGTATACCAGCGCCGGCATTACCGCCGGTATAGATCTGGCGCTGCATTTGATTAACCGTCAATGCGGTGCAATACGCGCAATGGAGATTGCCCGCGAAATGGTGGTGTATTTTCGCCGTTCCGGCGATGACCCGCAGCTCTCCCCCTGGCTGCGTTACCGCAACCATCTGCACCCGGCGGTGCACCGTGCGCAAGACGTGATGGCCGCCGAACCCGAGGCCGAGTGGTCGGTGCCGCAGGTGGCGGAAAAGGCCCATGTCAGCAGCCGCCATTTGGCCAGGCTGTTCCGTAGCCATGTCGGCATCAGCGTGCGTGAATACCATGAACAGCTGCGGCTGGCGGTGGCGCAGCAGCGGCTGCAACAGGGCTATGGGCTGGAAAAAGCAGCGCTGGCGGCGGGGTTTTCCTCCGGTCGTCAACTGCGACGTGCCCAGCAGCGCGGCTCAACCGCGTTATGACACCAGTCGCCGAGGGTCTATTTTCTGCAGCCCCATCGACAACAGCAGGCTGAGCGCCAGCGCCACGCCAAATACCCAAAAGATATCCAGTAGCGGATAGGCGGTCAGCGTCAGGTGACGGCTGCGCATAAAATTGACGATAATGGCGTGAAAACCGTAGATCGCCAGCGAATGTCGGGAAAAAGTCGCCAACCAACCTATCGGCTCGGACAGACAATTTTTGAACCACACCACCAGGGCTACCGCAGCGATAAACACCAGCGGCCCACAGTAGATGTAGTAGGTATCGGCAAAGTTGCCGTTGATGAACATCTGGCTTTTGGTGCCCTGAATGATCAGCGCCACGCTGGCCACAAACCCCAGTGCCGCCAGCCAACTGACGCCTCGCCCCTGAGTTTCCATCATGCCAATCGCCCGGCCGGCCAACGCGTACAGCAGGTAGTAAAAGGTATCCCCATAGATATACAGATTGACCGGCAGCAGGTGAGCGTTACCCAGAGTCAGCGGGCCGGTATTGGGATTGGCAATCACCGCCAGGATCACCAGCACGCCGGCAAGGTAGCGGCGTGATACCGGTTTGACGTTGATCAGCGGCGACAGCAGATAAATCACCGCAATCGCATAGAAGAACCACAGATGATAGAACACCGGCTTTAACAATATGCCGCGCAGCGACGGCCAGAAACCGATTTTGGTAAACGCCGCGATATAAATCAGCGCCACCGCGCTGTAAAACGCGATACAGCAGCCAATGCGGATGAAATGCTTTTTGCCGGCGCTTTTCTCGCCGAAAAACAGGTAGCCGGAAATCATGAAAAACAAGGGTACCGAAACGCGCGACAGAGAGTTCAGCACGTTGGCAATGTCCCAGTTATGTTCGCCCACCGCCACCCCGCTGGTGACGTAGTAGGTGGTGGCGTGGATCACCACCACCATCATGCACGCCACTGCGCGCAAGTTATCTATCCAGCCAATTTTATTGCTCAAAAGCGCGCCCGCAATGTTGTCATCTTGGTTTGTTAAAATGAGGTTATAGAGCGAAGGTGCAGGTGGCAACCCCGGCGGCGAATATCAGAATGTGCTGAAACAACACCTTATCGTTGCTAAGGTGAACAATTGGCGGCAAAATAGCCGCCACAACTCGCTCAGATTGCGCTTCCCGCCCTGGCAGTTCCTTATTTCTTCTTTACTTTCAGTACGATAAATATGAAAACAACGTTACCACCTGCGGCTCGCTTGGGTCGACAGGCGCTTTTATTCCCACTTTGTCTGGTGCTGTTCGAGTTCGCTACCTATATCGCCAACGATATGATCCAGCCTGGCATGTTGGCAGTAGTGGCCGATTTCAACGCCGGTGAAGAGTGGGTGCCAACCTCAATGACCGCTTATCTGGCCGGCGGTATTTTCCTGCAATGGCTGCTGGGGCCATTGTCGGATCGTCGCGGACGTCGCCCGGTCATGCTGGCCGGCGTGGCGTTCTTTATCGTCGCCTGCCTGGCCATTTTGCTGGTGACCAGCATCGAACAGTTTATCTTTATGCGGTTCCTGCAGGGGATTGGCCTGTGCTTTATCGGCGCCGTGGGTTACGCCACCATCCAGGAGTCGTTTGAAGAGTCGGTGTGCATCAAAATCACCGCGCTGATGGCCAACGTGGCGCTGATCGCCCCGCTGCTCGGGCCCTTGGCCGGTGCAGCGCTGATCCACGTCGCGCCGTGGCAGAGCATGTTCGTGCTGTTCGCCGCGCTGGCGGCGTTTGCCTTTTATGGCCTGTGGAAAGCGATGCCGGAAACGGCCTCGCTGCAAGGTGAGAAATTCTCGGCTGCCAACCTGTGGCGCGACTATCGTCAGGTACTGTCCAACCGTCGCTTTATCTGCGGCGCATTGGCCATCGGTTTTGCCAGCCTGCCGCTGCTGGCCTGGATTGCCCAATCGCCGGTGATCCTGATCAGCGGCGAATCGCTGTCGACGCTGGATTACGGTCTGCTGCAAATTCCGGTGTTCGGCGCGCTGATCCTCGGCAACCTGACGCTGGCACGTCTGACCGGCAAGAACAGCGTACCTCGCCTGATCAAATTGGGTGCAGGGCCGATGATGGTGGGTCTGCTGATCGCGGCGCTGGCGACGATATTCTCCAGCCATGCCTACCTGTGGATGACCGCGGGTCTCAGCCTGTATGCCTACGGTATCGGGCTGGCCAACGCCGGGCTGTACCGTTTGACGCTGTTCTCGAGCAACGTCAGCAAAGGCACGGTCTCCGCCACCATGGGCATGTTGAGCATGATGGTGTTCACCGTCGGTATCGAGCTGGCAAAAGTGGCTTACGTGTGGGGCGGCAGCGGGCTGTTCAATCTGTTCAACCTGCTCAGTGGCCTGTGCTGGCTGGCACTGGTGGCGCTGTTCCTCAGCAAACGCCGCAGCGGCGACGCGACGCCGACGGCAACGACAAGCATGTAATCTCATCTGATGGGGGGCAGTTTGATAAACTGACCCCCATCAAGCATGAGGGGGATATAATGTTTGTAAGCGGGTTAACGCCATATTTATTGCCGTTTTATCGAATAACCCTACCTTCCGTTGTGCCCAACGTTCGCCTGCTGGCCAGTGACGAAGACCTTCCGCCAGCGACTCCTCATCAGCAGAAATATGTTCCTGGTAGACTAACCAATCAATTGTCGAGAGCAGTTCCAATCCATAAGGTGATTCAAAACCATCAATCAACTCCGTTGTTTTCTGCAACGCAGGTAACCAGGCTTTAGCTTCGCTTTTGAGATAAGCGAGAACCACATCACGCTTGGCATCATTAAACCAGATAATATCCAAAGGCTTTGCGTCACCCAGACGTTTCTCGCACTGCAAATAGCTTCCATCCAACCCATTTAGCAAATGACGCAATCTGTCCGCATAAGGGCCATAGTTCTGAGCTTTAAACTGGAGACTCAAAGGGTTTTCAACTTGTTGAGCGGTGATTGTGCGCTCCAGGAACCACGCCAGCTTTTGTATTTCCAATAAACTGCACTCCATCCCCAAGACCCAATAGCGACGGACTAACTCAGCGATCAATGCTCGAGCTGGGGTTAGTTTTTCAACACCCACTTTTTTTGCGACATTTTGATACTTTTCAATGGGTTCATAAATAATAATATCCACCTGAGGCAGATCGCTGAGCTCTTGGGTAATCGCATCGCGAACCACAGGCCAACTTAATCCACCATGCCCGGCCCCAAGCGGCGGGATAGCAATTGAAGCAATCTTATTTTGGATGATGATAAGGCGTAGATCGCGTAACCCTTCAATAATCCACTCTAATTTAGACGGACTGCGCCAATGTTGTTTAGTTGGAAAATTAATAATCCAACGCGGTCCCATTAGTTCCCCGGTATCAGTAACAAACATTTTACCCGTTTGCACCGTCTCGGCCTTACATGCCGCTGCATAGGCATTCATATTGGCAGGGAAACGTTCTTTGAACATCAGGGCAATACCTTTACCCATGACCCCGACGGTATTAACAGTATTGACCAGCGCCTCTACGGGCGCATCCAACAGGTTACCTTGTGTAAAACGAATCATTGGCTCCCCCCACTATTAAAATACCAACCAGGCAAACACTGTATGTTCAGTAAATGACCAAATTCTTTTTGCAATTTTTCTTGTAACGTCGAGCTATAACAAACAATGCCCAACAGTGCAGCGACAGGCAAATGCTGATGAACCAAGGCTTCGGCTTGGTAACGTTCGATTTGTTCAGGTTTATCGGGTTCCCGGTGGAAATTACGTTGCTGCAACAGTTCCCAATCAATTTTATCTAACTGCGCAAGATGGCTATAATAACCTGCCATAGGGGTATATGCATGACGATCGGTAAACACATAAATCAACTCTTGCTGCTGTAACCGATGCAGGCTTGAAACCAAGATGACAATATCCTCGTTAGCCTGCCGGGCTACGCCCCCCCGACCAGTATGAATATTGTACAGCATCGGCGAAAAAGGAGTGAAATAGAAAGGGATATAGTCGTTGAGTGTCCCACCAGGTGCTACAGGCACCTTACGTTGTTTACGACGTTCAATGAGTTCCATGTTGCCGATACTCACCCAGTCAGCCGCTTTTTTCTGGCTACTACCCGCATACAAACCATTAGCCAGAATCCAAGGAAGATTATCCTTATGGACGATACGCCAAATCAGCGCTTTTTGGGGGTTCAGGCTCTTATAGTTCGCCATGCTGCTTTAGAAACATCCATTGGTTAACGGTCACTCGGGGAGTATATTTCGTCTGTGTAAGCAACGCATCTACTTGCTGCTTCGTACTCTCATCTTTACACCAAATAGCGTAAAAAAACGTAGGTTCAACCTTTCCCGGAGCTAAACACTCCGCCATGCAAACACATTTTGATTTGCTATCATGATAATCACGCCGCTCCATACTTTCCCAGTCAATAAGTTCAATACCTTTTAGATAATCAAATAATTGTATTTCTTCATGAGAAAGAGGGTGACGAGGAACGATGTGCCAATTATCGCGTGCTGCAATATCGCGACGGACACTAATGATAATAAACTGTTTATCTCGATGTTCGAATTGAACCCTTCCGTCAAAAGGATTATTGGCAAAAAAGTGGAATGGAACTCGGTAGTCCAAACCCAATTTTTTTCGTTTTTCTAAAATATCTCCGTCTGCAACATCTTCAAATAATTCAGGTTTTAGTTCAGCACGAGTTAATAAACCTAATCGCAAAATAGAAGGTAAATTGCTCAAACTGGTTAAATGATATAGCAGTTGTCCATGCTCAATATTTCCCATGATATTCATCCTTAAACACATTAAATTTACTGATGTAATCTATCAAATATTGAACAAATGTGGTTAAAGCAACATCACATTTTAAACAACCCGCCGTCGCGCAGCAGGTGTTGGTTACCCTTGCGGCGGGTGAATCCGCTGCGGTCGAAAAATTCCAGCACCTGAATGGCCAGTTTACGGCCCACGCCGAGCCGGTCACGAAAATCGGCAGCGTTGGCGCTGCCCTGCGTTTCATCCAATTCACGGATCAACGCGGCGAATTGTTCTATCCGTTGGCTAAGATAGTAACGATCCACCACCACTGCCGTGACATGGCCCAACTGAGCGGCTTTACGCAGCGTGGTCCTCACCTGTGCCTCATCCTCGCCCAATTCAGCAGCCAGATCGCGCACCCACCAGGCTTCGTCGCCGAAAAGCGGTTCAATACGGGCCCACAGGATTTGCTCTTCGGCGCTGAACGCCAAACCGTGCTCCGGCAGGTGCAGCCACCCGCGCGTATTGCTGAGTAAACCGGCAGCCAGCAGCCGATCGATCATCATAAATGCCAATGGCTCAGACAGTTGCGGCACCGCCATGCGCCGCAGCCGTGCACGCCCCAGGCCGAGCTGATCGGCATGCTGCTGGTGATACTCGGCCAACACCTGCAGCAGGCGCTGCTGATCCAGCTGTGCATTCTCCTGCGCCAATGCCCTATCGCCGGCAATCAGCAACTCATGACTCGCCAACAACGCCGCCAGCGGTTTCTCGGTCAGTTGTCGCGCCCAGGCAAAGGCCGCCAGATCCAGCGCGCCCTTGGGCAAATGCAGCGCCAGCACCTGACTGTCATCGTCGGCCTGCGCCAACGCCGTCAGCCAGGCCAAATACTCGGGTTGGCGCTTACCGCGTTTGGGCGTCGTCAAGCTCAGCACCCTTGCGCCGCCCAGGGTTTGGCGTGCGCCAATATCGCGCAGCACCAGCCGGTCGTTTTCGGCCAGCCATAGCGGACGGTCGAGGATCAGTTCTGCCAGCCCATCACTGAGCAACGAAACACGTCCGGTGATATGGCTGGCAGCATGATGCAAATGCAGCGGCTGCCAGTGCTTTATCGGCAAATCCTTATCTAACGCCACCAGAATTCGTTCGGCGGCGATCGCCGGCTTTTGCGCCAGCAACCAATCGCCGCGGGCGACCTGCTCTTTGCTGACGTCACCGCTAATATTCAGCGCAATGCGCTGCCCAGCCTGCGCTTGCTCAGCCGGTTGGTTTTGGGCGTGCAAACCGCGCACCCGCACCGGCGCGTCAGCGCCGGTCAGCCACAGCGTATCGCCCACCGCAACCTGTCCCCCCAACGCGGTACCGGTTACCACCAGACCGGCGCCTTTCACGCTGAACGCGCGATCGACCGCCAGGCGGAAGCGGCGCGTTACCGCATGTTCGTCAGGCTGCAACGCCAGTAGATGTGCGCGCAGTGCGTCGATCCCCTGCGACTGAGGCGCGGCGGTGACAAACACCGGTGCCTGTGGCCAACCCTGGCGCCTCAGCTCCTCGTCAAGCTGCTGTCGAACCTCTTCGACACGCGCTTCATCCACCCGATCGGCTTTGGTCAAGGCCACCGTCAGCGCCGGACGCCCGCTCAATCGCAATATCGCCAGGTGCTCGCGGGTTTGCGCCATGACGCCATCATCGCAAGCCACCACCAGCAAGGCATGGTCAATGCCGCCAACGCCCGCCAGCATATTGGCGAGGAATTTCTCGTGTCCCGGCACGTCGATAAAGCCCAGCACCCGGCCATCGGGTTGCGGCCAGTAGGCATAACCCAGATCTATGGTCATGCCACGGCGTTTCTCTTCCGGCAGGCGATCCGCATTGATCCCGGAGATCGCTTGCAGCAGGGTGGTTTTGCCATGATCGACATGGCCGGCAGTAGCAATAATCATGCGCTCAGGGCCTCAATCAGCGCGTCTTCCTGCTCCAGGCAGCGCAGATCGAGCCACAGCCTGCCGTCGTTAATTCGGCCTATCACCGGCTGCGGCAGCCGACGCCAGCGCTCTGCCAGCGCTTCCAGCGTTGCGCCACGGCCATCGAGCGGCGCAAAGGTCAAGGCATAGCTGGGCAGCCGATCGACCGGCAATGAACCGCTGCCAATCTGCGACCAGCAGGGTTCGGTGCGCAGTTGGAAATGCCCGGCAAACTGCGGCGCCAGCGCCTGCAACAGGCGTTCGGCAGAGTCCTGCATCGCCTGCTGCGGGCGGGTCAATAGCCGCAGCGTCGGCAGCCGTTGTGCCAACAGTTCGGGCTGTTGATAAAGTCGCAAGGTCGCTTCCAGCGCCGCCAACGTCAGTTTGCCAACGCGCAGCGCACGCTTCAGAGGGTGTTGCTGCAGCCGGGCGATCAGCGCCTTTTTGCCGACGATGATGCCGGCCTGCGGGCCGCCGAGCAGCTTGTCGCCGGAGAACGTCACCAAATCTACCCCGGCGGCCAGCAATCGCTGCGGCATGGGTTCTGCCGGCAGACCATATTGCGCCATATCAATCAACGAGCCGCTGCCCAGATCGGTGGCGGTCGGCAGGCCATGCTCTGCGCCGAGCTGCGCCAGTTCGGCTTCCTCCACCGCGGCGGTAAAGCCCTGGATGCTGTAATTGCTGGTATGCACCTTCATCAGCAGCCCGGTCTGTTCGTTAATCGCGTTGCGGTAATCTTTCAGGTGGGTGCGGTTGGTCGTACCGACCTCGACCAGTTGGCAACCGGCCTGGCGCATGACGTCGGGAATACGAAACGCACCGCCAATTTCCACCAGTTCGCCACGCGATACCACCACCTGCTTGCCGGGGGCGATCGCCGCCAACATCAGCAACACCGCAGCCGCATTGTTGTTGACGATGCAGGCGTCTTCCGCACCGGTCAGTTGGCACAATAAATCCGCCACCGCGCGATCGCGGTGCCCACGGCCGGCACCGTCCAGATCGTATTCCAGCGTCACCGCCGCACTCATGGAATCTGTCACCGCCTCTATCACCGGCTGCGCCAGCAGGGCCCGGCCAAGGTTGGTGTGCAGCACGGTGCCGCTGAGGTTGAATACCGGCGCCAATGCCGGGCGCTGCCATTGCTCCAGCCCCGCGCTGAGCGCCTGTGCCCAGTCGCCGCACCAGTCGGGTAACCTTTGATGGTGCTTAATGGTTTCACGCGCCTGCAGTTGCAATTGACGCAGTAACTCGCCAATCAGCGTTTGTCCGTGCTGCGTCACCAGCGGTTCGATAGCGGGATCGCGCAGCAGGCGATCGATGGCGGGTAACTGGCTGTAAAGAAGCTGGGATTCAGTGCTCATGGTCGCTCGGTTTCAGTGTAGAGGTCTCGGCATCAAGTAAAACCCCGCCGCAGCGGGGTGAGGGAGATCAGGGGGGCAAGGTGCGGGCAAAGCTTTCGCGGGCAAACAGCCGCTCGGCCAGTTTGATCAGCGCCGGTCGCTCGACGCACCAGTTGGGCATGATGCGGCGGAAATTCAGGTAGCCCAGCGCACAGCCGGTAGCGATATCCGCCAGCGTCAGTGCTTCGGCATTGAGCAACGTTTTTTCCTGCGCCAGTTTTTCCAGCGCATCCAGTCCGTGCGTCAGCTTGTCTCGCTGGCGCAAGATCCAGTTTTCGTCCTGTTTTACCGACTCCCGCTTGCTCTCGCGAAACAGCGTGGCAGCGGCTTCCGTCACGCCATCGGCCAAGGCTTCCACCTGGCGTATCCGCAACGCGGCGGCGCGTTCGGCAGGTAAAAACGCCGGGGCCACGGACAACAGCTCGAGGTATTCGGCAATCACCCGCGAGTCGTAAAATACGGCGCCATCATCGGCCACCAGCACCGGCACTTTGGCCAAGGGGTTCAGCTCAACCACCCGGCTGCCCGGTTCATACGGCGGATCGTTAACGAATTCGAACGCCATCCCCTTTTCCAGCAGCATCACGGAAATCTTGCGGACAAAAGGGCTGGTGTAACTGCCAATAAGCTTCATCAGTCTTCCCCTCGGCTTGCAAACCACAACGTTGTTATTGCACCGCCAGCGTGTCGATAATCTTCTGGACCAGCGCCTGGTGCGCTTCCGGCGTTTTGGCCGGCGACAGCATTTGCAACGTCACCACCCGCTTGTTGAACACCGTCAGTATGATGGTAGACACCACCTTCTGCCCGCTGACGCTCTGCTCGGTGTCCAACCGATGGAACTTCTGCTTGCCGACGGTGAAATTCTCTTCTTTGGTGGTCCGAATATTTTGATAGCGATCGGCCAGTTCGGTGAGCATGCTCTGCGTCAGATCCTTGAGCATTTTATCGCTGCCGTTGAGCTTCATGCCGTCAGGCGGGATCACTTCGGAAGAGACGGTACTCTGGCGCGATTTCCCGTCGAGGAAGCGCTGAATGGTGGATTGGCTGTCGTTGACGATGCCGCTGTTTTCGGTCTGATCGCTAAAGCCCGGCGGCAGTTCAAAGGTAATCTTGCCCTTTTGCATCGAGACTTTCAGCCCCGGAGGCGGCGCTGGCGGGGTCTCGACCACCGGCGGTGGCGGTGCAGGCTGCGTGACGGTCGGTTTGGGATCCGGCTTTGGTATCTCCGGCTTGGCATCGTCCTTGTTGTCACAGGCCGCCAACCCAACCGCTAAAACAGCAACCGCAGTGAATTTCGCAATGGTCTTCAACATCGTCTGTCCCTTTTCCTTTCGCTTCGCGCGTCATTGCGTAAACGTAGCAACTCGCCCGGGCGAATGCCAGAATCCCCGTCCGAAATTACTCATCCGGTGAATGCTATGGACCGAATATATTCAGCCCATAGCAGAGTGCGCGGCGATCTTACGACCCCGGGAACAGGAACGGATTGATGCTGCTGCGGGCAAAGCCTTCGTCTTCCATTTTGGCGTCGAGCACCAGCGTGGCCAGATCGTCGGCGACGGCCTCAACCTGCGGGTCTTTTTCCTGATACAAAATCTTCAGGTAGGTACCGCAGTCACCGCAGCTTTCCGCTTTAACCGATGCCAGCTCGGTGTCCAGCGACCAATAGTTGAGATCGCGGGTCTGCTCACAGTTGCTGCATTTGATCCGCACCACGTGCCACTCGCTTTCGCACAGGTTGCAGTGCAAATAGCGCAGGCCGCTGATGGTGCCGATATGCACCACGCTGGAAACCGGGATGCTGCCGCACACCGGGCAGAATTGACGGTGTTCGCCGTACTCGGCGCGCGCCTTGCCGGGGATAAGGCTGGCCATCTGCGCCCAATAGAGCGACAGCGCGGCCCAGATGAACGGCGCTTTTTCGCTGCCGATCTTGCCGAAGTCCTGGTTAAGCAACGCGTCGGCCAACAATTCCAGCTCGTGCGCCGAGGCTTTTTCCAGATTATCCAACACCGCCAGAATGTGTTCCGGCGCCTGCGGGCGCAGCTCGGCAATCAGCGATGTCAGCAACCGGTGCCAGTGTTGGCTACGCGGGAAAACGCTCAGATCCAGCGGCGGTTTGCCGCTGTCGGCACCCTGTTGCAGAACTTCGGTAAGATCAAGCGTCAGCGGGTTGTCGTGCAACGCATGGTGCTGCGCTTCGGCCAGTTGGGCAGCAAAATTCAGGTAGTCGCCCAGCGGGTTGTCGATCGCCAGCTTACGCAGGCGTTCAGCACGGCGGCTGTACAGGCTTTTCAGATTAGCGAAAAGTAACGGCGGGATGGTCTCCGCCGTTGTGGACTTCTCGCGCTGTGCCCCTAACTGCTCTTTAGGAACGATGCGGATGCTCATCAGGGTTTGTCTTCCTGTTGTTTCTCGCGGACCTCTCGGTACCAGCGCGGGTGATGTTTTTTAGCCCAGGCCGCCGGCACCCAGCCTTCCACCATCGCGGTAATGGTGCCTTTTACCCACAGCGCGGCGTAAATGTGCACCATAATCACGATGATCAGACCAACCGCAGCCAGCGAATGCACCAGCAGCGCAATGCGGATCAGCGGTATCGGGAACGACGGCGCAAAGTAAGGCCGCCAGATCACCACACCGCTGGCCAACAGCAACACCAGGCTAATGATTGCCGCCCAGAATACGCACTTCTGACCGAAATTATAACGCCCAGTGTCACCCACTTCCTCGTTCATGGCGATTTTATGGATGTTTTTGGCCCAGACGATGTCCTCGCGATTGATCAGATTATGCTTCCAATAGCGCAGGAACATCAGCAGGAAGGCCGCAAACATAATCACGCCGACAAAGGGGTGCAGAATGCGCGCCAGCTGCGGCGTACCGAAAATGTTCATCAACCAGTTGAAGGAGGGGAAAAAGAACCCCAGCCCGCTGATGGCGGCGAACACAAAGCAGAACGCCACGATCCAGTGGTTAATCCGCTCCGGCGCGCTGTAGCGCTGAATACGCTTTTCCTTCTTCATTTGCGCGTCTCCTCATCGTGCAGCTCGTCGTTGTCTTCCTCTTCGACGCGGTTTGGCCCGACGCCGACGTAGTGGAACACGCTCGCTGCAAAGGTGGCGGCAAAGCCGATGGCCGCCAGGGGTTTCCACACGCCTTTCCAGAACGTGACCGCCGGGCTGATGCTCGGGTTATCCGGCAAACCGTGATACAGCTGCGGCTTGTCCGCGTGGTGCAGCACGTACATGACGTGGGTGCCGCCAACGCCCGCCGGATCGTACAGACCGGCGTTCTGATAGCCACGGGTGTTCAGCTCGCTGACGCGATCGGCGGCGACCTGCTTCATCGCTTCCTTGGTACCGAAGTGAATAGCGCCGGTCGGGCAGGTTTTCACGCAGGCCGGTTCCTGGCCGACATCAACGCGGTCGACGCACAGGGTGCACTTGTACACCCGATTGTCGTCCTTGTTCATGCGCGGCACGTCGAACGGGCAGCCGGCGATGCAGTAACCGCAGCCGATACAGTGCTCAGACTGGAAGTCGACGATGCCGTTGGCGTACTGGATGATCGCCCCTTCCGATGGGCAGGCCTTCAGGCAGCCCGGGTCGGCGCAGTGCATGCAGCCGTCCTTGCGGATCAGCCACTCCAGCTTGCCGTTTTCCTCCACTTCGGAGAAGCGCATCACCGTCCACGACTTGGCGGTCAGATCGGCGGGGTTATCGTACACCCCGACGTTGTGCCCGACTTCGTCGCGAATGTCGTTCCATTCGGAACAGGCCACCTGACAGGCTTTGCAGCCGATACAGGTGGTGACATCGATCAGTTTGGCCACTTCTTCCTGGTGGTCACGGGCGCGCGGCGCCGGCGTGAAACCATTGGTGGCGGATTTACGAATGATGTCCTGAGATTGCATTGCCATAATTCGTCTCCGTTACACCTTTTCCACGTTAACCAGGAACGCCTTGAACTCTGGCGTTTGCGTGTTGGCGTCGCCGACAAACGGCGTCAGCGTGTTGGCGATAAAGCCTTTCTTGGCCACCCCTTCGTAACCCCAGTGGATCGGGATGCCGATAGTGTCGACCTCCTGGCCGTGCACCTGCAGGGTACGGATACGCTTGGTCACCACCGCCTTGGCCTTGATGTAGCCACGGTTGGAGCTGACCTTCACGGTATCGCCGTGCTTGATGCCCTTTTTCTCCGCCAGTTTTTCGCCGATTTCCACGAACTGCTCCGGCTGCGCGATCGCATTGAGCAATGCATGCTTGGTCCAGTAGTGGAAGTGCTCGGTCAGACGATAGGTGGTGCCGACGTAAGGGAACTTGTCGGATTTGCCCATCGCTGCCAGGTCGTCCTTGAACACGCGCGCCGCCGGGTTGGACACCACGTTCGGGTGCAACGGGTTGGTGCCGAGCGGAGTTTCGAACGGCTCGTAGTGTTCCGGGAACGGCCCTTCGGCCATTTTATCGGTGGCGAACAGGCGCCCCATGCCTTCCGGCTGCATGATGAACGGCCCGACGTCACTGCCGGGTGCTGCGGCGCTGTAGTCCGGGATATCCACCCCGCCCCACTTGGCCCCGTCCCACTCCAGCAGCTGACGTTTTGGATCCCAAGGCTTGCCCTGCGGGTCCGCCGAAGCGCGGTTGTACAGGATGCGGCGGTTAAGCGGCCATGCCCAGGCCCACCCCAGCGTATTGCCGAGGCCGGACGGATCGGCGTTATCGCGGCGCGCCATCTGGTTGCCGGCCGGCGTCCAGCTACCGGCGAAGATCCAGCAACCGCTGGCGGTGGTGCCGTCGTCGCGCAGGTGAGCAAAGGTGCTTAGCTGCTCACCCTTTTTCGCCAGCACTTTGCCGTCGGCGTCGAGAATGTCCGCCAGTGCCTTACCGTTGCTCTCCATCGCCACTTCTTCGGCGGCAGGGTTGTCCGGCGTCAGGTAATCCCAACTCATGTTCAGCACCTGTTCCGGCACCGCACCGCCGTCACGCGCATACATCTCGCGCAGACGGGTGAAGATGCCCGCCAGGATTTCCCCGTCGTTCAGCGCTTCCCCCGGGGCATCGGCGCCCTTCCAGTGCCACTGCAGCCAGCGGCCGGAGTTGACGATAGAACCGTTTTCTTCGGCAAAGCAGGTGGACGGCAGGCGGAACACTTCGGTTTGGATCTTCGACGGATCGACGTCGTTGAACTCGCCGTGGTTCTGCCAGAAGTTAGAGGTCTCGGTGTTAAGCGGATCTATGGTCACCAGGAACTTCAGTTTGGACAGGGAAGCCACGACCTTGTTCTTGTTCGGGAACGACGCCACCGGGTTGAAGCCCTGGCAAAAGTAACCGTTGACCTTGCCTTGTGACATCATCTCGAAGTACTGCAGTACGTCGTAGCCTTTGTCCCACTTCGGCAACCAGTCAAAGCCCCAGCTGTTGTCCTTCTGCGCCTTGTCGCCGTAGAAGCTCTTCATCAGGCTGACGAAGAATTTCGGGTAGTTGCCCCAGTAGTTCACCTGGCCCGGCAGCAGCGCCTTCGGCGTGTTGGCTTTCAGGTAACTGTCGAGATCCGGTTGCTTATCCGACGGCAACGTCATGTAGCCCGGCAGGCTCTGCGACAGCAGACCCAGATCGGTCAGGCCCTGAATATTGGAGTGGCCGCGCAGCGCGTTAACGCCGCCGCCCGCCATGCCCATGTTGCCGAGCAGCAGCTGGATCATCGCCATGGTACGAATGTTCTGTGCGCCGACCGAGTGCTGAGTCCAGCCCAGGGCGTACAGGAACGACGCGGTTTTATCCGCCGCGCAGGTTTCGGCGATGTATTCACACACCTGGAGGAAGTCTTCCTTCGGCGTGCCGCAGATGTTGGTCACCACGTCCGGCGTATAACGACTGACGTGCTCCTTGAGCAGGTTCCAGACGCAGCGAGGATCTTGCAGCGTGACGTCGCGCTTGGCGAAGCCGTTCTCGTCGAACTGGTAGTTCCAGGTGGTTTTGTCGTATTTGCGGTTTTCCGCGTCATAGCCGCTGAACAGGCCGTCGTCGAAGGCAAAGTCTTCCCGCACCAGCAGGCTGGCGTTGGTGTAGGCCTCAACGTATTCGCGGTTGATTTTGTTGTTGGTCATCAGGTATAGCAACACGCCCGACAGGAAAGCAATGTCGGTCCCGGAACGGATTGGCGTATAGAAATCCGCTACCGATGCAGTACGGGTAAAGCGCGGATCGATAACGATCAGCTTGGCTTTATTGTGAATTTTGGCTTCCATCGCCCAGCGGAACCCCACCGGATGCGCTTCCGCCGCATTACCGCCCATGACGATAACCAGATTCGCGTTCTTGATATCAACCCAGTGGTTGGTCATCGCACCGCGACCAAATGTTGGAGCAAGACTTGCTACCGTTGGTCCGTGTCAGACACGCGCCTGGTTGTCTACGGCAAGCATGCCGAGAGCGCGACTAAATTTTTGCGATAAATAACCGGTTTCGTTGCTGGCGGCAGAGGCGCACAGCATGCCGGTGCTCAGCCAACGGTTGACGGTAACGCCCTGTTCGTTGGTTTTGATGAAATTGGCGTCACGGTCTTCTTTCATCAGCTTGGCGATGCGGGTGAAGGCATCGTCCCAGCTGATGCGTTGCCATTTGTCCGAACCTGGCGCCCGGTATTCTGGGTACTTGAGGCGGCTTTCGCTATGGATGAAGTCGACCAGGCCGGCGCCTTTCGGGCAAAGCGCACCGCGGTTGACCGGGTGATCCGGATCCCCTTCAATGTGGAAAATGCTTTCTTTGGCGTTTTTGGCGCCATCACCAAGGCTGTACATCAACAGCCCACAGCCGACGGAACAATACGTACAGGTATTACGGGTTTCGCGCGCACGCAGCAGTTTGTACTGCCGGGTCTCCGCCAACGCCACTTCCGGGGCAAAGCCCAGCGCAGCTACCGTCGTTCCTGCCATACCGCCAGCGCAGATCTTAAAGAACTGCCTTCTGCTGACCTGCATGGGGGTCTCCTTTCACTCTCGATTGTCACATTGTTTCAAATGGCGCTTTCCCCCTCGAAGCGGGAAGCGCTAAAATTACTGTTGTTTTTGCGGTGGCAATATTACCACAGCGTGTATGTGGTTGTTACAAACAGGTGCCAGTTAAGTGAACAATATAAACTCAGACCAACACATAAATGAGACCTCGCTCACAGGGGTGACCCAGGCTCAGGTTTATCAACGCGGGCAACTCGCCACCGCACAGCCGGATTGGCTGGCGGAAGAGGTTCCGGTCGCGCTGGTCTATAACGGCATCTCTCACGTGGTGATGATGTGCACGCCCAAAGATCTTGAGGCTTTCGCCCTGGGTTTTTCCCTGTCGGAAGGCATCATCGAATCGCCACGCGATATCTACAGTATAGAGATTAACCAAACCTGTAACGGACTGGAGGTACAAATAGAGCTTTCCAGTCGCCGCTTTGCCGGTTTGAAGGAGCGTCGTCGCGCCATGGCAGGCCGTACCGGCTGCGGCGTATGCGGTATTGAACAATTGGCGGACATTTTCCGTCCGCTGCCTGCACTGCCGTTCACTCAGCACTTTTCCTTAGATAATCTCGACTCCGCATTGAAACAGCTGCGGGAAGTACAGCAAGTTGGGCAATTGACCGGTTGCACCCATGCCGCCGCCTGGTTATCTCCACAGGGTGAAGTACTTGGCGGATGCGAAGACGTGGGCCGTCATGTCGCCCTGGACAAGCTGCTCGGCGTACGTGCCAAACAGGGCTGGTCTCAGGGCGCGGTATTAACTTCCAGCCGTGCCAGTTATGAAATGGTGCAGAAGGCCGCGATGTGCGGCGTGGAGATTTTGTTCGTGGTGTCAGCGGCAACCTCGCTGGCCGTGGAAATCGCCGAGCGCAGCAATCTGACGCTGGTCGGCTTCAGCAAACCCGGCCGCGCTACGGTGTTTACCCACCCACAGCGCCTGGTTGATCAGATTAAACCCACACTGTAAGTAGGGCATTGATAATCATTTTCAATATCATTTAAATAACTATAATGATCCGACTGCTTACGCGGTGCTCACAACATTGCGCCGCCCATACACCACTGGAGATGATGATTATGAGTTATTCACTGCCATCCCTGCCGTACGCCTACGACGCACTGGAACCGCATTTCGACAAGCAGACGATGGAAATCCATCACACCAAACATCACCAGACCTACGTTAACAACGCCAACACCGTACTGGAAGCCTACCCAGAGCTGGCGCAATACAGCGTTGAAGAACTGATCCAGGATCTGGATAAAGTGCCTGCTGACAAGCGCACCTTCATGCGTAACAACGCCGGTGGCCACGCTAACCACAGCCTGTTCTGGAAAGGCCTGAAAACCGGCACCACGCTGGGTGGCGATCTGAAAGCCGCTATCGAGCGTGATTTCGGCAGCGTAGAGAAATTCCAGGAAGAGTTCGAGAAAGCCGCAGCGACCCGTTTCGGTTCTGGTTGGGCCTGGCTGGTGCTGAAAGGCGACAAACTGGCCGTGGTGTCTACCGCTAACCAGGACAGCCCGCTGATGGGCGAAGCTGTTGCCGGCGCTTCAGGTTTCCCAATCGTGGGCCTGGACGTGTGGGAACACGCTTACTACCTGAAATATCAAAACAAACGTCCAGACTACATCAAAGCATTCTGGAACGTGGTTAACTGGGATGAAGCAGCAGCACGCTTCGCAGCGAAGAAGTAATTCGCCCCCGGTTGTGAAGATGCCCGCGTAATGCGGGCATTTTTTTGCCCAAAATCCGCTAAAGTTTAACCGCCCTTTGCCGATGATTTGTTCAATTGACGTTCGCCCGGAAAGGAAAATCATTATGGCGGCATTGCAAACACTGGCAGGAAAGTTCGTACATCTCACCGTGGGTAAAAAGCTCGGTCTCGGTTTTGGCCTGATGCTGTTACTGACGGCCATTATCGCCGGAACCGGCGCACAGTATCTGCATACCATCGAATCCCGCGCCGATCGCATCGACTTCAGCAACAGGTTGAATGACGAGATCAATCAAGCCAAATACAACCGCGCGCTGTTCGGCCAAACCTATAAGCCGGAATACCTGAAAAATAACCGCACCAGCATCGAGAACGCGGTGAAGATGATTAACCAGGGCCAGGACCTGGACTGGGATCCCCAAAGCCGCAAAGACCTGCAGCGTTTGATGGAGCTGATCGGCCGCTACCAGCAGCAGCAAAACGCTTTCGAGAAGGCGGTAGCGGCAAAGGATGCCGTGCGCCAAAGCTGGAACATGTCGGAAGTGCAAGACAGCCTGAATCAGGTAGAGCGTCAGCTTACCAATGGCGACCTGCAGCTGGCCTTCATACAATTGAACCAAAAACTGACCCTGGTGCGCTACGGCGCGCGCGGCCTGTTGTTGAGCCTGAGCAGCGAGTCCGAAGCCCCGCTGGTCGCGGCGATAGATGATGCCCGCAGCGCGGCCAATGCGCTCAGCCGGCGGCTTAATGACGCTCAGCGCCCTCTGCTCCAACCGCTGCTGACCGCGCTTGATGATTACAAGAACCGTATCCAGGCCTACCTGCCGGCTTATCAACAGGAGCAAAACATCAGCCAACAGCTGGGCAACAGCGCGCAGGAAGTCGGTACGCTGGTCAACGCTTTTATGCAGGACGAACTGACGCAAACCCATAACGATATCAACGCCGCGCAGCTGCAAATGGGCATCACCACGCTGGTTGCCATCATTGCCGGGCTGCTGATCGCCTGGCGCATCACGTTGCAAATCACCCGACCGCTGCAAAGTACGCTGGCGCTGGCGGAACGTATTGCCAGTGGCGATCTGCGGCAGGCGCAGACCAGCACCCGTCGCGATGAACTGGGGCAGTTGCTGAATGCCGTGGCGGCGATGAGCCAGAACCTGCGCGACATGATTGAGAAAATCCAGATGGGCGTCAGCCAGGTGTCTACCGCCGCTGCGGAGATTGCCGCAGGCAATACCGATTTGTCCTCCCGCACCGAGCAACAGGCCGCCGCGGTGGAGGAAACTGCCGCCAGCATGGAACAGCTCACCGCCACGGTGAAACAGAACGCCGAAAACGCCCATCACGCCAATCAACTGGCCACGGACGCCTCACAAACCGCCCAGCAGGGGGGCAAACTGGTGGAAAACGTCGTCAATACCATGCGCGACATTTCCAGCAGCTCGCAGCGGATCGCCGAAATTACTACCCTGATCAACGGCATTGCCTTCCAGACCAACATTCTGGCGCTCAATGCGGCAGTGGAAGCGGCGCGTGCCGGTGAACAAGGCCGTGGCTTCTCGGTGGTGGCCAGCGAAGTACGCAACCTGGCGCAGCGCAGCGCCCAGGCGGCAAAAGAGATCGAAGGGTTGATTACCGAGTCGGTCAGCCGGGTACAGACCGGCACCACTTTGGTGGAAAACACCGGCAATACCATGGAGCAAATCGTCCTGTCGGTCACCCATGTGCGCGACATCATGGCGGAGATCGCCGCCGCCTCCGACGAGCAGACTCGCGGTATTGCCCAAATTGGCCAGGCGATTGTGGAAATGGATCACACCACTCAGCAGAACGCCGCGTTGGTGGAAGAGTCTGCCGCCGCAGCCGACTCGCTGGAAGAACAGGCGGAGATACTGCTGCAAAGCGTCTCGGTATTCCGTCTGGCGGAGCTTTCTGCACCGGCCCCCGTGAAAGGGACGGCGACCAAGGCGCCAGCGATGAAAAAGCCCACAGCCAGCGCCGAAGCGGAAGATAACTGGACCACCTTCTGACCCTCAGCCGCCCGAACCTCTCGGGCGGTTATTGTTCCCCCCGGCCAACTCAGGCTATGCTGAACCTTCGAAGCGAGACATGGAGGCGCATATGCATCACCCTGAGGTTTACATCGGCACCGTTCAACCCTACGAGGACGGGCGGCCGAGCGGCATCGCCAAACGCCTGGTAGAAGGTGTCATCAAGCTGACGCCACTCGGCCTGGAAGGCGATGAGCAGGCGGAGAAAAGCTATCACGGCGGGCCGGATCGCGCGCTGTGTCACTATCCCCGTGAGCATTATCAACACTGGCGCGAACAGTTCCCAACGCAGGCGGAACTGTTCACCGCGCCGGCCTTTGGCGAAAACATTTCCACTCAGGGGCTGACCGAACACAACGTGTTTATGGGCGACATCTTCCGCTGGGGCGACGCGCTGATCCAGGTCACCCAACCGCGCTCTCCCTGCTTCAAGCTCAACTACCATTTTGATATCGACGACATCTCGGTGCTGATGCAACAAAGCGGCCGCTGCGGCTGGCTGTACCGCGTGATCTCCGCCGGTAAAGTCAGCGGCGATCGCCCGTTGGAACTGGTGGCTCGCAGCAGCGATGTCTCGGTCACCGAGGCGATTGGCATCGCCTGGCATATGCCGTTTGATGAAGAGCAATATCGCCGCCTGCTGGCGGTGGCCGGGCTGTCCGCCAGCTGGAGTAAAACCATGCTGACGCGCATCAGTGAACACCGTATTGAAGACTTTAATCGCCGCTTGCTGGGCCGCTGAGAAACAACAGCCGGGAATGAAAAACGTGGCGCAGGAGACTGCGTTAAGCAATTTTACCGGCCTATACTGTGATGCAACCGGCAACCCCTTTCAGGCAGGAGCAAAGCTATGACCTCCCCATCTCATTCGATCCACCATGCCGCAGCCGTTGGCTATCAGGCCAATTCCGATCGCTACGTTAAAGGGCGACCGGATTACCCACCGGAAATTGCCGCTTGGCTGCGCGACTCCCTCGGCCTGCATGCCGGTATGACGGTGATCGATCTCGGGGCCGGCACCGGCAAATTCACGCCCCGCCTGCTGGAAACCGGCGCTCAGGTGATCGCCGTTGAACCTGTGGCACAGATGTTGGAAAAACTGTCGATTGCGCTGCCACAGGTGAAAACATTGGCGGGCACCGCGGAGTCGATCCCGCTGCCGGATGAATCAGTGGACGCCGTGGTCTGCGCACAGTCCTTCCATTGGTTTGCCACGCCGCAGGCGTTGGCCGAGATAAAGCGTATTCTCAAACCCGGCGGCAAGCTTGGCCTGGTATGGAACATGCGCGATGCGCGCGTAAGTTGGGTGCGTAAGCTGAACCAGATTGTCGACCGACACGAAGGCGACGCCCCGCGTTTTTACACCGGAGAGTGGCGTAAGCTTTTCCCGTTCAAAGGGCTGGATGCACTGCAGGAGCAGGTGTTTATGCTCGCCCACCAGGGTGCGGCAGAAGATGTGATTTATAACCGGGTGCGTTCCACCAGCTTTATCGCTGCCTTGCCGTCCCAGCAGCAGGAAGAAGTAATCGATGAGATCCGCCAACTGGTGGCAGAAGAAGAGGAATTGCAGGGCAAAGAAAACCTGACCGTGCCCTATCAGACCAAGGCGTATTTCACCACCAAGCTATGAAAGCCGGGCGCCATTGACGGCGCCCCGGCGATCAGAAAGCTTTTCTGGCGTAGCCGGTGACCACTTTCAGGCCCATTTCACGGCCCAGAGCGGTCATTGGGTGCACCACGATCAGGCCGCGCACGTTTTTCTTCAACGAGCCCATATCCGCCTGTTCTTTTTTGGTGATTTCACGGCTGAACGGCAGTTGGCTCAGCTTTTGCGCTTCTGCGCTCAGCTTTTCAACACGTACGCCTTTCAGGCGCTCGATTTCTGCCGCCAGCTTCTCTTTTTCTTTGGTGTGCTGGGCAATCAGATCCAGATTGCCCTGTTGGATCACCAGGGTGTCTTTGTGGTTCAGTGCGTCCAGCAGGTCGCTAAGGCGCTTAATCTCTGCCTTTTCTATCTCTTTCATGGTTTCTGGCCTGTTGTGCCTGTCGGCACGCTAATCAATGATGCCCACATTGTAGCAAAATGCGCGCGTCGTTACCCGTCTTGCGCAATGCCCGGCGGCAAGCCACTCATCTCGCAGGCTTTGGCCCCCACGCGCGCCAGCGCCTGGCTGTAGCGCGCATTAAACGGATAACAACAGGAGAGCCGCAGCGCATTACGATAGCGGCCGCTGGGAGAATACAGCGTGCCGGGCGTCAGGCAGATCTGCTCCTCCAACAACTGGTGGAACAACGCTACGCTGTCGACCCCGTCCGGAAACTCCACCCAGAACACAAATCCCCCCGCCGGTTGCGTGGCTCGCGTGCCGCGTGGAAAGTGACGGGCAATCAACCCTCGCGCCTCATCCACCTGGGCTGCATAGCGCTTGCGCAGGTTACGCAGATGGTGATCGTAACCGCCGGTTTCCAGGAACATCGCCAGAGTTTCCGACAGCAACTGTGACTCGGACATCGACGAAACCGCTTTCAGCTTGCGCAACGCGTCGTTGAAACGTCCGCCGCTGATCCAGCCGATGCGAAAATCCGGCGCCAGCGTCTTGGTAAAGCTGGAACAAAACAGCACCCAACCGTCGCGGTCGAATGATTTCACCGCCGGGGAGAGCGCGCCTCCGAACTGGATCTCCGCGTACAGCCCGTCCTCAATTAACGGCACCTGATGATCGTTCATCAGCCGCGCCAGGCGTTTTTTCGCCGCCAGCGGCATGGTGCAGCCCAACGGGTTTTGCACCGTCGGCATGGCAATTACCGCGTTCAACCGTTTCTCGTTCAGCAACAGTTCCAGCGCGTCCAATGACAGCCCGTGTTGCGGATCGGTGGGGATTTCCAGCGCTTTCAGCCCCAGACTGGCCAGCAGCGGCAGCAGGTAAAAATAGGTCGGTGATTCCAGCCCGACGCAGTCGCCCGGTTTGGTGGTTACCCGCAGCGCCAGTTGCAATGCTTCCATGCAACCGTGCGTCAGCGTGATATCACCCGGCTCCAGCAGCATACCCAGCGTCATCGAACGACGCGTGATCTGCTGACGCAGCCGCAGGCTACCGGGCGGCAGCGCGTACTGACCGATCAGGTTCGGCTGGCGACGCAGCTGCGATGAAAGCATCCGCCCTAATTTCCCGCCGGGGTAGAAATCCGAGGTCTGTGGGCAGGCCAGCGAAAGGTTGGTGAATGCCGGGTTCTGCTGGGCGGCAAACACGGTGTCGATCAAGGCCAGCACATCGTCCGCCGGTGGCTCTATTCGGCTGCTGGTCGGCAAGGCGGCCTTCAACGCCGGCAGAGTGTTGCACACATAAAACCCCGACTGTGGCCGCGCTTCTATCAACCCACGATCTTCCAGCGTGCGGTAAGCCGCGACCACGGTATTGATGCTGACGCTGTGAGTTTGCGCGCAGCGACGCACCGAGGGTAAACGGCTACCGGGCAGCAGCGTGCCGCGGCGAATGGCTTCTGCCAGCGTATCCGCCAGCTGTTGGTAGCGCGTTTCCGGCATTTCATCGAGCAGGGTCACAGTTTGTCTCCAGGCAATGGGTACAGTTTAATATTGATGTAACTGTATCCATAACAATAACTGGTTTTTGGTTCTGTCACCATCCATCGGCAGGTTTTATGCTGGTTCCCTTGCTCCCCCAGCCCTGTGAGGAACCCATTATGCTGGACTCCGCCTTTATCAGTTATGTCACCGTCATGTCGATCACCCCAGGCCCCAACAACCTGCTGCTGGCGTCGTCCGGCGTAAATTTTGGCCTGCGCCGCACTCTGCCGATGGTTTTTGGCATCAGCGTCGGCTGCGCAGTGCAACTGGCCCTGACCACCACCCTGCTGGCGCTGATTTTGAGCTGGGCCGGCATGATCCGTTTTCCGCTGGCGGTGATCGGCTGTACCTATCTGCTGTGGCTGTCCTGGAAGCTGTTCAAAGCGGCATCGCCAGACGGCAAGCAGCAAGCGCAGCCGATGCGCTTAATCAACGGGGCGTTATTCCAGGCGGTCAATCCCAAAGCCTGGCTGATGGCCATTAACGTCGCCATTCTGTTCACCCCGCGGGAAGGGGCCAGCCTCGGTCATACTTTGATGATTATTGCTGCCTTTACGGCGCTGAATATTCCATGCGTGTTGGTCTGGGCGGTGTTGGGCGATCGTCTGCGTGATGCGTTGCGAGTGACCTGGAAACTGCGGTTGTTTAACGGTGTGATGGCAGGATTGATGGCAGCCACGGCACTGTGGCTGCTGTTCGACGAGTGGCGCGCGGCCTTTGCCTAACTGCGGCCGAGAGGAGAGAGCCGGGACGGTTGTTTGGCGCCGATACCGGCTATCAGTTCGGTGACGGAAAGCACCATAGTGGAACGCAACACCTGCTGGTAGCGCTGGCGCTGCATGGCGATCAGCGACTCTTCCGCTTCGCCGGGCTGCAGGAAGGTCGGCACCGGCGGCAACGCGGCCACGCAGTGCAGCTCGCCGAACGGCCCGAGAATTTCATCATCGACAAAGCGGTATTCTGTCCCGTCGTGATTCAACTCTTCACGCATCGCCATCAGCAACTCGGCATCTTCGTATTCGTGGCGGGAGATCACTCCCAGCCCGTACATCAGCTTCAGGCGTACCGACAACTCCCCCAGCGGACCGGCACCGGACAATAGCGGTTCGACGGCATACTTCACCGCATAATCGTCCTTGCGAAACACCTGCACCACCAGTACGTTGAGCGCTTCCGCCAGCAGCTCTACCGCCGCTATCAGGAAACTGCGCACCGTCTTGCCTGCGTTCAGCCTTTCCAGAACCTTATTTTCAAATGCCTGTGCTTCTTCCATCGTCGCTTTTCGAATGGCCTGGGTCGCGCCGTCAATGCCGAAGTCGGGGTGTAGGGGCGCAACTTGCTGCGCCCGTGAATTCATCATGCTGAATCTACTTTTGCATGGCGTTATACACAGCAACAGCCTGTTCTACAACCTCGCTTTCCGCCGGCAGGCCGGAAATTTGCGCCAGCGCCGCTTTTGGTCCCAGTTTGGCTAACAGTTCCACCAGCTCTTGGGCCTGCGGATCCTGCTCGCTGCGATAGCTCATGGCGGCGGCGATGCCCTGAATCAGGTTCGCGTGCGGCAGGCCGTATTCCAAAGTGCCCAACAGCGGTTTGATCAGACGATCGCCCGCGCTCAGTTTGCGCAGCGGTTGGCGGCCCACGCGCTCAACGTCGTCGTGCAGATACGGGTTCTCAAAGCGACTGAGGATTTTGTCGATATAAGCGGCATGCTTGGCGGCGTCGAAGCCATAGCGTTTGATCAGCACCGCCCCGCTCTCTTCCATCGCCCCTTTCACCACGCGGCGGATCGCCGGGTCCAGAATGGCATCGCGAATGGTCTGCAGACCGGCCTGTTGGCCAAGATAAGCGGTGATGGCATGACCGGTATTGAGCGTGAACAGTTTGCGCTCGACAAAGGCCATCAGGTTATCGGTCAGCTCCATGCCGGCGATCGCCGGTGGCTGGCCCTTGAACTGGGTCTGGTCGACAATCCACTCGCTGAAGGTTTCCACCGTCACTTCCAGCGGATCGCTGCTGCCTGCTTCCGCCGGCGGCACAATGCGGTCAACCGCCGAGTCGACAAAGCCGACATGCTGCTCGACCCACGCCTGCTCATCCTGCGGCAACGCATCAAACACATGTTGTTTTAACTGGCTGGTGCCGCGCACCATGTTCTCGCAGGCAATGATGTTCAGCGGTTGGTTGTTGCCCTGCTGATGACGCTTGATCAGCCCTTTGGCGATCGTGCCGGCAATTTTACCCAGGATCTGCGGGCCTACGGCGGTCGTCACGATATCCGCTTCGGCGATCAGCGCTACCGCCTCTTCACTGCCGCTGTTCACTGCGCTGACGTTGTTGACCGGCTCGACCCGCTCCTGCTCGCCGACCACGTGAACCTGGTAGCTTTTACGGCTGTTCAACAGATCCAACACCGTCTGGTTAACATCGGCAAAAGTCAGTTCGGCCTGTGCGTCCGCCAGCAGCTTGCCGATAAAACCACGCCCAATATTTCCCGCACCGAAATGTAATGCTTTCATATTCCTACCTTTCTAATGTCGAAGGGTGCAGCAAGCTGCACCCCTTAAAATGATTCTGTTATCCGGCTTTTTTGGCGCTGAGCAGGTCCAGCACTTCCTGCCGGCTTGTGGTATGCGCCAGCCGCTCGATGACGCCGTCGTCGTCCAGGGCATTGGTCAGGCTGGTGATCACCTGAATATGTTCGTTGTTGCGTGCGGCGATACCGATAACCAGCCGTGCCACCTCGTCCTCTTCATCGCCAAAGCGCACGCCTTGCGGGTACTGGCAGAACACCACGCCGGTGCGCAACACCCGGTCCTTGGCTTCGATGGTGCCGTGCGGCACGGCGATTGACTCGCCCAGGTAGGTTGAGGTGAGTTTTTCACGCTCCAGCATCGCCGCGACGTATTCCGGCTCAACGTAGCCCCCTTTGACCAACTGCTCGCCGGCGAAGCGGATCGCCTGCTCCTTGTCGCCGGCCTGCAGATTAAGGAACACGTTGCTTT
Organism: Serratia liquefaciens; assembly: GCF_027594825.1. Taxonomy (NCBI): domain Bacteria; kingdom Pseudomonadati; phylum Pseudomonadota; class Gammaproteobacteria; order Enterobacterales; family Yersiniaceae; genus Serratia; species Serratia liquefaciens. Next base: position 2,987,284 of record NZ_CP088930.1, on the reverse strand, counting down.
CGCTCAGTTTGAACAGGTTTTGCTCGGTGGCCTCAAAACTGTCGTCAAGCGTGCTGATGACTTTCTGCTGGTTATCGGTGGTTTTATTGGCCGCCACCAGGCGCTCGGTCAGATCGTTATACAGCTTGCTGTCGAGGAAATTGGTCAGCGAGATGTGCTGCGCCTGCGGCGCATGACGCATCGCGCGCTCAGTCAGGTCACGGTGAGTGATCACCAGATCCACATCATCCGGCAGGTTGTTGATGGCGCTGTTGGTCACGGAGATATTTTTCAGCCCGGCGTCCGCCACTTTTTTGCGCAGCACCCCAGCCCCCATAGCACTGGACCCCATGCCCGCATCGCAGGCAACGATGATCTTACGCACCGTGGTCAGGTCACCATCGACGGCTGCATGAGCCGCAGCACCGCCCTTAGACTCAGATTTCATCGCCTGTACGCGGCGAGTGGCCTCTTCCAGATCATCCTCTTCTTTCGCTTTCGAGGTTTTCAGCAGGAAGCCGGCAACCACAAAGGACACCGCGAACGCTGCGGCGATCGCCGCCAGGTTGGCGAAGTAAGCGCCCTTAGGGGTCATCGCCAATACCGCCAGAATCGAACCAGGAGAAGCCGGAGACACCAGACCGCCGTTGAGCAGGGTCAGCGTGAACACGCCGGTCATACCGCCCAGGATCACCGCCAGCAGCAGGCGTGGATTCATCAGCACGTACGGGAAGTAAATTTCGTGAATACCGCCGAAGAAGTGGATGATCGCGGCACCGCCGGCAGACTGTTTGGCACTGCCGCGGCCAAAGAACATGTAAGCCATCAGTACGCCCATACCCGGGCCTGGGTTGGCTTCAATCAGGAAGAAGATGGATTTACCGGTTTCGGTCGCCTGCTGAATGCCCAACGGCGAGAAGATACCGTGGTTGATGGCGTTGTTCAGGAACAGGATTTTCGCCGGCTCCACGAAGATCGACGCCAGCGGCAACAGGTTATTGGTCACCATGATGTTCACGCCGGTAGCCAGGATATGTGACAACCCTTCGACCAGCGGGCCAATGGCCATAAATGCCAGAATAGCCAGCAGCATGCCGATAATGCCGGCGGAGAAGTTGTTCACCAACATCTCAAAGCCGCTTTTGATTTTGCCGTCTACCCAGCGGTCAAAATGCTTGATCGCCCAGCCGCCCAGCGGACCGGCAATCATGGCGCCGAGGAACATCGGCATATCCGCCCCGACAATCACGCCCATGGTGGTGATAGCGCCCACCACCCCACCGCGATCGCCCCCCACCAGGCGACCACCGGTAAAACCGATCAGCAGCGGCAGCAGGTAAGTGATCATTGGGCCAACCAGTTTGGCTAAGGTTTCGTTCGGCAGCCAACCGGTAGGAATGAATAACGCGGTGATGATACCCCAGGCGATAAAGGCGCCAATGTTGGGCATCACCATGTTGCTTAAGAAGCGGCCAAAGTTTTGAACTTTGACTTTGATGTCTGGTGAAAACATAAAACACACCCCTATTGTTACGCGCTGACAATAAGAGCGCGTGATTATTGTTGTTACGATCCAGCCATGTTGTCGCTGTATGCGAAATGGACTCTATCACGCGGTTTTTACCGTGCGAACTTCACGGATTTTTTGTGACAAACATCACACTACAACCCCCATCAACTGGGCAGTTATAGTGATCACGATCACATTTACTCAGTGTAAAAAAGCCACAACCAGAACAAAAATCGCTTAAATGCCCATTAAATGTGATATTAATCACACTTTTCTGATGCGTGTTTGTTTTTAAATTGTGACATTGATCACAATCTATTTTTCGGTGGCTACCGAATCCTGGCTTGGGGGTGTTCTTCCCTGTGAGCATTCATCCCGTCGGGAAATAGCGGTGCGATGAATGAAAGAAAACTACATGTCGGAAATCGATGATTAATTGAAGTGTAGTACAGAAGCGTGGTGCAAGAAGTGAGCAAGCCGTTGGAAAGTCACAGGGGAATGGCAGAAGCCGGAATGCCGGCCTCTGCGTTTGGAGATTACTGAGTAACGCCAGAGACGACTTTCTGTGCGTTAAGTAAATCCTGCTGCTTGGCCACCAGATTCGACATCATGGTGTTGTACTGCGTTGCCTGCTGGGAAGTACGGAACTGCACGCCGTTATTGTTAAAGGCCACCTGATTGCCCTGGGCACGCAGGAAATCCCCCACCTGAACCAGATCCTGAACGAAGCTGGCCGTGGTCGGGATCACCGGCATCAGCGCATTGGCTGGCCCGGTAACAATCTTGTCGTACGCCTGGTTATACACGGCTTTCAGATCGTCAGGTTGCTTCAGCGCGGCCCGGGCGGTATCCGCCTGCGACTTGGCTGACTGGATTTGCTGCCCCAGCAGGTTCAGCGCCCCAACGGACTGTTGCAGCGTATCACGCTTGCTCATGTAGTCCTGTGCGGTGCGGATCTGGTTAATCTGATCCAACGCCGGCGTCAGGCTGGCATCCAGTGACTTGGACAACTGCTGAGAAAAACCGACCAGGATGGCGTAATCACCGGCATAGTTGCCGAACTTCTGTTTCTGATCTTCGCTCAGCGTCGGGATTTTCGCGCCGCTGCGCATCACCGTATTCTGGATGTAATCAATAAACGCCTTGCGTTGTTCCGGCTCTTTATCGCCGCAGGCAGTCAATTGCATGACCACCAACAATGCCAATACCGGGGCCAACCAACGCGCGAAAATTCTGCTCTGGATCCCTACCGCCATGTGACATAACTCCTGTTATAAACCTGCTTTTTCATCGGACTCCGTCCCTTTTGCTGCACTCCTTGCGCCTATAAGAATAGATCAACTGAATGCGATCCGATACGCGATTCACCTTTTGATGGTTATTCTTGGGCGAAAGCGCGATTGCGCCCCCTTTGTCGAGTTTATGCTGGACATGATCTTGCGCGCGTTGGAACAGAGCTTGCCCCCCAAGTCAGCCCCCAAGTCACCCCCCAAGTCGGTGAGTTATTAGCGATATTAAAAGGCGAGATGTCGCGAGAAGAAATTCAGCACGCATTGCAGCTTCAGGACAGGAAATCTTTCCGGGAGCGTTATTTACGTCCGGCGCTAAACGCGCGGCTGATTGAAATGACCCTGCCCGAGAAACCGAACAGCCGTCTGCAGAAATACCGACTAACTGCTCAAGGTGCTTCGCTGCAACGACGGCAATAAAAAAGGCGCCCTAAGGCGCCTTTTCACCACTGAACCGCTTACTGCAGTACGGAGATATCCGCGACCTGCAGGAACAGCTCACGCAGCTTGCTCAGCAGCGTCAGACGGTTTACACGCACTGCTTCGTCATCGGCCATCACCATCACGTTGTCGAAGAACGCATCGACCGGCTCACGCAGCTCCGCCAGTTCCACCAGCGCATCCTGGTAGCGGCCTTCAGCAAAGAAAGGCTCCAGCTTATCGCGCAGCACCACCAGGTGGGTTGCCAGTTGGATCTCAGCCGCCTCTTTCAACACCGAAGCGTGAACGCGATCGTTCAGGGTATCGGTAGATTTGGCCAGGATGTTGGAAACGCGCTTGTTGGCCGCTGCCAGCGTCGTGGCTGCTTCCAGCGTACGGAAGTGGGTGACCGCCTTGACGCGTGCGTCGAAGTCCGCAGGCTTGGTCGGACGACGTGCCAGCACCGCTTGAATGGTGTCGACGGCGTGACCTTCTTCCTGATACCAGGCGCGGAAACGGCCCAGCATGAATTCGACAACTTCGTCGACGACCTTGGCGTTGGTCAGCTTGCTGCCGTACAGGCGCACGGCCTCTTCGGTCAGGGTCTGCAGATCCAGCGGCAGGTTTTTCTCAACGATGATGCGCAGCACGCCCAGCGCGGCGCGGCGCAGTGCGAACGGGTCTTTATCGCCTTTCGGGTGTTGCCCAATGCCGAAGATACCGGCCAGGGTGTCCATCTTGTCGGCGATCGCCAGCGAACAGGCCACCAGCGATTCCGGCAGCGCATCGCCGGCAAAACGCGGCTGGTACTGCTCGTTCAGAGCAACGGCAACGTCTTCCGCTTCGCCGTCATGACGCGCATAGTGCATGCCCATCACGCCCTGAGTGTCGGTAAATTCGAAGACCATGTTGGTCATCAGATCGCACTTCGACAGCAGGCCCGCGCGGGTGGCGTGGTTAACGTCAGCACCAATTTGGCCGGCAACCCAGCCCGCCAGTGCCTGGATGCGATCGGTCTTGTCGCGCAAGGTTCCCAGTTGCTGTTGGAACAGCACGGTTTCCAGACGCGGCAGATTGTCTTCCAGGCGTTTTTTACGGTCGGTATTGAAGAAGAACTCGGCATCGGCCAGACGCGGGCGCACCACCTTCTCGTTACCGGAGATAATTTGCTGCGGATCTTTGGATTCGATATTGGCCACGAAGATAAAGTTCGGCATCAGGTTGCCCGCGGCGTCATACACCGGGAAATACTTCTGATCGCCCTTCATGGTGTAGACCAGCGCTTCCGCCGGCACCGCCAGGAATTTCTCTTCGAATTTGGCCGTCAGCACCACTGGCCATTCCACCAGCGAGGCCACTTCTTCCAACAGGCTTTCGCTCAGATCGGCTTTGCCGCCAAGCTGCTGCGCTGCCAGCTCCGCATCGCGCTTGATCAGCGCCTTACGGGTTTCATAATCGGCCACCACTTTACCGCGCTCCAGCAGGATCTGCGGATATTGGTCGGCGTTGTCGAGGGTGAATTCGGCTTCACCCATAAAGCGGTGACCGCGAACAGTGCGGGCAGAATCGATGCCCAGCACGGTGCCCGGGATCAGTTCTTCACCCAGCAACATAGTCACGGTGTGTACCGGACGCACGAACTGCACGTCAGAATTACCCCAGCGCATCAGTTTCGGGATCGGCAGCTTGGCCAACGAATTGCTGACCATGCCCGCCAGCAGCGCTTGCGCAGGCTGGCCTTTAACATGGGCGCGATACAGCAGCCATTCACCTTTATCGGTCACCAAGCGCTCGGCCTGATCGACGGTGATGCCACAACCGCGAGCCCACCCTTCGGCCGCTTTGCTTGGCTTGCCTTCGGCGTCAAACGCCTGGGCAATGGCCGGGCCGCGCTTTTCGACTTCGCGATCGGCCTGCGCTGCGTGCAAGTTGGCCACTTTCAGCGCCAGACGGCGCGGTGCGGCAAACCAGCTCACTTCGCCATGTTCGAGATTGGCACTGTCGAGCTCGGCGGTAAAATTCGCGGCAAAGGATTCTGCCAGTGAACGAAGAGCCTTCGGCGGCAGCTCTTCCGTGCCGATTTCCACCAGGAAAGTCTGTTGAGTCATGGCTGCCTCTTAGTTCTCGTTCTTTTTGCACATTGGGAAGCCCAGCGCTTCGCGGGAAGCGTAGTAGGCCTCGGCAACGGCTTTGGTCAGCGTGCGGATACGCAGAATATAACGCTGACGCTCGGTCACCGAGATCGCCTTGCGCGCATCCAGCAGGTTGAAGGTGTGGCCGGCCTTCAGAATACGTTCGTAAGCCGGCAGCGGCAGCGGTTTCTCCAGCGCCAGCAGCGACTGGGCTTCTTTCTCGTACTGCTCAAAGCAGGAGAACAGGAAGTCCACGTCGGCGTATTCGAAGTTATAAGTGGACTGCTCCACTTCGTTCTGGTGGAACACGTCGCCATAGGTGGTCACACCCAGCGGGCCATCGCTCCACACCAGATCGTAGACGCTGTCCACGCCCTGGATATACATCGCCAGACGTTCCAGACCGTAGGTGATTTCGCCGGTGACCGGTTTGCACTCCAGGCCGCCAACCTGCTGGAAGTAAGTGAACTGCGTCACTTCCATGCCGTTGAGCCAAACTTCCCAACCCAGGCCCCAGGCGCCGAGCGTCGGGTTTTCCCAGTTATCTTCCACGAAGCGGATGTCGTGAATGGTCGGATCCAGACCCAGCTCTTTCAACGAGCCCAGGTACAGTTCCTGAATGTTGTCCGGCGATGGCTTAATCACCACCTGGAACTGATAGTAGTGTTGCAAACGGTTCGGGTTTTCACCGTAGCGGCCGTCAGTCGGACGGCGGGACGGCTGCACGTAAGCGGTAGCCATTGGCTCCGGCCCCAGCGCGCGCAGGCACGTCATCGGGTGAGAAGTTCCCGCGCCGACTTCCATGTCCAGTGGTTGAACGATGGTGCAGCCTTGGCGCGCCCAATAGTCCTGCAGTGTCAGGATCAGGCCCTGAAAGGTCTTGGTATCAAACTTTTGCATGTTGAATTCGCACGCGATACAAGTGGATTTAAATGGGATGGGCCAGTATACCCGTTGACCGTAAGATATACAGCCAGAATCCCGCAACAAGTGTTAATCATCAAAGAAGCGCGGTCTTTTCACGCACTAAAACAGGGCAAATGCCCCTCTTTAGCACCGGTTCAGCGTCTTAATCCCTCCCCATTCCCCGGCCCGAGGGCGTCACTCAGGCTGGCACCAACCTTGCTAGCGTCCTGATATTCGTCCTTTCAGGAGATTCGCTGATGACAACCGCCTTAACCGACAGCCGCTATCGTTACCGTATTTTCGCCATGGTGTTCTTCATTGCACTGATCAACTACGTCGATCGCGGCGCGCTCTCCTTCGCCGCCAACGATATCTCCCATGAATTCAACTTCAACAAGGCGCAGCTGGGCGCCGTGCTGGGCTATTTTGGCTTTGGTTATTTGTTCGGTTCGCTGTGCGGCGGTTTTCTGGCCGACCGTATCGGCACCAAAAAAGTCTGGCTGATCGCCGGGGCTCTGTGGTCACTGCTGGAGATTGCTACCGCCTGGGCCGGCGAGCTGGGCGTGGCGCTGTTCGGCGGCTCCGCCATTATGGGGTTTGCCGCACTGCGGATCATGTTCGGCTTTGCCGAAGGTCCGGCCTACGCGCTGATGAATAAAACCATCGCCAACTGGGCGCCGCGCAAAGAGCGTGGCTTTTCACTGGGCATCGGATTGCTGAGCACCCAGGTGGGTTCTCTGCTGACCGCGCCGCTGGCCGTGGGGTTACTGCTGCTGACCGATGACTGGCGCAGCATGTTCATGCTGCTGGGCCTGTTTTCGCTTATCGCCATTCTGCTGTTTGCCCGTTTCTTCACCGACACACCGCAGGAGCATCCTGAAGTCAACGCCGCCGAACTGACCATCATCAGCGCCGATCAGGAAGCCGATAATGCACAAACGCCTCTGCCATGGTGGGCGTTTTTCACCAACCGCACGCTGGTGTTTAACGCGCTGGGTTATTTCTCGTTCCTTTATGTCACCTTTGTGTTGGTGACCTGGGGCCCCAAATACCTGCAGGATACTTTTAACTACGACCTGCATTCGCTGTGGTACGTCGCGATGATCCCGTGGAGCGGTGCCTGCTTCACCGTGCTGCTCGGCGGTCGCATCGCCGATGCGCTGTTGAAACGCTTTGGCAACCTGCGGCTGGCGCGCAACCTGTTTGCGGCAGTCACCCTGTTGCTGACCGCCACCTGCTTTGTCCTGATCCCCTTTATGAGCACGCCGACCGAAATCATTTTGTTGATGACGCTCGGCAATGCGCTGAATGCGCTGGTCAATAACGTGTATTGGTCGGTAGTGATAGACGTCACGCCGAAGGCTTCGGTGGGGGCTTACAGCGGCATGACGCTGGCGATCGCCAATATTGCCTCGATCACCGCGCCGATGCTGAGCGGCTGGCTGGCACAGCACCACGGCTATGGCGCCATGTTCTTCGCCACCGCCGTGGTGTCTTTCTGCAGCATGCTGTGCATGACGCTGCTACAGCCGGAAAAAAAGATAGTGGCCGAGGGCACCCTACCCAACCGCCCGGGAGTGCACCAAACAGCTCCCTAAGCGATCGGGCATCGGCACTCAAAAACGCGCGCTGACCCCGACGTTATACATAAACTGTTCGCCACTGCTCAGGCCGCCGGTCTGAGAAACGGTGGCGAAAGCCGCCACCTGATCGGTCAGCGGCATATTCGCCCCCAGCGTCACATCCACCCAGTTTTTATCCTGGCTGGCGCTGTCGCGGGTAAACGAGGTCTGCGTGGACTTCAGCCCACCGCTGGCACGGTAAACGTCATCACCAAACTGATGTTGGTAGCTTATCTCGGCATAAGGGTTAAACAGGCCGAACTTGCTGTCCAACCGCCAACCTAACGCACCGATCTGCGAATGGTAGGTCTGATCGTTAAAGCGCATGGCGGTGCTGTCATTACCGTCCTCACTGTAACCGGAGACGTTGCTGTAATCCCAGGCGAACTGCGCCATCGGTCCGGTGGTCAGGTAAGAGGTGACGGGGAAGTCGTAACCGGCGGTGATCCGCGCCCCCCACTGCTTGCCGTCGGTGCTGCCGGTTTCAGTGCGGGATAATGCCCCAAGCTGCATGCTGCGGCGAATATCGTCGTAATTCATCGTCGCATAGTGCAAATCGGCATTCACCCAACCGTTTTCAAACAGGTCAAGGGCGGTAAAAGCGGAAAAGAGCAGGCCACGCGCCTTGTAGTCGTAGCGGCTGGAGGGCTGCTGATCGTCATTGGAACCGGAAATCAGCGCGCCGATCAGCCAACTCTCGGTCAACTGGTAATCCACCCCTACCGTCAGATTGTGGGTGGTGGCGTTGCCGTCGCCTGCCGCCAGATTGGAAGAATAGTCATAGTGCTGCCCGGCATAGCCGCCGAACACCCCCAGCGATCCTTGCGGGTTGTCGCCACTGCGCAACTGTTGGAAACGGCTGTCGAGGGTCGCACGGCTGTCACGCGCCATGGCCGCCGTCGCCTGATTCAGCGCCACCACCTGCGCCGGGCCGTCGAGCACCGCCTGAATGTAATCGGCAATCAGCAGATGCGCCTGCGGACTGGGATGAAAATGGTCGGCGAACAGGTAGGCCTGGCTGCTATCAAAGCCCGGCATGGCAGAACGGCACACCGCAGAGGAAACGCCCGGCGGACAGGCCATGCCTGCGGTATTGGTAAAGCCAAACTGCGCCGGGTTGGCCATCGCCTCGCCAAACAGTTTGTTCACATCAACCCGAACGATATTCCCGCTCCCCTGCGCCAACAGGCGGTCTTCGCTCTGGTTGTAGAAATCGGTCAGTTGCGCCGCCTGCGCGCTAAGACTGTCATAAGCGGCAATCAGCTGCGCGGCGATTGCCTGCTGCACCTGCGGGACCGCGCTACCCTGCGCGGCGGCTGCCGTCAGGGCCTGATGGATAGCCTCGGTACGTGAAGCGTTATCCGGCGTGGCCAGCGAATTCAGGGTGGCGTAAGCCGCCTGAACCGCTGCGTTTTGCACCGGCGTCAACGCCTGCTGGATAATCAGCTCCATCAACTGCGGCGTGGAGCCAATATTCGGCACCGTCGGCACGATCACCGTACCGGCGCCGGCATTCAGCAATGAATGAACCTGCGCGGCCGCCGCCGCTGCGCTGTTGTAGGCTACGCCCGGCGCGGTCGTCGGGTTTAATGCCGCCGCCGCCAGGTCGTTGCCGCCAATCCAGTGTATATACAGACCGTCACCGTCTGCCCGGCCATTGACCCGGTTGAGGTAGCTCTGTACCTGATCCTGAGTATTATCTGCCGAATTCAGCGCCGGTACCGCCACGCCACCGCCGGCAGCATAGTTATTGCCACCATCGTCCGACGCCACTAACGCCGCGCCGATGCGCTGCGCCAATACTTCGTCGTATAACAGATGCTTATTGCTGTCGTAGGTAAAGCGGCCATTGTTGCCGGTGTCGCTCAGGCTGTCGCCGAAGACGTAGAGTTGATCATAGGCCAACACCGGGGTCGTCATACTGCACAATATCGCCACTGCAAGCACCGCCGGACGGTGCATACGAGTTATTTTTAGAGGCATGAATAGACTCCTGAGAGCCAGCAAATGAAGGAAAATACGTTTTTATCATTGGCCTTTTTACCTGCCGGCCATCTAGTAAATATTGCTGGCTTTTCCCCCACGTCAAGCCGACTGATGATAAAACAATCAGGGGCTTGCCAAGTTCATCACTTCAGGTAATGATTACTGTAAATAAACACAGCACAAGGACAGTCAGTATGACCAACGAACGTTGCGGTTGGGTGACGGCGGATCCGTTATATCTCGAGTATCACGACAAGGAATGGGGCGCACCGACAACCGATGCGCGCGAGCTGTTTGAAATGCTCTGTCTGGAAGGGCAGCAGGCTGGGCTTTCCTGGATCACCGTGCTGAAAAAGCGTGAAAATTACCGTCGCGCCTTTCACAACTTCGATCCGCAACGGGTGGCCGCTATCGATGAACAGGAGATAGCAACGCTGCTGCAGGACAGCGGCATTATCCGCCACCGGGGAAAAATTGAAGCCATCATCGCCAATGCCAAAGCCTATCTGGCGATGGAGGCGGCCGGGGAGGATTTTGTCACTTTCATCTGGTCCTTTGTCGACGGAGAACCACAGCTCAACAGCTGGCAGACGCTGGGCCAGGTGCCGGCGAAAACCGAGCGCTCGGACGCCTTGTCCAAGGCACTGAAAAAACGCGGCTTCAAATTTATCGGCTCCACCACCTGTTACGCCTTTATGCAGGCCAGCGGGCTGGTGAACGATCATCTGACAGGGTGCCTCTGCTACCCAAAGCCGCAGTGATCCGCCCCTGCCAACCGGCAGACATGGAGCGGTTAATGGCCTTGTGGTTGCCCAGCACCATTGCTGCGCACCCGTTCGTCAAGGAAAGTTACTGGCAAGAAAGCGCGACGCTGGTGCGGGAAAACTATCTGCCGCGAGCGCAAAGCTGGGCCTATTGGCATCAAGGGGAAATCGTCGGGTTTATCAGCGTGTTGGATCAACGCTTTATTGGCGCACTGTTCGTTGAACAGGCCTTTCATGGCCGCGGCGTCGGGCAGGCACTGATGGCGCACGTACAACAGCGCTATCCCCAGCTAAGCCTGGAGGTGTATCAGCAAAACCTGCGCGCCTGCGCGTTCTACCACAAGCTGGGTTTTCAGGTGACGCAGCGTCTGTTTAACGAAGAAACTCAGGCCTATACCTTAATCATGAACTGGCCTTCCGCAGTCTAAATCTTGTCACTTCCGGCTAAAAAAGGCGCATCCCACACCGGGATGCGTTCAATTCAGAATCCGCTGCATGGTATTCCCTCGCTTTTTGCCGGATAACAGGCTCAAGCCCGTTATCCGCTTATATTTTGTCACGTTTTTTTCCGGAACTGCCGGAAAGTATCCGCGTCATAGTAGCGCTTCGGTACGTCTTGGCGTGCCGACAACGGTTTTTTAGCGCCCCCCAAATTGGATTGGCGCACCCAGATTCTGATGCCACAAAGGAAAAAAGATGAAAAAACGCATTGCGATTATTGCCGGCGCGGTGAGCGTGGCGCTCACGCTGTCAGCCTGTACCACCAACCCGTACACCGGGGAATCCGAAGCCGGTAAATCCGGCATTGGCGCAGGCCTGGGCGCCGCGCTGGGTGCCGGCGTAGGCATGCTGTCCTCGTCGAAAAAAGACCGCGGCAAAGGCGCACTGATCGGCGCAGCGGCCGGTGCGGCATTGGGCGGCGGTGCCGGCTATTACATGGACGTGCAGGAAGCCAAGCTGCGCGACAAAATGAAAGGCACCGGCGTCAGCGTTACCCGTCAGGGCGACAATATCGTTCTGAACATGCCGAACAATGTCACCTTTGACAGCAGCAGCGCCACCCTGAAACCAGCAGGCGCCAACACCCTGACCGGCGTTGCCATGGTCCTGAAGGAATACCCGAAAACGGCGGTTAACGTGGTCGGCTACACCGACAGCACCGGCTCCCGCTCACTGAACATGACCCTGTCCCAGCAACGTGCCGACGGCGTTGGCAGCGCGTTAATCACCCAGGGCGTGGCGGCTAACCGCATTCGCACCACCGGGGCAGGTCCGGACAATCCGATCGCTTCCAACAGCACGGCAGAAGGCAAGGCGCAAAACCGTCGCGTCGAGATCACCCTCAGCCCGCTGCAATAATCCCTTGCGGGGCACAACGCCCCGCCATTTTTATCCTGTCGATCCCCTTCCCGTATCCCATTCAACATTCCCGGCTATACATTCTGTGTGATAGTCTCCTTGGCAATTAACCTCAGGGGAGATCGGTTGTGAGCAGTGTTAAGGCAATGCGCGCCTCGGGGCGGGCCACCATCAGCGATGTGGCGAAAACCGCCAAGACCGGTAAAACCAGCGTATCGCGCTACTTGAATGGTGAGCAGCACCTGCTTTCTGACGCTCTCAAACAGCGCATCGAGCAGGCTATCCTCCAGCTCGACTACCGTCCAAGCCAGATGGCGCGTAGCCTGAAAGGCGGACAGACGCGGCTGATTGGCCTGATCATCGCCGATATAACCAACCCCTATTCGGTGGACGTCATGCGCGGCATAGAAGCCGCCTGCCGTCAGCACGGCTTTACCCTGCTGGTGTGTAACACCAACAACGAGGTCAATCAGGAACAGCACTACCTGCAACTGCTCAGCAGCTACCGGGTAGAGGGCATTGTGGTCAACGCCGTCGGTATGCGCGAAGAGGCGTTATCGACGCTGCAACAATCCATGCTGCCGATGGTACTGATCGACCGAAAAATTCATGATTTCGCCTGCGATGTGGTGGGCCTCAACAACCACGAAGCCGCCACGACCGCCACGGAACACCTGCTGCAACAAGGTTTCGAAGCCATTCTGTTTCTCAGCGAGCCCATTGGCACGGTCAATACCCGTCTGGAACGGCTGCACGCGTTTAACCAAACCATGGCGCAACATGCCGGGCTGTTGGCCGAGCAGGCCGAAGTCCCGCTGAACGACGTCAAGCTTCTGGAAGACGTGCTCGGCGATTTTAATACCCGCCATCGCGGCATGCGCAAAGCGGTGATTTCCGCCAACGGTGCGCTGACGCTACAGGTAGCGCGCGCCATGCGTCGACTGGGTATCCAATGGGGCAGCGATATAGGCCTGCTGGGCTTTGACGAACTGGAATGGGCCGAACTGGCCGGCGTGGGCATCACCACGCTGAAACAGCCGACCTATCAAATGGGCCACGCCGCGCTAGAGCAATTGGTGCAACGCATTCAGGGTCTGGATACCCCCATCAGCGAGCAGATGTTCCCCGGTGAACTGATCGTGCGCGGCTCCACCACCCGATAGTCCCCTTCTTTCCCGCTCAGGGCGCGACATACGGCGCCCCAGCCAACTTCTCCCCAGACTATTTTTTGCTCATGTTCGTGATTGCGATCATATTTTTACACTCTGTCGCTTTCGCCTGGAACCGGTACCATTTAACGTGTGGTTAACAGCAGCGGTGGGATAACGCCACCTCAGGAGCAAAAAATGACAAGAGAAATTATCGTGGTGACCGGTGCCTACGGCACCGATACCGTCCAACAGCTCGGCGGCCAGGCCGCATTATTGCCGATCATTGCCGATGCCGGCGCCGACGGTGTAGAGATCCGCCGCGAACTGTTTTCTGCTCAAGAGCTGGAAAACCTGCCGGCACTGGCTCAGGCCATCGAACAACAGCAGCTGTTTGCCGTTTACTCTGCGCCTGAGGCTCTGTTTACCCCACAGCATACGCTCAACCCGAACCTGCCGGCACTGCTGGCGGAAGCCCAGACCCTGAACGCGCGTCAGTTGAAACTCTCTCTGGGCCATTACCAGCCGGGCTTCGACTTTACCGAACTGAAAGTGGCACTGGAGCAACATCCGGTCAGCCTGGTGGTCGAGAACGATCAAACGCCTGACTGCGGCATTCTGTCGCTGCTCAACGCCTTTTTCCACGCCGCAGAAGATAACCGTCTGCCGGTCAGCATGACGTTCGACATGGCCAACTGGCACTGGGTGGGGCAAGACGCCTTCGCCGCCGCCGATCGCCTGGCCCGCCACGTCAGCTACGTTCACGTTAAAGCCGCCACTCATAGCCTGAAAGGCTGGCGTGCCGTGGCGCTGGATGACAGCGACGGCAAATGGCGCGATCTGCTGACTCACCTGCCGCTGGACGCACCACGCGGCATTGAATTCCCACTGCAAGGTGACAGTCTGGAAGACGTGACCCGCTACTACGTTAACCTTTTGCGCGCGGAGTAAATATCATGACAACGCTGACTACCGCGCATCGCGCGCAACTGGACGTCGTCACTCTGGGTGAAGCCATGGCGATGTTCGTGGCAACCCAAACCGGCGACCTGGCGGAAGTGGACAACTTCACCAAACGCATTGCCGGCGCCGAGCTGAACGTCGCGATCGGCCTGGCTCGCCTGGGGCTGAACGTCGGCTGGGTCAGCCGCGTCGGCAACGACACTTTCGGCCGCTTCACCCTGCAGCAGTTGAAAAAAGAAGGCATCAACGCCCAGCAAGTGACGGTAGATGCTAATTATCCGACCGGCTTTCAGATCAAATCTAAAACCACCGATGGTACCGATCCCAGTGTTGAGTATTTCCGCAAGGGCTCGGCGGCCAGCCACCTGTCGGTCGACGACTTCAGCCGCGATTACTTCGGTTCCGCACGCCACCTGCACCTGAGCGGCGTGGCGGCAGCGCTGTCCGGCCAATCGCTGGCGCTGTGCAACCACGCGGCGCGCGAGATGCGGGCGATGGGAAAAACCATTTCATTTGACCCCAATCTGCGCCCGGTGTTGTGGTCCAGCCAACAGGTGATGATCGAGCAGCTGAACAAGCTGGCGTTTGCCGCCGACTGGGTGCTGCCGGGGCTGAAAGAAGGGCAAATTCTTACCGGCCAGTCGACACCGGAAGGGATTGCCGATTTTTATCTGGAGCGTGGCGTACAGGCGGTGATCATTAAAACTGGCCCGGACGGCGCCTGGTTTAAAACCGCAGCGGGCGATCAGGCGGCGGTAGCCGCAATTAAAGTCAGCAATGTGGTGGATACCGTAGGGGCAGGAGACGGCTTTGCCGTCGGGACCATCAGCGCCCTGCTGGAAGGCAACACGCTGAAACAGGCGGTGCAACGCGGCAATAAAATCGGCTCGCTGGCCATTCAGGCCATCGGCGACAGCGAAGGGTTGCCGACCCGCGCGGCACTGGCTGAATAAATATAACAAAACAATATCAGTTAATAGCCTTCTCCGAACGGCTGATGCCTCTGGCCCTACAACCAGATCCGCCGGGAGAGCACTACGACACCACTGAAGGAATCTGAACATGACCAAAGCGACTATCGCGGCTAAACGCTGGTGGTACATCATGCCCATCGTGTTTATCACCTACAGCCTGGCCTATCTCGACCGGGCCAACTTCAGCTTTGCCTCTGCGGCCGGCATCAATGATGACCTGGGCATCACCAAAGGCATGTCTTCGCTGTTGGGCGCACTGTTTTTCCTCGGCTATTTCTTTTTCCAAATCCCGGGCGCGATCTATGCCGAACGCCGCAGCGTTAAAAAACTGATTTTCTGGTGCCTGATCCTGTGGGGCGCCTGCGCCTCGCTGACCGGCATGGTCAGCAATATCCCGATGCTGGCGGCGATCCGTTTTATTCTCGGCGTGGTGGAAGCCGCGGTGATGCCAGCCATGCTGATTTACATCAGCAACTGGTTCACCAAGTCCGAACGTTCGCGTGCCAATACCTTCCTGATCCTCGGTAACCCCGTCACCGTGCTGTGGATGTCGGTGGTTTCCGGCTACCTGATCCATGCCTACGGCTGGCGTGAAATGTTCATCTTTGAAGGCATTCCTGCGGTGATCTGGGCCTTCTGCTGGTGGGTGCTGGTCAAAGACAAACCGGCGCAGGCCAAATGGCTGAGCGATGACGAAAAGCTGGCCCTGCAGCAGCAGTTGGAAGAAGAGCAGAAAGGCATCAAAGCGGTGCGTAACTACAGCGAAGCCTTCCGCTCACGCAACGTGATCCTGCTTTGTGTCCAGTACTTCGCCTGGAGCATTGGCGTGTATGGCTTCGTGCTGTGGTTGCCTTCCATCCTGCGCAGCGGCATGGAAATGGGCATGGTGGAGGCCGGCTGGCTGTCGGCGGTGCCTTACCTGGCGGCGACCATCGCCATGATCCTGGTGTCCTGGGCTTCGGACAAAATGCAAAACCGTAAGCTGTTCGTCTGGCCGCTGCTGCTGGTTGGCGCGCTGGCGTTCTTTGGTTCTTATGCCGTAGGTGCCAACCACTTCTGGGTCTCTTATGCCCTGCTGGTGATTGCCGGTGCGGCAATGTACGCCCCTTACGGTCCGTTCTTCGCCATCATTCCCGAGATGCTGCCGAAAAACGTCGCCGGCGGCGCCATGGCGTTGATCAACAGCATGGGGGCGTTGGGTTCTTTCTTTGGCTCCTGGTTCGTCGGTTACCTCAACGGCGCGACCGGCAGCCCCGCGGCTTCCTATATGTTCATGGCCATTGCGCTGCTGGTCGCCGTGTTCGTCACGTTGATCGTCAAACCCGCTCGCAACGAGGCTCACCCACAGCTGGCTTAGTCTCGTTATAATTTATGTTCTGTTGAATATACCCAATGGCTTTCAGGCCGCAGCCAGGCGACAAACGAACTTCCCCCAGGCGCTTACTTAAGTAAGTCACTGGGGGAAGTTCGAGCCGTTAACAACGCAGCAGTCTGAAAGACGAAGGGTATTGCTGGAGTAAGTGATGAAGCCTTCTATCGTGTTATACAAAAGCATTCCCACCGATCTGCGTGAACGACTGGAACAGCACTTCACCGTGCATGCCTTCAACGGGCTAAACCCGGAAAACCGCGATGAGCTGCGCCAGGCGCTGCAGCAGGCAGAAGGGATCATCGGTTCCGGCGGCAAAATTGATGAGGCTTTCTTGCAGCAGGCACCCAAACTGCGCGCGGCCTCAACCATTTCCGTCGGTTACGATAATTTCGACGTTGACGCGCTTAATGCCCATCACGTGCTGCTGATGCACACCCCAACCGTGCTGACTGAAACCGTCGCCGACACCATCATGAGCCTGGTTTTGGCGACAGCTCGTCGAGTGGTAGAAGTGGCCGAGCGGGTGAAAGCCGGCGAATGGCAAGGCAGTATCGGGGCAGACTGGTTTGGCGTTGACGTGCACCACAAAACCATCGGCATCCTCGGCATGGGCCGTATTGGTCTGGCGCTGGCGCAACGTGCTCATTTCGGCTTCGGCATGCCGGTGCTGTATAACGCCCGTCGCACTCATGAAGAAGCGGAGCAGCGTTTTAATGCCCGCCGCTGTGACCTGGATACCCTGTTGGCCGAATCCGATTTCATCTGCATTACGCTGCCGCTGACCGACGAAACTTTCCATATGATCAGCCGTGACCAACTGGCGAAAATGAAAAAGAGCGGCATTCTGATCAACGCCGGCCGCGGCCCCGTGGTTGATGAGGTGGCGCTGGTTGAGGCGCTGCAAAACGGCACTATTCATGCCGCCGGGCTGGACGTGTTCGAACAGGAACCGCTGCCGGTTTCTTCACCGCTGTTGACGTTGCCGAACGTCGTGGCGCTGCCGCACATCGGTTCTGCGACCCATGAGACCCGTTACGGCATGGCCGCCTGCGCCGTGGACAACCTGATCGCCGCACTGACCGGCAAGGTCACAGAAAACTGCGTCAACCCGCAGCTGTTGAAGAAGTAACTTTCATGGATGCCAGTGAGAAAAAACTGGCATCCATGCAAAATCACCAACACTTTTTTGGCGCACGCCTGCGCATATGGAATATTCTAAGGATATGTATTTCATTGTTTTTAATTCTGTACGGGATCAGGTACGGGAAGGTTTTCATCACGATTTCCCGGGTGCCCATCACCCTGCCAGCTCTGCCGAGGGCCGGGTTTGAAACCAGCAAATTCACTAAGCGAAAGACCTCCCTGGCAAACTCTGTCGCAACCTGAGGACTCTCTTGATAAAACCAATCATATTCGTCATCAAGATTGCTTGCGGCTTTCCTTAGCCATTTAATTTTCATCGTTATCAATCACCCCCATCTTCTTGAAGCGGGTTTCCATTTCATCGTCAGAAACAAAATCACCCTGATCCGCCTCAATGATTGCCTGCTGAGTTTCAGCAATTTGCCAGGCTTCGCGGTTAATGAAATCTCGGATAGCCTGCCCGGCCAAAAACGATTTAGTCCTGCCGGTCGCTTTGGCCAAAGCCTCGAGCTGCTCACTGAGATCTTCCGATAGTCGAACGGACATCACGCTCATAGATCACCTCACACTACAATGTATACATTGTAATATAGATTAAAAAATCACCGGATAACAGCCTCCGCTCTCCCCCTGCCTTCTCCTCCCTGAAAATCTCGCGCCGGGATGAGGCTATTTTTTCATCGTTCGTCACACTGGGCATTACCCTACAATAAAAACGCTTCCTGCCACGCGTAAGGAGAGCCATGAAACGCCTGACCCTTCCCCTGCTGATGCTGCTGTCGCCTGCGGTAATAGCAAGCTGGACGCTGCAAAGCTTCCCGGCCTTTGACGGTACTTCCGCCGACGGCTTGTTCACCAGCCGCGCCACGC
Organism: Serratia liquefaciens; assembly: GCF_027594825.1. Classification (NCBI taxonomy): domain Bacteria; kingdom Pseudomonadati; phylum Pseudomonadota; class Gammaproteobacteria; order Enterobacterales; family Yersiniaceae; genus Serratia; species Serratia liquefaciens. The sequence continues at coordinate 2,968,847 of NZ_CP088930.1, read as the reverse complement.
TGCCCAAAGGCGAACTGCCGCTGAAGATTTACCAGGACCAGCAATGCTGGCAGCCAGCTGCGCCGGTCAAACTGAACCAAGCGTTGTCACTGCAACCCTGCGGCGATAACCCGCCGGTTAACTGGCGGCTGTTCCGCACCGGGGAATACCAGGTGCGCATCGATACGCGCAGCGGCACGCCGACGTTACAACTCAGTCTGAAAACCGCACCGGAAACCGCCACTGCCGCCGCCACACACACCTGCCAACGCTGGGACGGTAAACCGGTCACCCTTGACGTCGCGGCAACCTTTGACGAAGGCGAATCGGTACGCGATTTCTATTCAGGCCAAACGGCGAAGGTCAGCCAGGGCAAAATTACCCTGCAACCTGCCGCCGGTAGCGGCGGACTGCTGTTACTTGAATCTGCCGGCAGTGAAAAACCGGCCCCCTTCAATTGGCACAACGCCACGGTGTATTTTGCCCTTACCGACCGCTTTGAGAACGGCAACCCGGCCAACGACCACAGCTACGGGCGCCGCAGTGACGGCATGCAGGAGATCGGCACCTTCCACGGCGGCGATCTGGCGGGTCTGACCAAAAAACTGGATTATCTGCAACAGCTTGGCGTCAATGCGCTGTGGATCAGTTCACCGCTGGAGCAGATCCACGGTTGGGTCGGCGGCGGCACCAAAGGGGACTTCCCGCATTACGCCTATCACGGCTACTACGCGCTGGACTGGACCCGACTCGATGCCAATATGGGCAGCGAGCAAGAGCTGCGCACGCTGGTCGATCAGGCGCACCAACGCGGCATCCGCATTCTGTTTGACGTAGTCGTAAATCACGTCGGCTACGCCACGCTGGCGGATATGCAGGCCTTCCAATTCGGTTCGCTGTATCTGAAGGAGGAAGAAATCGAAAAAACCCTGGGTAAACATTGGGGCGACTGGCGGCCAGGCCCCGGTCAAAACTGGCACAGCTTCAACGATTACATCAACTTCAGCGACAAAGCGGGCTGGAGCTCATGGTGGGGCAAAAACTGGATCCGTACCGATATCGGTGACTACGATCCACCGGGCTATAACGATCTCACCATGTCGCTGGCTTTCCTTCCGGACATCAAAACTGAAGCGCCCGGTGCCAGTGGCCTGCCCCTGTTTTACCGCCATAAACCCGATACCGCCGCGCGGGATATTCCCGGCGCCACCACACGAGACTACCTGACCACCTGGCTCAGCCAGTGGGTACGCGACTACGGCATTGACGGTTTTCGCGTCGACACCGCCAAGCACGTAGAAAAACCAACGCTGGCGCTCTTGAAACAGCGCGCCACCGCAGCTCTGGCAGAGTGGAAAGCCGCCCATCCACAACAGGCACTGGATGACGCCCCTTTCTGGATGACCGGCGAGGCCTGGGGCCATGGCGTGATGAAAAGCGACTATTACCAGAACGGCTTCGACGCGATGATCAATTTTGACTTCCAGGATCAGGCTTCCCAGGCACTGGGCTGTTTCTCCACTATCGACGCCACCTACCGGCAGATGGCCGACAAGCTTCAGGATTTCAACGTGTTGAGCTATATCTCCTCGCACGATACCCGGCTGTTCTTTGCCAGCGATGCTAAAGGGTCGCTGGCGCTACAGCAGCGCGCCGCCGATCTGCTGCTGTTGGCGCCCGGAGCGGTGCAGATTTACTACGGCGATGAAAGTGGCCGTCAACTGGGCCCCACCGGCTCAGATCCGTTGCAGGGGACCCGTTCCGATATGAACTGGGCCGAGTTGCAGGGTAGCAAAGCTCCTCTGTTGGCACACTGGCAGCGGCTGGGTCAATTCCGCGCTCGTCACCCGGCGATCGGTGCCGGCACGCAGCAGTCGCAGCAAACGGCACACTACTATGCTTTCAGCCGGCGGCTCGGCGACGATAAAGTGATGGTGGCCTGGGTCGGCGATCGGTCACGATAATTCAGAGAAATATGCTGCTAAAAAACCATCGGGTGAAGTTTACTCCCGATGGTTGTTTTATGAACCGCATTGCACCGGAAATTGTCTGGCGGTATGGTGGGGTATTACCTGCTAAAAACAATACAGTTGCACCTATGACTTTTTCACTTTTCGGCGACAAATTTACCCGTTACGCGGGCATTACCCGTTTAATGGATGACCTGAACGAAGGCCTGCGCACCCCCGGTGCCATCATGCTCGGCGGCGGTAATCCGGCGCAAATTCCAGAGATGGAAAGCTACTTCAAACAACTGTGCCAGGACATGCTCGATCAGGGCAAACTGACCGAGGCGCTGTGTAACTATGACGGCCCGCAGGGCAAAGACGCCCTGCTGAAAGCGCTGGCTAATTTGCTGCGCGATGAGCTGGGCTGGCAGATCTCGCCACAGAACATTGCACTGACAAATGGCAGTCAGAGCGCATTTTTCTACTTGTTTAACCTGTTTGCCGGGCGCTATGCCGACGGCAGCCGTCGCCGCGTGCTGTTTCCGCTGGCGCCGGAATATATCGGCTATGCCGATGCCGGGTTGGACGAGGGGCTGTTTGTTTCAGCCAAGCCCAACATTGAGCTGCTGCCGGAAGGCCAGTTCAAGTATCACGTTGACTTTGAACATCTGAATATCGGCGACGATATCGGCATGATCTGCGTGTCACGCCCGACCAACCCAACCGGCAACGTGATCACTGACGAAGAGCTGATGAAGCTTGATCGGCTGGCGCAGCAGCGCAATATCCCGCTGGTGATCGATAACGCCTACGGCGTGCCCTTCCCCGGCATTATCTTCAGTGACGCTACGCCGCTGTGGAACCCAAACATTATCCTGTGCATGAGCCTGTCAAAACTGGGCCTGCCCGGCTCGCGCTGCGGCATCGTGATCGCCGATGAGAAAACCATCGGTGCCCTGACCAACATGAACGGCATTATCAGCTTGTCGCCAGGCAGCATGGGGCCGGCGATGGCAACGGAAATGATCGAACGTGGTGACCTGTTGCGGCTGTCAAACGAGGTGATCCGCCCGTTCTACAAGCAACGCGTCGAACAGACCATCAGCATTATCCGCCGCTATCTGTCGCCGGAACGCTGCCTGATCCATAAACCGGAAGGGGCTATTTTCCTTTGGCTGTGGTTCAAGGATCTGCCGATCACCACCGAGCTGCTGTATCAGCGTCTGAAAAAACGCGGCGTGCTGATGGTGCCGGGCCACTACTTCTTTCCGGGACTGGAGCATGAGTGGCCGCATACTCATCAGTGCATGCGGATGAACTACGTGCCAGATCCGGAGAAAATTGAACGTGGCGTGGCGATACTGGCGGAAGAGATTGAGCGTGCTCATCAGGAAGCTGGCTGATCCTCGAATGGGGCGCGCAGAAGGCGCCCCAAAACTTCACATTACCCAGAACAACACCGCCAGCAGTTGAGGCGACATGATGCGCAGGAACATCGCCAAAGGGTAAACCGTGGCGTAAGACAGCGCGGCAGCGCCGCTGGTCGGGTGCAGACCGTTAGCAAAAGCCAGCGCCGGCGGATCGGTCATGGAACCCGCCAGCATGCCGGACAGCGTCAAATAATTCATCTTGCCCACCGTCCGCGCCAATACGCCAACGCTGAGCAACGGGATTGCGGTGATCAGTGCCCCGTAACCAATCCACACCATCCCTTCGCCATTAATCAGGGTATCGACAAAGTTACCGCCCGACTTCAGCCCCACCACCGCCAGAAACAGCACGATACCCAGTTCACGCAGCGCCAGGTTGGCGCTGGGCGGCATAAACCAATACAGCTTGCCGATGCTACCGATACGCCCGAGTATCAAGGCCGCGACCAAGGGCCCACCGGCCAGCCCGAGGCGCAATGCTGCTGGAAAACCCGGCACAAACAGCGGTATAGACCCCAAAAGCACTCCCAAACCGATACCGATAAACACCGGCAACATTTGCACCTGCTGCAGCTTCTGTTGGGCATTACCGACAATGGCCGCCACCGCCTCGATGGACTCCGGTCGGCCAACCAGGTTGAGGATGTCGCCGAATTGCAGCGTCACATTGCTGCCTGCCACCAGTTCGACCCCCGCGCGATTGAGGCGCGAAATCACCACATCGTATTTTTGCTTCAGGTTCAGATCGCGGATTTTGCTGCCCAGGACTTTTTCATTGGTCACCACCGCCCTCACCACCTGCAGCTCCGTCCCCCGCGTTGACAGCGAGACGTCGACCTCTTCGCCAATCACCAGCCGGGCGTTTTCCAGACTTTCACGTTTGCCCACCAGATGCAGATAGTCGCCCAGTTCCAGCCTCTCGAGCGGCGCCGGTACCATCAGCAACTCACCGCGTTTCAGGCGTGAACAGATAATATCCTCACCGTTCAGCAACGGCACATTCTTGATCGCCATCCCTTGCAGGTTCGGGTTACGCACCGCGATATTCATGGTTTGCAGCAGCTCGCGCTGGTTACCCAGGCTGCTTTCAAAGGCCTGAGCCTCCCGTTCGATATTGATGCGGAAAAACAGACGTATCAGCCACATCACCAGCAGAATGCCGCAGATACCGAACGGATAGGCCATGGCATAGCCCATCCCCATGCGATCGACCATTGCCGGATCTGAGCCCAAATCGGTAAGAATTTGCTGCCCGGCGCCGAGTGCAGGGGTATTGGTGACCGCGCCGGAGAACACGCCAAGAATGATCGGCAGCGGGACGTCAAACAGCTTGTGAACCCCCGCCGCGACCACTCCGCCCACCAGCACCAGCAAAATGGCGAAGCCGTTGAGCCGCAACCCGGATACCCGCAAGGAAGAAAAGAAACCGGGCCCGACCTGAATACCTATGGTGTAAACGAACAGGATCAGGCCAAATTCCTGAATGAAGTGCAGCATGTCGCCATTGAGACTGAGCTGCCAGCTCTGGGCGAAATGCCCGACGATAATGCCGCCAAACAGCACCCCACCAATACCCAATCCAACCCCATACAGCTTCCAGTTACCCATCCACAGCCCGAGAACGGCCACCAACGCCAACATACTGACGGTCAGGGCGATTTCGCTCATAGGTCACATCCTTGCCAGAAGTTTAACAACCGGTTTGCGGCCAAAGTCACACAATTAACAGGGATTTTGGCATAGGTAGGAAAACGCGACTGTGGGGTGAGCCACATAATGCAACGGGGGAAGCCCGTTTGGACTTCCCCCGTCGATACCTTTTCTCTTTCAGGCCGCCGTACGAACCTCTGCGGCCTGAAATGCATAGGTAAAACTATGCGTTTTTCAAAGCGTTATTTGGCTTCCAGCCCCGGCGTGGTGCCGATGGCGATACGCTGTGGCTGCAGAGCTTCTGGGACATGACGCACCAGATCGATATGCAGCAGGCCGTTTTCAAACTTGGCCTCAGAGACCTGCAGGTGTTCAGCCAGCGTGAAGGTCAGGTTGAAGTCTTTGAACACCAACCCCTGATGCAGATATTCCACCTGTTTTTCTGGCGATGTCGGCTTGCCACGTACGGTCAGGCGTGGGCCTTCTACTTCAATATCCAGCTCACTTTGTTTAAACCCGGCTAACGCCAGAGAAATGCGGTAGTGGTTGTCGTCGGTTTTCTCAATGTTGTAAGGCGGGAACCCCTGTGGCTCCTGGCCGCCCATTGAACTGGCCAACTTGTCGAAACCAATCCACTGACGCAGTAAAGGTGAAAGATCGTAATTACGCATGATGTAAACTCCTTCTATGAAGCGAGGTAATTTTTAGTGCCCCCTGTCGGCAGGCATGAACATTGCACCAGCGAGACGTTTCGCCGATGAAATATGAATTATTTAATTTCTATACGACGCGGTTTTAATGTTTCCGGTACCAGGCGTTCCATATCGATATACAGCAACCCGTTTTCCAGTTTGGCGCCTTTAATTTGGATATGCTCGGCCAGCTGGAATTTGCGTTCAAAATTACGCTCGGCAATACCTTGATATAAGTAGGTTCTTTCCGCCGGTTCACTATTATGGGCGCCACGGACTATCAGCAGATTGTCCTGGGTAGTGATTTCCAGTTCCTGCTCGGCAAATCCGGCCACCGCAATGGCAATGCGGTAATGATTTTCATCTACCAGCTCAACGTTATAGGGTGGATAACCGCCATTGCCTTGGCTCTGTCCTGCCTCCAACGCGTTAAACAAACGGTCAAATCCAATCGCGGAACGGTAAAGCGGTGAAAGATCAAAGTTACGCATAAAACAGCCTCCTAAGGCACTTCAGCGAGGTTGAATAATTAAGTCTTCCATCATGGACAGACTAAATAGCCAGAACTCCCTTACGGCAAATTCTTAATTTGGCTCTGATAAGAAAATGGGGGTCGCTTTCACCATTTCAACCGCCCACGATCAAAAAAATGACAATCAGTTCGGCGAAAGTTTTTTTATCCCTTACAATAAAGTGAGACAACCGCCACAGAGCGGGTCCTTGCTCCTTTTAAAACATCCAGAGGATGTTATAGATCAGCAGATTTTGGGGAACAGCACCCTGCAGGATGGAAAATGAAAACGATAAGAGTCATAGCAACCAGTTGCATGCTGTTAGCGACCAACGGCTGCTCCAGCGTAATGAGTCATACTGGCCCTAATCAGGGTTACTATCCTGGCACCCGTGCCAGCGTGGATATGCTGAAGGACGACAATACCAGTTGGGCGATGATGCCGCTGGTGGCGTTGGACCTGCCATTCTCGGCGGTGATGGATACCGTATTGCTGCCTTACGACTACATTCGCTCCGGCAGCGACAGCACCACAGACTCACCCAGAGCGCGGATCTTGCGCGGTGAAGAACAGAATCTGGCCGCCAGCGGCGATCCTGCCCATGCCGCCACGACAACCCCACAGTAAACTACGCAGTTGCGGGCTTGTGGCCCGCAGTTGATCAGGCTTCAACCACAAAAATCTGGCTGAATCCGTCGACCTCGCGCATAAAGGCCACTTTGTTTCCATCCGGTGAAAATACGATAGCATCGCCCGATGGCGGCAGCGCCGTCCGCTGAGTCAGGCGCTGCATGCGGCCACTGGCCACCTCGCACAGCATCAGGCTGTTGTCACATACCAGCGCAATCCGGCCACCCTGCGGGTGCCAGCTGAACGCCGATTGGATCCCCTGATCGCCGCGAGTGACCTGCCGTGGTTCACCGCCATTCGGCGAAACTGTCCATAACTGCACCACACCCGCATCATCCTTCATCAAACAGGCAATCATGCTGCCGTCTGGCGAGCTGCGCAACCAGTGACGTGGGGCGGTTACCACGCCGGGATAACGACGCTCGCCGGTAAAGGTCAGCCGCCGCTGACGCACGCCACGCGGCGGAGCAGGCAAGCTGTTTTCGGTCCCCTGCAGCGGCCGGGAACCGGCCCTGGCGTAATCCGCGTCATCCTGCGGCAAATCCACAATAAACACTTCCGGCAACTTCTCACCGCCGCTGGAAAGGGTATCGCCGATAAAGGCCAGCGCCCAGCGCTGCTGACTCCCATCGGGCCGTACATAACCCCTTTGCCCGACCCAGCCCTCTTCATAGGCGCGGTTAATCTGATCGCTACCGGGCTGCGGCTGTGCCGTGGTCTCGCTCACCAGCACGCAGTAGTGGCTGCCGTCATATTCACGTGGATGCTGCTTCGGCGGATTCACCCCCTGCAACGGCACGGCCACGCCAACGTTACGCAGGTCCTGCGCCCGATCCAGCTCATGCATCACATGGTCGTTATAGGTAAAGCTCAGGCGGCTGCCGTCCGGGCTGAACACGTGTACGTGAGTGCCGCCACGCAGTGCGCCCGGCGTATAAGGGGGAGTGATGTCCATCGCATCCAGGGTAATGGCCAGCTCACGATCGGGTTCGCTGACGATCACCCCGCGGCGATGGTGAAAATCGTAATGCCAGACGCTGTCCGGGTGCTCAGGCCCATGAATGAAAGCATAGCGGGCCGGTTCATCCGGGCTGACGGTCACAACGCCAACGTGGGCCCCCTGTTGGGCGCGATACACGACTTCGACTACGCCGCTATCGACATTCACCCGCTCAATGCTCAGGCCGGTGAAGGAGGCACCGTTCGGGCGCACGTCGTAAGCCAGCCACTGGCTGTCCGGCGTCCAGATATTAATATTGGTTAACTGATGCCCACGTGGGTCAAAAGTCAGCTGTTTTTCCCGATGGCTCATGGCGGCTCCCCTGCGCATGCTGGCACTGAGTCGCCATCTTACCGGATTGGGGCGCGGCTTCACATTGCCCATCGACACACTTTCCCGCAGACAGATTGGGGTTTACAAAAAATACTAAAAAGTACAAACTGGATTTTATAGTCCACAAAAACACCTTCTTACCGGAGCCGCCATGAGCCACTTATTCGATGCCATTGTTTCCGCCCATCAGCAATTGCGCCCGCAGGTTCGTGTGACCCCGCTGGAACGCAGCGTGCTGCTGTCGCAGCAGTTGGGTTGCGAGCTGTATCTGAAATGCGATCACCTGCAGCCTACCGGCTCTTTTAAATTCCGTGGCGCCAGCAACAAGCTGCGGCTGCTGAGTGACGAGCAACGCCTGCGCGGGGTGATCGCCGCCTCCAGCGGTAATCACGGCCAGGCAATGGCACTGGCGGGAAAGTTGATGGGCATTGAGGTCAAGGTTTATGCGCCGGAGACGGCAGCGGCGATAAAACTCGACACCATTCGCGCTCTGGGCGCCCAGGTGGAACTGGTGGCGGGCGATGCGCTAAATGCCGAGCAGGCGGGAGAAAAGGCGGCGCAGGAACAAGGGAAGGCTTATGTCTCCCCCTATAATGACGAGCAAGTCATCGCCGGTCAGGGGACCTGCGGCATGGAGCTGGTCGAACAACAGCCGGATTTGGATGCGGTGTTTGTCGCGGTAGGTGGCGGCGGCTATATTTCGGGTATCGGCAGCGTTTTGCGGCGACTATCGCCGAAAACACAGCTAATTGCCTGCTGGCCGGAAAACGCCACCAGCATGTACAGCGCATTGGAAGCCGGCCATATTTTCCCGGTGGAAGAACAAGATACCCTGTCCGACGGCACTGCCGGGGGCGTGGAGCCCGGCGCCATCACCTTCCCTCTGTGTCAGCAGCTGATCGACCGCAAAGTCTTGGTCAGTGAAACTGAAATCAAGCAGGCAATGCGTCAAATTGCCGCCAGCGATCGCTGGATTGTCGAAGGGGCTGCCGGGGTAGCCTTAGCCGCCGCCATCAAATTGGCGCCGGAGTTTCAGGGAAAAAAAGTGGCCGTGGTCCTGTGCGGAAAAAACATCGTGCTGGAGAAATACCTCAAGGCGATCGCCGATGAAAATTCTTAACAAACGGCAGATACTCGAAGCTTTCGACGCAGATGCCACCACTTTACTGCTAAAAGAAGGATTTATTGCCTACTCACAACGGCAGGTACAGCAACCGCCGGTACAACATTTTCTGTTTGAGCAGGCAGCCGGCGATTGCTGTATTAAATCGGCGTGGCTGGAAGGAGATGAGCAATTTGTCCTCAAGGTTTCCTCCGGTTTTTACCGTAATCCGGCGCAAGGGTTGGCCAGCAATCAAGGGCTGATGATGGCTTTCTCGGCACATACCGGTGAACCGCAGGCGTTGTTGCTGGACGAAGGCTGGTTAACCGCATTACGCACCGCTTTGGCCGGGCGGATCGTCGCCGAACTGTGCGCACCGACGGAGATCTCGGCAATAGGTATCGTCGGCTGCGGTATGCAGGCCCTGTTGCAGTTGCAACAGCTAAAATCTGTGACCGCCTGCCGGGAAGTCTGGGTATGGGGCCGCAGCGAGCAGGCGCTGCAAGCCTACCGTCGCAGTGCTGAAGCCGAAGGTTTCCGGGTGAATATCAGCCAGGATGCGGCAGAGCTGGCGGCATACTGCCGGTTGATTATCACCACCACACCCAGCCGCGAGCCCATTCTGCGGGCTGCCGATATTCAGCCCGGCACCCACATCACCGCGGTCGGCGCCGATGCGCACGGCAAACAGGAACTGGAGAGCGGTCTGGTGGCCAGGGCGGATGTCTTGCTGGCAGACTCTGTTTCTCAATGTACCGAATACGGCGAGATCGCCACGGCTTATCGGCAGGGATTATTGGCTTCGATGCCCATCGTCGAATTAGGTACCGCTCTGGCGCAAGGAAAGCAGGTGCGCAACGATCCGGAGCAAATCACCCTGGCCGATCTGACCGGCTTGGCGATTCAGGATGTGCAGATTGTGAAGGGAATTTTAGCGCGGTTATAACGGGATTAAGGGGCGCAGCTGCGCCCCCTGATGCAAAACAACTTTAGGCATTCAGCACAAATTTCTCGATGGCATATGCCACGCCGTCTTCGGTATTGGTGGTGGTCACAAACTGCGCCACCGCCTTCAGTTCCTCAATGGCATTGCCCATGGCCACGCCAACGCCGGCATACTCAATCATCGCGGTGTCATTGGCCTGATCGCCCAACGTCATCACGTTCTGCTGTGCAATACCGAGATGATCGGCCAGCATTTTTACGCCGGTCCCTTTATCCACGTTGTTATGCAGGATCTCCAGGAAATACGGCGCGCTTTTCAGAATGGTATAACGCTCCCGCGTTTCAGCCGGGATGCGAGCGATGGCGCGATCCAGCAGCTCAGGCTCGTCGACCATCATCAACTTAGGGAAACGAATCGCCGGATCCATCTCTTCCACGCTGCGGTACTTGAGCGGAATGCCGGTCATCTCCGATTCATGCACGGTGTATTTGCCGATATCTTTGTTCGGTGTATACAACGTATCGAAATCAAATGCCTGATAGTGAACGCCGAATTCGCGCGCCATCTGCTCGAAGTAGAGATAATCCTCAAAGCCCAGCGTTTCCTGCAGAATGCAGGCACCATCTACCGCCTTCAAAACCAGCGCACCGTTATAGGTAATACAAAAATCACCAGGTCCCTGAATGTCCAACTGACGCAGATAGTCTTGCACGCCGACGTAAGGCCGCCCGGTGGCCAGCACCACATGCACCCCTTTACGGCGCGCCTCGGTGATTGCCTGCTTTACCGCCGGCGTAATTTGGTGCTGCGGGTTGAGCAGCGTGCCGTCCATATCAATCGCAATCAGTTCAATAGCCATTCGAGCCTCTCCCAGTGGTTTTTCCCCATGCTAACGCGTTTCAGCCTGCCGTGTCAGCGTCAAAAACGGCGTAAAAAAATCCGCGCGGGTTGCCCGGCGCGGATTTTCACAGCCATCAATGCGTTAGATATCGATATTGGCCGCTTTCAGGGCATTCTCTTCGATAAAGGCACGACGAGGTTCAACCGCATCACCCATCAGGGTGGTGAACAATTGGTCTGCAGCAATGGCGTCCTTCACGGTCACGCGCAGCATGCGGCGGCTTTCCGGATCCATGGTGGTTTCCCACAGCTGCTCTGGGTTCATCTCGCCCAGACCTTTATAACGTTGTACCGCCAGGCCGCGACGTGACTCTTTCACCAGCCACTCCAATGCCTGCTCGAAACTTTCAATCGGCTGACGGCGCTCACCACGTTCGATGAAGGCCCCCTCTTCGATCAGGCCGCGTAGTTTCTCGCCCAGCACGCAGATTTTGCGGTACTCGCCACCGTGGATAAAGTCGAAGTCGAGCGCGTAGTCTGTATCCACACCGTGGGTACGAATGCGCAACACCGGCTCAAACATCTGGCGTTCGCGGTTCTCGAAGATCACCGAGTCATAGCTGCTGCCGTGCTGCTCTTTGTCATTCAGCAGTTTCACCAGAGAATCAATCCAGGTCTTAACCTTGGCCTGATCGCTCAGATCCTCTTCTTGCAGAGTTGGCTGATAGATCAGGTTGTTCAGCAGCGCGCGCGGGTAGCGACGCTCCATACGACCGATCAGCTTCTGCACGCTGTAGTGTTCGGCAACCAGTTTTTCCAGTTGCTCACCGCCCAGCGCCGGGGCGCTGGCGTTGATGTGCAGGGTAGCGCCGTCCATCGCGATGGCGATTTGGTATTGATCCATCGCCTCGTCATCTTTGATGTACTGTTCCTGCTTGCCTTTTTTCACTTTGTACAGAGGCGGCTGAGCAATGAACACGTGGCCGCGCTCGATGATTTCCGGCATCTGGCGGTAGAAGAAGGTCAACAGCAGCGTACGGATGTGCGAGCCGTCGACGTCGGCATCGGTCATGATGATGATGCTGTGATAGCGCAGTTTGTCCGGGTTGTACTCGTCACGGCCAATGCCGCAACCCAGCGCGGTGATCAGCGTCGCCACTTCCTGCGAAGACAGCATCTTGTCGAAGCGCGCCTTCTCTACGTTGAGGATTTTACCTTTCAACGGCAGGATCGCCTGGTTCTTACGGTTACGCCCCTGCTTGGCAGAGCCGCCCGCTGAGTCCCCTTCCACCAGGTACAGTTCAGACAGCGCAGGGTCACGTTCCTGGCAGTCCGCCAGTTTACCCGGCAGGCCGGCCAGATCCAGCGCGCCCTTACGACGGGTCATTTCACGTGCTTTACGCGCCGCTTCACGAGCACGCGCCGCATCGATGATTTTACCGACGACGATTTTCGCATCGCCCGGGTTTTCCATCAGATAGTCGACCAGCTTCTCGTTCATCAGCGTTTCAACCGCAGTTTTAACCTCGGAAGACACCAGCTTGTCTTTGGTCTGAGAAGAGAACTTCGGATCCGGCACCTTCACCGAGACCACGGCAATCAGACCTTCACGCGCATCGTCGCCGGTGGCGCTGATTTTGGCCTTTTTGCTGTAGCCTTCTTTATCCATGTAGCTGTTCAGGGTACGGGTCATCGCGGTACGGAAACCGACCAGATGGGTACCACCGTCACGCTGCGGGATGTTGTTGGTGAAGCAGTAGATGTTTTCCTGGAAACCGTCGTTCCACTGCAGCGCCACTTCCACGCCGATGTCGTCTTTCACGGTCGAGAAGTAGAACACGTTCGGGTGGATCGGGGTTTTGTTCTTGTTCAGGTATTCAACAAACGCCTTGATACCGCCTTCGTAGTGGAAGTGGTCTTCTTTGTCGGTACGTTTGTCTTTCAGGCGGATAGACACGCCGGAGTTCAGGAAAGAGAGTTCGCGCAGGCGCTTGGCCAGGATGTCGTACTCAAATTCGGTATTGTTGGTGAAGGTTTCATAGCTCGGCCAGAAACGGACCGTGGTACCGGTCTGATCGGTTTCACCGACCACTTTCAGCGGCGACAGCGGCTCGCCCATGGCGTAGGTTTGCTCGTGCACCTTGCCTTCACGACGGATCACCAGTTCCAGCTTCTCAGACAGGGCGTTAACAACGGAGACGCCCACGCCGTGCAGACCGCCGGACACCTTGTAGGAGTTGTCATCAAATTTGCCGCCGGCGTGCAGCACGGTCATGATCACCTGTGCTGCGGAAACCCCTTCCTCTTCGTGAATACCGGTTGGGATACCACGGCCATCATCCTGTACCGAAACGGAGTTGTCGGCATGGATGGTCACCTGAATGTCACTACAGTGGCCAGCGAGTGCTTCGTCGATAGCGTTGTCCACAACCTCGAATACCATGTGGTGCAGACCGGTGCCATCATCGGTGTCGCCGATATACATGCCCGGGCGCTTACGCACCGCGTCCAGCCCTTTTAATACCTTGATACTTGAGGAGTCATAAGAATTCGACATCAACGTTTCTCGCTCATTTTAGTCCTGTGGTTGAACCTCTATTTTACCTTGTTCCACGCGGAACATCTTGCCCTTTTCACCGGCCATATCGGTCACTTGTTCAGCGCTCACGGCACTGACAAAGACCTGGGCCTGGGTGGCTTTCAGGCGATCGGCCAGCAACCGGCGACGGCCGGTGTCCAGCTCGGAGGCAAAATCATCAATCAGATACAGGCAACGCCGCCCGCTCTGCCGGGTGAGAAACTCACCCTGCGCTAAGCGCAATGCGCACATCAGCAATTTAAGCTGACCGCGCGATAACAAATCCTCTACCGGCGTGCCGTCGGCACGGATGCGGAAGTCCGCCTTATGCGGCCCCACCGCGGTATAGGTTAACGCCCTGTCGCGCTCAAACTGGCGCTCCAGCAGCTCTCCGTAGTCGCTCTCTTTGTCCCAGCCGCGCTGGAAAGAGAAACTCAGGGCAAATTCGGGCAAAAACTGCGCGCACGTCGCGGTAATATCCGCGGCAATCGCGTCGCTGTAAGCTGCCCGCCACTCGCTGATGCGCTCTGCCAACGGGATCAGTTCCTGATCCCAGGCGCGGATTTGCGCATAGCGACTGACCTGGCGCAGCGCGGCATTGCGCTGCTTCAGTAACCGTTTCAGGTTGCTCCAGGCGGTGAAAAAACCGGGTTCGTTATGAAAACAACCCCAGTCCAGGAAGGCGCGCCGGAATTTCGGCCCGCCGTTTAGCAGGGTAAAACCTTCGGGGGTAATCAATTGCATTGGCAACAGCTGCGCCAGTTCAGCCACTTTGTGGCCGTCGCTGCCATCGATGCGTACCTTGCTGTCCCCCTGACGGCTCTTGCTTAATCCTACGGAAATTTCACGTTCTGCACCGTCAATGCGGCCGTGCAAAATGAACTCCGGCTGGTCGTGGCGGATCACCCGACCGGCCTGCAGGCTGCGAAATGCACGCCCGTGCCCAAGGGTATACACCGCCTCAAGCACGCTGGTTTTCCCGCTGCCGTTGGCGCCAACCAGGAAGTTGAATCCCGGCGCCAGCGCCAAATCCGCCGCTTCTATATTGCGGAAGTCTTTAATCAGTAAACGCGTCAGAGCCATGCAATCTCTTTACCGATGACGGTGCTGTAATTCAAGGTAACGAGACTACAACCGCATTGGCATGACGACGTAAGCCGCCGCCTGGCTGGCACCGTCTTCGATCTGCACGCTGGAAACCGAGTCGGTCAGCAGCAGGCGCACATCTTCACACTTGAGCGCGTTCAAGACGTCCAGCACGTAACTGACGTTGAAACCAATCTCCATCTCGGTGCCGTCGTAGCTGACATCGAGGATCTCTTCCGCTTCTTCCTGTTCCGGGTTGTTGGCGGTGATCTTGAGCTGGTTTTGGCTAACGTACAGGCGCACGCCGCGGAACTTTTCGTTCGACAAAATGGCCGCACGGGCAAACGCCTGCTTGAGCAGGTCGCAACCGGCCTCCAGCGTTTTGTCCGGGTTCTTCGGCAATACGCGACGATAATCAGGGAAACGGCCATCAACCAGCTTGGAGGTGAAGATAAAGTCACCGACGTGAGCGCGAATGTTGTTGCTGCCGATCTGCAGTTGCAGCAAGGTCTCGCCACCGTCCAGCAGACGCACCAGCTCCATCACGCCTTTACGCGGCACGATCACCGAATGTGACGGCAATTCCTGGCCGATCGGCATCGAGCACACAGCCAGGCGGTGACCGTCGGTCGCCACGGTACGCAGCTCTTCCCCTTCGGTTTCGAACAGCATGCCGTTTAAGTAGTAACGCACGTCCTGATGAGCCATCGAGAACTGCGTGGCTTCAATCAGGCGCTTCAGCGTCGCCTGCGGCAGCGAAAATTCAACTTCGCTCTGCCAGTCGTCCAGGTTCGGGAAATCCGCCGCCGGCAGCGTAGAAAGTGAGAAGCGGCTGCGGCCGGAACGCACCAGCATGCGCTCGCTTTCAAGCGTTACGGTGATCTCGGCCCCTTCAGGCAGGCCACGGCAGATATCAAAGAATTTACGCGCGGGGACGGTAGTCGCGCCCGCTTCATGGGGCTGGGACAGGGCAACGCGCGCCACCATCTCCATCTCCAGATCGGTGCCGGTCAGCAGCAGGGAGCCTTCCGTCACCTGCAACAGCAGGTTACCCAGAATTGGCAAGGTTGGGCGACCGCCCAGCGGGCTGCTCACCTGTTGCAGCGGTTTTAGCAGATGCTCACGTTCAACGATAAATTTCATAGCGCTAGGAAGATAATGTTCTGATTAAATTGGAGAAATCTTCTTTGATGTCGTGACTTTCCTCACGCAGCTGCTCAATCTTCCGGCAGGCGTGCAACACCGTGGTATGGTCGCGGCCACCAAACGCATCGCCGATTTCTGGCAGGCTGTGGTTGGTGAGTTCTTTTGCCAATGCCATCGCCATTTGGCGCGGGCGGGCAACGGAACGCGAACGCCGCTTGGACAACAAATCCGCGACTTTAATTTTATAGTATTCCGCCACCGTCTTTTGAATATTATCGATGGTGACCAGCTTTTCCTGCAGAGCCAGCAGATCGCGCAGCGCTTCACGCACGAAATCAATGGTAATGGCACGGCCGGTAAAGTTTGCGTTGGCAATCACGCGGTTCAGCGCCCCTTCGAGCTCACGCACGTTGGAACGCAGGCGCTTGGCGATAAAGAACGCCACTTCGCCTGGCAGACGGATATCGTTCTCGTCGGCCTTTTTCATCAGGATCGCCACGCGGGTTTCCAGCTCAGGCGGCTCGATCGCCACCGTCAGCCCCCAACCGAAGCGAGACTTCAGGCGATCTTCCACGCCGTTAATCTCTTTGGGGTAGCGGTCTGAGGTCAGGATAATCTGCTGATTGCCTTCCAACAGGGCGTTAAAGGTATGGAAGAATTCTTCCTGCGAACGCTCTTTATTGGCAAAAAATTGGATGTCATCGATCAGCAGCGCATCGACCGAGCGGTAATAACGCTTAAATTCTTCAATGGCATTGTTCTGCAAGGCTTTGACCATGTCCTGAACAAAGCGTTCAGAGTGCATATAGACCACTTTGGCGTTGGCCTTGCGGGCCATGATGCCGTTGCCTACCGCGTGCAACAGGTGCGTTTTACCCAGGCCGGTGCCGCCATACAGGAACAACGGGTTATAGGCACCGCCCGGGTTATCCGCCACCTGGCGGGCCGCCGCGCGCGCCAACTGGTTGGATTTACCCTCAACAAAGTTATCAAAGGTATGCTTTGGGTTAACGTTGGAGCGGTAGGAAAGTTCAGGCTGAGGAGCCGCGTTGTCCCAGCTGGGACGGGACGGTGCCACGGCTCGCGCTACCGGTGCGCTGGGTGCGCTTGCACTCACGCTGGCGGTAACGGTCTGGCTGATGATTTGGGAGAGCGGTTTGCTGCCCACTTCAAAACGCAGCAAGGGGGCATCCGTACCGCAGAAATCATTCAACAGGCCATTGATATTGTTTAAGTACTTATCGCGAACCCAATCCAGCACAAAACGATTTGGCGCATACAGCGCCAGGGTGTTGTCACTCAGTTCCGCCTGCAATGGGCGTATCCACATACTAAATTCTGTGGCAGGTAACTCATCCTGCAATCGGGCAAGACACTGCTGCCAAAGCGAAAGTGACACGGCGGACTCCACTCGAACAAGATCAATAAAAGAAAAGAATCAGGCTAATTTTTTATAACTCATGATTTTTGACACATACCCGGCATCGGCTGTTTGCCTGTGGGGGATGCGAACCGCCTTTCACGGTTTATGTCCCTCACGATCCCCGCTTGAGAGATCGCGATCGGAATGACGGATCATAGCGCAATCCGCGCAAGAGATCCTCCCCTTCATCACAGATTAGATCCATTTTATCCACAGGCCCCGGCCTGCGGCGATCTTTTCGCCAGTCACGCAAAATTGCAGGCAAAATCTCGTCTGAAGAACGGCATTTTTTACATTGTCAACCGGTTATACCCTGTTATCCACGTCGGATCCTTGGCTTTAGCCACAAGGATCGCGTCGGGATCCTTGCGATTTACCCCCGAGTCCGTATAATCTTCGCCCTACGTGTGTGCCTGGTTCCTTAATGGTGTGTCATTAACCAGACAGGATTCTGCGGTGACCACGGGCCAAAACCGGATTTTACTCCGTATTGGCAGACAACCAGGTAGGCTAGCGCGATGTGAATTGACTCAGGACTGTACAATTATTACAATCCCGCCTCTTTATATATTGCGATTGAGGCGTCGGTCGTCTTCACGCCGAATAGCCAAACGCGTTTACTGATCAGTAATTATTTAAGTTTAGGTAGAAATCGCCATGAAACGCACTTTCCAACCGTCCGTATTGAAGCGCAACCGTAGCCACGGCTTCCGTGCTCGTATGGCAACCAAAAATGGTCGTCAAGTTCTGGCCCGCCGTCGTGCGAAAGGCCGTACTCGTCTGACTGTTTCTAAGTAATAAAAGCTAACCCGCTGAGTGGTTAAGCTAGCTTTTCCCAGGGAGTTACGTTTGTTAACTCCCACTCATTTCACTTTCGTCTTCCAGCAGCCACAACGGGCTGGCACGCCGCAAATCACCATCCTCGGCCGCCTGAACCAGCTGGGGCATCCCCGCATCGGTCTTACCGTCGCCAAAAAACACGTCAAACGCGCGCATGAACGCAATCGGATCAAACGCCTAACCCGCGAAAGCTTCCGCTTACGTCAGCACGAGTTACCGGCGATGGATTTTGTCGTGGTGGCCAAAAAAGGGATAGCGGATTTGGATAACCGCGCGCTGACGGAAGCTTTGGAAAAATTATGGCGTCGCCACTGTCGCCAGGCTCCCGCATCCTGATCGGGCTGGTGCGGGCTTACCAGCTCGTCATCAGTCCGCTGCTTGGGCCTCGTTGTCGCTTCCAGCCGACATGCTCTCATTACGCAATTGAGGCATTAAGCAGGTTTGGCATGATAAAAGGCAGTTGGTTAGCATTGAAACGCGTATTAAAATGCCACCCCTTGAACCCAGGTGGCGATGATCCCGTGCCGCCGAAACCCGACGATAACAGAGAACACTAACGATGGATTCGCAACGCAATCTTCTCCTCATCGCTCTGCTGTTCGTGTCTTTCATGATCTGGCAAGCCTGGCAAACGGACAACGCTCCGCAACCAGTCGCCCAGACCACGCAACAGACTTCGAACACTGCTACCGGTGATGCCGCAAGCTCAGCAGTTCCAGCCAGTGGTCAGGGTAAACTGATTACCGTTAATACTGACGTGCTGTCGCTGACCATCAACACCCGTGGTGGTGATATCGAGCAGGCTAAACTGTTGGCTTACCCGGACACTCTGGGTTCATCGACGCCATTCCAACTGCTGGAAACCACACCGTCATTTGTTTATCAGGCGCAAAGCGGCCTGACCGGCAGAAACGGTCCGGATAACCCGGCAAACGGCGAACGTCCTCTGTACCAGGCGGCGCAGGACAGCTACACCCTGCCGGAAGGCCAGGAAGAGCTGCGCATTCCGCTGACCTTTACCGGTAAAGACGGCGCAATCTACACCAAGACTTTCGTGCTCAAGCGTAATCATTACGCAGTTGCTGTTGACTACAACGTCGACAACAAAGGCACCACCCCGCTGGAACTGACCCTGTTCGGCCAACTGAAGCAGACGACCGAGCTGCCTAAGCACCGTGACACCGGCAGCAACAACTTCGCTCTGCACACCTTCCGTGGTGCGGCGTACTCTTCCAGCGAAGACAAATACCAGAAATATGCGTTCGATAAGGACGAAAACCTGAGTGTCACCACGCAGGGCGGTTGGGTTGCCATGCTGCAACAGTACTTCGCCACCGCATGGGTACCGGCAACTCAGGGCAGCAACACCTTCTATACCGCCAAGCCTGGCGACAACCTGTCCACCATTGGCTTCAAATCTACTCCGGTAGTGGTGCAGCCTGGTGCGCAGCAGCAGCTGAATGCCACCCTGTGGGTGGGTCCGGAACTGCAGGACCAGATGGCCCAACTGGCGCCGCACCTGGATCTGACCGTGGATTACGGTTGGTTGTGGTTCATCTCTCAGCCGCTGTTCAAATTGCTGAAGTTTATCCACGGCTTTATCGGTAACTGGGGCTTCTCCATTATCATCATCACCTTCATCGTGCGTGGCATCATGTACCCGCTGACCAAAGCGCAGTACACCTCGATGGCCAAAATGCGCATGCTGCAGCCAAAACTGCAGGCGATGCGTGAGCGTATCGGTGATGACAAACAGCGCATGAGCCAGGAAATGATGGCGCTGTACAAGTCTGAGAAAGTGAACCCGTTGGGTGGGTGTTTGCCGCTGGTTATCCAGATGCCAATCTTCCTGGCGCTGTACTACATGTTGATGGGCTCGGTTGAGCTGCGCCATGCGCCGTTCGCCCTGTGGATCCATGACCTGTCGGCGCAAGACCCGTACTACATCTTGCCAATCCTGATGGGCGTGACGATGTTCTTCATCCAGAAGATGTCGCCAACCACCGTCACTGACCCGATGCAGCAGAAAATCATGACCTTTATGCCGGTGATCTTCACAGTGTTCTTCCTGTGGTTCCCGTCAGGTCTGGTGCTGTACTACATCGTCAGTAACCTGGTGACCATCCTCCAGCAGCAGCTGATTTACCGCGGCCTGGAAAAACGTGGTCTGCACAGCCGCGACAAGAAAAAGACCTAAGCGTATTGTAGGGGTTCGGCGCGCTGAACCCTTGCAGCAAAAGATAAGAGGCGGTCATTAAGACCGCCTTTTTGCATATTGAATCGTCAGAGAGAATCACTATGAGCACCACCGATACCATCGTAGCCCAAGCCACCCCGCCGGGACGCGGCGGCGTCGGCATTTTGCGTATTTCCGGCCGTGGCGCCAAAGACGTAGCCCAGGCCCTGCTCGGCAAACTGCCGAAGCCGCGTTACGCCGATTATCTGCCCTTCCGTGATGCCGAAGGCGCCACCCTGGATCAGGGCATCGCGCTGTGGTTTCCGGGCCCGAACTCGTTTACCGGCGAAGACGTGCTGGAACTGCAAGGCCACGGCGGGCCGGTTATCCTCGATTTGCTGCTCAAACGCGTACTGGCGCTGCCCGGCGTGCGTATCGCTCGTCCCGGCGAGTTTTCCGAGCGTGCCTTCCTTAATGACAAACTGGATCTGGCACAGGCCGAAGCGATTGCCGACCTGATCGACGCCAGCTCTGAACAGGCGGCGCGTTCTGCCATGAACTCGCTGCAGGGGGCGTTCTCCACCCGCATCAATCAACTTGTGGAAGCACTTACTCACCTGCGAATCTACGT
This sequence comes from Serratia liquefaciens, assembly GCF_027594825.1. NCBI lineage: Bacteria > Pseudomonadati > Pseudomonadota > Gammaproteobacteria > Enterobacterales > Yersiniaceae > Serratia > Serratia liquefaciens. The sequence continues at coordinate 2,947,904 of NZ_CP088930.1, read as the reverse complement.
AGAAGCAGCGATCGACTTCCCGGATGAGGAAATCGACTTCCTGTCTGACGGTAAAATCGAAGCGCAGCTCAATGGAGTCATGGCCGACCTGGACAACGTACGCGCAGAAGCGCGTCAGGGCAGCCTGCTGCGCGAAGGGATGAAAGTGGTGATCGCCGGCCGTCCTAACGCCGGTAAATCCAGCCTGTTGAACGAACTGGCCGGTCGCGAAGCGGCTATCGTCACCGATATCGCCGGCACCACTCGCGACGTGCTGCGCGAGCATATTCACATCGACGGCATGCCTTTACACATCATCGACACCGCCGGCCTGCGCGAAGCCAGCGACGAAGTGGAGCGTATCGGTATCGAACGTGCGTGGAACGAGATCGAACAGGCCGACCGCGTGCTGTTCATGGTCGATGGCACCACCACCGTGGCGACCGAGCCGGCAGAGATTTGGCCGGAGTTTATGGCCCGCCTGCCACATCGTCTACCTATCACCGTGGTGCGCAACAAAGCCGACATCACCGGTGAAACCTTGGGTATGACAGAAGTAAATGGTCACTCACTTATTCGCCTATCGGCGCGTACCGGTGAAGGTATCGACCTGCTGCGAGACCACCTGAAGCAGAGTATGGGCTTCACCAGCAATATGGAAGGCGGTTTCCTGGCGCGCCGCCGCCACCTGCAGGCACTTGAGCAAGCGGCCCAGCATCTGGTCGAGGGCAAAGAACAGTTAGTGAGCGCTTACGCGGGGGAGCTGCTGGCCGAAGAATTGCGACTGGCGCAGCAAGCGCTGAGTGAAATCACCGGCGAATTCACCTCCGATGACCTGCTGGGACGCATTTTCTCTAGTTTCTGTATCGGTAAATAAGCGGCGGTAACGCAACGACCGACCTATTCACGGCCAGGACAAGCCTTTGTTCTGGCCGTTTTTCTTTGCCCCGCTCTGCGCCTTGGCTCACAGAGCCGTCACAACCCTCTACGATATACTGGTGGGTCAGGGATCCCTCTCAGGAACGAGCAAAGATGGCATTAACCTTCAAGGTGCTGCTGGAAAACCGCCGCGCCGCCGGCGCAAATCCGTCACTGCTGGCCAAGGCCGGATTAAGCCTGCTGCTTCAGGATGAAACTGCCAGCGTTTTATTTGATACCGGCCCTGATAGCAGCTTCCTGCACAATGCACGGCTGATGGGCGTCGATCTCTCCACAATAACCGCAACCGTGCTCTCTCATGGCCACTATGACCACTGCGGCGGCGTCCCCTGGCTGCCTGACGACAGCCGCATCATCTGCCATCCGCAGATCGGCGACGAGCGCTATGCGGCGCTGAAGGTGCTGGGCCACAGCCGAAAAATCAAAAAGCTCTCTTTGGATATCGATTACTCACGCCACCGCATGGAGTACAGCCGCCAGCCGCTGCCTATCAGCGATCGCTTTATGTGGTCAGGCGAAATCGCAGTACCCGCACCGCGCGCTTATGGGGTGATTGCCGGGGAAAATGCAGGGGTGGATTATGTCATCGACGAAGGCGTGCTGATTTATAAATCCGATCGCGGACTGGTGATTATTACCGGTTGTGGGCATCGTGGGATCATTCACATCGTGCGTCACTGCCAGAAAATCACTGGGATCGATCGGATCCACGCGTTGATCGGCGGTTTTCATCTGCGCTGCGCGTCGCCGCGTACGCTATGGCGGGTAAGGCATTTTCTTCATCAGCAAAAACCAGAGAAATTAATGGGCTGCCATTGCACCGGAACCTGGGGACGCCTGTGGTTACCGGAGATGGTGTCACCCGCGACCGGAGACACTTTCGTGCTGGAATAAGACGCTGACAAGCCAGCTGGTTTTCGCCTCCTGCCACGTAGCATGGCAGGAGAGGTAACCGACAAGCGACCTCTATCTCTCCCCCCTTACCAAAATTCACCTAAGCTTAATCTCAGCGATTTCCATCAAAGAGATAAGAAAAAATGAATGAACCACTGGATTTACTCGGCGTTGGCCTGGGCCCGTTCAACCTCAGCCTGGCGGCGCTGGCCTATGAAAGTGGTGCCCTTAATTATGCCTTTCTCGATCGCAACGCCAGCTTCCGCTGGCATCCCGGTATGCTGTTACCTTCCGCTTATATGCAGACCTATGTCCTGCAGGACCTGGTCACCGCGGTAACGCCTCGCAGCCAATTCTCCTTTATCAATTACCTGGTCGAGCAGAAAAAAATTTATCGTTTTTTGATCACCGAACAGCAAATCATCAGTCGCGAAGAGTTCTCTGATTATTTGAGCTGGGCCTGTAATAGATTAGAAGGGTTACAGTTTTCCCAGTCGGTTGAAAGCATTGATTTTGACGATGACAAACAGCTGTTCGAAGTACGCACCCTCGACCAAACCCTGTGGGCGAAGAATATCTGTCTGGGCACCGGCCACGATCCCTGGCTGCCGGCCGAATTTTATCCGGCGCTGGGCGAAAACTGCCTGCATGCCGCCGAAATCGCCCTTCGTAATCCGGATCTGACCGGTAAGCGGGTGGCGGTAATTGGCGGCGGCCAAAGCGGTGCCGATATTTTTCTGAATGCGCTGCGGGGTCACTGGGGCGAACCGGCCCAGCTCGACTGGATTTCCCGTCGGCCCAATTTTCAGCCGCTGGATGAGTCAGCCTTCACCAATGAATATTTCACTCCGGAGTACGTCGATTATTTTTATACGCTGCCGCAGGACATCCGCGAGCGCGAACTCAAGACTCAGAAACTGCCGGCCGACGGTATTAGCAACCATACGTTACGTACTTTGTACCGGGAGCTTTATATGCGTTTCGATGTGATGCACCAGCCGCGCAACGTGCGTCTTTTGCCGCATCGCACGCTGCTGGCGATCGAGCCGACGGGCAAAGGGTTCCAATTGCGAACCCGACACGGTCTTGAAAATCGCCAGGAAGGATTTAATGCCGATGTCGTCATTTTAGCCACCGGTTATCGCCCTTCACTCCCTGCCTATTTGAAACCCCTGTTGCCACGCATTCCTTTCGACGACCAACAACACTTGCCGTTACTGCCCGATTTTAACCTCGAATGGCAGGGGCCTGAGCAGAATCGCATTTATGCGGTGAATGCCGGTATCCACAGCCACGGCAGCGCGGAAGGCGGGCTCAGCCTGATGGCCTGGCGCTCAGCACGCATTCTCAATCATCTGCTCGGTAAACCCCATTTTGATCTGGCGCCAAACGCCTCGCTGATCCAATGGTGGAGTGACGCTGCCCCGGACAATGATATTACTCAAACAGATAAATAGGATAAAACGCATACTGTTTTTTGATGATAAATCCTCGACTTATGCTTAATCTAACTCCCCTGCGTTTTCAGCAACCCCTCTGGTATGGAGTGAGTAATGGCGTGTCATTTTGCCCGATGGATCCCCACGTCCACCGCACTGGATACCCGGAGACTCTCCGCCGAGATCGTCGCTGCTACCGCTGCTTTTTCCGTTAAACGCCGCCAACGCTTTCTGCAGGGGCGCATCCTGCTCGCCGAAATGATGTTTTATCTCTACGGCCTGCCGACATTGCCCCCCATCGCTACCACCCCGACCGGTCGTCCCTGTTTTGTCGATAACCACCTGCCTGATTTCAGCCTGGCCTACGCCAGCGATACGGTCGGGGTTTTGTTAAGCGATGAAGGCAAGGTGGGGCTGGATATTGAAGTCATGCGCGCCCGGGGCGGGCAACAGAAAAGACTGCAAGACCAATTTCAAACGCCGGCGGAAAGTGCCTGGATCAGTGCGCAATACGATCGGCTGGAGGCGGAAACGCAGCTGTGGAGCATCCGTCAAAGCGTGTTGAAAATTTCCGGCCTGGGTAACAGCGGGCAATCGACGCTGCTGCTGCACCCTTTTTCCGGTCACCTGCGATCCAGCATCACCCCCCAGGTTCAGGTGATGAGCGATGCCGACGAATATCTGAGCTGGGCTTGCGCGCGCGAACCTGTTCTCGAACGCTTGGTATGTTGGCAGTATGAAACCCATAAAGGCCTGCAGAAAAACGGCGAGATCTCTCCACGCGCACCGGCCAGTTCCACCCGCTTTATCAAACTGACCAGCCTGTCACTTAACCGCTGACATCAACCGCTTACCCTGCGGCGAAACCCTGAGATAAAACTTTCTTTAACGCATAAATTTCTGCATAAAACTGTAAAGTCAGCTAAATATTCAGCAATCATCTATTCTCTCCTGCAGCTTTGCCCTACTATCTCCTGATGTTCTAAGCTGAATCTGTTCATTCGAAAGGGAGAATCACCATGTCAGACCAAGCATTAAAAATCGTTACCCTGCTCGGCAGCCTGCGTAAAGGCTCGTACAACGCCATGGTCGCCAATGCCCTGCCGGGCCTTGCGCCACAAGGCGTCACCATCGAAGCGCTTCCTTCAATCCGTGATATCCCGCTGTACGATGCCGATGTGCAACAGGAAGAAGGTTTCCCTGCTGCAGTGGAAGCGATCGCAGAGCAAATCCGTCAGGCGGACGGCGTTATCATCGTTACCCCGGAATATAACTACTCGGTGCCGGGCGGGTTAAAAAACGCCATCGACTGGCTGTCCCGCCTGCCGAACCAGCCGTTAGCCGGTAAGCCCGTAGCCATTCAGACCAGCTCTATGGGGCCGATTGGTGGCGCGCGCTGCCAGTATCACCTGCGCCAGATCCTGGTGTTTCTCGATGCCATGGTGATGAACAAGCCGGAATTTATGGGCGGCGTGATCCAGAATAAAGTGGATGCTCAGGCTGGGGAGTTGATTGACCAGGGCACGCTGGACTTCCTGACCGGACAGCTGTCCGCATTCAACGATTATATTCGTCGTCTGAAATAAACGCCTTTTACAGACGCCTTCGGAGAAAAATTAACTGAAGGCGTCACACCAACGAGAGATCTACCTATAACCCATTAAAAATAAAGTCATTAAATTATGTATTTTTTCATATTAGCCATATTACTGGCTTTCATCACCAGACCACTATTAGCCACAGAAATGCGTTATCCCGCCGGAGAAGAGCCGATCGAGCTGCCGGTACATAGCCCGTTGAATGCCCAATATCCACGTACCGCACAGGGCCAGGAAGACAAAAGGATTGCGGCCATGTCGCTGTACCTGACGCTGATGCGTGAAGACGGGCGGAACATATGGGCCCCCTATCAACTGGCGGCCTCTTCGGCGGAAAAGGGCCAAACCGAATTGGCTGAACGCTATCTGCAACTGAGTGCCGATCGCGGGTTGTGGTATTACTACAACCTGTTGGAGGACGACGCCTTCAATAGCATTCAGCACAGCAGGACCTATCAATCAATTTTGGCGGTCACCAAAGCCCGTTACCTGCAACATGCGCATTGGTACGAAGGCAAAGCCAGCTATGCCATTCCTGAAGGCACACCGCCTGCCGGTGGCTGGCCAACGGTGGTGTACCTGCATACCTACGGCAAGAGCGCCGGTATCACGCCCGAAGAGCGTTTGTTGTTTAGCGAGATGGGCGTGGCCTATGTCGAGATCAACGGTACCCAGATGCTGTCGGAGAACAGCTTCCGCTGGTCAAATTACAGTGACGAAAGCACTCAAAGCGCGATCCAGCGGGCTTTGCAGCCGGCCGCGGAGTTAAAGCTCAATCCGCAACGGATCTACCTGACCGCTCGTGGGCAAGGAGCGCTGCACGCCGCCAATCTGCTGGCCAAATACCCGCAGCTTTATGCAGGCGCGATGCTGATCGCCCCCAATGGTGAGATCAAGCAGGCTCAGCAATCGCTGGCGGCCAATAAGCGGTTGGTGGTGGCATATTACGATCGGCAAAACTTCAGCGATCAGGCGCTGGCGATGCATTTCGCCAATTTGTTCAGTGAGAATAACCAGGTTGAAACGCTGCATTTTTCTCAGGGAGAGGATCCTGACGGCGGCTGGCGGGCCCGTTTTAAACGGCCTTTACAGTGGATGTTGCAGCAGGCTCCCGATGCGACGCCGGGTGCCTAAAAGATAACAGGGCCGACCAGCGTCGGCCCTTGCCGTATTAATGGCCGTCTACAAACACAATTTTCAGTACAAACAACAGCGCCACTACCACCACGCATGGGCTGATTTCGCGCCAGCGACCGGTCCCGAGCTTCATCACGCAGTAGGAAATAAAGCCAAGCGCAATACCTTCGGTGATCGAGAAGCTGAACGGCATCATGACTGCCGTGACGAACGCCGGAACGGCTTCGGTCAGGTCATCCCACTTCACCCGCGCCAGGCTGGAGGTCATCAACACGCCAACGTAGATCAGCGCGCCGGCTGCGGCATAAGCCGGCACCATACCCGCCAGCGGCGACAGGAAAATCACCAGCAGGAACAGGATGCCGGTTACCACGGCGGTCAGGCCGGTACGGCCACCGACGGACACCCCGGCGGAACTTTCAATATAGGCGGTAACCGAAGAAGTGCCCACAAAGGAACCGGCTACCGAACTGATGCTGTCGACATACAGCGCCTGCTTCATGCGCGGGAACTTGCCCTTGTCATCCGTCAGCCCGGCCTTGTCGGTCACGCCAATCAGGGTGCCTGAGGAGTCGAACAGGTTGACCAGCATAAAGGAGAAAATCACCCCGGCCAGGCCAATATTCAACGCCCCAGCCAGATCAACCTGACCCACTACCGAGGTAATGTTCGGGGGCATCGAGAAGACACCGCCGTATTTCACATCCCCCAGCGCCCAACCGATCAGCGTAGTGACCACAATAGAAATCAGCACTGCCGCATGGAAATTGCGTGAAGACAATACCGCGATGATAAAGAAGCCCAGCGCGCCGAGCAGCACGTTGTGCGAAGTCAGGCTGCCGATGGTCACCAGCGTGTCCGGGTTAGCCACCACAATACCGGCGTTTTTCAGCCCCATCATGCCGATAAACAGACCGATACCGCTGGTAATGCCCACCCGCAGGCTCATCGGAATATTGGCAATCATCCAGTAGCGGATGCGGAAAATGGTCAGCAGCAATAAGCCGACTGCCCCCCAGAAAATGGCGCCCATGCCGATCTGCCATGAGATGCCCATCGCGCCGACCACCACAAACGCGAAGAACGCATTGAGGCCCATCGCCGGTGCCAGCGCTACCGGCAGGTTCGCCAGCAGGCCCATGAAAATGCTGCCGAAAGCGGCAATCAGACAGGTTGTCACGAATACTGCCTGCGTATCCATGCCCGCCGCGCCCAGGATTTGGGGGTTAACGAACACGATATACACCATGGTCAAGAAGGTAGTAATACCGGCAATCGTTTCCGTACGCGCCGTTGTGCCATGTTGCTTGAGTTTAAACACGCGCCCAAGCAAGCCTTGCTCGACGTCAAGGCCAGATACTGGTTTGCTCATTATCAGAATTCCGAAGAGGGGAATGGACAGTCGCCGGCTATCCTATAACAAAAAGTCAGGGTTTTGACGCCGCTCACAGGTTTTTTTCGCCGTCTTTACGGCTATAAATCCCAACAGGTTGTATTTGCTGATATTCATCGGAAAATCAGGATTCAGCAGTCGCAATCCTGCCTGATGCGGTTAAAGTGGCATTATCGCTGTTGACTCGAAGGACACTGACCCTGATGAACCAGATTGACTGTATTTTGTTTGATTGCGACGGCACGCTGGTGGACAGCGAAGTGCTGTGCAGCAAAGCCTATGTGCACATGTTTGCCCACTACGGCATCCACCTGTCGCTGGACGAAGTGTTCAGAAGATTCAAAGGGGTGAAGCTGTACGAGATTATCGAACAGGTTAATGCACAACAGGGCACCACGCTGGCAAAAGAGGAGCTAGAGCCGCTGTACCGTCAGGAAGTGGCCCGTCTGTTCGATAGCGAATTGCAACAAATCGCCGGGGCGCGTGAACTGCTGGCGCAGGTGAAGGTGCCGATGTGCACCGTTTCCAACGGCCCGGTCAGCAAGATGCAACACTCACTCGGCCTGACCGATATGCTGCACTATTTTGATGACCGGTTGTTCAGCGGCTATGACATCCAACGCTGGAAGCCGGATCCGGCCATTGTGTTCCATGCCGCCGAAAAAATGCAGGTGCCGGTGGAACGCTGCATCCTGGTGGATGATTCCGCCGCCGGCGCGCAGGCCGGGATCGCCGCCGGGATCCCGGTGTTTTACTTCTGCGCCGATCCGCATAACCAGCCGATCGATCACCCTTTGGTCACCGCATTCGACGACCTGGCGCAGTTACCGGCGCTCTGGCGTGAACGCGGCTGGCAGCTGACTAACTAGCCGGCAACGGCGGTTTATTGCGCCACCAACGCCATGACCGTTTTACAGCCCGGGTCTGCGGGCTGTAGCGGCGATTGACCGCATTGGCCAGCAGATCCAACGCCAGGCAGAACACGAAGTACACTAACGCGATAAACAGGAATACCTCCATCGGATACACCATGCTGCGGTTGTTGACCTGGGTCGCCAGAAAGGTCAGTTCGCCGACGCCGACGATATAGGCCAAGGAGGTGTCCTTAATCAGCGAAATCCACTGGTTGATAAACGACGGCACCATCATGCGCAGCGCCTGCGGCAGGACGATCAGCCACAGCGTTTGCCAGCGGGTCAGGCCCAACGATAACCCGGCCTGCCACTGCCCCGGCCCGATGGCGGCAATGCCGGCTTTCACCGCATGCGCCAGATAAGCGGAGGCGATCAACGCCAGAGCGCAAACCACCGTGGTAATTTCCGGAATATCTACGCCAAAAACGATGGGCAGCAGGAAATAGGTCCAGAAAATCAGCATGATCACCGGAATTGCGCGGAAAAAGCCCAAAACCGCCGCCAACAGCCCGGCCACCACGCCGCGTGACATCGCCAATGCCACTCCCAGCAGCGTGCCGAGAATAGCCGAAGCCACCCCAGCCATCAGGCTGATAGCCAGTGTCAGCGCCGCGCCCCCCAGCGGCCCATCCGGCCAGGTGCCCCACAGCAGATATCCCAGGTTGTCGTAAATGATGCTGAAATCCATCTTAATGTCCTCCCAGCGGTTTACGCTGCTGCCGCCACATGCCCCAGCCTTCCAATAGCGCAATGATGGCGATATACAACACCGTCGCCACGCCAAAGGCCTGGAAGGTGCGTAGCGTCTCGGTTTCTACCTGACGAGAAGCATAGGAAAGTTCGGCCACGCCGATCGCCATGGTCAGCGAGGAGTTTTTTATTACGTTCATGTATTGGCCCAGCAGCGGCGGCATGGCAATTTTCAGCGCCTGCGGCAGGACCACATAGCGCATGGCCTGCCATCCGGTCAGCCCCAGCGCGTTGGCGGCGTACTTTTGTCCGCTGGCGACGCCACGGATGCCTGAGCGGATCTCTTCGACGATAAAAGCGGTGGAGTAAAGCGTCAGGCCGAAGAAACCGGCCAGAAATTCAAACGAGGGCCACTCAAGCGGGCCGATATGGTGTGGCGTATTCAGCCACTGCATGGCGGCGGACGGCAAAATCTGCCCGGCGGCGAAATACCAGAAGAACAGCTGCACCAGCAGCGGCGTATTGCGAAACAGTGAGCTGTAACCGACCGCCAGCCAGCGCAGCACCCTCAGGCGGCTGTCACGCATCGCCGTCAGTAAAAAGCCCAGCAGCGTGGCTGCCAGGCTCGCACAGGCGGAAAGCCACAGCGTCAGCAGGAAGCCATCCCATAACCAGCTCAGATACTGCGGCGCCAGCAGCCAGTCTGAGAGTTGTTGCAGATTCATGCCTAATCCTTGTTTTGCACCATGCGCCAAGGGCGCAGCAAGCTGCGCCCCTCCGTTCTGACTTCACGATCCCCAGAATCAGGCCTTAGGCTGCTGATCCAGAGGAGCGATAGTGAAGTCGCCGCGCGGTTGAGCGGTTTTGGTTTCCGGCCCGAACCAGCGATTGTAGATTTTCACCGCTTCACCGTCTTTTTCCAGTTTGATCAGCGTGTCGTTAACGCTGGCGGTCAGGCGATCTTCGCCTTTGGGAATGCCAACCCCCTGGTACTCTTTGGTAATGCTGAACGGCGAGATCTCGAAGTCCGCTTTCTGGGCAGCCGGCAGGTTGCCGAGCAGGCCCACCAGCTTGGCGTCATCCTGGGTGATCGCCTGCACGTTACCGTTACGCAGCGCCACGAACGCCAGCGGGGTGTCGTCGTAAGAGATCACTTTCGCCGTCGGATAATGTTCGCGCAGGGTAATTTCCTGCACCGTGCCTTTGTCCGCGCCAATACGCAGCTTTTTGATATCTTCCGGGGTTTTCAGCACGCCTTTATGGGCGATGAATTTCTGGCCGGTGGCGAAATACGGCACGCTGAAGTTCACTTCCTTGGCGCGCTCGTCGGTAATGGTGAAGTTAGCGGCAATCAGATCGACCTTTTTCGATACTAGCAAAGGAATGCGGTTGGCCGGGTTGGTGGCTCGCAGCTCAACCTTCACGCCCAGCGCTTTGCCGATCGCATCGGCGACATCCACATCGTAACCCACCAGCTTTTTGCTCTGCGGGTCGATATAACCAAACGGCGGATTGCTGTCGAACACCGCGATACGCACTACGCCGGCTTTCTTGATGTCGTCGAGTTTGTCCGCATGCGCGGCACCGGTGGCGAGGCTGGTCAGGCTGGCTAATAAGGTTAAGGCCAAAGCGCGATGTTTCATGGAGAGCTCCTAAGGGTTGATGTCCTGCTGGCTGCTAAGCTAGCAAGACCCACTTAGGTCAGGAAATAATATAAAAAGCTATATTTATAACCTTTTTGTCTTTAAGGGTTTTAAACAGCATAAAGGCGCAGTTTTCTGCGCCTTCAGGGGTAACTCTCGGGGGAAATTACTCTTTTTTATCGTCTTTTCCGTCGGATGACAGCAGCTTTTCCAGCGCGTCGCCGCCGATATGACGGAAGTCCTGACCTTTAACGAAATAGAAGATAAATTCGCAAATGTTCTGGCAGCGGTCACCGATACGCTCGATCGAACGGGCACAGAATAACGCGGTCAGCACGCTTGGGATGGTACGCGTATCTTCCATCATGTAGGTCATCAACTGGCGCACGATGCCTTCATATTCCTGATCGACCTTTCGGTCTTCACGGTAAATCCGGATCGCTTCATCCAAATCCATGCGCGCGAAGGCGTCCAGCACGTCATGCAGCATCTGCACGGTATGGCGGCCAAGCGACTCCAGGCTGACCAACAGGGGCTGATGCTGATGCGAGAACTTCTCCAGCGCGGTGCGGCAAATCTTGTCCGCCACGTCGCCGATGCGTTCCAGCTCGGAAATGGTTTTGATGATCGCCATCACCAGACGCAGGTCGCTGGCGGTTGGCTGGCGTTTGGCAATGATCCGCACGCAGGCTTCGTCAATCGCCACTTCCATCATATTGACCTTGGCGTCGCCTTCGATCACGCGCTTGGCCAATTCACCGTCCTGATTGTGCATCGCGGTGATAGCGTCGGTCAGTTGCTGTTCCACCAGCCCGCCCATGGTCAATACCTGGGTGCGGATATGCTCCAGTTCTGCGTTGAACTGGCCGGAAATGTGCTTATTTAAATTCAGGTTATCCATGATGCATCCTATCAACCATAACGGCCGGTGATGTAGTCTTCGGTCTGTTTTTTCTGTGGCGCGGTGAACAGATTATCAGTATCACTGAACTCGATCAGTTCGCCCAGATACATAAATGCCGTGGAGTCAGAACAACGCGCGGCCTGCTGCATGTTGTGGGTTACGATCACCACGGTGTAGTCAGACTTCAGCTCGCTGATCAGCTCTTCAATCTTACCGGTGGAAATCGGATCCAGCGCCGAGCAAGGCTCGTCCAGCAATAACACGTCCGGACGAATGGCGATGCCGCGGGCGATGCACAGACGTTGCTGTTGGCCACCCGACAGGCTGTAACCGCTCTGGTGCAGCTTGTCCTTGGTCTCGTTCCACAGTGCCGCCTTGGTCAGGGCCCACTGCACGCGCTCATCCATGTCGGCACGTGACAGCTTTTCAAACAGGCGCACGCCGAAGGCGATATTGTCGTAAATCGACATCGGGAACGGCGTCGGCTTCTGGAACACCATGCCGACCTTGGCGCGCAGCAGGGCGATATCCGAGTTGTCGGTCAGAATGTTCTGCCCATCCAGCAGGATGCCGCCTTCGGCACGCTGCTCGGGGTACAGCTGATACATTTTGTTGAAGGTGCGCAGCAGGGTAGATTTGCCGCAGCCGGACGGGCCAATAAACGCGGTGACCTTGTTCTTGGCGATATCCAGCGTGATGTTTTTCAGCGCATGGAATTTGCCATAGTAGAAGTTCAGATCGCGTACCTGAATTTTGCTGCTGGAAGCGTCAGTAACCATACTCATCAAGACTTCTCTCTTTTCATCAGCGCCGCCACGGCAGCGCTCAAAATTTTATGAATGCTTTTTCTTGGCGAAAACCACACGCGCCAGGATATTCAGTAGCAGTACGCACAGGGTAATCAACAGCACCCCGGCCCAGGCCAGCTCTTGCCATTCGGCGAACGGGCTCATGGCAAATTTGAAAATGGTCACCGGCAGGTTGGCAATCGGCTGCATCAGATCGGTGCTCCAGAACTGATTCGACAGCGAGGTAAACAGCAGCGGTGCGGTTTCCCCGGCGATACGCGCAATCGCCAGCAGCACGCCGGTGATGATGCCGGAAACCGAGGCTTTCAGCGTGATGGCGGAAATCATGCGCCATTTCGGCGTGCCCAGCGCATAAGCGGCTTCGCGCAGCGTATCCGGTACCAGCTTCAGCATATTTTCAGTGGTACGGATCACGATCGGTACCTGCAACAATGCCAACGCGATGATGCCGGCCCAACCGGAGAAGTGCTCCATCTTCGCCACCACGATGGTGTACACGAACAGGCCCACTACAATCGACGGTGCCGATAACAGAATGTCGTTAATAAAGCGGATAACTTCCGCCAACCAGGATTTACGGCCATATTCCGCCAGGTAAATGCCGGCCATGATGCCCAGCGGCGTACCGAACACGGTAGCCCACAGGATCAACAGGCCGCTACCGGCGATGGCGTTAGCCAGGCCGCCGCCTGCGGTATTGGGCGGAGGGGTCATTTCGGTGAACAGCGCCAGCGACATGCCGTCGATGCCCTTGGTCACGGTAGAGAACAGGATCCACACCAGCCAGAACAGGCCAAACACCATGGTCGCCATCGACAGGAACAGGGCCAGTCGGTTTTTCTGGCGACGCCAGGCCTGCATCTTGCGGCGGCTTTCCAGCAGCTCTACGCTATTTTGCATATCCATAGTCGTCACGTTAGCGTCCCTCATTCTTAGCCAGGCGCATCACCATCAACTTCGACAGCGCCAGCACGATAAAGGTGATAACAAACAGGATCAGCCCCAGCTCCATCAACGCGGCGGTATGCACGCCCGACTCGGCTTCGGCGAATTCGTTGGCCAGCGCAGAGGTGATACTGTTGCCCGGCATATACAGTGAAGCGCTGTCGAGCTGGTAGGTGTTACCGATGATGAAGGTCACCGCCATGGTTTCCCCCAACGCACGGCCCAGGCCGAGCATCACACCGCCAATCACGCCATTCTTGGTAAACGGCAACACGATACGCCAGATCACTTCCCAGGTGGTGCAGCCGATGCCGTAGGCCGACTCTTTCATCATCACCGGGGTTTGTTCGAACACGTCGCGCATTACGGCGGCAATATAAGGAATAATCATAATCGCCAGGATCACCCCGGCAGCCAGAATACCGATACCGAACGCCGGGCCTGAGAACAGCTCACCGACAATCGGAATGCCGGACAGCACGTCGCCGACCGGGGTCTGGAAATATTCGGCAAACAGCGGGGCGAACACGAACAGGCCCCACATGCCGTAAACAATACTCGGGATCGCCGCCAGCAGCTCAATGGCGATACCCAGCGGGCGTCTCAGCCAGTTTGGCGCCAGCTCGGTCAGAAACAGCGCGATACCGAAGCTGACGGGGACGGCGATAATCAATGCGATCAGCGAGGTGACGACGGTGCCGTAGATCGGTACCAGTGCACCGAACTGCTCGGCAGGGGCATCCCACTCTTTGGTCCACAGGAAGGAGAAACCGAATTTCTGTATGCTCGGCCAGGAGGCAAAGATCAGCGAAACAATAATGCCGCCCAGCAACAATAGGGTAATCAGCGCCGCCAGTTTAACCAGCGCGCTGAAGATGACGTCACCATTTTTACTCGGTGCTTTAATGGTCGGCTTGTACTCAGCCATAGATCACTCTCTGTGTTAACCCTGGCAGGCCCAACCTGGATTGAGCCCTGAAAAACTGAGTGGGGCGCGCAGATCACGCGCCCCTGCGTTGTTAGTACAGCGCTTTACCGGAACTGTCTTTTACGTTGGTTTTCCATGCTGCACGCACCTGCTCGATAACTTCGTTCGGCAGAGTGGCGTAATCCAGATCGTTAGCCTGTTTGGCGCCCGTTTTGTACGCCCAGTCAAAGAATTTCAGCACTTCGGTACCCTGAGCCGGGTTTTTCTGCTCTTTGTGCACCAGGATGAAGGTGGTGGAGGTGATTGGCCAGGCGTTGTCGCCTTTCTGGTCAGTCAGATCCTGCGCGAAGGTTTTGCTCCAGTCCACGCCTTTAGCGGCGGCGCTGAAGCTCTCTTCTGTCGGGCTAACCGCTTTGCCGTCGGCAGAGATCAACTTGGTGTAAGCCAGGTTGTTCTGTTTGGCGTAAGCGTATTCAACGTAGCCGATGGAGCCTGGCAGACGCTGTACGAATGCGGCGATGCCGTCGTTGCCCTTGCCGCCCAGACCGGTTGGCCAGTTAACGGTTGAGCCTGCGCCGATTTTCTCTTTCCACTGCGCGTTGGCTTTAGACAAGTAGCTGGTGAACACAAAAGAGGTGCCGGAACCGTCAGCGCGACGTACCACCGCGATGTTCTGATCCGGCAGCTTGACGCCTGGGTTCAGTTTGGTGATCGCCGGGTCGTTCCATTTCTTCACGTTGCCCAGGTAGATATCGCCCAGGGTTTTTCCGTCCAGGGTCAGCTCACCGGACTTGATGCCCGGGATGTTAACGGCCAGCACCACGCCACCGATCACGGTAGGGAACTGGAACAGGCCATCGGCCGCCAGTTTTTCGTCAGTCAAAGGCGCATCGGAAGCACCAAAGTCAACGGTATTGGCGATGATTTGCTTCACGCCGCCGGAAGAGCCGATGCCCTGATAGTTAACTTTGTTGCCGGTTTCTTTCTGATAAGAATCTGCCCACTTGGCATAAACCGGAGCGGGGAATGTCGCACCTGCACCGGTCAGGCTAGCAGCAGCGAACGCGGACACGGCGGTCAGGGAGAAAGTCGCTGCCACAATACTGGCGACGGTGGTACGCATCAGTTTCATAATCCCTCCTAATGGGATATTCAAAAATCGACTTCGAGTCGTTTTCATCAGAGTAAGTATTGCTGCAGGAGGGAAAATAGGACAGTTTGGTGACAGTAAAATGTACGAAATATGACAGTTATATTACAACGACAAGCCCAGGGCCATTATCAACTTAAAATCAAATAGTTACAGATAAAACCACTCAGTAATTAATCAATAAAAAAACCCTTTCCATCGCCGCTATCCGCTTGAATATGACAACTTTTATCCCAGCTGTCGCACGTTTGTCATATTTTATTTCGCCATGAAAAAAGCCGGCTCAACGGCCGGCTTTAAGAGACTAACAGATGCGGATTACTCTACGGTGACAGACTTCGCCAGGTTACGCGGCTGGTCAACGTCGGTGCCTTTGATCAGTGCCACATGGTAAGACAGCAGCTGCAGCGGCACGGTGTAGAAGATAGGTGCCACGATCTCTTCTACGTGTGGCAATGGAATGATGGTCATGCCTTCGCTGCTGACGAAACCGGCGTCATGATCGGCGAACACGTACAGCTGGCCGCCACGCGCACGAACTTCTTCGATATTGGACTTCAGTTTTTCCAACAGTTCGTTGTTTGGCGCCACCACGATCACCGGCATATCGGCATCGATCAACGCCAACGGGCCATGCTTCAATTCACCGGCCGCATAGGCTTCCGCGTGAATGTAGGAGATCTCTTTGAGCTTCAGCGCACCTTCCATGGCGATCGGGTACTGATCGCCACGGCCGAGGAACAGCGCATGGTGCTTGTCGGAGAAACCTTCCGCCAGCGCTTCAATCTCTTTATCCATCGACAGCATCTGTTCGATACGCGCCGGCAACGCCTGCAGGCCATGTACGATTTCATGCTCAACGCTTTCCGCCATGCCTTTCAGACGGCCCAAACGCGCCACCAGCATCAGCAACACCGCCAGCTGGGTGGTAAAGGCCTTGGTGGAAGCCACGCCGATTTCAGTCCCGGCCTTGGTCATCAGCGCCAAATCGGATTCACGCACCAGCGAAGAACCGGCCACATTGCACACCGCCAACGAACCGAGGTAACCCAACTCCTTCGACAGGCGCAGCGCCGCCAGGGTATCGGCGGTTTCACCGGACTGCGACAGCGTGATGATCAGGCTGCCCGGACGTACGGCAGATTTGCGGTAACGGAATTCAGACGCGATCTCGACGTCGCATGGCACACCGGCCAGGGATTCGAACCAATAGCGGGCAACCATGCCAGAGTGGTATGACGTACCGCAGGCAATGATCTGCACATGCTGTACCTTCGCCAGCAACTCATCGGCGCGCGGGCCCAGCTCGCTCAGGTTGATTTGCCCATGGCTGAAACGCCCTTCCAGGGTGTTTTTCAGCGCCAGCGGCTGTTCGTAAATCTCTTTTTGCATGTAATGGCGGTAAGCACCTTTATCACCGGCGTCGTACTGCACCTGGGATTCAATCTCAGGACGTTCAACGGCGTTGCCCTGTTTGTCGAAAATGTTGACGGTGCGGCGGGTCATTTCCACCACGTCGCCTTCTTCCAGGAAGATAAAGCGACGGGTCACCGGCAGCAGCGCCAGTTGGTCGGATGCCAGGAAGTTTTCACCCACGCCGCGGCCGATCACCAGCGGACTGCCGGAACGTGCAGCCACCAGCACACTCGGGTCACGGCTATCCATTACTACGGTGCCGTAGGCGCCACGCAGCTGTGGGATCACGCGCTGTACCACTTCCAGCAAGCTACCGCCCTGGAGCTGTTCCCAATGCACCAGGTGAGCAATCACCTCGGTATCGGTCTCGGAGCTGAAGTGATAGCCCCGTTCGATCAGCAATTCACGCAGCGGTTCGTGGTTTTCGATGATGCCGTTATGCACCACGGTGATGTAATCAGAAACATGCGGGTGCGCATTCGCTTCGGTAGGTTCACCGTGCGTTGCCCAGCGGGTGTGAGCAATACCGGTGCCGCCGTGCAAAGGGTGTTGTTCCGCAGCTTCAGCCAATTTATTGACCTTGCCCACGCGGCGTAAACGGTTAACGTTGCCTTCCGCATCCACCACTGCCAAACCGGCTGAGTCATAGCCACGGTACTCAAGGCGGCGTAAACCTTCCAACAGGATCTCTGCAATATCACGTTGCGCTACTGCGCCTACAATTCCACACATCAGTTGTATTCCTAATTAAACGCCTTTCGGGGCGCTTTCGATGTCTTGACCTGATTTTGCCGGTTTTTACCGTGCGTCCCCGAGCCTGTAGAGAATGGGGATTATTATGTTTTGTATTGGGCTCGCCCGCGGAGCCCAACGCAAAACACAATGCTTATTTCTTTTTCACCGGACGCTGCCAGCCCTGGATATGCACCTGCTTAACGCGGCTCAGCACCAGTTCGTCCTCGCCGATATCACGGGTAACCGTAGTGCCAGCGGCGATGGTAGAACCTTTGCCGACGGAGACCGGTGCCACCAGCTGGGTATCGGAGCCGACAAATACACCGTCGCCGATAATGGTTTTATGCTTGTTGGCACCATCATAGTTACAGGTGATGGTACCGGCGCCGATATTCACATCGTCACCAATCTCGGCATCGCCCAGGTAGCTCAGATGGCCCGCTTTGGAGCCTTTACCCAAGCGCGCTTTTTTCATTTCGACGAAGTTGCCGACATGGGCGCCCACCGCCAGCTCCGCGCCCGGGCGAAGACGGGCAAATGGCCCCACGGTGCATTCTGCTGCCAGTACCGCGTCTTCCAATACGCTATACGGGCTGATCTCGCAGTCGTCGCCAATCACGCAGTTTTTCAGCACGCAGCCGGCACCGATTTTCACGCGATCGCCCAGCTTGACCGAACCTTCAATAATCACGTTGGCATCAATAGAGATGTCGCGACCGTGCACAAGTTCCCCGCGCAGATCAAAACGCGCCGGATCCAGCAGCATTACGCCAGCCAGCAGCAACTTTTCAGACTGTTCTGCCTGATAGATGCGCTCAAGCCGCGACAGCTGCAGGCGGTTATTCACGCCTTCCACTTCGCTCAGACGTGACGGATGCACCGCCTCAATTTTCTTGCCGTCCGCATGCGCCAACGCAATGATATCGGTGATGTAGAACTCACCCTGCGCGTTGTCGTTGTTCAGCATCCCCAGCCAGCGCTTCAGATCGCGCCCGTTGGCCACCAGGATACCGGTATTGATTTCATTGATCTGGCGCTGGGCTTCGCTGGCATCCTTGTGCTCAACAATCCCCACCACTGTCTCCTGCTCGCGCACGATACGACCGTAGCCGCTCGGGTCAGCCAGTTTTACGGTCAGCAGACCAATGCCGCCCTGTGGCTTCGCCGCCAGCAGGCGCTGCAAGGTATCGACAGAGATCAGCGGAACGTCGCCGTACAGCATCAACACGTCTTCATCATCGGCAAAATGCTGTGCAGCCTGCTGCATGGCGTGGCCGGTTCCCAACTGCTCGGCCTGCAGCACCCAGTTCAGCGCACTGTCGGTCAGGGTCTTTTTCAGTAGATCACCGCCGTGACCATAGACCAAATGGACGTTTTTCGCGCCCAGTTTCATCGCGGCATCAATGACGTGCTGCACCATCGGCTTACCAGCCAACGGATGTAACACCTTGGGAAGATCGGAATACATGCGTGTTCCCTTGCCCGCGGCGAGGATCACCACACTCATTGCGCTGTTCGACATAAGCAACCTGATAACTCCATTTTGATAGACGAAAGTAGAACTCTTTAGTGACGATATTACTACATATTTCTCTTCACGAACCCGGCGCAGGCCATGGGGCACTAGGCGCGCCGCAGTTAACACTCAGGCAACC
Organism: Serratia liquefaciens; assembly: GCF_027594825.1. Taxonomy (NCBI): domain Bacteria; kingdom Pseudomonadati; phylum Pseudomonadota; class Gammaproteobacteria; order Enterobacterales; family Yersiniaceae; genus Serratia; species Serratia liquefaciens. Next base: position 2,928,736 of record NZ_CP088930.1, on the reverse strand, counting down.
TCAGCCAGGGTGGAACTGTCGGCGATCGGAGACATTTTTAGCCTCTTGCAAGGGTTATACATCACAATGCCCACCGGGTTGAAACCCTTATTTTAAAGCAAAAAAAAAGCGACCAAATAGGCCGCTTTCTTAATTCTGGTTGCGTTATGCACGCGCCAAAATGTTACATCGCTCTTCTGGTGAGCTCGATAACGCGCAGTTTTGCGATCGCTTTCGCCAGTTCCGCAGATGCCTGAGCATAGTCGACATCGCCATGAGAGCTACGGATGTGCTCTTCAGCTTTACGCTTAGCTTCCAGCGCTCTCGCTTCGTCGAGGTCCGTTCCACGGATGGCAGTGTCCGCCAACACGGTGACCACGCTCGGCTGTACCTCAAGGATACCGCCGGACAGGTAGATGAACTCTTCTTCACCGTGCTGTTTAACAATACGCACCATGCCAGGCTTGATGGCAGTCAGCAGCGGCGCATGGCCAGGGAAAATCCCCAGTTCGCCTTCGCTACCTGTCACCTGGATCTTTTGCACCAGGCCGGAAAACATATGTTTTTCCGCGCTGACTACATCCAGATGGTAAGTCATAGCCATATCACCCTCCTCTCAAGGCGTTACAGTTTCTTGGCTTTTTCCACTGCTTCTTCAATGGCGCCAACCATGTAGAACGCTTGTTCAGGCAGGTGGTCATAGTCGCCGTCCATAATGCCTTTGAAACCACGAATGGTGTCTTTCAGCGATACGAACTTGCCCGGAGAACCGGTGAAGACTTCTGCCACGAAGAACGGCTGAGACAGGAAGCGTTGGATTTTACGCGCACGGGATACGACCAGTTTGTCATCTTCTGACAGCTCGTCCATACCCAGGATGGCGATGATATCTTTCAGTTCCTGGTAGCGTTGCAGAATAGACTGCACGCCACGCGCTACATCGTAGTGCTCCTGGCCAACTACCAGCGGATCCAGCTGACGGCTGGTGGAATCCAGCGGGTCAACGGCCGGGTAGATACCCAGAGAAGCGATATTACGGCTCAGTACCACGGTTGCATCCAAGTGAGCAAAGGTGGTGGCTGGTGACGGGTCAGTCAAGTCATCCGCAGGAACGTAAACGGCCTGTACGGAAGTGATAGAACCGGTCTTGGTAGAGGTGATACGTTCTTGCAGAACGCCCATCTCTTCCGCCAGCGTTGGCTGATAACCTACCGCAGATGGCATACGGCCCAGAAGTGCGGACACTTCGGTACCGGCCAGGGTATAACGGTAAATGTTATCAACGAACAGCAGAACGTCGCGGCCTTCGTCACGGAATTTCTCCGCCATGGTCAGACCGGTCAGAGCAACGCGCAGACGGTTACCCGGTGGCTCGTTCATCTGGCCGTAAACCAGGGATACTTTGTCCAGTACGTTGGAGTCGTTCATTTCGTGGTAGAAGTCGTTACCCTCACGAGTACGCTCACCCACGCCTGCAAACACGGAATAACCGGAGTGCTCGATCGCGATGTTACGGATCAGCTCCATCATGTTTACGGTTTTACCAACACCAGCACCACCGAACAGACCAACTTTACCGCCCTTAGCGAACGGACAAATCAGGTCCATAACCTTGATACCGGTTTCCAGCAGATCCTGAGAGTTGGACAAATCTTCGTAGCTTGGCGCCGGACGGTGAATCGCCCAACGTTCTTCTTCGCCGATGTCGCCTTTCATGTCGATTGGTTCACCCAATACGTTCATGATACGGCCCAGGGTAGCTTTACCTACCGGTACTTCAATTGGGTGTTCCAGATCGTTCACTTTCAGACCGCGGCGCAGACCATCTGAGGTCCCCATCGCGATACAGCGAACTACGCCACCGCCCAACTGCTGCTGAACTTCCAGCACCAGCTTCTCGGTACCGTTTTCTACCTCAAGAGCATTGTACACTTTTGGTACGGCATCCTGAGGGAACTCGACGTCCACTACGGCGCCGATTACCTGGATAATCTTTCCAGTAGCCATCTTGAATCCTCTACGTAATTCGTAAACCTAGCTTAAACCGCGGAGGCTCCCGAAACGATCTCGGTGAGTTCCTGAGTGATGCTGGCCTGACGAGCCTTGTTGTATACCAACTGCAGCTCTTTGATCAGGCTACCGCCGTTATCGGTTGCGGCTTTCATCGCTACCATTCGTGCGGCCTGCTCGCTGGCCAGGTTTTCCACGACGCCCTGATAAACTTGCGATTCCACATAGCGGCGCAGCAAGGTATCAAGCAGCACTTTTGGATCGGGTTCATACAGGTAATCCCAAGATTTTTTCTTCAGCTCACCGTCATCGGAAGGCGGCAACGGCAGCAGCTGAACGATCTGTGGTTCCTGGGACATCGTATTGATAAATTTGTTGCTGACAATGTACAGCTTGTCCAAACGACCTTCGTCGTAGGCTTGCAGCATCACTTTCACCGGACCGATCAGTTCCGACAGGGAAGGTTTATCCCCCATGCCGGTCACCTGGGCAACCACGTTGCCGCCCACGGAGCCAAAGAAAGAGGCCGCTTTAGAGCCAATCAGCGCCAAATCAACTTCAACGCCTTTTTCGGACCAGCCTTTCATCTCTGCCAACAGACGCTTGAACAGGTTGATGTTCAAGCCGCCACAGAGACCACGGTCAGTAGACACCACCAGATACCCGACGCGCTTAACGTCACGCTCATCCAGGTACGGGTGCTTATATTCCAGATTACCCAACGCAAGGTGACCAATCACTTTGCGCATGGTCTCTGCATAAGGACGGCTGGCCGCCATGCGTTCCTGCGATTTACGCATTTTGGAGGCGGCGACCATTTCCATCGCTTTAGTGATCTTTTGCGTGTTTTGCACGCTCGCGATCTTACTACGTATCTCTTTTGCGCCGGCCATCTCTGCTTCTCCTCATTGCCAGACGGCCTGCTGTCTTTCAACTGCAGGCCGCTGAGCGTTACCAGGACTGGGTTTTCTTGAAGGTCTCGAGGACGGCTTTCAGTTTGCCCTCGATCTCATCGTTGAAATTGCCAGTTTGGTTGATGTGGTTCAGCAACTCGGCATGCTCGCGGTCTGCGTAAGCAACCAGCGCGGCTTCGAAGCTCACGACTTTCGCGACTTCAACGTCGTTCAGGTAGCCACGTTCTGCGGCAAACAGCACCAGAGACTGTTGTGCGACGGACATCGGCGCATACTGTTTCTGTTTCAGCAGCTCGGTCACTTTCTGACCGTGGCTCAGCTGTTTGCGGGTCGCATCATCCAGATCGGAAGCGAACTGAGAGAACGCAGCCAGTTCACGGTACTGTGCCAGCGCGGTACGAATACCACCGGACAGTTTTTTCATGATCTTGGTTTGCGCTGCACCGCCCACACGGGATACGGAGATACCCGGGTTAACCGCCGGACGAATACCGGAGTTAAACAGGTTGGATTCCAGGAAGATCTGACCATCGGTAATCGAGATTACGTTGGTCGGAACGAACGCGGAAACGTCACCCGCCTGGGTTTCAATGATCGGCAGAGCGGTCAGTGAACCGGTTTGGCCTTTGACTTCACCTTTGGTGAAGGCTTCAACGTAGTCGGCGTTAACACGCGCAGCACGCTCCAGCAAACGGGAGTGGAGGTAGAATACGTCGCCTGGGTAAGCTTCACGACCTGGTGGACGACGAAGCAGCAGGGAAATCTGACGGTAAGCAACGGCCTGTTTGGACAGGTCATCATAAACGATCAGCGCATCTTCACCGCGGTCACGGAAGTATTCGCCCATCGCACAACCGGCATATGGTGCCAGATATTGCAGTGCAGCGGATTCAGACGCGGTAGCCACCACAACGATGGTGTTAGCCAGTGCGCCGTGCTCTTCCAGCTTGCGCACCACGTTAGCGATGGTAGACGCTTTCTGGCCGATAGCCACGTAAACACATTTGATGCCGGAATCGCGTTGGTTGATGATCGCATCGATCGCCAGCGCGGTTTTACCGGTCTGACGGTCGCCGATCACCAGCTCACGCTGGCCACGGCCGATTGGGATCATGGCGTCGACAGATTTGTAGCCAGTTTGAACCGGCTGATCTACGGACTGACGCTCGATAACACCAGGGGCAATAGCTTCAACCGGGGAGAAACCGTCGTTATCAACCGGGCCTTTACCGTCGATAGGTGCGCCCAGGGTGTTAACTACACGGCCCAGCAGGCCACGGCCAACCGGAACTTCCAGAATACGGCCGGTACATTTAACCTTCATGCCTTCGGCCAGATCCGAGTACGGACCCATAACCACGGCACCTACGGAGTCGCGCTCCAGGTTCAATGCGATTGCGTAACGGTTGCCTGGCAGTGCGATCATTTCGCCCTGCATAACTTCGGCCAGACCGTGTACGCGGATGATCCCGTCGCTGACGGAAACAATAGTACCTTCATTGTGAGCTTCGCTCACCACATTGAACTGAGCAATGCGCTGCTTGATCAGTTCGCTGATTTCGGTGGAATTCAGTTGCATGCTCCAGTCCCCTTAAGACTGCAAGACGTCTGTCAGGCGTTCAAGACGACCGCGAACGCTGCCATCAATCACCATATCGCCAGCACGGATAATTACGCCGGCCAGTACAGACTTGTCAATTTTGCAATTCAGCTTAACTTTGCGTGACAGACGTTTTTCCATCGCAGCGGCAATATTAGCCTGCTGTTTGTCGCTCAGTGCGCTCGCAGAGAGCACGTCGACTTCGACGGTGGATTCCAGCAAGGCGCGCAGTTCGTTGAACTGCTGCAGCACGGCAGGAAGAACCAGTAAACGTCCATTTTCGGCCATTACACGGATAAAGTTCTGGCCATGTTCGTCGAGTTGATCGCCACATACCGCGATGAACGTCTTGGACAGCGTCTCTGGCGCCATAGCGCCAGACAGCAGTTCAGAAATCTGTTCATTGCGAGTGACATCAGCAGCAAACGCCAGCATATCTTGCCAGCGCTCTACGCTTTGATGCTCAACGGCAAAGTCAAAAGCTGCTTTGGCGTAGGGGCGAGCTACAGTTACAAATTCAGACATCAGCCCCTCCCTCCTTACAGTTCAGCGACCAGTTTATCAACGATGTCGCTGTTAGCAGCTTCATCCACGGAACGTTCGATGATCTTCTCGGCGCCGGCAATTGCCAGCATCGCGACTTGCTTACGCAACTCTTCACGAGCGCGCTTACGTTCGGCTTCGATCTCAGCCTGAGCCTGCGCCACGATTTTGTTACGTTCCTGCTCGGCTTCGGCTTTCGCTTCATCCATGATCTGAGCTTTGCGTTTGTTTGCTTGCTCGATGATCACCTGAGCTTCTGCTTTAGCAGTTTTCAGCTGGTCGGTCGCATTGGCTTGCGCTAAGTCCAAATCTTTTTTGGCACGTTCTGCAGAAGCGAGACCGTCAGCAATTTCTCCCTGACGCTTCTCGATGGCTGCCATAATCGGCGGCCATACATACTTCATGCAGAACCAGACAAACAGAACGAACGCGATGGCCTGGCCGAGGATTGTTGCGTTAAGATTCACAGCACAATGCCTCTTTAAAAGTTAATAGTGTGGTTTCAGTGTAGAGAAATTCTCTACTTACGCGACAGCGAACATCACGTACAGACCCAGACCAACAGCGATCATCGGGATGGCGTCAACCAGACCCATAACGATAAAGAACTGTGTACGCAGCAGAGGAATCAGGTCAGGCTGACGTGCAGCGCCTTCCAAGAATTTACCACCCAGGATGCCGATACCGATCGCAGCACCGATTGCCGCTAAACCCATCATCACAGCGGCAGCCATGTACAGCAGATCCATACTCAGGTTTTCCATGACAGTCTCCAGTTTGTTTCAGTTTAAAAGTGCAAGTGTTTTAAGAAAATCAGTGCTCTTCAGATGCCATCGAGAGATAGACAATCGTCAGAACCATGAAAATAAAGGCTTGAAGCGTAATGATCAGGATGTGGAAAATAGCCCAAGGCAAGCTCAGGACCCACTGTGACCACCACGGCAACAGGCCGGCAATCAGGATGAAGATCAACTCACCCGCATACATGTTGCCGAACAGTCGCAGGCCCAGTGAAACAGGCTTGGACAGCAGGCTGACACCTTCAAGGATCAGGTTGATAGGAATGAATACAGGGTGGTTGAACGGCTGCATGGTTAACTCTTTAACGAACCCACCAACGCCTTTCATTTTAATGCTATAGAACAGAATCAGGATAAATACGCCCAACGCCATCGACAGGGTCACGTTCACGTCAGCCGTAGGTACCACACGCAGTGCCGGCAGACCGAGCTGAGCACCGATGAACGGCAGGAAGTCGACCGGGATCAGGTCCATCATGTTCATCAGGAACACCCAGACAAACACCGTCAGCGCCAGCGGTGCAATCACCTTGCTCTTGCCGTGGTACATATCGCGTACGCTGCTGTCGACAAACCCGACGACCAGTTCCACTGCGGTTTGCAGTTTACCCGGCACGCCGCTGGTGGCGTTTTTGGCAACCCGGCGGAAAATCACCAGGAACAGAACCCCGAGGACAACGGAGAAAAACATCGAGTCGAGGTTAATCGACCAAAAACCAGTCCCGACCTGAAGTTGCGTCAGGTGGTGACCGATATACTCCTGTGGACTGTTGTATCCCTCTGCAGACATGATGCCTCTACCCTTATTTAGTTAATTTCGGTAACTGTTAATCACGGCGGGTGCGATAATCTGCACCGCTAACACCGCTAAATAGGTCAGGCCAAGCGGTATAAACTCCGCTTTGAACACCCCAAGCGCCACGATCAACAAAACTATGGTGATCAAGACCTTTAACCCCTCGCCGATGGCGAACGACCAGGCAACCCGACCGGGGGCCTGCGTCTGCGTCTGATGACGCAAGGCAAACAGCATAAACATGGTACTCGGCAACCAGGCAGCGAGACCGCCCGCCAATGCCGAACCGCTCCATTCCAGGCTTTTCAGACCGAAGGCAGCGCTGATCAAAACAAAAGTCATTAACTGCAGAAACAGCAATTTACGAGCAACTTTTCCGCTGTAAAGGGACACAGACATGACGTTTGTTCTCTCCGTACCCCAGAGGGGGTATGCTGAGTGACGTATAAAACTGTTTTTACTGATCTGAGTCAAGCAGCAAAAAACGAGCAAATTATACGGGGCATACCAACGAATTCAATCGATAAGTAGCGAAAAGGTGAACAATTATTTAAATTCCCCCATTTCAGGCTATTTTCACAAGAAAACGGTCGGAATAATAGGGCGCATTAAATTGTCTGATTATTCCAGCGTTACAGTACGAAACGTGGAGCCGCTCACAATAATGCCTCTTTCTGATTTATAACTCACCGACGTGTAAACCGTCTTTAGCAAATTGAGTGATCAAAAAACATTATAAATCAAAATATTACAAGTTAACCGTTCAAAAACAATCCATCTACGCCGCAAAAACCTTTTATTGACAGCTTCGAGTGTAATATTACAACAGCAAATTAACATTAGCGCCAAAGCAGAATCGTTAACTTATCGTTGCTAACGTGACTATTTCGAATTGCAATTACTCTATTGTCGCTAATTGGCGGCTATTTTTGTGTTAATAAAAAGTAAATTAACTAAAAAAACCGCCATTTGATTAGCCTGCTTACATTTACGCTGAGCACTACCTTTTAATTCACGCTTATTTGATCAAAAACAAACTCAGTTTGCTTTAAGTATCACCAAATGACGTTCACCTTCGAGTTCCGGCACCTGCAAACGCACCACCGACTCAAGCTCAATACCTTCCGGCAGCTGCGCCAGCTCCTCATCAGGACGAACCCCTTTCAGCGCGTAGAAACGCCCCTGCCCTTTCGCCGGCAAGTGATGGCACCAGGACAGCATGTCCTGCAGCGAAGCAAAAGCACGGCTGATGACGCCGTCAAACGGCGGTTCGCCCGGGAATTCTTCAACGCGGCTCTGTACCGGCTCAACGTTGGTCAGGCCCAGCTCGTGCTGCACCTGGCGAAGAAAGCGCACGCGCTTGCCCAGGCTGTCCAGCAGGGTGAAATGGGAATCAGGACGGACGATCGCCAACGGAATACCCGGCAGTCCGGGGCCGGTGCCAACGTCGATAAAACGGGAGCCCTGCAAATGCGGGTTTACCACGATGCTGTCGAGAATATGGCGTACCAGCATTTGCTGCGGATCGCGCACCGAGGTGAGGTTATAAGCCTTGTTCCACTTGTCCAGCATGCCGACATACCCCAGCAATTGCTGTTTTTGCTGATCGGGGAGCGTAATGCCTGCTGCAAACAGCAGCGAGTCTAATTTTTTCTGCACAACGTGTCCTCTGACTGGCGCGGAACGACTAGCCAAATTGGGGCTGGCCAAGAAGCCAAGCATGATAATTCAGGCACGGGATGATGTCAGCGGCCGTTTGCCTATCAAGTAGGCAAACGGTCACCCAAAAGCAAGATTTATGCGCTGCGGCGCAGCAAGCCCTGTTTTTTCAACCAGATCAGCAAAATTGAGATCGCCGCCGGTGTGATGCCGGAGATTCGTGAAGCCTGACCGATCGAATTCGGCTTGTGGTCATTCAGTTTGGCGATCACTTCATTCGACAAGCCGGAAACTTGCTGATAATCGAGATCCAACGGCAGTACGGTGTTTTCGTTACGCTGTTGTTTTTCGATCTCTTCCTGCTGACGAGCGATATAGCCTTCGTATTTTACCTGGATCTCAACCTGCTCTGCGGCTTGGGTATCGGCCAACGGCGGTGCAAATGCAGCCACGGAGGTCAGCTGTTGGTAATCCATTTCAGGTCGACGCAGCAACTCTTCGCCGTTTGCTTCACGCGACAGCGGCGCTTTCAGCAGTACGTTGACCTGATCTACGTTCTCCGCATGCGGATGCATCCAGATGTCGCGCAGGCGCTGGCGTTCTTGTTCGATGTGTTCCAGCTTTTCGCTGAAGCGCGCCCAGCGGGCGTCGTCCACCAGACCCAGTTCGCGGCCTTTTTCGGTCAGGCGCAGATCGGCATTGTCTTCGCGCAGCATCAGGCGGTATTCGGCACGTGAAGTGAACATGCGGTACGGTTCTTTGGTGCCCAGGGTACTGAGATCGTCCACCAGCACGCCGAGGTAAGCCTGATCGCGACGTGGTGACCAGCCTTCGTCTTCGTTGGCGTAACGTCCGGCATTCAGACCGGCCAACAGGCCCTGTGCAGCGGCTTCTTCGTAGCCGGTGGTGCCGTTGATCTGACCGGCGAAGAACAAGCCCTGAATAAATTTGCTTTCCAGCGTCGGTTTTAAATCGCGCGGATCGAAGAAATCATACTCGATGGCATAACCCGGACGAACGATACGGGCATTCTGCATCCCTTCCATCGAACGAACGATCTGCATCTGTACGTCAAACGGCAGGCTGGTGGAAATGCCGTTAGGATAAATTTCGTTGCTGGTCAGGCCCTCTGGTTCAAGGAAGATCTGGTGAGCGTTACGATCGGCAAAGCGCATGACTTTGTCTTCGATCGATGGGCAATAGCGTGGTCCGATCCCTTCGATGATCCCGGCATACATCGGGCTGCGATCGAGGTTATTGCGGATCACGTCATGGGTTTTTTCGTTGGTATGGGTGATGTAGCACGCCATTTGTTCCGGGTGTTGCCCGGCATTGCCCATAAACGAGAACACCGGGATCGGTGTATCACCGTGTTGCGGCGCCAGAACGCTGAAATCGATAGTGCGTGCATCGATACGAGGTGGCGTACCGGTTTTCAAGCGATTAACGCGCAGAGGCAATTCACGCAGGCGCTGTGACAACGAGATCGACGGAGGATCCCCGGCACGGCCGCCACTGTAGTTTTCCAGGCCGATATGGATCTTGCCATCCAGGAAGGTGCCTACGGTCAGTACCACCGCTTTGGCGCGGAATTTCAGTCCCATTTGGGTTACGGCACCGACTACGCGATCGTTTTCCACAATCAGATCTTCGACCGGCTGCTGGAAGATCATCAGGTTCGGCTGGTTCTCCAGGGCGGTGCGCACAGCCTGGCGATACAGCACGCGGTCAGCCTGGGCACGAGTGGCTCGCACCGCCGGGCCTTTGCTGGCGTTTAGTATCCTAAACTGGATGCCGGCATGGTCAATCGCCGTGGCCATCAGGCCGCCAAGTGCATCAATTTCCTTAACCAGATGCCCTTTACCAATACCGCCAATCGCCGGGTTGCAAGACATCTGCCCCAGCGTATCGATATTGTGTGTCAATAATAAAGTCTGACGCCCCATGCGTGCCGCAGCCATTGCGGCTTCGGTACCGGCATGGCCACCACCGATGATGATGACGTCAAATTGCTCTGGATAAAACATGGAACTGCACCTCGCCGTATTGCGAACGATCGTTGTTTGCCCTGGGGAGGGCGATTCTACTCAAGTTTAGTCGATCGACCAAGTGGTCAGGATCGTCGGTAATTAAAAGAAGATCTTTTTTATTTAAAGATCTCTTTATTAGATCTCTTATTAGGATCGCGATCTTCTGTGGATAAGTGATTATTCGTGATTGAGATCAGCGGATTAAGGAGGATCATTAGCTGTGAATGATCGGTGATCCTATGGCTTATAAGCTGGGATCTAAATGGCATGTTATGCACAGGACAAAAAGCGACCTAAGGTTGTTATTGGGATAACTACTGCTTTTACCCTGCTTTTAAGCATAGTTATCCACAATCGTTCGGGTGATCTTTGAACAAATTAGAGTAAATTAATCCAATTTTTCACCCATTCCTCTGCCGGATCCTCAGGAATTTCGTGTTCAGTCACGTCGATCTCGAGCCGATCGCCGATCCTTTTCGCCCCGCGAGCGACCAGAAGATCGTCGATCCGTTGGATCGCACCACAGAAAGTGTCGTATTCAGAGCTGCCCAAACCGACTGCGCCGAACTGCACCTGGGATAAGTCAGGAAGCTGTTCTTCTATTTGTTCCAGCAGCGGTTGCAGGTTATCCGGTAAATCGCCGGCGCCGTGGGTAGAAGACACCACCAGCCAGCGCCCGGACAGGGTCAGTTCATCCAATTCAGGGCCGTGCAGGGTTTCGGTCGTAAAACCCGCCGCTTCCAGTTTTTCAGCCAAGTGCTCGGCTACGTACTCGGCGCTGCCAAGCGTACTGCCACTGATCAGAGTAATGTCTGCCATGAAATGAATGATCCCAGCCTTCTCAAAGTGGCAGCATTGTACGCTGTGAATCGGCTGGGATCTACCTGTGGATAATATGGGTATAGTAATTAATTGGCTAGGGCGTGATGGTACGCATAATGGGGTTCTGCAGCGAGATCAGCGTTTCGGTGGACTGGATCTCGTCAATGGTCTGGATCTTGTTGATAAGTACCTGTTGCAACGCATCTATTGAGCGGCACATCACTTTGATAAACACGCTGTAGTGGCCGGTAGTGTAGTAAGCCTCGACCACTTCCTCCAGGCTTTCGAGCTTTTTCAGCGCAGAAGGGTAGTCTTTAGCACTCTTTAATATAATGCCGATAAAACAGCAGACGTCGTAGCCCAGGCGTTTAGGGTTCACGTCTACCCGCGCTCCGGTAATGATGCCGGCCTGCTTCATCTTCTCTACCCGCACATGAATGGTACCGGGGCTGACCGCGAAGTTCTTGGCCAGTTCGGCGTAAGGCGTGCGCGCATTCTCCATCAAAGCGTTAAGAATGCCGCGATCGAGATTATCGATCTGATAATTTTCAGCCATTTAATCTCCCACTAATTGCTGATTGTTGAATTATTACCGCATAAAAATGAACGATTAAAAGTGAAAAGGCAATATTGATTAACGGATATTGAATTACGATGCCGTTCTGTTGCTTAATCGTTGGCAACAGAGACAGGTTTATAAGAGATACGGCAATGAAAAAACAGTTTATTCAAAAACAACAACAAATCAGCCTGGTTAAATCCTTCTTCTCACGCCAGCTGGAACAGCAGCTTGGCCTGATTGAAGTGCAGGCGCCGATCCTCAGCCGTCTGGGGGACGGTACCCAGGATAACCTGTCAGGCAGTGAGAAAGCGGTACAGGTAAAGGTCAAAACCCTGCCGGAAGCCACCTTCGAAGTGGTGCACTCACTGGCGAAATGGAAACGTAAAACGTTGGGTAGCTACGATTTTGGCGCCGGTGAAGGCCTGTATACCCATATGAAAGCGCTGCGTCCTGATGAAGATCGTCTGAGCGCGATCCATTCAGTCTACGTCGATCAATGGGACTGGGAGCGGGTGATGGGCGATGGCGAGCGCAGCCTGGATTACCTTAAAAGCACCGTGAGCAGCATTTATGCGGCGATTAAGGCCACCGAAATTGAAGTGAGCCGCGAATATGATTTAACGCCGTTCCTGCCGGAGCAGATTCATTTTGTGCACAGCGAAACCCTGCTGCAACGCTACCCAGAACTGGATGCCAAAGGCCGTGAGCGGGCGATCGCCAAAGAGCTGGGCGCGGTATTTCTGATCGGGATCGGCGGTATGCTGTCGCACGGCAAATCACACGATGTTCGTGCACCGGATTATGATGACTGGACGACACCGGCGGCAGAAGGACTGGCCGGTTTGAACGGCGATATTCTGGTCTGGAACCCGGTATTGCAGGATGCCTTCGAGCTTTCTTCCATGGGTATTCGCGTTGACGCCAGTGCGCTGAAGCGCCAGTTGGCACAAACCGGCGATGAAGATCGTCTGGCGCTGGAGTGGCATCAGTCACTGCTGCGTGGCGATATGCCGCAAACCATCGGTGGTGGTATCGGCCAGTCGCGCCTGGTGATGCTGTTGCTGCAACTGTCGCACATTGGTCAGGTGCAGTGCGGCGTGTGGTCACCGCAAGTGCGTGACGCGGTCGAAGGGCTTCTGTAACAATCAGCGCCGCCAGCGGCGCATCAAGCGGCTTTTTAACCCGGTATCAAAGCGCCAGATATGATCGAAGATGCGCATGATGCCGGGTTTACCATAGCTGGACATCGCCACCGCGTGAAAGCGCTGCTGGTGATTCTGCTGCTGCTGTTTGACCTTCTTTATGACCTCTTCCGGCAACCGCTGGGCAATAAAGTCAGAAATGATCACCGCATCGGCATCAAACCAGCCGCTCTCCGCCATTTTACTCACCGTGGCGTTCAGGCAGGCTGCCAGATCGGTGCCGCCGCGAAACTGCTGGCCGAGAAAACGCACGGCCTGTTCAATACCGCTGGCGGCAGTAAGCTCGTAATGCACTATCTGGTTGGCGAACAGCATGATGTAGCAGCGGCGGTTATCCGCCAGCGCAATGCGCAACAGCGCAAGACAAAACGCCTTGGCGCACTGCTCATTGAAACCGCCCATGGAGCCTGAAGTATCGACACAGACGATAAACGGACCACGCGGCTGCTGATCCTGCTGCTGGTGGGTGACCTGCCGGATCGCTATCTGTTCCTGCCAGACGTCGCCCTGCAGGCGGTAGCTCAATAACTGTTTTTCCAGCAGGCGCCGGTAAAACTCAAATTCCAATTCTTCGATACCCAGCGTGACCAACTCAGGCGGCAGCAGGCGCAGAATATCGTCGCTCTGATGAATGCCGCTGACCTCTTCCGGCAGCGTGGCGGGCACCTGCACCATGACGCGAAAGGGTTCCGGTAAAGCATCCTGTTGCTGTACCGCTTTGGCCTGATAGCTGCGCCCAAGCTGCTGCGCCAGCTTTTTCAGCTCCGGCTGTTGCTGCAGAAAGTTGCCGTATTCCACCAGCCGCTGATAATCGCCGCGCTGAAGATGGCCTTTGCTCATGTCCCACAGCCGCCCGGCGGCGGTGTCGTTTTCCGACAGCACCGGCTCCAGCGCTCCACTCAGTGCCAGCCGCTCCTGCAGCTCCGCCATCAGCTGTTCGCGTTCCTGTTCGAGCAACTGGTGATGCATCATGGTGGCCTGCAGCGTCAGGCTGATGCGCCAGCGTTGCAAAAACAGGGTCTGGAAACTGTCGTCCAGTGGATGATTGGGCAGATCGGCGGCGTCCACCAGCGAACGGGCCTGCTCATAGAAAGGAGAAACCAGCTGGCGCAGCAGGTCCAGAGTGTCATTGAGGTTATGGAAGAACTGGGTATTGTTCTCTAACTGGCACTGTTGATAGCGGTAAAATTCTTGCGCCAGCGCAGGCGGCACCATGGCTTCATGCAGACGCTGTTTCAGCTGCAGCTTCCAGCGCGGCAGGTCGCGATCCAGCGCCCGGCGGATCGCCGGAAACTTCTTGAAGAAAATCGACAGCTGCGGAGCAGCCAGCATGCCGATGATCATCTCCTCGATCAGTTCACCTTCGGTGATCGCCAACAGCAGATCGAGCGTTTCCAGGCTGAGCATGCTTACTGACCGCGCATCTGCTGGTGCTGCTGTTTGATTTGTTCCGCCACCTGCAACAGGCTGGCCTCAATTTTTGCCAGCCTGGCGGCCGGGGTAAACAGGCAGGGCTGATGCTGACTGAACAACCGGCGCTGTTCCGCCAGACGCTGAGCCAACTGGTCCATTTCGTCAAGCATCGCCTGAGGCGTTCCCCCGGTCTTTATCCCTGGCAGGGCCAGCAACGAAGGCTGACGACTGACGTCCAGTACCGTCAGATGCAGCTTTTCGTCCACTTCCAGATCGATCTGCTGGGCAAAACCGATGCCGTTCAGTTTGGCGCGCACGTCGCCGCCTTTTTGCAGCCAGTTTTCCAGCACGCTGTTTTCGATACTCAGATGATTGACCTGAATATCATGCAGCTGCAGCGGCTTTTGCAGCAACAGCGTCAGGGAGCCTGTGCCGAGCTGCGTGGCCAGGGCAAACTGCGGCTTTCGGCTGAACATGCCGCCTTTTTTTACCAGAGTGATCGCCTGGCTGTCGCTCTGCTGTTGTTGGTGCTGCAGCCAGCGGGTGTGGATCTGTTGCAGCTGGATCAGCAGAGTTTGCTGTTGGTAGGCTGACTCGTTCAGCAACTGTTCTACTTGCTGCTGCAGCAGTTTCAGCGAGGTAAGATCGTGCCACAGGCAGTCTTTCAGCAGCAGCAGGTCGATCGGGGCCACGGCGTCGCGACCACTGAAAAAGGCGCAGGCCTGCAACAGACGCAATGCCTTTTTCCATCGGCGATCGGAAACGTAAGGGGCATGATCCAGCGCATCCAGCCGCTGACGCAGTTGGAATATCAGTTCGAAGCAGCTTTCAGGCAGCTTGATTTTGTCGATCTGCGATTGCCACTGATGATACTCCTCGTCGGTGATGCTCAGGGCTTCAGGCACCGGGTTTTCATTCTCGTTCTGGCGGCTGACCAGCAACGAGCGAAAGTTCTGTTTGTCCTGCACTTTGTCCAGCCACAGGCGTATCAGCATGCGGTCGTACAGCGCTTCCAGGCTGCTGTCGGCTTCCGGCAATTCGTTGGAGGCCGTGACCAACAGCCGCAGGGGGATCGGCTCCTCCGCGTTGCCGTTGCGGAAGCGACGTTCGTTGATCGCAGTCAGCAGGGTGTTGAGGATTGCCGGGCCGGCTTTCCAGATTTCATCCAGAAACACGATTTCCGCTTCAGGCAGATAGCCGGCGGTCAGGCGCTGATAGCGGCCTTCGTCTTTTAACGCCTGGATGGATAATGGGCCGAACACCTCTTCTGGCGTCGAGAAGCGCGTCATCAGGTATTCAAAGGAGCGCGCATGGCGAAAGGCGAATTTTAACCGGCGTGCAATCAGGCTTTTGGCAATGCCCGGCGGACCGAGCAGGAACACGCTTTCACCGCTGAGCGCCGCCAGCAGGCACAGGCGAATGGCGTCCTGCCGTTCATAAAGACCGCTCTCCAGCGCGCTGCTGAGGCGGGAAATCCGTTCTGCAAGAAGTGATGATGGCGCCATATTATTGTCGTGTTGTCCGAGAGTTAGCCAATCTTGGTGGATAATCCGATGATAAACCACCATTATTTTTAATGGTATAGCTTGTTGATTAGTAAAATCTTTCTATTATCAAAAGAGCGGCCGGTTCACATTTTGTTTATTTTTTGGGTCTGATATAAGAGTAGGCAAGCAGTATAAATCGTGCATACTGTGCGCCTTTTAGTGGGCGTAACGGATCTTAGAGCCCGTATCTCTGGCTGATGCGGATGCATCGCTAACGGATGTTCTAATAAAGAAACGAATTATGAGCACAGAGCATAAACAGTCCTTATCGGCGGTAACCCTGGCGGCAATTGGGGTGGTTTACGGTGATATCGGCACCAGCCCTCTCTATACTCTCAGAGAGTGTTTCTCCGGCCATTACGGCTTCGATGTTCGTCCAGATGTGGTTTTCGGCTTCCTGTCGCTGATTTTCTGGATGCTGATCATCATTGTTTCCCTCAAATACCTCACCTATGTCATGCGGGCAGATAACGCCGGCGAAGGCGGGATCCTGACGCTGATGTCGTTGGCCGGACGTAATACCTCAGCGCGCACTACCGCAGTGTTGGTGATCCTGGGCCTGATTGGCGGCAGCTTCTTCTATGGCGAGGTGGTGATCACCCCGGCGATATCGGTGATGTCCGCGATAGAAGGGTTGGAAATCGCGGCCCCGTCGCTCGATGGCTATATCGTTCCCCTGTCGATTCTGGTGCTGACGCTGCTGTTCGCCATCCAGAAACACGGTACCGGCAGCGTCGGTAAGCTCTTTGCCCCGGTGATGCTGCTGTGGTTTATCGTTCTGGCGGTGCTGGGGGGGCGCAGCATTATGGCTAACCCGGAAGTGTTGCAGGCGTTGAACCCGAAATGGGCGCTGAACTTCTTTATTGAATATAAGAAGGTTTCGTTCTTTGCGCTGGGTGCGGTGGTGCTGTCGATTACCGGCGTTGAGGCGTTGTACGCCGACATGGGCCACTTCGGCAAATTCCCTATTCGCCTGGCCTGGTTCACCGTGGTACTGCCTTCGCTGGTGCTGAACTATTTTGGCCAGGGCGCTCTGCTGCTGAAAAACCCGGAGGCGATCAAGAACCCGTTCTTCCTGTTGGCACCGGACTGGGCGCTGATCCCGTTATTAATTCTGGCGACGCTGGCCACGGTTATCGCCTCACAGGCGGTGATCTCCGGCGTGTTCTCCCTGACCCGTCAGGCGGTGCGCCTGGGGTATCTGTCGCCGATGCGCATCATCCACACTTCTGAAATGGAATCCGGCCAAATCTACATTCCGGTGATCAACTGGACGCTGTATATCGCGGTGGTGCTGGTGATTGTCGGTTTCGAACACTCCAGTAATCTGGCGGCGGCCTACGGCATCGCCGTGACCGGCACCATGGTGCTGACCAGTATTCTGGTGACGTCGGTGGCGATTAAAAACTGGCACTGGAATCGCTTCTTCGCCGTCGGCATTCTGGTTGTCCTGCTGATTATCGACATCCCGATGTTCTCCGCCAACGCCCTGAAGCTGTTCTCGGGCGGTTGGCTGCCGCTGATGTTGGCGCTGGTGATGTTCATCATCATGACCACCTGGAAGAGCGAACGTTTCCGCCTGCTGCGCCGCATGCACGAGCACGGCAATTCTCTGGAGGCGATGATCGCCTCGCTGGAAAAATCGCCGCCGGTGCGGGTGCCTGGCACCGCCGTCTTTATGTCACGCGCCATCAACGTGATCCCTTTTGCGTTGCTGCATAACCTAAAGCACAACAAGGTGCTGCACGAACGCGTGGTGTTGTTGACGTTGCGTACTGAGGATGCACCTTACGTTCACAACGTGCGGCGAGTCACCATCGAACAGCTGTCACCGACCTTCTGGCGGGTGGTGGCCAGCTATGGCTGGCGCGAAACGCCGAACGTTGAAGAAGTGTTCCACCGCTGCGGGCTGGAAGGGCTGCCGTGCCGGATGACGGAAACCTCATTCTTTATGTCGCACGAATCGTTGATCCTGACGAAACGGCCGTGGTACCTGTTCCTGCGCGGCAAGCTGTTTATAGCATTGAGTCGCAATGCGCTACGTGCGCCGGACCAGTTTGAGATCCCGCCCAATAGGGTGATCGAGCTGGGAACCCAGGTCGAGATTTAACGCCCATCAAGGGCTCAGCAACCGCTGGGCCCTTTCTGTTTATGTTCTCGGTAACACGAGCGAAACGTTTCGATGACGATCACACTTCTGCATTATCCCGGTTGCCTTCTACTGACGTTTTTTTAAACTCCAGACACAAGCGAAACGTTTCGCTGGCGGAATGAGAAGAACAAGATGAAAAAAGGCGTGTTGCTGAATGCTGATGTCTCTGCCGTGGTTTCCCGTCTCGGCCATACCGATCAGATAGCTATCGGCGATGCCGGGCTGCCTATTCCGGCGGCCACACAGCGTATCGATTTGGCGCTGACCCAGGGGGTGCCGACTTTTCTACAGGTACTAGAGGTAGTGACGCAGGAGATGCAGGTCGAAAGCGCCATTCTGGCGGAAGAGATCGTTAAGCAAAATCCACAGCTTCATAGCGCGTTATTGGCTCAGCTGACCGAACTTGGCCAACGCCAGGGGAAGAGCATCAGCCTGAGCTATATCAGCCACCAGGCTTTTAAAGCACAAACGGAACACTGCCGTGCGGTGATCCGCAGCGGGGAATGTTCGCCCTACGCGAACGTGATCCTTTGCGCCGGCGTAACTTTCTGAGGCATCTATGCAACCTTTACTGCAACTGAAAGGGATCGATAAAGCCTTTCCCGGCGTGAAGGCGCTTTCCGGCGCTGCGCTCAGCGTGTACCCGGGCAAGGTGATGGCGCTGGTGGGGGAAAACGGCGCCGGAAAATCCACCATGATGAAGGTGCTGACCGGCATTTATAACAAAGACGCCGGCAGTCAGTACTTTCTCGGTAAAGAGGTGGCGTTTAACGGCCCAAAGGATTCGCAGGAAGCGGGCATCGGCATCATCCATCAGGAACTGAACCTGATCCCGCAATTGACGATTGCGGAGAACATCTTCCTCGGGCGTGAGTTCGTTAACCGTATCGGCCGCATCGACTGGAAGCGCATGTATGCCGAAGCAGACAAACTGCTCGCACGACTGAACCTGAGTTACAGCAGCCACCGGCTGGTGGGGGAGCTGTCGATCGGCGATCAGCAAATGGTGGAAATCGCCAAGGTGCTGAGCTTCGAATCGAAAGTCATCATTATGGATGAGCCGACGGATGCGTTGACCGATACCGAGACCGCCTCTTTATTTAAAGTGATCAATGAATTGAAGGCCGAAGGGCGAGGGATTGTTTACATCTCCCACCGGCTGAAAGAGATTTTTGAAGTTTGCGATGACGTCACGGTGTTTCGTGACGGGCAGTTTATCGCCGAGCGTCCGGTCAGCGAGCTGCAGGAAGATTCACTGATAGAAATGATGGTCGGCCGCAAGCTGGAAGAACAATACCCGCGCCTCAATCAGCCGCGCGGTGAAAAACGTCTGGAGGTCAGCCAGGTTTCCGGCCCGGGCGTGCATGACGTCAGCTTTACGCTGTACCGTGGCGAAATTCTTGGCGTCGCCGGGCTGATGGGCGCCGGGCGAACCGAGCTGATGAAAATTCTCTACGGGGCCGCACCACGCAAGGCCGGTACGGTCAGCCTTGATGGGCGTCAGGTGGTCACTCATTCGCCACAGGATGGCCTAGCGAACGGCATTGTGTATATCTCCGAAGACCGCAAGCGCGATGGTCTGGTGTTGGGGATGTCGGTGAAGGAAAACATGTCGTTGACCGCACTGCGTTATTTCAGCCGTGCCGGCGGCAGCCTGAAACAGGCCGAAGAACAGCAGGCCGTGGGCGATTTTATCCGCTTGTTCAATATCAAAACGCCGTCGATGGAGCAGCCGATAGGCCTGCTTTCCGGCGGCAATCAGCAAAAAGTGGCAATCGCCCGCGGTTTGATGACGCGGCCAAAGGTGTTGATCCTCGATGAGCCGACTCGCGGTGTCGACGTCGGCGCTAAAAAAGAGATCTATCAGTTAATTAACCAGTTCAAGCAGGAAGGTCTGAGCATCATTCTGGTGTCGTCGGAAATGCCTGAGGTGATGGGCATGAGCGACCGCATTCTGGTGATGCACGAAGGACACCCCAGCGGCGAGTTCCCTATTGAACAGGCCACCCAGGAAGCGTTGATGGCTGCGGCCGTTGGCAAGCAATACGGCGTAAAGCAGGAGTAATCAGATATGAGTTCCCAGAGTGTGGCAAAGCGCTGGTTCAGTAAAGAGTGGCTGTTAGAGCAAAAATCACTGATTGCTCTGCTGGTGCTGATCGCCGTGGTCTCTTCAATGAGCCCGAATTTCTTCACCCTAAATAACCTGTTCAATATTCTGCAGCAAACCTCGGTTAACGCCATTATGGCGGTGGGGATGACGCTGGTGATCCTCACTTCCGGTATCGATTTGTCGGTGGGATCGCTACTGGCGTTGACCGGTGCGGTAGCGGCATCGATCGTGGGCTTTGAAGTCAACGCGGTGGTGGCCGTGGCGGCGGCACTGGCATTGGGGGCCGCGGTCGGCGCCTGTACCGGGGTGATCGTTGCCAAGGGCAAGGTGCAGGCATTTATCGCGACGCTGGTGATGATGCTGCTGTTGCGCGGCGTTACCATGGTGTACACCAACGGCAGTCCGGTGAACACCGGCTTTACCGACGTGGCCGATACTTTCGGCTGGTTCGGCATCGGCCGCCCGCTGGGCGTACCAACCCCTATCTGGATCATGGCGATCGTCTTTATCGCCGCTTGGTACATGCTGCATCATACCCGCCTGGGCCGCTATATTTATGCCCTGGGCGGCAACGAGGCGGCGACCCGCCTGTCCGGCATCAGCGTCGATAAAGTGAAGATTATCGTTTATTCGCTTTGCGGTTTGTTGGCGGCGTTGGCGGGCGTGATCGAAGTGGCACGCCTGTCTTCCGCACAGCCGACCGCCGGGACCGGTTATGAGTTGGACGCCATTGCCGCCGTCGTGCTGGGCGGTACCAGCCTGGCCGGTGGCAAGGGCCGCATCGTTGGCACCTTGATCGGGGCGCTGATCCTTGGCTTCCTGAACAACGGATTGAATTTACTGGGTGTTTCTTCTTACTACCAAATGATCGTGAAGGCAGTGGTGATACTGCTGGCGGTTCTGGTAGAGAACAAAAGCAACAAATAACCTCCCCCTACAGGAATCACGATGATGAAAATGAAAAAACTGGCAATTTTGGCTTCAGCCTTCGCACTGAGCGCCACCCTGAGCGCTAACGCGCTGGCGAAAGACACCATTGCGCTGGTAGTTTCCACGCTGAACAACCCGTTCTTTGTCTCGATGAAAGAGGGGGCTCAGCAGGAAGCCAACAAGCTGGGTTACAACCTGGTGGTGTTGGATTCGCAGAATAACCCGGCGAAAGAGCTGGCTAACGTGCAGGATCTGATGGTGCAGGCGCCTAAACTGCTGCTGATTAACCCAACCGATTCTGATGCGGTCGGCAACGCCATCAAGATGGCCAATCAGGCCAAGATCCCGGTCATCACGTTGGACCGCGTGGCAAGCAAGGGCGAAGTGGTCAGCCATATCGCTTCGGATAACCGCGTTGGCGGCAAAATGGCCGGCGATTTCATTGCCAAAAAAGTGGGTTCAGACGCTAAAGTGATCCAGTTGGAAGGGATTGCCGGCACCTCCGCGGCCCGCGAGCGTGGCGAAGGGTTTAAACAGTCGCTGGATCAGAATAAATTCAAACTGTTGGCCAGCCAGCCGGCGGATTTCGATCGTACCAAAGGCCTGAACGTGATGCAGAACCTGCTGACCGCTCACCCGGATGTGCAGGCGGTGTTTGCCCAGAACGATGAAATGGCGCTGGGTGCCCTGCGTGCGCTGCAAACCGCCGGTAAAACCGACGTGGTCGTGGTAGGCTTCGACGGCACCGCCGACGGCGTGAAAGCGGTCGAAGGCGGCAAGCTGGCGGCAACCGTCGCGCAGCGTCCGGATCAGATCGGCGTGATCGGCGTAGAAACGGCCGATAAAGTGCTGAAAGGCGAGAAAGTGTCGGCTACCATTCCGGTGGATTTGAAACTGGTCACCCAATAAGTCATATCAGCGCCATCAAAACGGGGCGTTTATGATGGCGCGCAATTCAGGAATCAATGCGATGGCAACAGGTAAGCTGGTGGTTCTGGGCAGCATCAATGCCGACCATATCCTTAATATCGAGCAGTTTCCCCGTCCGGGCGAAACGGTGATCGGGAAGCAGTATAAAGTGGCGTTTGGCGGCAAAGGCGCAAACCAGGCGGTGGCGGCCGGGCGCAGCGGTGCAGATATCGCTTTTATCGCCTGCGTGGGTGCCGATGACATCGGCGAACGTGTGCGTCAGCAACTGGCGAGCGATCGCATTGATACTCAACCGATAGAAGCCATTGCCGACAGCACCACGGGCGTTGCGCTGATTTTCGTTAATGCGGAAGGCGAGAACGTAATCGGCATCGATGCCGGTGCCAATGCTGCCGTAACCCCCGACTATCTGGCCCGTTATCAACAAAAGATTATCGACGCCGAGGCGCTGCTGATGCAGCTCGAATCTCCGTTGGATACCGTTATTGCCGCAGCCCAACTGGCGAAACAGCACCAGACTCAGGTGATCCTCAACCCGGCGCCGGCCCGCGAGCTGCCGGACGAGCTACTGGCGACTGTCGATATGATTACGCCAAACGAAACCGAAGCTCAGCGCCTGACCGGTATTGCGGTCAATGACGATAATGACGCCGCGCGCGCCTCTCAGGCGTTGCACGATAAAGGTATCGCAACGGTGATCATCACCCTTGGCAGCCGTGGCGTGTGGCTGAGTGAGAACGGCAACGGAAAGTTGGTGCCGGGGTTCAAGGTTAAAGCGGTCGATACCATCGCCGCCGGTGATACCTTCAACGGGGCGCTGGTCACGGCGTTGCTGGAAGGTAAAATCATGGCGGATGCGGTGCGCTTTGCTCATGCGGCGGCGGCAATTGCGGTGACCCGTCCTGGCGCCCAACCTTCTGTGCCCTGGCGCGAAGAGATTGACGCCTTCTTGCAGCAGCAGGAGTAACCCCCTTGGCCACCATGAAAGATGTCGCCCGCCTGGCGGGCGTTTCAACCTCGACGGTTTCGCACGTCATTAATAACAATCGCTTTGTCAGCGACAGCGTGCGAGCCAAAATCATGGCGGCCGTAGAACAACTGAACTATGCGCCCTCCGCCCTAGCGCGCAGCCTCAAACTGAATCAGACCAGAACCATCGGCATGCTGGTTACCTCCAGCAACAACCCCTTCTATGCCGAGGTGGTGCGCGGCGTCGAGCGCAGTTGCTATGAGCGCGGCTACAGCTTGATCCTGTGCAATACCGAAGAAGATGCCGCGCGCATGAATCGCAACATGGAAACGCTGCTGCAAAAGCGTGTCGATGGCCTGCTGTTAATGTGTACCGAAAACCATCGGCCATCGCAGGATGCGCTGAGCCGCTATCCGTCTCTACCAATAGTGATGATGGACTGGGCGCCGTTCGAAGGGGCTAACGACATCATCCAGGACAACTCTTTGTTGGGTGGTGAGATGGCGACCGATCATCTGATCGCTCGCGGGTATCGCAAAATCGCCTGCATCGCTGGCCCACAGGATAAAACCACTGCACGCCATCGACTGGAAGGCTACCGCAGCGCCATGCAGCGTGCTGGGCTGGCGATCCTGCCGGGGTATGAGGTGCACTGCGATTTTGAATTTGAAGGCGGTGTCATCGCCATGAAACAGCTGTTGGCCTTGGCTGAGCCACCCCACGCGGTGTTCGCCGGCAACGACGCGGTCGCGGTGGGGGCTTACCAGGCGTTGTATCAGGCAGGGCTATCGGTACCGCAGGACATGGCGGTGATGGGTTACGACGATATCGAACTGGCCAAATACCTTGCTCCACCGCTAAGCACTATCCATCAACCGAAAGATTCGCTGGGCGAGTTGGCGATCGATGCGCTGATCAATCGCCTGCAGAACCCGGAGCGTGAAGCTCAGGTTCTGGTACTGACCCCTGAGCTGGTGGAACGTGCCTCGGTCGGTCGCCGCTAGCTGCTGGCCTTGGCTTCTTTCTTGCTGTCACGGCCGCTGATCAGGTTGCGACCATCCTTCCTTTTTAACAGCATGAACACAAACGCCGACGCCAGGGTGACAATCCCCATGGTAATAAAGGTGTAGTGGAAGTGATCGACCATGGTGCCGAGCGACATAGACTCATAGAAACGCAGCACCGCCGCGCTGATCGCCACGCCGAAGCTGATGGAAAGCTGCTGAGTGACCGCCAGCACGCTGTTGCCGGAGCTGGCATTGGCATCGTTTAAGTCCGCCAGGCTGATGGTATTCATGGCGGTGAATTGCGTAGACATCGCCATCCCCAGCACGAACAGCGGCAGGATCATCAACCATAGCGGCATTCCCGGGCTTTGTAATGCAAACTGGGCGATCAGCACGCCGATAATCAACGTGATGCCAACCAGCGTTTTGCGATAGCCGAACCAGCGCAGCACTTGAGTCACGGTGGATTTCGCCATCAGTGAGCCGATGGCCGTCGGTGCCATCATGCAGCCCGCAATAATCGCCGAATAACCGAAACCGACCTGCAGCATCAGCGGCATCAGAAAC
Organism: Serratia liquefaciens; assembly: GCF_027594825.1. Taxonomy (NCBI): domain Bacteria; kingdom Pseudomonadati; phylum Pseudomonadota; class Gammaproteobacteria; order Enterobacterales; family Yersiniaceae; genus Serratia; species Serratia liquefaciens. Next base: position 2,904,193 of record NZ_CP088930.1, on the reverse strand, counting down.
GGCACGCAGCCGGTGCCCAGACGCGAGGCTACATTGCCGGCAATGCCCACAGAGAAGGTTCGGGTCTGGAATAAATCCAAACCAATCAGCGGCTGAGGGTGTCTGCGGGCGTGAGCGATATAGCCGAACAGCATCACCACGCCGCTGAGCAGAATACCCAGTGAGATATAGCTGGCCAGCACCTGTTCCCCGAACAGCTCAAGCCCGGTAGAAACCAGCACCAGGCTCAGGCCAAACAGCATAAAGCCGAGGAAATCGAAGCGACGCTTGGGGGTGGTGAAGTCTGGCATGTATTTACGTGCATAAAAGATGCCGAGCAGGCCAATCGGGATGTTGATCAGAAAAATCCAGTGCCAGGTGGCGTAGGTGACCAGCCATCCCCCCAGCATCGGCCCCATGATCGGCCCAACCAATCCTGGCATGGTCACGAAGTTCAGTACCGGCAACAGCTCGCTGCGCGGGTAGGCGCGCAGCAGGGCCAAACGTGCCACCGGCATCATCATCGCACCCCCGACGCCCTGAATGACACGTGAGGTTACCAGCACGCTTAGCGTTGGGGAGAGCGCGCACAGCAGCGAACCGAGAGTAAATAGCGAAACCGCAAAGATAAACACCCGCCGGGTACCGAAACGGTCTGCCAGCCAGCCACTGACCGGGATCAGCATGGCAACCGTCAAGGTATAGCTGATCACGGCTGATTGCATCGCCAGTGGCGAACGCTCCAGACTTTGCGCTATTGCAGGCAACGCAGTGTTGAGGATAGTGGCGTCCAACGCCTGCATAAAGAACGCCATTGCGGCGATCCAGGGGAGCCCTGCCATACTGCGCGCGGATTTAGTCATTTTGATTCCCGGTTAACTGTCGTATTCGTCCCTTCATTGTTCTTCTATATATAAGTAGGGCATGAGTTAGTCTTTCTCTCTGAGCAACACCTGGCAGGCAGCTAGTGCCCCTGCACCGTCGCCGGCGAGTATCGCATCGACAATGGCCTGATGGTTCTGGAGCTTAATCACTTCGTTACCGGTGATGGCGCGGAAGTAACTTTGATACACCGAACTAAACAGGTTGGCGAATGAGGTTAGAAACGGATTACCGCTGGCCTCATAGATAAGCTGGTGGAACTGGGTATCGACCTGGATCCAGTGCTCGCGGTCAAACTGAACATGCAGTGCCCGCATTTCAGCCATCAGTTCAGCCAACCGCGCAGTTTGCTGCGTGCTGGCGTTGGCAGCCGCCAATGAGCAGGCCTGAGGTTCCAGCGAGGTTCGCAGGATAAGGAAATGCTGCATCACCTGATCGAAGTTCTCTTTGGTCATCCACCAGGTCAGTAAATCCTGATCGAGAAAGTTCCACTGGCTTTGCGGCATGACCCGGGTGCCGATGCGCGGACGGGGGAGCAGCATGCCTTTGGCGGCCAGCATCTTCACCGCTTCACGTACCGCGGTGCGGCTCACGCCAAATTGTTCCCCTAGTTCCATCTCCCCGGGCAGGATACTGCCGGCCTGATAATCGCCTGCCAGAATTTGTTGGCCGAGTTTTTCTGCAAGTAGATAAGAAAGATTGCGTTGGGCGGCCTGTTGTTGAGCATTAAATTGCATGGCTGCGAGTCCTTACTGACATTGTTACTCTTATTTTACTCTACGGATCGCCAGCTTTTGTCGCTGATTTCCGGAAAAAGTGACGAAAACGCTGGCTTGTGCAGCGTTTTGTCGAAAAATACCGCGCTTGAAAAGTTTTTTGCATTTAGGGGTTGCGGCCTTCTGAGAACTCCCTATAATGCGCCTCCACTGACCGGGAACAACGACTCCTCTAACGAGAACCAGTCGCCCAGCCAGAAAGATTCAAGCCGGTGAAAACACCGTTTCTTAATAAGAAAAAAGCTTGACTCTTCAGGTGAAAAGCGTAATATACGCCACCTCGAGTTAGCAACCTAACTCACTGCTCTTTAACAATTTATCAGACAATCTGTGTGGGCACTCCACAAGACGATATCCAGAACCTTCGGGTTCGAAAAAATATCAAGTCTTGAAGAGTGACCAAGCAATAAGTCAGTCGGTTGATTCGTCAACGGTCTGATTATTACGAAAGTTAATTTTCGAGCATCGCTTCACGAGTTGAAGCAAATCAAGCTTTTAATTGAAGAGTTTGATCATGGCTCAGATTGAACGCTGGCGGCAGGCCTAACACATGCAAGTCGAGCGGTAGCACAGGAGAGCTTGCTCTCCGGGTGACGAGCGGCGGACGGGTGAGTAATGTCTGGGAAACTGCCTGATGGAGGGGGATAACTACTGGAAACGGTAGCTAATACCGCATAACGTCTTCGGACCAAAGTGGGGGACCTTCGGGCCTCATGCCATCAGATGTGCCCAGATGGGATTAGCTAGTAGGTGGGGTAATGGCTCACCTAGGCGACGATCCCTAGCTGGTCTGAGAGGATGACCAGCCACACTGGAACTGAGACACGGTCCAGACTCCTACGGGAGGCAGCAGTGGGGAATATTGCACAATGGGCGCAAGCCTGATGCAGCCATGCCGCGTGTGTGAAGAAGGCCTTCGGGTTGTAAAGCACTTTCAGCGAGGAGGAAGGGTTCAGTGTTAATAGCACTGTGCATTGACGTTACTCGCAGAAGAAGCACCGGCTAACTCCGTGCCAGCAGCCGCGGTAATACGGAGGGTGCAAGCGTTAATCGGAATTACTGGGCGTAAAGCGCACGCAGGCGGTTTGTTAAGTCAGATGTGAAATCCCCGCGCTTAACGTGGGAACTGCATTTGAAACTGGCAAGCTAGAGTCTTGTAGAGGGGGGTAGAATTCCAGGTGTAGCGGTGAAATGCGTAGAGATCTGGAGGAATACCGGTGGCGAAGGCGGCCCCCTGGACAAAGACTGACGCTCAGGTGCGAAAGCGTGGGGAGCAAACAGGATTAGATACCCTGGTAGTCCACGCTGTAAACGATGTCGACTTGGAGGTTGTGCCCTTGAGGCGTGGCTTCCGGAGCTAACGCGTTAAGTCGACCGCCTGGGGAGTACGGCCGCAAGGTTAAAACTCAAATGAATTGACGGGGGCCCGCACAAGCGGTGGAGCATGTGGTTTAATTCGATGCAACGCGAAGAACCTTACCTACTCTTGACATCCAGAGAATTCGCTAGAGATAGCTTAGTGCCTTCGGGAACTCTGAGACAGGTGCTGCATGGCTGTCGTCAGCTCGTGTTGTGAAATGTTGGGTTAAGTCCCGCAACGAGCGCAACCCTTATCCTTTGTTGCCAGCGCGTCATGGCGGGAACTCAAAGGAGACTGCCGGTGATAAACCGGAGGAAGGTGGGGATGACGTCAAGTCATCATGGCCCTTACGAGTAGGGCTACACACGTGCTACAATGGCGTATACAAAGAGAAGCGAACTCGCGAGAGCAAGCGGACCTCATAAAGTACGTCGTAGTCCGGATCGGAGTCTGCAACTCGACTCCGTGAAGTCGGAATCGCTAGTAATCGTAGATCAGAATGCTACGGTGAATACGTTCCCGGGCCTTGTACACACCGCCCGTCACACCATGGGAGTGGGTTGCAAAAGAAGTAGGTAGCTTAACCTTCGGGAGGGCGCTTACCACTTTGTGATTCATGACTGGGGTGAAGTCGTAACAAGGTAACCGTAGGGGAACCTGCGGTTGGATCACCTCCTTACCTAATGATATTGATTGCGTGTAGTGCTCACACAGATTGTCTGATGAAAAGTAACGAGCAAAGCGCTACCTGTTGATGTAATGAGTCACTGACTCATGCTGATACGAGAAACGGTTAAACCCTGGTTTAATCGGATTTTGTGTCCCCATCGTCTAGAGGCCTAGGACACTGCCCTTTCACGGCTGTAACAGGGGTTCGAATCCCCTTGGGGACGCCATCCGATAATGAGTGAAAGACATTATCACCGGTTAGCAATAACCGAAAACATCTTAAAGATGACTCTTGCGAGTCGTGTTTAAGATATTGCTCTTTAACAATCTGGAACAAGCTGAAAATTGAAACATGACAGCTGAAACTTATCCCTCCGTAGAACTATTGGGGTAAGGATTAACCTGTCATAGAGTCTCTCAAATAAACAGCACGACAGTGTTCTCTGTTTACAGAAACACCTTCGGGTTGTGAGGTTAAGTGACTAAGCGTACACGGTGGATGCCTAGGCAGTCAGAGGCGATGAAGGGCGTGCTAATCTGCGATAAGCGTCGGTAAGGTGATATGAACCGTTATAACCGGCGATACCCGAATGGGGAAACCCAGTGCAATTCGTTGCACTATCATACGATGAATACATAGTCGTATGAGGCGAACCGGGGGAACTGAAACATCTAAGTACCCCGAGGAAAAGAAATCAACCGAGATTCCCCCAGTAGCGGCGAGCGAACGGGGAGGAGCCCAGAACCTGAATCAGTTCTTGTGTTAGTGGAAGCGTCTGGAAAGTCGCACAGTAAAGGGTGATAGTCCCGTACACTAAAATGCATTAATTGTGAGTTCGATGAGTAGGGCGGGACACGTGACATCCTGTCTGAATATGGGGGGACCATCCTCCAAGGCTAAATACTCCTGACTGACCGATAGTGAACCAGTACCGTGAGGGAAAGGCGAAAAGAACCCCGGCGAGGGGAGTGAAATAGAACCTGAAACCGTGTACGTACAAGCAGTGGGAGCCTACTTTGTTGGGTGACTGCGTACCTTTTGTATAATGGGTCAGCGACTTATATTTTGTAGCAAGGTTAACCGTATAGGGGAGCCGTAGGGAAACCGAGTCTTAACTGGGCGAATAGTTGCAAGGTATAGACCCGAAACCCGGTGATCTAGCCATGGGCAGGTTGAAGGTTGGGTAACACTAACTGGAGGACCGAACCGACTAATGTTGAAAAATTAGCGGATGACTTGTGGCTGGGGGTGAAAGGCCAATCAAACCGGGAGATAGCTGGTTCTCCCCGAAAGCTATTTAGGTAGCGCCTCGTGAACTCATCTTCGGGGGTAGAGCACTGTTTCGGCTAGGGGGCCATCCCGGCTTACCAAACCGATGCAAACTCCGAATACCGAAGAATGTTATCACGGGAGACACACGGCGGGTGCTAACGTCCGTCGTGAAGAGGGAAACAACCCAGACCGCCAGCTAAGGTCCCAAAGTCATGGTTAAGTGGGAAACGATGTGGGAAGGCATAGACAGCCAGGATGTTGGCTTAGAAGCAGCCATCATTTAAAGAAAGCGTAATAGCTCACTGGTCGAGTCGGCCTGCGCGGAAGATGTAACGGGGCTAAACCATGCACCGAAGCTGCGGCAGCGACGCTTAGGCGTTGTTGGGTAGGGGAGCGTTCTGTAAGCCGTTGAAGGTGACCTGTGAGGGTTGCTGGAGGTATCAGAAGTGCGAATGCTGACATAAGTAACGATAAAGCGGGTGAAAAACCCGCTCGCCGGAAGACCAAGGGTTCCTGTCCAACGTTAATCGGGGCAGGGTGAGTCGACCCCTAAGGCGAGGCCGAAAGGCGTAGTCGATGGGAAACAGGTTAATATTCCTGTACTCGGTGTTACTGCGAAGGGGGGACGGAGAAGGCTAGGCTAGCCGGGCGACGGTTGTCCCGGTTTAAGCGTGTAGGGGGAGTGACCTGGTAAATCCGGTCGCTTATTCAACCCTGAGGCGTGATGACGATGCACTACGGTGCAGAAGTAGTTGATGCCAAGCTTCCAGGAAAAGCCTCTAAGCATCAGGTAACACAGAATCGTACCCCAAACCGACACAGGTGGTCAGGTAGAGAATACCAAGGCGCTTGAGAGAACTCGGGTGAAGGAACTAGGCAAAATGGTGCCGTAACTTCGGGAGAAGGCACGCTGGCGCGTAGGTGAAGAGACTTGCTCTCGGAGCTGAAGCCAGTCGCAGATACCAGCTGGCTGCAACTGTTTAATAAAAACACAGCACTGTGCAAACACGAAAGTGGACGTATACGGTGTGACGCCTGCCCGGTGCTGGAAGGTTAATTGATGGGGTCAGCCGCAAGGCGAAGCTCTTGATCGAAGCCCCAGTAAACGGCGGCCGTAACTATAACGGTCCTAAGGTAGCGAAATTCCTTGTCGGGTAAGTTCCGACCTGCACGAATGGCGTAATGATGGCCAGGCTGTCTCCACCCGAGACTCAGTGAAATTGAACTCGCTGTGAAGATGCAGTGTACCCGCGGCAAGACGGAAAGACCCCGTGAACCTTTACTATAGCTTGACACTGAACATTGAGCCTTGATGTGTAGGATAGGTGGGAGGCTTTGAAGCGTGGACGCCAGTCTGCGTGGAGCCAACCTTGAAATACCACCCTTTAATGTTTGATGTTCTAACTCGGCCCCGTAATCCGGGGTGAGGACAGTGTCTGGTGGGTAGTTTGACTGGGGCGGTCTCCTCCCAAAGAGTAACGGAGGAGCACGAAGGTTAGCTAATCACGGTCGGACATCGTGAGGTTAGTGCAAAGGCATAAGCTAGCTTGACTGCGAGAGTGACGGCTCGAGCAGGTACGAAAGTAGGTCTTAGTGATCCGGTGGTTCTGAATGGAAGGGCCATCGCTCAACGGATAAAAGGTACTCCGGGGATAACAGGCTGATACCGCCCAAGAGTTCATATCGACGGCGGTGTTTGGCACCTCGATGTCGGCTCATCACATCCTGGGGCTGAAGTAGGTCCCAAGGGTATGGCTGTTCGCCATTTAAAGTGGTACGCGAGCTGGGTTTAGAACGTCGTGAGACAGTTCGGTCCCTATCTGCCGTGGGCGTTGGAAGATTGAGAGGGGTTGCTCCTAGTACGAGAGGACCGGAGTGAACGCACCACTGGTGTTCGGGTTGTCATGCCAATGGCACTGCCCGGTAGCTAAGTGCGGAAAAGATAAGCGCTGAAAGCATCTAAGCGCGAAACTTGCCTCGAGATGAGTCTTCCCTGGGCCTTTAAGGCCCCTGAAGGAACGTTTAAGACTAAGACGTTGATAGGCTGGGTGTGTAAGTGCAGCGATGCATTGAGCTAACCAGTACTAATGATCCGTGAGGCTTAACCTTACAACACCAAAGGTGTTTTAGAGAGACAGATTTTCAGCGAAGTTCCGAGATTGGTTCTGATGGCTACGTGAGTAGCGGTTAGAATGAAACAGAATTTGCCTGGCGGCAATAGCGCGGTGGTCCCACCTGACCCCATGCCGAACTCAGAAGTGAAACGCCGTAGCGCCGATGGTAGTGTGGGGTCTCCCCATGCGAGAGTAGGACACTGCCAGGCATCAATCAAGCCAAGAGGCCATCCGCAAGGATGGCCTTTTTGCTATGCGGAAAAGAAAAAATGGCGCAGCTAGGCTGCGCTTTTTAACCAGTCCGCGATAAAGTCAGCGATGCACTCTGGGTCATTAAGGTCCAACAGTCTGGCCTTTCCAGGGATTAGCCGATCGCTGGCAACGGCGATAACGCACTCGTCCAGCATATCCTCAAGCGGTCTGCCTATCTCTTCACGATAGAGAATGATTTTACTGATGGGCTCATGCTTGAACCCTTCGACTAAAATGATATCCACCTTGCCAGTATCAAAACGACTCGCCAAATACTGAAGATCCAGCGGGGGTTGTTCCGGCGTTTCTGTCATTAGTGCCCAGCGACGATCGCTGGCGACCAACGTTTGGTCGGCACCGGCTTTGCGCAGTTCATAACTGTCTTTGCCGGGGGTATCGACATCCATATCATGATGGGTATGTTTGATCAGCCCTACGCGGATTTGCCGCTGCTTTAATAAAGGAATCAATTGTTTAAGCAGGGTGGTTTTGCCCGTACCGCTATAGGCAGCAATGGCGAGCAGAGGAGGTTGCAGAGTACTATCCATGGGGAGTTTCTTTCTCCAGCAGCCAATTTTGGCAGTCTTCTTGTGTATTAAGATTATGGAATGCCATCTGTTGCCCTTCAAACGCTACCTGTTGAGCACCTGCTGCCTCCAGGAACAGCATCAGCTTGCGTTCACCGCGGGCCAGATAATCCTCCAACGGAGTCGCCAGACTGGTGTGCAATAGCGCCAGCGTTGGGTGCGCCCGTTCCCCATCACTGGCATAGGCGGCTATCGCACTTCCTTTGTGTTGCCAGAGTTTCTCGATGAGCGTTGCAGGAAAGTCAGGAACATCACAGGGCACAAAGGCCACCCATTCGGTCGTCGCGTGTTTCAGGCCGGCCAGCATACCGGCGAGCGGGCCTGAAAAGTCAGGGGTCAGATCGCTGATTATCGGCAGGCCACTTTCCCTATACCGTGCTTGATTGCGATTGGCGTTGATGGCTATCGGCCCGACCTGCGGCCGTAGTCGGGCAAGCACGTACTGATACAGGGGGATGCCGGCAACCGAAACCAGACCTTTATCTTCCCCGCCCATGCGAGTGGCACGCCCTCCGGCCAGAATAATGCCGGTAATCTCTTCATGCATATTTCAAATTCCGCATTGTGACTAACGCCATGATTGTAGCGCTAAAGCCGGTATGGCATCAGGATTTACCTTTATTGACAAGCTGCTTCTTTCACTGCGTTGGCAAGCCTGTTACTTTGTGTGTTTATTGATTCTATTGGACAATATTGCGATGAAAACGCACCGCGTAAACGAGCTGATTGAGCTTCTGCACCCGGCCTGGCAGGAAGATCCGGATCTTAATCTGATCCAGTTTTTGCAGAAGTTGGCGCAAGAAGCTGGCTTTCAGGGCAATCTGGCTGAACTGAGCGATGATATCCTGATCTACCATTTGAAAATGCGCGGCAGCGCCGGCAGCGAACAGATCCCTGGTCTGAAAAAGGATTATGAGGAAGACTTCAAAACGGCATTGCTACGCGCCCGTGGCGTGATCAAGGATTAGCATTCGTGCGCCAGGGTGAAGCCGTTGCTCGTGCAGCCCGTCATTAATGCTACTATTTCTCAATCCCGGCATTGTGATGTCACCCAAACGAAACCGAATGTTGTTATGAACAACTCAGCTTTTAATTTTCAGACCCTGTCGCCCGACCTGATTATGGATGCGTTGGAAGGGGTTGGCCTGCGTGTAGACTCCGGGCTAACGGCGCTTAACAGTTACGAAAACCGCGTTTATCAGTTTATGGACGAGGATCGTAAGCGTTATGTGGTGAAGTTTTATCGGCCCGAACGTTGGAGCGCGAAACAAATTGGTGAAGAACATCAGTTCTCCCACGATCTTGCTCTGGCGGAGATCCCTGCAGTTGCGCCATTAGTCCTGCAGGGCAATACGCTGCATACGCACAACGGTTTCTTTTTTACGGTTTTTCCCAGCGTTGGCGGGCGGCAGTATGAGATCGACAATCTCGATCAACTGGAGTGGGTTGGCCGTTTCCTGGGGCGCATTCATCAGGTGGGTAGCGAAAGCCTGTTTGTTGAACGTCCGACGATGGGCATCGAGGAGTACCTCACTATACCGCGTCAGGTTTTGGCGGGCAGTGAGCTGTTGCCCAAAGCGCAGCGAGACAGCTTTCTTGCAGCGACTGACAAGCTGATTGAGGCGATCAAACAGCATTGGCATCAGGATTGGCAACCGCGGCGTTTGCACGGTGACTGCCATCCGGGCAATATCCTGTGGCGTGATGGCCCACTGTTTGTTGATCTTGATGACGCGCGTAACGGGCCGGCGATACAGGATCTGTGGATGTTGTTGCACGGCGAGCGTCGCGATCGTTTGATGCAGTTAGATATTTTGTTGGAAGCGTACTCAGAGTTTGCCGAGTTTGATCAAAGTGAGTTGGCGCTGATCGAGCCGCTGCGTGCTATGCGTATGGTTTACTACCTGGCATGGGTCGCTCGCCGTTGGCAAGATCCTGCGTTCCCTAAAAGTTTTCCGTGGATGGCGGAGTCTGATTTTTGGTTATCTCAGACGGCGGCATTCACCGAACAGGTTAAGCTGTTGCAGGAGCCCCCTCTGCAGCTGATGCCAATGTATTGAAGCTTTAACACAATGGAGAGTTTAGTCTTATGAAGAAAATTTGGTTGGCGCTCGTTGGCATGGTAATGGCATTCAGTGCCTCGGCTGCGCAGTTTAGCGATGGGACTCAGTACGTCACCCTGGACAAGCCAGTGACGGGTGAACCTCAGGTACTGGAGTTCTTCTCCTTCTATTGCCCACACTGCTACCAGTTCGAGCAGGTTTATCACGTTTCCGAAAATGTGAAAAAAGCGCTGCCTGCGGGCACTAAAATGACCAAGTACCACGTTGAGTTCCTGGGGCCGTTGGGTAAACAACTGACTCAGGCATGGGCTGTTGCAATGGCGCTGGGTGTGGAAGATAAAGTCAGCCCGTTGATGTTTGAAGCGGTGCAGAAAACTCAGACTGTGCAAACGCCTGATGATATTCGCAACGTGTTTGTGAAAGCTGGCGTAAGCGCGGCGGATTATGATGGGGCTCTGAACAGCTTCGTGGTGAAATCCCTGGTGGTACAACAGGAGAAAGCCGCAGAAGATCTGCAACTGCGCGGCGTGCCGGCGGTATTTGTTAACGGCAAATACATGGTTAAAAACGACGGTCTGGACACCAGTTCGATGGATGCTTACGTGAAGCAATTCGCCGACGTGGTTAAATTCCTCAGCGAGCAGAAGTAACCGATATTTAAAGTAAAAAAGCCGGCTCAGCCGGCTTTTTTTTAACTTTTATTGCCGTTTCAATCCATCCAGCAATCTGTCTTTATCCTGCCACAGTGTGTTCAGCCAAAGCTGGAAACGTCGCTTAAACTGCTTGTCGTTAAAGTAATCGCCATGCATGCTTTCGTCGATTGGCAGCAATTCAACCCTTACTACAATGCGTTTTAACCGGCCGCACAGCATATCCATAAAAGGCCGTTCAGTATTATCTGGGTAAAGCAGGGTGACGTTTAACACCTTATCGAACTGCTTACCTAATGCACTGAGTGTAAAAGCAATACCGGCGGCTTTAGGCGCTAATAAATTGCGATAGGGCGAGCGAGTTTTAATTTTCTTGGCTTCGGTAAAACGCGAACCCTCTACAAAATTAACGATGGTGGTCGGGCGTTTACGAAACTTCTCGCAGGATCGGCGTGTGGTCTCGATATCGTTACCGCGCTTGTCCGGGTGTTTGAGCAAATAGGCACGCGAATAGCGTTTCATGAAGGGCATATCCAGCGCCCAGCAGGCCAGGCCGACAAAGGGGACCCAGGCCAATTGCTGTTTAAGAAAGTACTTATTCATTGGAATATGGTTACGGAACAATACGCACAGCACCACAATATCCGACCAGCTTTCGTGATTACTGATCAGCAGATACCAGTTTTTTCGATCCAGACCTTCCAACCCTTCTATATCCCAGCGCAGTTGGCCGTTAATACGTAATAGCAGCGATAACCCCAGGCACCAGCACCACATCATAAAGTCGGCGAAGGCGGAGATACGTCGCCATACGGCAGGAAAGGGTACCAGTAACTTAATGACGCCGGCGATCGTAATGGGGATTGAACACAGTACGGTGACCAAAATGGCGAGCAGGCTGGAAATGATAAAAATAACGGGGGATAGCAATCTTGGCATGGTTATAGGCTGACGGTTGGTGAGAACAGCGTTACATGCCAGTATGCATGAACAAAAAATATTTTAGCGACATTATAGGGGGAAAATGCCCGCCAGCAGTAGCTGTTTTAAAGCGGAAAAAATGGGCATTTGCTGCGTTTTCGTGCAACTTGCTCATCTTGTGCTATGGTAATTGAGGCGCCAATTTTGATTAATAGTGCGATTAAAATCCGGCGCAAGTTATATCCACAAATTGTGTAAAAGTCGATAATAACCTTCAGTTAAAATAGCACTGTTTAACGCAGTGATTTAAATAGGATTTTTATTTCTCATTATAACGATAAACGCATCGTTATAATTTGTTGTCTTTTCTATGCACAAAGTTATCCACAGGCAGGATCTTGCGGATCGCTTTGCAGAATCACGTGATTTTCGCCCTTAATGCACGCTAAGGTTCGTCTCAGGCGGCCAGCTATGGCATGCTTACCGTCATGTCCGATCACGATAAAGAAACGCTATGGCCCAGATTGCAGAAAACCCATTAATCCTGGTTGACGGTTCCTCGTACCTCTACCGCGCTTATCACGCCTTCCCTCCGCTGACCAACTCTGCGGGCGAACCTACCGGGGCAATGTATGGCGTGCTGAATATGCTGCGCAGCCTGTTGCTGCAGTACCAGCCAAGCCATGTTGCGGTGGTGTTTGATGCCAAAGGAAAAACCTTCCGCGATGAGCTGTTCGCAGAATACAAATCGCACCGGCCGCCGATGCCGGACGACCTGCGCGCGCAAATCGAACCGTTGCACAAAATGGTCAAGGCGATGGGATTGCCGCTGCTGGTCACGCCCGGCGTAGAAGCCGACGATGTGATAGGTACTTTGGCACTGGAGGCAGAGAAAGCCGGCCATGCGGTGCTGATCAGCACCGGTGATAAAGACATGGCGCAGTTGGTCACACCAAACGTCACCCTGATCAACACCATGAACAACACCATCCTTGGTCCACAGGAAGTGTGCGACAAGTACGGCATTCCGCCAGAGCTGATTATCGACTTCCTGGCGCTGATGGGCGATTCCTCGGATAACATCCCAGGCGTACCTGGTGTGGGCGAGAAAACCGCGCAGGCGCTGTTACAGGGGCTTGGCGGGCTGGATGCGCTCTATGCCAACCTCGACAGTATCGCCACGCTCAGCTTCCGCGGCGCCAAGACCATGGCGGCCAAGCTGGAACAGAACAAAGAGGTGGCTTACCTCTCCTACAAGCTGGCAACCATCAAAACCGACGTCGAACTGGATCTTACCTGCGCCGATCTCGAAGTATCAGCGCTGGATGTCGATGTGCTGCAGCAGTTGTTTAAACAATACGAATTTAAACGCTGGCTGGCGGATGTTGAAGCCGGCATTTGGCTGGAAGGCAAAAAGGGTGCCGGCGTGAAAGCCGCCAGTGCGCCAAAGGCTATGGCAGTAGCTGACAAAGCGCCTGCCGAAGCGACGCTGTCGCAAGAAGGTTACGTCACCATCCTGGATGAAGAGACTTTCGCACAGTGGCTGGAAAAGCTGAAAAAAGCCGAAGTATTTGCGTTTGATACCGAAACTGACGGCTTGGACACCCTGACCGCCAATCTGATCGGCCTGTCGTTTGCCATTGCACCGGGCGAAGCCGCCTATTTACCGGTAGCGCATGACTATCTCGATGCCCCAGCGCAGCTGGACCGCGATTATGTGCTGGCCACGTTGAAGCCGCTGCTGGAAGACGAGAAAGCGCTCAAGGTCGGGCAAAATCTGAAGTTCGATATGGGCCTGCTGGCGCGTTACGACATCACCCTGCGCGGCATTGCCTTCGACACTATGCTGGAATCTTATGTGCTGGATAGCGTCGGTGGTCGTCACGATATGGACAGCTTGTCCGATCGTTACCTTGGCCATAAAACAGTGACCTTCGAAGAGATAGCCGGCAAGGGGAAAAAGCAGCTCACTTTCAACCAGATTGCGCTGGAGCAGGCGGCCCCTTACGCTGCCGAAGATGCCGACGTTACCTTGCAATTGCATTTGGCGATGTGGCCGCAATTGAAGGAAAGCGCCGAGCTGCTGAAAGTATTCAATGAGATTGAAATGCCACTGTTGCCGGTGTTGTCGCACATCGAACGCACCGGGGTGCTGATTGATCAAAGCATTCTGGCCACGCACTCCATCGAATTGACCAAACGCCTGGCCGAGCTGGAAATTCAGGCCCATGAACTGGCGGAAGAGCCTTTTAATCTGGCGTCGACCAAACAGCTGCAGGCGATCCTGTACGAAAAGCAAAAGCTGCCGATACTGAAGAAAACGCCGGGTGGTGCTCCATCGACTAACGAAGAAGTGTTGGCCGAACTGGCGTTGGATTACCCGTTGCCTAAGGTGATCCTGGAATACCGTGGCTTGGCGAAGCTGAAGACCACCTACACCGACAAGCTGCCGCTGATGATCAATCCGGTCAGCGGTCGGGTGCATACCTCTTATCATCAGGCGGTGACGGCTACCGGGCGTCTCTCTTCCAGCGATCCTAACCTGCAGAATATCCCGGTGCGCAACGACGAAGGGCGCCGGATCCGCCAGGCCTTTATTGCTCCTGAGGGTTACCGCATCGTTGCGGCCGACTATTCGCAAATCGAACTGCGCATCATGGCCCATCTGTCACAGGATGAAGGGTTACTGAAGGCCTTTGCCGCCGGTGAAGATATCCACCGCGCCACCGCGGCCGAAGTGTTTGGCCTGCCGCTCGATAAAGTGACCCACGAACAGCGCCGCAGCGCCAAGGCGATTAACTTTGGCCTGATTTATGGCATGAGCGCGTTTGGTCTGGCGCGGCAATTGGGTATTCCGCGTGGTGAAGCACAGCGCTACATGGATCTCTACTTCGAGCGTTATCCGGGCGTATTGGAATATATGGAGCGCACCCGCCAGCAGGCTGCCAGCCAGGGCTACGTCAGCACGTTGGACGGCCGCCGTCTCTATCTGCCGGATGTCAGCTCCAGTAACGGTATGCGACGTAAGGCTGCCGAACGCGCGGCGATTAACGCCCCTATGCAAGGAACGGCTGCCGATATCATCAAGCGTGCGATGATCGAAGTGGACGCCTGGCTGCAAGCTCAGGAAGAACCCTTGGTGCGTATGATCATGCAGGTGCACGATGAATTGGTGTTCGAGGTACATGAGTCGGTGCTGGAAGCCTCTAACCAACGCATTCGCGAGCTGATGGAAAACAGCATGACTCTGGCTGTCCCACTGAAAGTGGATGTTGGCGTGGGGGCCAACTGGGACGAAGCTCACTGATTGTGCGGTCGTTCACCGGCCTCGTTCTTAAAGGATGGGCTAACTGGCGATAACCTAAGCAGTTTTTGTAATTAAGCTACAGGATACGGCGATTGTTTCCCCAACCTCGCCGTTATTACGCGCCAAACTGTGTAAGTAAACTACAAAAAATTCTTTTGCACTGCGAAAAAATCATGTAGAGTTACTGGCGTAGGGTACAGAGGTAAGATGTTCTATCTTTCAGACCTTTTACTTCACGTAATCGGATTTGGCTGAATATTTAGCCGCCCCAGTCAGTATTGACTGGGGCGTTTTTTATTGTAAAAACAAAGCCAAACCATAGGTTCTTCTTATTCCCCCGCGACCTCTTTCCTTCGGTTTATCTCCCGATATGGCTTGCTCATCGGCATTCTCAATGCCAAACCACCATAAGAATTTATGATGGATTTCTATCAGAATTGTAATTAGATAACGAAAAGAGCCTGCATCTCGAATGGCAGGCGTAAAAAAGCCGATGCGTTTCCACATCGGCTATCACGGCACCTGCGGCATTTTATTCGCCGGCAGTGTCGTCATCTTCCGGCAGCACTTCCGGTGGGATCTCGTTAAACCAGGTATTCAGTTTTTGGCTCAGTTTGTCGACGCCGATTTTTTTCGGTGAAGAGAAGGCTTCCACCTGGATATCGCCCATAAACGGCACTACCGCTTCACGCACCATATTCAGTTGCGCTTTACGCGCGCCAGATGCCAGTTTGTCCGCTTTGGTCAGCAGAACCAGAACTGGCGTGCCGACATCGACAGCCCATTGGATCATCTGCTGGTCGAGATCTTTCAACGGATGGCGGATGTCCATCAGCACCACCAGGCCTTTCAGGCAGTTGCGCATTTGCAGGTATTCACCCAGCGCTCGCTGCCATTTGCGTTTCATCTCTTCAGGCACTTCGGCGTAACCATAACCCGGCAGGTCGACCAGGCGAATGCCTTCTTCCACTTCAAACAGGTTGATGAGCTGGGTGCGCCCCGGCGTTTTACTGGTACGTGCCAGGCCTTTTTGATTGGTCAGGGTATTTAACGCACTGGACTTACCGGCATTAGAACGACCGGCGAACGCAACTTCAATACCTTCATCCCCCGGCAGATGGCGAATATCGGGCGCACTGGTGACGAAATGGGTCACATGATAATTGTAATTCTTGCTGGTCAAAATTTTTCGTCTCCGTGAGGATGGCTAACTGGTTGGCGATTATAACTGCATCAGCGCTAAAAATGGTGTGTTTCTCTGTTTTTAAGCGCCGGGCCAGTGGGGTGTGGCAATTTATGTGGGGCGGGCTTGTGAGACATTTGCCATTCGAATAGGGGGTAATGTCGCTTTTATTCGAAAGTTGTTTTTATTCTTTTTATTATAAAACATTAGGTTAATTCTCCGATGCGTATTTTTATCAGCTCATTACACGGCAGGTGCCTTGAGCCTGACCCCTGATAGCGTAAAGTAACTTGCAGCACAGGACTGTGCAGGATTAAGGAACATCCGGGAAGGGTGATAAATCTCAAGGAGAGCACGGGACGTGCTAATGAGTGTCAGGATGAATAACCAAAGGAATGGATCTATTTGCATAGAATTTGCAAATAGCACAAGGAAGGTGAAGTTACCGCAATTGGGATGCCAGCAGGAAGCAAACTCAGGAAGAGTGAACGCGAACGGATCTCTCCATGGACGATTTTCCCTTCAGGATGAAGGAAGTAGTGCGGCAGGGAATGCGGTTATAGCAGAAGGAAAAACCAGGATGTTGAGTGTGCGCACGGAATGCGTAGCAGGAATATCCTTCGAAAGAGGGTGCAAAAAGGCGGCGGGTTTAACCTGCCGCCTTTTTTCTTTGTTCGCTTTCTGCTAGATTCCGCCGCAATCGTATAGCATCTATCTCTATACTGAATCTACATACCTAAGAGCATACGCTATGAACCAGCCATCAAAAGCACCTCGCGCCCCACGCAGCAGCGCGGCGACGTCGAAAACCAAAAAGAAAAGCCGTGTGGAGCTCGATCAGGAAGCCCGTGAGCGCAAACGTCTGAAAAAGCGCCGTGGCCTTGCTTCCGGTTCTCGCACCCAGGTGGAGTCTGCCAATCAAAAGAACAAGGCCGGCGCACAGACCAAAGACCCGCGCATTGGCAGTAAAGTGCCGGTAGCATTGGTGGCTGAAGCCAAGCCAAAAGCCAAGCCGCAGCCTAAACCTAAGGCCGAAGCCAAACCGCGTCTGTCGCCGGAAGAAGAGTTGGCGAAGCTGGAAAATGATGAGCGTCTGGACGCACTGCTGGATCGTATTGACGACGGCGAGACGCTGAGCGCAGAAGATCAGGCTTATGTTGATCAGACTCTGGATCGTATCGATGCCCTGATGGAGCAACTGGGCATTGAGCTGGGCGACGATGAAGACGACGAAGAAGAAGAGAAAAAGGAAGATATCCTGAAACTGCTGAAAGGCGGTAACCCGAAAGACGTAATTTAACGCGTCATGTGGCTGATCCCGTCAATAGCCCTACTCTTGATGTGTTATCTGCTGTGGTTATTCGGTAAACTATGGCGGCTGTCCAAACGCAAAACGCGTTTTCGCAGCGCTTCCGCGGCCAGACAGCGTAGACCACTGCCCATTTCCCGGCCCGGTAGAAAAAAATATCGGAAGGAGTGAGCATGTCAGAGCAGGCAATTGTCTGGGATCTGGCCCTGATCCAGAAATATAACTATTCAGGGCCGCGTTACACCTCATACCCCACAGCGCTGGAGTTCAACCAGAGCTACGACGAAGCGGCGTTTCAACGCGCCGCGACGCGTTATCCTGAGCGCCCTTTGTCGCTGTACGTGCATATCCCTTTCTGCCACAAGCTCTGCTATTTCTGTGGTTGCAACAAGCTGGTGACGCGTCAAACGCACAAGGCTGATGAATATCTGGCGGTGCTGGCAAAGGAAATCGCTCAGCGCGCGCCTTTGTTTGCCGGGCGTAAGGTCGGCCAGATGCACTGGGGCGGCGGTACGCCAACCTATCTGAGCAAGACACAAATCAGCCAGCTGGTAGCGATGCTGCGCCAACACTTTGATTTCCTCCCCGATGCCGAAATGTCGATCGAAGTCGATCCGCGTGAGATTGAGCTGGATGTGCTCGATCATTTACGCAGCGAAGGTTTTAATCGCCTGAGCATGGGGGTGCAGGACTTCAATAAAGAGGTGCAGCGGCTGGTGAACCGCGAGCAGGATGAAGCCTTTATCTTTGCCCTGATTGCCCGCGCTAAAGCGCTTGGTTTTAATTCCACCAATATCGACCTGATCTACGGCTTGCCAAAGCAAACACCAGAGAGCTTTGCTTACACCCTGCAGCGGGTGGCCGCGTTAAACCCGGATCGCCTGAGCGTATTTAACTATGCCCATATGCCGAATCTGTTTGCTGCCCAGCGCAAAATCAAAGACGCAGATCTGCCGAGCGCGCAGCAGAAACTGGATATCTTGCAGCACACCATAGCTTCCCTGACCGAATCGGGTTATCAGTTTATCGGTATGGATCATTTCGCACGACCGGACGATGAGTTGGCGGTGGCGCAGCGCGAAGGGAAACTTCACCGTAACTTCCAGGGGTACACCACCCAGGGCGATAGTGATTTGCTGGGACTGGGCGTCTCCGCCATCAGCATGCTGGGGGACAGCTATGCGCAGAACCAGAAAGAGCTGAAGGTTTATTACAGTAGCGTCGAAGCACAAGGTCATGCACTGTGGCGTGGCCTGGCGATGACTGAAGACGACTGCTTGCGGCGTGAGGTGATCAAAACGCTGATCTGCAACTTCAAACTGGACTATCAGGCCATAGAACATCAGTTCGGCATCGACTTTGCCGATTATTTTGCCGAGGATTTACAATTGCTGGCGCCGTTTGAACGTGATGGACTGGTGGAGCGTGACGAGCAGGGCATTCAGGTTACGCCGCGCGGCCGGTTACTGATCCGCAATATTTGCATGTGTTTTGATATCTACCTGCGTCAACAGGCCCGCACCCAGCAATTCTCTCGGGTTATTTGATGAGTAAAACAACGGCCGCTTTCGCGGCCGTTGTTTTAACTGAAGAAATTAATCAGGGCGGCGCACAGTACCGCAGCAACGGCTGCCTGCGGCGTGTGGCTGGCGGCAGAACCCAGTTCTGCGCCTTGAGAAATGAATGCGATTAACGAATCCAGCATGGAAGCCTCCAGGGTGTGCGCCCCGATCATACTGCGGCCCCATCGGCTGTAAAGCCTGAAATAGCCGTTTTTTTGTGCGCTTGATTGTATTTTCTATCATCAATGCCGCAAACTATTCCATTCCCAATTCTTTCAGCTTACGCGTTAACGTATTGCGCCCCCAGCCCAGCAAACGGGCAGCTTCCTGCTTATGCCCTTGGGTATGACGCAGTGCGGTGGTGAGCAAGGTGCGTTCCATCTCCGGTTGCGCTTCCGACAGCAGGTTTTGATGACCGGAACGCAGCGCGCGGTCTGCCCACTGTGCCAGCAGAGTGGCCCAACTGTCCGGCAGGCTATGCCCGGGCGTTTCTGGCGCAGAGGTTTCAAACAGCTCACTCGGCAGATCCTGAATCAGCACCTCCTGCCCGGCGGCCATCACGGTTAACCAGCGGCAGGTGTTCTCCAACTGGCGAACGTTACCGGGCCATGGCAGGCGCGTCAGTGCAGTTTCAGTCTCCGGATGCAGGTTCTTCGCTTCCACACCCAGCTCCTTTGCCGCCACCTGCAGGAAGTAACGCGCCAGACGCGGAATATCCTCACGACGTTCACGCAGCGGCGGAAGGTGCACGCGGATCACGTTCAGGCGATGGAACAAATCCTCACGGAATTTACCTTCCTGTACCCGCAGTTCCAGGTTCTGGTGGGTGGCGGCGATGATGCGCACGTCCACCTTCACCGGGGCATAACCACCGACCCGATAGAACTGGCCATCTGCCAGCACCCGCAGCAGGCGGGTTTGCACATCCAGCGGCATATCGCCGATTTCATCCAGGAACAAGGTCCCGCCGTCGGCCTGCTCAAAGCGACCCTGACGGATCTGATTGGCGCCGGTAAAGGCCCCTTTTTCATGCCCGAACAGTTCGGACTCGATCAGGTCTTTGGGGATCGCCGCCATATTCAGCGCAATAAAGGGCGATTTGGCGCGCGGGCTGTGACGGTGCAGGGCATGGGCAACCAGCTCTTTACCGGTACCTGATTCGCCGTTGATCAGTACGCTGATCGACGAACGCGACAGGCGGCCGATGATGCGGAACACGTCCTGCATCGCCGGGGCTTCACCGATGATGTCTGCCACCGGATCGTTGGCTGGTTGGCTGCGCGCAGGCTGCTGCTGTTCCTGATAATGGCTGATGGCGCGTTCAACCAGCGCCACGGCTTCATCAATATCAAAGGGTTTCGGCAGGTAATCGAATGCCCCTTGCTGGTAGGCGCTGACGGCGGCGTCGAGATCCGAATGCGCCGTCATTATGATGACCGGAAGCATCGGATGACGCTGTTTGATCTGCTTGAGCAACGCAAGGCCATCCATACCCGGCATGCGGATGTCAGACAGCAACACGTCAGGAGTTTGCGTGGCCAGGGCTTCGAGCACCGCATTGCCACTGTCGAAGGTCACGCAGCTCACACCGGCTCCAGTGAGCGCGCGTTCAAGCACCCAGCGGATGGAGCTATCGTCATCGACGATCCAGACTATCCCTCGTTGCATAGAAAACCTCACTGGCGAATAGGCAGGTAAACCGAGAATTCGGTATGTCCTGGCCAACTGTTAAATTCAATTTTTCCGCAATGCTGATCGATAAGATTACGGGCGATGGATAATCCCAGGCCGGTTCCGCCTTCGCGGCCGCTGACCATCGGGTAAAACAGCGTGTCTTGCAACTGCGCCGGCACGCCGGGGCCGTCATCTTCTACGTCGATACGTGCCGCTAACCGGTAGCGGGTGCCGTGCAGGGTAATCTGGAAAGCGGTGCGAGTGCGCAGCGTGATGGTGCCGCCTGTTTCTCCCAGCGCCTGCAGTGCATTGCGGGTAATGTTCAGCAATACCTGTTCGATTTGATCCGGGTCGTGCGCCATCTCTGGCAGGCTCGGGTCGTAGTCCCGCACCAGCGTCACGTTATCCGGCTTCTCCAGCGACACCAGTTGGCACACTCGCTCTGCCACCTGATGAATGCTTTGGGTTATGTGCTGGCCCGGCCGCTGCGGGCCGAGCAGGCGATCGACCAGGTTGCGCAAGCGGTCGGCCTGCTCAATGATCACCTTGGTGTATTCAGTCAGCGACGGATCGGGCAGTGCCTTGGCCAGCAGCTGTGCCGCGCCGCGCAGTCCGCCAAGCGGGTTTTTAATTTCATGCGCCAGGCCACGGACCAGATCGCGGGCCGCAACTTGCTGGGCGTGCTGAAGTTGTTCCTGGCTCAAGCGGCGTTGGTTATCCATGGGCGCCAGCTCGATCAGGATATAGCCATCAGGCAGTGCCTGTGCGGTCAGGGAGAGGATATGCGCACGCCCGTCAACCACCAGGGTCACTTCGTTATCGGTAAAGCCCTGACCGGCATGCAGGCTCTCACGCATCAGATCGACGTTCAGTGAGAAATAACCGAGCAAATCGGGCAAGGGTGTACCGAAAAGTTTACGAGAACTTTGCGCCAGCAGTTGTTGTGCTGCCGGATTGGCGTAATGAATCGCCAGATCATCATCCAACAGCAGGATGCTGTTGATGAGAGAATTGAGGATCTGCCCAGCATCGGGCAGCTTGCCAGTTGCCATACAGCAGACTCCTGCACCTTTTTAGTGCATCTATCCTACTCCATCCGTTATGCACGTGGTATGGAATAGTTTTGCAGAAAATACGGTGGAGAAAAAAACCCATCCGAAGATGGGCTGAAAGTTTCCACGGCAACAAAAAAAGACAACTAAATCTGGGCGCCGTCCGCAGACGGCGCGGTAAAGCTTAAACGCTGTAGTACAGTTCGAATTCAACCGGGTGTGGCGTCATGCGAACGCGGTCCATCTCTTCTTTGCGCAGATCGATGTAAGCATCGATAGCGTCGTCGGTGAATACGCCGCCACGGGTCAGGAACTCGCGGTCTTCGCTCAGTGCTGCCAGCGCTTCATCCAGGGAACCTGCAACTTTTGGAATTTCAGCTTCTTCTTCCGGTGGCAGGTCATACAGGTTTTTGTCCATGGCATCGCCAGGGTGGATTTTGTTGATCACACCGTCCAGGCCTGCCATCAGCAGGGCCGCGAAGCACAGGTACGGGTTAGCCGCTGGATCCGGGAAACGGGCTTCGATACGGCGCGCTTTCGGGCTGGCAACCACTGGGATACGGATGGAAGCGGAACGGTTACGGGCAGAATAAGCCAGCATGACCGGAGCTTCGTAGCCTGGGACCAGACGCTTGTAAGAGTTGGTGGTCGGGTTGGCCAGGGCGTTGATCGCTTTAGCGTGCTTGATGATACCGCCGATGTAGAACAGGGCAGTCTCAGACAGGCCGCCGTATTTGTCGCCGGCGAACAGGTTAGTCCCGTTCTTGGACAGCGACATGTGGCAGTGCATGCCGGAACCGTTATCACCGAACATTGGCTTCGGCATGAAGGTCGCGGTTTTGCCAAATGCGTGAGCCACGTTGTGGACCACGTATTTGTAGATTTGGATTTCGTCGGCTTTCTTGGTCATGGTGTTGAAGCGGGTTGCCACTTCGTTCTGACCTGCGGTTGCCACTTCGTGGTGGTGCGCTTCAACGACCAGGCCCATTTCTTCCATGGTCAGACACATGGTAGAACGGATGTCCTGTGAGGAATCGACCGGAGGAACCGGGAAGTAACCGCCTTTGACTGCCGGACGGTGGCCTTTGTTGCCGCCATCGTATTGGGTGCCGGAGTTCCATGCGCCTTCGATATCGTCGATGGCCACGTGGGAACCGCGGATGCTGCTGCCGAAACGAATGTCGTCGAACAGGAAGAATTCTGGCTCTGGCCCGAACAGGACGGTGTCCGCGATGCCGGAAGAGCGCAGGAAATCTTCTGCACGCTTGGAGATAGAGCGTGGGTCACGATCGTAGCCTTGCATGGTGCCTGGCTCGAGGATGTCGCAGCGAATGATCAGGGTGGATTCTTCGAAGAACGGATCCAGTACCGCAGTGCTGGCGTCTGGCATCAGCACCATGTCAGATTCGTTGATGCCTTTCCAACCGCCGATCGAGGAACCGTCAAACATTTTACCTTCTTCGAAGAAGTCGGCATTTACCTGATGAGCCGGGATGGTGACGTGTTGTTCTTTACCCTTGGTGTCAGTGAAACGCAGGTCTACGAATTTCACTTCATGCTCATTCAGCATCGTCAAAACGTGTTCAGCGGACATACTTAACTCTCCCGGATTTATCATTGTCGTCGTCGTGGAACGAATCTGTGGAACTGGCTTTTTTTGCCTTGAAAAGACTAAAGCGAAAACTGTGCCAACTTTGCCAAAGCGCTTTAATCGCCTTTCTGTGCGGGTTTTGCACAGAATCAGTATGCACCATCAGTGACGTTTTGCACTTAAATGGTGCAATCAATGCGGGGTGGGGCACTGTAATGGTGCAAAAGTGCACCGGATGCTGCTTTTTGCACCGTGAAAGGGATCACATACTGACCTGTACACAGTTGTTTATAAGAGACTGTTGTGATCTTGTTTAGTCCCTCGCTTAATACGTGTACAATAGCGCGCTATTTCTAATGCCTGAGGCAAAGCTGTGATCGAAAATTTGCGTAACATCGCCATTATTGCCCACGTTGACCATGGTAAGACCACCCTGGTTGATAAGCTGCTGCAACAATCCGGTACTTTCGGAGAGCGTGTAGAAGCCACCGAACGCGTAATGGACTCCAACGATTTGGAGAAAGAGCGTGGGATTACCATCCTCGCAAAAAACACCGCCATTAATTGGAAAGACTACCGCATCAACATCGTGGATACCCCAGGACACGCCGACTTCGGCGGTGAGGTTGAGCGTGTGATGTCAATGGTTGACTCGGTGCTGCTGGTTGTGGATGCAATGGATGGCCCAATGCCGCAAACCCGCTTCGTGACCAAAAAAGCCTTCGCTAATGGTCTGAAGCCGATCGTGGTAATCAACAAGGTTGACCGTCCGGGCGCACGTCCTGATTGGGTTGTTGATCAGGTCTTCGACCTGTTCGTTAACCTCGACGCGACCGACGAGCAGCTCGACTTCCCAATCATCTATGCTTCTGCATTGATGGGGATCGCGGGTACTGACCACAACGAAATGGCGGAAGACATGACCCCGCTGTATCAAGCGATCGTAGACCACGTGTCTGCACCGCAGGTTGAGCTCGAAGCGCCATTCCAGATGCAAATCTCCCAGTTGGACTACAACAACTACCTGGGCGTGATCGGTATCGGCCGTATCAAGCGCGGTAAAGTGAAGCCAAACCAGCAGGTCACCATCATCGATAGCGAAGGTAAAACTCGCAACGGTAAAGTGGGCAAAGTGCTGGGCCACATGGGTCTGGAGCGTATCGAATCTACCCTGGCTGAAGCGGGCGACATCATCGCTATCACCGGTCTGGGCGAGCTGAACATTTCCGACACCATCTGTGACACCTCTGCAGTGGAAGCACTGCCGGCGCTGTCTGTAGATGAGCCAACCGTAACCATGTTCTTCAACGTCAACACCTCACCATTCTGCGGTAAAGAAGGTAAGTTTGTGACTTCGCGTCAAATCCTTGAGCGTCTGAACAAGGAACTGGTGCACAACGTGGCACTGCGCGTTGAAGAAACTGAAGATGCTGATGCATTCCGCGTATCTGGCCGTGGTGAACTTCACCTGTCGGTTCTGATCGAAAACATGCGTCGTGAAGGTTTCGAACTGGCGGTATCCCGTCCGAAAGTAATCTTCCGTGAAATCGATGGTCGTAAACAAGAGCCGTTCGAAAACGTGACCTTGGACATCGAAGAACAGCACCAGGGTTCCGTCATGCAAGCCATGGGTGAGCGTAAAGCTGACCTGAAAAACATGGATCCAGACGGTAAAGGCCGTGTGCGTCTCGACTACGTGATCCCAAGCCGCGGCTTGATTGGCTTCCGTAACGAGTTCATGACCATGACCTCCGGTACCGGTCTGCTGTACTCCACCTTCAGCCACTACGACGACGTGCGTCCGGGTGAAGTTGGCCAGCGCCAGAACGGCGTGCTGATCTCCAACGGTCAGGGTAAAGCGGTAGCGTTCGCCCTGTTCGGTCTGCAAGATCGCGGCAAGCTGTTCCTGGGTCACGGTGCGGAAGTGTATGAAGGCCAGATCATCGGTATTCACTCACGTTCCAACGACCTGACCGTCAACTGCCTGACCGGTAAGAAGCTGACCAACATGCGTGCTTCCGGTACTGACGAAGCCACTACCCTGGTTCCGGCTATCAAAATGACTCTGGAGCAAGCTCTGGAATTCATCGATGATGACGAACTGGTAGAAGTTACGCCAACCTCGATCCGTATCCGTAAGCGTCACCTGACGGAAAACGATCGTAAGCGTGCAAGCCGTGGTCCTAAAGAAGCTTAACCGCTGATTGGGTCTGCAACACTTAGGGCGCGCCAGCGCCCTGAGTTTTTTCCTCTGTCTTTTCCCATTTCTGCCGCGTGCTATACGCTTTTCCATCCGCTCTCTATTCAGCCCCTGCTTTTCCCGCTACAGTAAAATCTCACCGGCCCATCAGGAGAGGACTATGCTGTATATCTTTGATTTAGGTAATGTGATCGTCGATATCGATTTCAAACGTGTACTGGGTGTATGGAGCAGTTTGAGCGGTACGCCACTGGCGGTCTTGTCCGAACGTTTTGCCATGGGCGAGTTGTTTCAGCAGCACGAGCGCGGTGAAATCAGCGATGAAGACTTTGCCGAACGGCTGAGCGCCGAAATGGGGATTGCCCTCAGTTTCGAGCAGTTCGCTACCGGTTGGCAGGCGGTGTTTGTCGCCCTGCGCCCAGAAGTGATCGACATCATGAAGCGCCTGCGCAGTGAAGGTCACCGGGTGGTGGTGTTATCGAACACCAACCGTTTGCACTGCAATTACTGGCCGCAGCACTATCCGCAGGTGGCCGAAGCCGCCGATCATCTTTATTTGTCGCAGGATCTTGGCATGCGCAAGCCGGACGCCAACATTTATCTGCACGTACTGGATGCAGAAAATACCTCGCCGGACGACGCGGTGTTCTTTGACGATCACCCGGATAACGTCGCCGCCGCACAGGCGCTCGGCATCAAAACTGTTCACGTGACCGACCGCGACGTAGTACCGGCTTATTTTGCCCAATGACCGCAAAGGGTTAAGCTTAAGGCGTACAAACTGACATCAAGGAGTGGCCATGTCGTTTTTCCGCCGCAAGAAGCTGCCCGCTTCGATCAAACCCAGCGTCACCTTTTTACGACTGCTGATTAAACGTGTCGACAGCGATGGCCTGACCATGTTGGCGGGCCATCTGGCCTATGTCTCACTGCTGTCACTGGTGCCCCTGGTGACCGTAGTGTTCGCGTTGTTTGCCGCGTTCCCGATGTTCTCCGACATCAGCGTTCAGCTGAAAAGCTTCATATTTTCCAATTTCATGCCGGCCGCCGGCAACGTGATCCAAAGTTATCTGGAGCAGTTTGTCGCCAACTCCAACAAGATGACCGCCGTCGGGACCTGCGGCCTGATAGTCACTGCGCTGTTGCTGATCTCGTCGGTGGACAGCGTGCTCAACACCATCTGGCGCAGCAAGAATCAGCGACCGATCGTGTTTTCATTCGCCGTTTACTGGATGGTGCTGACTCTGGGGCCGCTGCTGGTGGGCGCCAGCATGGCGATCAGTTCCTATCTGTTGTCACTTAACTGGCTGGCGCAGACCGGCGTCAACAGCCTGGTGGATCAGGTGCTGCGGATCTTCCCGCTGATCCTGTCGTGGATATCGTTCTGGCTGCTGTATTGCATCGTGCCGACGGTACGGGTGCCGCCCAAGGATGCGTTGATTGGTGCGCTGGTGGCCGGTTTGCTGTTTGAGCTGGGTAAGAAGGGGTTTGCGCTTTATGTCACCATGTTCCCTTCTTATCAGCTGATTTACGGCGTCTTGGCCGTGATCCCCATTTTATTCCTTTGGGTCTACTGGAGCTGGTGTATCGTGTTACTCGGCGCGGAAATCACGGTTACCATTGGGGAATACCGCGACTACCGACAGCAAAAGGCACAACAAGAACAGTCATCAGAAGGGCAGTTATGATTGCGTTAATTCAACGGGTATTAAATGCCAGCGTCACGGTGGAAGGCCAGACGGTAGGCAACATAGGTCCCGGTTTGTTAGTGTTATTGGGCGTGGAGCAGGACGATAACGAGCAAAAGGCCGTGCGCCTGTGTGAGCGCGTGCTGGGCTACCGCATCTTTGGCGATGAGAACGACAAAATGAATCTCAACGTCCAACAGGCAGGAGGCAGTTTGCTGGTGGTCTCGCAGTTCACGCTGGTGGCCGACACGCAAAAAGGTATGCGTCCAAGTTTCTCTCGCGGTGCGGTACCGCAGGAGGCCGATCGGTTATACCAATATTTTGTTGGCCAGTGCCGCGAACGCGGTATCGAAACCCAAACCGGTGAGTTTGCGGCCGACATGAAAGTCGCGCTGGTGAACGACGGGCCGGTGACGTTTTGGCTTCAAGTCTAAGAATTCTGAGAGAGAAGGCGTCTATGTATCACCTACGAGTACCGGTAACAGAGCAAGAACTGAAAGAGTATTACCAGTTCCGCTGGGAAATGCTGCGCAAGCCGTTGCACCAGCCGGTGGGGTCGGAAAAGGATGCCTACGACGCCATGGCACACCACCAGATGGTGGTGGACGAGAGTGGTAAAATTGTTGCCATTGGGCGGCTGTACATCAATGCCGATAACGAAGCCGCGATTCGTTTTCTGGCGGTAGACCCGACGGTGCAGGATAAAGGCCTGGGGACGCTGGTAGCCATGACGCTGGAGTCCGTGGCGCGTCAGGAAGGCGTGAAGCGCGTAGTCTGTAGCGCCCGTGAAGACGCTGTGGATTTCTTCGCCAAACTCGGTTTCGTGAATCAGGGTGAGATCACGGCGCCGCAAACCACGCCGATTCGCCATTTCCTGATGATCAAGCCGGTGGCGACGCTGGACGATATCCTGCATCGCCCCGACTGGTGCGGCCAGCTGCAGCAGGCCTGGTACGATCACATTCCGCTCAGCGAGAAGATGGGAGTGCGCATCAGCCAATATACCGGCCAGCGCTTTGTCACCACCATGCCGGAGATTGGCAACCAGAACCCGCACCATACGTTGTTTGCCGGCAGCCTGTTCTCTCTGGCCACGCTGACCGCCTGGGGCCTGATCTGGTTGTTGCTGCGTGAAAGACATCTGGGCGGCACCATCATTCTGGCGGATGCCCATATCCGTTACAGCAAACCCATCACTGGCCGGCCCCGCGCAGTAGCGGATCTCAGCTCGCTAAGCGGCGATCTGGCCCGTTTGGCCCGTGGCCGCCGCGCTCGCGTGCAGGCGGAAGTCCATCTGTTTGGTGACGACGACAAAGGTGCGGTATTTGAAGGCACTTACATGGTGTTGCCGGCCGAGCCGGAAGTGCCCCTGGATCAGGGCGGCTGTGAGGCGATAGACAGTTAATATCCAGGCCCTCTCTATGCGGAGAGGGCCCATCCAGGATTAAGGCAGTTGCTGATTGACCGTCTGGCCATCGGCGGCAGTGGCCTGCAAGCTGCCCTGCAATGAAGCCTTAAATGGCCCATCGCTGTTCAACAAACCTTTCAACTGCAATTGCAGGTTACCGTCTCCTTCCAGCGGAACCGCTTGCCATCCCCACTGTTGCAGGGTGTTCACCGGTACCGAACGCCCGTTCAGCGACAGCGTAAAAGGCTTGCCCGGCAGCTGTTCGACGATGGCTTTGGCATCCAACAGCCCTTGGGGCATAAAGGCACTGAGTTCGGTGACGTTGATTTGCCCGTCATTGGCGTTCAGCGCCAGCGATGGGCGGCGAACGTCAATCTTGTTGAAGGTAGCTTCACTGCCGTTCAAATTCAGCGTGCCGGACCAGATACCCCACTGGTGGTCGCGCGCCAGCAGCAGGTTACTGCCATAGCCGTCCAGTGCGGTGATCTGGAACGGGAAGTCTGGGTTGATATCGATGATCAGATTACGGTTGGTGGTCAGCTTGTTGACGTACACCTCCGCCAGCCAGTTCGGCAGCGGCTGCAACCACAATCCGCGCCAGTCGATAGGCAATGTATATTCCAGCGCGGCCACTGCCACCTCATCCAACTGCAAGCGGTTGTTGGCGCGCAGCCAGTTGCCGGAGGTACGCAATAACCCGCCCTCCCAGCGGGTGGTGAATTGCTGAATGGCGATGCCGGCCGGCGACAGTCGCATACTCATGATCGGATCAATCAGATGGAAACTGCCATTGATCAGGTCGCTGGCGTTGAAGTTCAGCGAACCGTCCTGGCTGTTCCAGTCGCCCTTCTGGAAGGTGACGTTTTGCAGCGACAGGTCGAGATCGTTGAATGCCCACTCCTTGCCTTCCAGCCGGGCATCGATCAGATCAAAACGTTTGAGCGTAACGGGGGGCAGAGCGGTAAAACGTTGCCAGAACTGCTCCAGTGTCAGCGGTGTCTGCATGCGCACGCCGCTGAGTCTCAGGCGCTCTACCTGCCAACTGCCGTCGGCGGCGCGAGTGGCTACGCCGGTCAAATCCCCCTGCGCCAGGTCGGCGCCGAAATTGCTGAGCAACAGCTGATTTTGTTTCAGCTCGCCCTGGACCAGCACCTGAGAGGCAGGAATACCGTTGAGCGTCATCGAGCCGGCGCTGAACTGGAACTGATTGTTATCACCTAGCGGATGGCCGGCTTTGGGTTGCCATGGCGTGATGCCGGCGTTGACCTGTTGCGCGTTGAGCTGCCAGGTTTCATCGTTGGATTGCAGCGTCATATTGCTCAGTTGCAGCACGTCGGCCTGTATCGGCATTGCCGCGTCTTGCTGTTGCAGATTCAGCGTGCCGTCACGCAGCGTGACGCTGTGGAAATAGCGAGGTTCGGTAATTTGGCGCAGGCTGAGGCCGAGATCCAGCCGTTTGGTCACCAGCGCTTGCGGCTGATTTTTTTTGGTTAACTGAACGTCTTCCAGACTGATTTGGCCCGGTTGGTTCCATGAATGCGAGATGGCCGCCACCGACAGACGGTAGTCGCTGTTATCGCTGACCCAGCGGCTGACCCAGCCCGCGGCCCAACGGGTTTGTCCTATGACGTACAGCAGTGCAATGGCAAGCACGACCAGCAGCAACAACGTCAGCAACAGTTTTCCGATAAATTTCATCGTCTACATCCGCGTCGGTCAAAAAAGATACCCTGTTTATGCCGCAATTGGGCTGGCATCTCAAGTGCAATGGTCTGATAGGCAATAAAAAACGGCCGCAAGCGGCCGTTTGTGACAGGAGGCGTGACGGATTATTGTTTCTCATGCTCCTGCGGGAACAGCAGGTTCAGCGCGATGGCGGTGATGCCGCCGGCAGCAATGCCTGAGGAGAGCAATGTTTTCAGCCAGTCTGGTGCGAACTGCAAGATCAGCGGCTGCTGGGATACGCCCATGCCCACGGCCAACGACAGCGCCATAATCATGATTGCACGACGGTTCAGGCGTTCACGAGACACGATGCGAACCCCGGAGGCTGCAATGGTGCCGAACATCACCAGGGTGGCGCCGCCCAACACCGGTTCAGGAATGTGCTGCACGAAGCCGGCCACCGCCGGGAACAACCCCAGCGCGATCAGCATCAGCGCCACCACGAAGCCGACGTAGCGGCTGGCGACGCCGGTCAGTTGGATCACGCCATTGTTCTGACCGAAGCAGGAGTTGGGGAAGGTATTGAACACCGCCGACAGCATGGAGTTCAGGCCGTTGGCCAGTACGCCGCCCTTAAGGCGTTTCATATACAGTGGGCCACTGACCGGTTGTTCCGACACGTCAGAGGTCGCGGTGATATCGCCGATAGTTTCCAGCGAGGTGACCATAAAGATCAGCATCAGCGGCAACAGCAAATTCCAGTCAAAGCCCAGGCCGTAATACAGCGGGGTCGGAATGATGATTGCTGCCGTTTCGGGAGTCGGCTGGCTTTCTGGCAGCATGCCCATGGCCCAGGCCAGCAGATAGCCCACCGCCATGGCAATCACCAACGACGCAACGCGCAGATAGGGATTGCGCTGACGGTTAAGCAGGATAATGACCAGTAGAACCGCACCGGCCAGCAGCAGATTTTTGGGCGCGCCGAAGCTGCCCCCGTTCATCGCGGCATAGCCACCGCCGATGGAGGTCAGTCCGACCTGGATCAGCGACAAGCCGATAATCATCACCACAATGCCGGAAACCAGCGGAGTGATGATTCGCCGTGCCAAATGCAACACGCGTGACAGCAGGATCTCGGTGCAGGAGGCGACCATCAGCGTACCGAACAACGCAGCCATCATTGTGGGGACGTCCGCGCCGCCGTTTTTCAGCGCCAGCCCGCCCATAATCAGCGGCGAAACAAAGTTAAAGCTGGTGCCCTGAATCGACAGCAAGCCCGAGCCGACGGGCCCCCAGGTTTTTATTTGTAAAATAGAGGCCAGGCCGGAGGCGAACAGCGACATACTGATAATGTGCTGAGTGTCCTGCGCCGGCAGACCGAGCGCCTGGCAGATCAGCAGAGCCGGGGTGATCACCGCAACGAACATTGCCAGCAGGTGCTGACCGGCGGCAAACAGCGTTTGCGGCAGCGGCGGGCGATCTTCCAGACGATAAATCAGTTCACTGTTGCGGGGAGTGGCGGATGCTTTTTGCGCAGCATCGAGCTCGGCGGATGGCTGGGTCATGGTGTGGCATTTCCAGAAACGGCAAAGCAGGCATTTTAATGATTTGGCCCATAAAAGCAAACGGTTGCGCGTTAATGCTTTGTTAGCAGTATCGTCACTTATGTCGCATTTTCGTTCATTTTTTCTTGTGTTATCAGCGTTTTTTACTTCTAATCCTGCACTCATCAAGTTTTAAAAACTAAGCGGTTTTCTCTAACTTATTATTTATTAATTGGATCTTTTCCCTTACATGGAGTAACTGGATGTTTCATCTTGATACTTATGGCACGTTAGTCGCAGCAACATTGGTTCTGCTCCTTGGGGGCAAATGCGTCACCAGCATCCCCCTGTTGAGGAAATACACCATTCCCGCTCCTGTCGCCGGTGGTTTACTGGTGGCGCTCCTGTTGTTAGCCCTGAAAAAGTTCGTTAACTGGGAAATCAGCTTCGATATGTCGCTGAAAGACCCGTTAATGTTGGCCTTCTTCGCCACCATCGGTTTGAACGCCAACCTGTCGCGGTTGCGCGCGGGTGGCAAGGCATTAATGGTATTCCTGTTTGTGGTGCTGGGCCTGCTGCTGGTGCAGAACGCCATCGGCATCGGCATGGCGAAAATGCTGGGTCTGGACCCGCTGATGGGCCTGATCGCCGGCTCCATTACCCTGTCCGGCGGCCACGGCACCGGGGCGGCCTGGAGCAAGCTGTTTATCGAACGCTACGGCTTTGAAAATGCCACGGAAGTGGCGATGGCCTGTGCCACCTTCGGCCTGGTTCTGGGCGGCCTGATTGGCGGTCCGGTGGCGCGTTATCTGGTGAAGCACTCTTCCACCCCGGAAGGCTCGCCGGATGACAGCATCCAGCCAAGCGGCTTTGAAAAACCGGAGAGCGGCCGTTTGATCACCTCGCTGATCATGATTGAAACTATCGCCATGATCGCCATCTGTCTGAGCCTGGGGCAGTTTATCGCCGGCTTGCTGAGCGGCACGGTATTTGAATTACCCAACTTTGTTTGCGTGCTGTTCGTTGGGGTGATCCTCAGCAACACCCTGGCCTTCACCGGGTTCTATACCGTATTTGAGCGAGCGGTATCGGTGTTGGGCAACGTTAGCCTGTCGCTGTTTCTGGCGATGGCGCTGATGAGCCTGCGTTTGTGGGAGCTGGCTTCTCTGGCGCTGCCAATGCTGGCGATCCTGGCCGTACAGACGCTGGTGATGGCGCTGTACGCAATCTTCGTTACCTATCGGGTGATGGGTAAAAATTACGATGCAGCGGTGCTGGCTGCGGGCCACTGCGGTTTCGGCATGGGAGCCACGCCTACGGCGATCGCCAATATGCAGGCGATTACCGATCGCTTCGGTCCCTCGCACCTGGCGTTTCTGGTGGTGCCTATGGTGGGGGCGTTCTTTATCGATATCGCCAATGCGATTGTGATTAAGCTGTATCTGTTGTTACCGGTGTTTCCGGCTATTGGCTGATTAACCGGTCTTAATAACGAAAAAGGCGCCTATTTGGCGCCTTTTCTCTGCCTGAAAATCAGGCGTTGGAGTAACGTGCTTTCTCCGGTAGCCAGCGCTCAATCAGGGCTTGGGCATGCTCCGGGTACTGCTGGTGGATATGGCGAGCGACGCGTTGTACTTCCGGGATCATCGCCTGATCGCGCAGCAAATCCGCCACTTTGAACTCTGCGCTGCCGGTTTGGCGCGTGCCCAACAGTTCGCCGGGACCACGGATTTCCAGATCGCGTTGGGCAATAACGAAGCCGTCATTGCTGTCACGCAGCACCTGCAGACGCTTTTGTGCCGTTTTGCTCAACGGCGTTTTGTACAACAATACGCAGTGAGACGCCACGGCGCCGCGGCCTACACGACCCCGCAACTGGTGCAACTGCGCCAGCCCCAGGCGCTCCGGGTTTTCGATAATCATCAGGCTGGCATTGGGCACGTCGACGCCAACCTCGATGACCGTGGTCGCCACTAACAGCTGCAGTTCGCCCTGTTTGAAGGCCTGCATTACCGCCTGCTTCTCTTGAGCTTTCATGCGTCCGTGCACCAGCGCCACTTTCAGCTCCGGGAGTGCGATTTTCAATTCTTCCCAGGTGGCTTCCGCTGCCTGAGCTTCCAGCAGTTCGGATTCTTCGATCAGCGTACAAACCCAGTACGCCTGTCGGCCTTCTTCCATGCAGGCGCTTTTTACCCGCTGAATAATATCGGCGCGTCGGGTGTCTGGAATGGCGACGGTAGTGACCGGCGTTCTGCCCGGCGGCAGTTCGTCGATCACCGAAGTGTCGAGATCGGCATAGGCCGTCATTGCCAGCGTGCGGGGGATTGGCGTGGCGGTCATGATCAACTGATGGGCATGGAAGCCTTGCTCCTCGCCTTTCTCCCACAGTGCCAGCCGCTGGTGTACGCCAAAACGGTGCTGTTCATCGATGATCACCAGCGCCAGACCGGAAAATTGCACCTGTTCCTGGAAGATGGCGTGGGTACCGACCACCATGGAGACCTGCCCGCTGGCAATCGCCTCTTGCTGTGCGATACGCGCCTTGCCTTTTTGCTTGCCGGCCAACCAGCCAACCTCCAGCCCCAGCGGCTCAAACCACTGGCGGAAATTATTGGCGTGCTGTTCGGCCAGCAGTTCCGTCGGGGCCATTAATGCCACCTGCTTGCCGTGAGCGATAGCGCGCAGTGCCGCCAGCGCTGCAACCAGGGTTTTGCCGGAGCCGACGTCGCCTTGCACCAGGCGCATCATCGGGAAGCCTTTTTGCATATCGGCTTCGATATCAGCCACTACGCGATCTTGCGCGCCGGTGGGGGCAAAGGGCAACTGGGCGAGGAATTGCTTTTTAAGCCGGTCGTCGGGCATTAACGGCAGGGCCTGATAGCTCTGCGCACCGGCTCGGACCGCCAGCATGCTGAGGTTATGCGCCAACAGCTCTTCCAGGATCAGACGTTTTTGCGCCGGGTGCTTGCCCTGTTCCAAATCTGCCAATTGGATATCCGGCGGCGGGCGGTGCAGGGTATGCAGCGCCTGCGGCAGGCTTATCAGCCCGCCGCTCAGTTCCGGCGGCAGCAGTTCGGCAATAGCGCAGGTATCCAGCAACTCCAGCGCTTGATCGGTCAGCTTGCGCAGCGTGGCCTGGCGGATGCCCTCAGTGGTGGGATAGACCGGTGTCAATGACTCTTGCAGCTCAACTTCGCTGCTTTCCCCTTGAATGCGATATTCAGGGTGAATAATTTCGGCGCCGTGGTTACCGCGTTTGACTTCCCCGTAGGCGGTCACGCGACGGCCGGTGGCCAGGCTGTTTTTCATCGCTGCGTTGAAATTGAAGAAACGCAGGGTGAGCAGGCCGGTACCGTCGCTGATCTGGCAGGTCAGCATGCGCCTGCGTCCAAAACTGATGTCGGTACGCAGTACTTCGCCTTCCACCGTGGCAAAAATACCAGGCTGCAGATCGTTTATCGGATAGAGGCGGGTGCGGTCTTCATAACGCAGCGGCAGGTGCAGCAACAGATCTTGAATGGTTTCCAGGCCAATCTTGGCCAGTTTGCCCGCCTGGCTGGCGCCCACCCCGGAAAGCGTGGTGAGTGGGACAGCATCCAGCAGACGGCCTTTCATTTGCGTACCGTTGCCTGCATGGCCGCCCACCATTCGGCATCGGCGACCACCTGGCCCTGTTGATCAATATGAGGACGCGGCAGTTTTTTACGTTTGGCCACGTTGGCCAGCACCGGATAGCCGCCTTCAAACAGCAGACGCTGTTGCTCTTCTGCGTCGAGCATACTGTGCTCACGGCGGTATAGACCGGCATTT
Organism: Serratia liquefaciens; assembly: GCF_027594825.1. NCBI lineage: Bacteria > Pseudomonadati > Pseudomonadota > Gammaproteobacteria > Enterobacterales > Yersiniaceae > Serratia > Serratia liquefaciens. The sequence goes on along the minus strand of NZ_CP088930.1, from coordinate 2,868,674 downwards.
TGCCGCTGGCGTTGCGCTTCGTACAGGATCAAGGCTGAGGCAACCGACACATTGAGCGACTGCACCATGCCGATCATCGGAATGACGATGTCCTGATCGGCAAGCGCCAGCGCTTCTTCGGTAATGCCGGTTTTTTCCTGGCCCAGCAGGACGCAGGTAGGGCGAGTGTAATCCACTTCGCGAAAATCTACCGCCCGGGCGGAAAGGTTAGTCGCCAGGATCTGCATGCCCTGGCCTTTCAGGTGAGTCACGGCGTCGCCGATGGTGCGATGGGTTTGAACATTGACCCAGCTGTTGCTGCCGGCGGCGGAGGAAACCAGGGTTCGCATGCGCGTGGTTGGCCATACGGCATGCACCTGATGCACGCCGACGGCGTCGGCGGTGCGGATAATGGCGGAGACGTTATGCGGTTTGTGAACCTGTTCCAGGCAGACGGTTAAATCCGGCTGCCGGGTGGCCAGCATTTCACAAATCCGCGCATAGCGTTCAGGGCTCATAAGCGCTAATTTCGGTTACGGTTAACTTTAATGACATCCGGCATGATACGGATTTTACGCATAATATTTGCCAGATGGATGCGATCGCGGGTGGTCAAGCGGATAAAGGCGCTATAAACCCGGCCGTCTTTCTCTTCGGTATTCAGGCTTTGAATATTGGACTCAGCCGCATTGATGGCTGCCGTCAGGTTGGCCAGCGCCCCCTGATGGTTGAACATGTCCACTTTGATCTCGGCAATGAATTCCTGCTCGATGTCTTTATCCCATTCTACCGCCATGAACTTTTCAGGCTCTTTCTGGTAGCCGCGGATATTGCGACAGGATTCATGGTGGATCACCAGGCCTTTGCCTGGGCTGACGTGGGCGATAATCGGGTCACCCGGAATAGGTCGGCAGCATTTGGCAAAGGTGATCAGCACGCCGTCTGCGCCCTTGATCGCCAGGTTACGAACGCCGGAAGAGGTGCCCAGATTGGACTGGTCACCCTGCAGGTTTTTCGCGACCACGACGCTCATGGCGTTGCCCAGGCCGATTTCAGCCAGCAGATCGTCCAGCGTCGCCAGCTTCATACGATCCAACTCGTGTTGGATATTTTCCGGTGGGATCTCGGCCAGTTTGCGACTGCCGCCCAACGCATGATTCAACAAACGGCGGCCGAGGCCAACTGAATCATCGCGCTTGAGGTTTTTCAACATCTGGCGAATTTTAGCGCGCGCTTTGGAGCTGACGACAAAGTTCAGCCAGGCGGCGTTTGGCCGTGCGCCCGGAGCGGTGATGATTTCGACCGTTTGGCCGCTGGTCAGTGACTGCGACAGCGGGTATGGCTGACGATCAACCCGTGCGCCAACGCAGGCGTGGCCGATATCGGTATGCACTGCGTAGGCGAAATCGACCGGGGTGGCGCCCGCAGGCAGTTCGACGATGCGGCCTTCCGGGGTGAAAACGTAAATCTCATCCGGGAACAGATCGGATTTGACGCTCTCAATAAATTCAAACGAGCTGCCGGCGCTCTGTTGCAGCTCCAGCAGGCTCTGCATCCAGCGCTGGGCTCGGATTTGCGCGGTGGTGCCGGTTTCGCCCTGTTCTTTTTCTTTATAAGCCCAGTGCGCGGCGACCCCCATTTCGGCCATCTGATCCATATCTTCGGTACGGATCTGCACCTCTACCGGGACGCCATGCGGGCCGATAAGTGAAGTGTGCAGCGATTGATAGCCGTTGGCCTTGGGAATGGCGATATAGTCTTTGACCCTGCCCGGGCGCGGTTTATACAGGCTGTGAGCCTGACCCAGCACGCGGTAGCAGGTGTCCACCTCTTTCACGATCACCCGGAACGCATAGATATCCATAATCGAATGGAAGCGCTGTTCTTTCAGGTGCATCTTGAGGTAAATGGAATACAGGTGTTTTTCTCGCCCGCTGACGCGGCAGGGGATGCCGGCTTCGGTCAATCGCCCTTCGATTTCGGCGAGAATCTTCTGGATCATCTCTTTACGATTACCGCGCGCGGCTTTCACCACTTCTTTGATTACGCGATAACGGTTTGGGTACAACGCCTCAAAACCCAGCTCTTCCAGCTCGGTTTTCAGGTGGTGAATACCCAGACGATGGGCCAGTGGGCTGTAGATTTCCAGGGTTTCACGCGCAATACGCCGCCGTTTGTCGGGGCGCAGCGAACCTAAGGTACGCATGTTGTGCGTGCGGTCAGCCAGCTTGATCAACACGACGCGGATATCCTGCACCATCGCCATGATCATCTTGCGGAAGTTTTCCGCCTGGGCTTCTTTTTTATCCTGGAATTTCAGCTTGTCGAGCTTGGATACGCCCTCAACCAATTCGGCGACGCTTTTGCCGAACAGCTGTTCCATATCCTGATAGGTGGCCGGGGTGTCTTCGATGACGTCGTGCAGCAGGGCTGCCATCAGCGTCTCATGATCGAGACGCATTTCCGCCAGAATGCAGGCCACGGCAACCGGGTGAGTAATGTAGGGCTCACCGCTGGAGCGTGTCTGTCCCTCGTGAGCATCACGTGCAACGAGGTATGCCTGTTTGAGGCGCTTAATCTGCTCCTCAGGCAGGTAACGTTGAATCAGCAGATTCAGGCTTTCAAACAGGTACAAGGCAGGCTCGCAGTCTAATTAATTAACGACGACCTTCAGCAATCGCGGTAACCGCTTGAATTTCTGCGGCTTCCTGCTCTTGCTGTTCCTGACGATCGCGAACATCGAGGATCTGGCTGGTGATCAGGCCTTCTTCGATTTCGCGCAGCGCGATAACGGTGTACTTGTCGTTTTCTTCCGGAACAAGTGCATCTTTACCGCCAGTCTGGATTTGACGTGCCCGACGAGCAGCGACCAACACCAGGTCAAAACGGTTACCAATTTTCTCTACAGCGTCTTGAACAGTTACGCGTGCCATATTTGTGCTACTCCACAGGTGACGAAAAGACTGGGCATAATACTGAAACTGTCTTCAGTCTGCCAATAGTTTGCTGATTAAAGCGTCATGCCGCAGTAATTGGCGGCCTAAACGCAGGCGTTCGGCGCGAATTATGGTTTTCAGATCGGACAGGGCCAGATCGAAATCATCGTTCACGATTAAATAGTCATACTCCGCGTAGTGCGTCATTTCCGCCACGGCTTGCGCCATGCGTTTGGCAATCACTTCGTCAGAGTCTTGCCCGCGCCCACGCAGGCGGCGGCCAAGTTCTTCCTTCGACGGCGGCAAAATAAAGATGCTGCGCGCCTGGGGCATTTTGGCACGAATTTGCTGCGCGCCCTGCCAGTCGATATCCAGGAAAACGTCTACCCCGGTCGACAACACCTGCTCAATGGCAGCGCGTGAGGTACCGTAATAGTTGCCGAACACTTCGGCGTGCTCAAGAAACGCATCCTGCTCGATCATTCGGCAGAATTCTTCTTTTGAGACGAAGAAATAATGATCGCCATGCTGTTCACCCGGGCGGCTGTCGCGCGTGGTGTGCGAAACCGAAACCTGCGTGTCGTACAGCGGTTGCGTCTTTAACAAAGCCTGAATCAGACTTGATTTCCCTGCGCCGCTAGGGGCAGAGACAATATAAAGCGTGCCTTGAGCCATGATGATATTCGTTGATATGCCAATAACAGCGGATGTGTATTTTCTCCGCACAGTATACACGGCTAACGCACCGGATGCAGCGTTAGCTCGCATTTTGCCCGCCGCTTTATGCTGAAAAAACCTTAAATGGGGATGTTTGCGCAGCATATCGCTAAATTTTGATGGTTTTCTGCAATGTGAGCGGACTTTATCGAGCCGCTGCGCAGAACGCCTCATGGACCATTGTCGTGCTTTCCTCTTCCGGCTTTACTGCCGGTTATCAGGGAGGTGAGCGATGCGCAAAAGTTTCATGAGGATAGGGATGATGCTGCTGGTCGGTTTGCTGTGCAGTGAGGCTGTTTGGGCGCAAGCCTGCCCAGCGTGGCGCCCGGTGCGGCTGCAACTGGAGATAACCGCCTTAAAAAACCAGCTTGAACGCTGGGACGTAGCTTATTACCAGCAGGGCAGCAGTTTAATTGAGGATGATGTCTACGACGGCCTGCGCGAAAAGCTGCGGTTATGGCAGCGTTGTGCCGGGGCAGCTTCGGGTGAGGGCTCAGTCCCACTTTTACCTGAAGGCAAGGTGCCGCATCCGGTGGCGCATACCGGGTTGCGGAAATTGCCGGATCCTGTCGCCGTGGCCCAATGGCTAAAGGGCCGCAGCGATCTCTGGGTTCAACCCAAAGTGGACGGAGTAGCCATCACGCTGGTTTACCACGACGGAAAACTGACGTCGGCGATCAGCCGAGGGAACGGGCTGAAGGGCGAAAACTGGCTGGAAAAAGTGCGGACTATTCCTGCGGTGCCGGTCAGTATTAAGGGTGCCCCGGCAACGTTGATTCTGCAGGGAGAGCTGTTTCTGATGGTGACCGGTCATCAACAAAAGGTCAGCGGCGGCATTAACGCCCGTGCCAAGGTCGCCGGCGCGCTGATGAAAAAGAAGCCTTCGCCGCTACTCCAGCAGATCGGCCTGTTTGTCTGGGCTTGGCCGAACGGGCCGCAGGAGATGACGCAGCGTTTACGCCAGCTTGCTGACATGGGTTTTCCTCTTGCCCAGGATTTTTCGCAGCCGGTGAAATCCTTGGCGGAGGTGCAGCAATGGCGAGAGCGCTGGTATCAAGCCGCTTTGCCATTCGTCACTGATGGTGTAGTGATCCATCAGGCGCACTCACCCCAGGGGCGTTACTGGCAAGCCAGACCCGGTGATTGGGCCGTTGCCTGGAAGTATCCGCCCGCGCAGCAGGTGGCGAGGGTCAATGGCATTGATTTCAATATTGGTCGCACCGGAAAAATTGCTGTGGTACTGCGGCTTGAACCGGTCAGGATGGACGATAAATGGGTGACAAGAGTTAACCTCGGCTCGCTGCCACGTTGGCGGCAGTGGGCGGTGGTGCCTGGAGATCAGGTAACCATCAGCCTGATGGGACACGGCATTCCACATCTCAATAACGTGGTCTGGCGTGGAACGGACAGGTCGCTGCCCAGCGCGCCGTCTGCTGAACGTTATCACGCGTTGAGTTGTTTCAGCTGGCGGCCGAATTGCCGTCAGCAGTTTCTTGCCCGGTTGGTGTGGTTGAGCGGCTCGCAGGGGTTAAGTTTGCACAGCGTCAGTGAATCGACCTGGCAGACGCTGATTGATCAGGGGTTAGTGCAGCATTTGCTGGATTGGTTGCTGCTGACGCCGGAGCAACTGATGGCTGCCCCCGGCATCGGCGGCAAGCGAGGGCAAAGCATTCACCAGCAATTTCAGCAGGCGCGACAGCAACCGTTCGCGCGTTGGCTGCTCGCTTTAGGTATACCGCTCTCCCCGCAGCAAGTGATGGCGTTGACAAACTGGCATCAGGTCCAGCAAATGTCCCCGGTGGCGTGGCGGCAAATTGCTGGTATTGGTGCGAAGAGGGCCCGGCAGATTGCAGCATTTCTCCAACATCCGCCATTTTTGGCGCTGGTTAGCACCCTGAGCTCACAAGGGATTGCGGGTTTTGCCAACGCGCCTTGATGTGATGTTCCTCTTGGAGCCCATCAACAACGGGATTGCCTTTGCCGCTACGGCGACCCCTGTTAGTGGTCCGGATGCTGATAGTTAAACACCGGCAGACCCAGCCGAAAGCGCAGAGCAATCAGTCGGGCGCTGAGGCCGGCCACCAAGGTGATGATCACCACCATATTATGTGGCAGGCTTAAGTGTTGCAGACCGATGTACAGCCAGGCGGCGGCGAAGGAGATGCCGGCATAAATTTCTTTCTGGAATACCAACGGAATTCGGTTGCAGAGCATATCGCGCAGTACGCCGCCGAACACGCCGGTGATCACGGCGGCAATCGCGGCAATGATGGCGCCGTGGCCCATGTCCAGCGCGACCTGCGCACCGATGATTGAAAATACAATCAGCCCAACGGCGTCCAACACCAGAAAAAGACGCCGCAGGTGACGCATCAAGGGCGCCAGCCAGGTGGTGACGATTGCGGCAATAGCCACGATAACGATATATTCAGGATGTTTGACCCACCCCAGGGGGAAATGCCCGAGCAACATGTCGCGTACCGAACCGCCACCGATCGCCGTGGCAGAGGCAATGATAATGACGCCAAACATGTCCATTTGGCGGCGGCCGGCAGCCAATGCGCCAGTCATGGCTTCGGCAGTAATACCGATGATATAAAGAATGCTCAATAACATAAGATATTCACAGGGTGGGCGGCAATGAGTGTCATGGTGGAAGGGTAATAGCCACGAGGACATAGCACCACTGAGTTTTTCTAACCGATGGCAATTCGGATTACTTTAGTTAATCCATTTTTTGTTTTATTTGCTTACCCATTGCCTTTTGTAACCTTATTTTATTCAAGAAAGCATTAGATATTTCGCATTGGTTTCTATTGCTGACTATGCTTTCTGGATTCGATCCCGAAGCCGCTTGGCGGTGGGGGATCTCTGGCTGATGATGGCGTTCACTGAGGAACATGAAGATAAAATGAAACCCACTTCCCTGCTGGCGACGGCTGTCGCTGTGACCATTCTGTTGAGCGGTTGCGTTGCGCCGGTTCAGAACTCCGGGCCGCAAAAACCGGCGACCTGTCAGGTTGGCGATCCTATGATCCAAACTACGCTTTATTTTGGCCTTAATCGCCCTTCGGGGCCGGCGATCGGTGCTGCCGAGTGGCAGAGCTTTGTGGATCGGCAAGTGACGCCGCGTTTTAAAGACGGGCTGTCGGTATTTGATGCCAAAGGACAGTGGTTGGGTAATGACGGCAAGCTGGCACGCGAAAACAGCAAAGCGTTGATGCTGATTCATGCACCGGGCAAGGAAAGTGAAACCCATATTGAGGCACTGCGCAGCAGCTATAAACAACAGTTTGCACAGGATTCCGTGATGCGGGTTGATGCGCCGGTGTGCGTCGCGTTCTGATAAGCTCCCGGCCCGCAGGCCGGGATAGCGTTTACAGTACCAGTCCGGCGATGGCTGCCGAAAGCAGGCTCACCAGCGTGGAACCATAGACCAGCTTCAAACCAAAACGAGAAACCACATTACCTTGTTGTTCGTTGAGCCCTTTGATTGCCCCGGCGACGATGCCGATCGAGGCAAAGTTGGCGAAAGACACCAGGAATATCGACAGAATGCCCAGGCCGCGCGGCGACAGCTCCGTAGCGATTTTCTTCAGTTCGATCATTGCCACAAACTCATTGGCTACCAGTTTGGTCGCCATAATGCTGCCCGCTCGTAGCGCATCCGGTGCCGGGATGCCGATCAGCCAGGCCAGCGGATAGAATACATAGCCCAGGATTTGCTGGAAGCTGATGCCGAACACGGCGGAGAACAGGGCGTTTACCGCTGAAATCAGCGCGATGAAACCAATCAGCATGGCTGCGATAATCATCGCAATTTTGAAGCCCGCCAGAATGTACTCGCCCAGCATTTCAAAGAAGCTCTGGTCTTCATGCAGCTTGCTCAGTTTCAGTTCGGGCTCATCGTCTAACTGATAAGGGTTGATGATCGACAATATGATAAAGGTACTGAACATATTGAGGATCAGCGCGGCAACCACGTATTGCGCATCGATCATCGACATGTAGGCACCGACGATGGACATGGATACCGTCGACATGGCGGTAGCTGCCATGGTGTACATGCGACGCGGCGAGATATCGCCGATGATGCCCTTATAGGCGATAAAGTTTTCAGACTGGCCGAGCACCAGCGTGCTGACGGCGTTGAAAGATTCCAGTTTGCCCATGCCGTTAACCTTGGACAGCAGGGTGCCGACCAGACGGATAATCAGCGGCAAAATGCGGAAATGCTGCAAAATACCGATCAGCGCGGAAATAAAGATAATCGGGCATAAAACGCCCAGGAAGATAAACGCCAGCCCGTCTTTGCTCATGCCGCCAAACACAAAGTCGGAACCCTGTGCGGCGTAGGTCAGCAGCGTTTCAAAGAAACCGGCAACGTGCTTGATGACGCTCAGACCGCTTTCTGAATGCAGGAAGAAATAGGCGAGTGCCCCTTCAATGACTAAAAGCTGAATAATATAACGAAGGCGGATTTTCTTGCGGTCATTACTGACCAGCAGCGCCAGGGCGATGATCACCACCAGGGCAAAAATAAATTGCAGAATTTGCGGCATAAAGAGTCCGTACGGCTAAACGGGCAGGAAAAAACACATTTAGCCACAGCTCTCCCGGCCTTTCATTACATTACGTGATAATTAGAACAAAATACTTTCGGCAAGCCGGGTAAGTTGCCGATTGTCATCCTCTCTCACTTATCGGCAGTTTTTCATAAATAAATTCAACGCGAATTTCACGGCCTGAGCCGCTTGTGACCCGGTTTTTTACGGCTGTACTATACTTCAGGCTTTGCGATGGCTTATAAATCGCAGGGTTATTTTTTGGTTCACGACACATCACGACATCCGGTTCTATAACGGAGGCTTTGTTGCCTTCTTGCTGAGGAGAACTGTATGAACCAGATTTCAGGCAAGGTTGTGATTATTACCGGCGCCAGCAGCGGATTGGGCGAGGCGACAGCTCGCCATCTCGCCGCTCGTGGCGCAACGTTGGTGTTGGCGGCGCGTCGCAAAACGCGTCTTGATACATTGGCGAATGAAATCATCGCGGCCGGGGGCAAAGCGCTCGCGGTAGCGGTAGATGTCACTCGCCGTAACGACGTGGAGGCAATGGTTGATGCCGCAATAACGGAATTTGGACGTGTTGATGTGTTGGTGAACAACGCAGGGTTGATGGCGATAGCCCCGCTGAGCGCCACCCAGGTCGACGAATGGGAACGGATGATCGATATCAACCTCAAAGGCGTGCTGTATGGCATCGCCGCCGCGCTGCCGGTGTTCGAGCAACAGCAGAGTGGTCACTTTATCAATGTCGCCTCCATCGCCGGTTTAAAGGTACTTAGCCCGGGCGGTGCCGTTTACAGCGGCACCAAGTTTGCGGTACGCGCTATCTCCGAAGGTTTGCGTTATGAGGTGGGGGCACATATTCGCACCACCATTATCTGCCCAGGCGCTGTGGATTCCGAACTGAAGCTTGGTACCTCGGACCGGGAAAGCGTGAAGTTCGTTGAGGAGTTTTATCAACAGGCCATCCCGGCGGATTCCGTAGCCCGTGCCATCGCTTATGCCATCGAGCAACCGGCAGAGGTGGATATCAACGAAATTGTTCTGCGGCCAACCCAAGAGCTGTATTAAGCCGCATACCAACGCCGCGCCTTTTCAGGTGCGGCTTTCTGCTTAGCCCCTCGCAACTGTGAACAGTTTGTTGTCTCTGCCAGCAATAAGCCCGGAATCTGGCTCGCAGTTTGTGCAATGCGCTGAGTGAACCCTTTGGTTTTTTGATTGCCCAGCAAGATAATTGTCGGACCTTCCACCACACAAGGTGGCCTATTTTCTCAGGATGAGGAGAGGGATGATGAATATCAGCACCCAATTGCGTGCTTTGGCGAATGGCGTCAATCCTGATACCGGCGAGTTATTGAAACCCGCCTCGATGGCCAGTTCGCCAGAGGCCATTCGTCTTTTGTTCGCCCTGGCGGAAGAGTTTCAGAGTGAGGCTGAACGCCAGAAAAAAACCAAGTTAACGCCGGAGGAGAAACGGCAGAAAAATATTTCCGAAGGACGGCCGGCAAAATCCTATTTCCCCTGGGACGAAGAAGAGAAACAGCGGCTGCAGGAAAGCCATGCTGAGGGTATGACGCTGGAGGCGATGAGCCGCGAATTTGAACGTTCAAGCTGGGGGATTGCTGTTCAACTGCAAAAAATGGGGTTGATTACCGAGGAACAAGCCGCGGGTTTGCCCAGAGCCTAGCCATAAAAAAGCCCGCTAACGCGGGCTTAAGCCAGGAATGAATCGGTTACTCGATGTTCTGGATCTGTTCGCGCATCTGCTCGATCAACACTTTCAGCTCGATGGCTGAAGTGGTCACTTCGGCATTGATGGACTTGGATGCCAGCGTGTTGGATTCGCGGTTGAACTCCTGCATCATAAAGTCGAGGCGACGGCCCACGGCTTCTTTCTTCTTCAGGATGTTGTGCGTTTCTTTTACGTGGGCTTCCAGGCGGTCCAGCTCTTCGGCAACGTCAATACGCTGCGCCATCAGCACCAGCTCCTGCTCCAGGCGGGTGTTTTCCAGCTGTACCTGGGCTTCTTCCAGTTTGCTGACCAGACGCTCACGCTGCCATTGCAGAATGTTGGGCATTTGGGCGCGAACCTTGACCACTTCAGCGCTCACGCCTTCCAGACGCTGTTCGATCAGCGCTTTCAGTGCGGTGCCTTCGCTTTCGCGAGCAACAATGAAGTCATCCAGTGCGCCATCCAGCGCTTGCATCAGCTGTGCGCTGATGGCGTCCAGATCCTGCTCCTGAGCAGACATCACGCCAGGCCAACGCAGGACATCGATAGGATCGATTTCTCCTTCGTCACTCTGCATTTTTACCCAGTTGGCCGCTTCAACCAGCTGCTTGGCCAGTTTTTCGTTCAGGATCATCGAGCTTTGCGCGCTCGGATCCAGCTCAAAGCGCAGGTTGCACTCCACTTTGCCGCGGGTCAAACGACCACGAATGCGTTCGCGGATCACCGGCTCCAGGCTGCGGAATTGCTCCGGCAAACGGATGTAGGTTTCCAGATAGCGTTGGTTAACGGAACGCAGCTCCCAAGCTGCGCTGCCCCATTCACCCTTGATTTCTCGCCGAGCGTAGGCGGTCATGCTGCGGATCATTGATGCGTACCCGTAATAGGAAAAGATGAAGCGATTATAGCGTTGGACCTGCGGGCAGGATAGGCATTACGTCACGAAGCCCGTATAATGCGCAGCCAATCGTTGATAAGAAGCCGGAGAGAGCCCATGCGTCCTGCAGGCAGAGCACCACAACAAGTTCGCCCACTGACACTGACCCGTCATTATACCAAACACGCAGAAGGCTCAGTGCTGGTTGAGTTTGGCGATACCAAAGTTTTGTGCACCGCCACGGTAGAAGAGGGTGTGCCGCGCTTCCTGAAAGGTCAGGGCCAGGGTTGGATCACCGCTGAGTACGGCATGCTGCCGCGTTCCACCCACAGCCGTAACGCCCGTGAGGCCGCCAAAGGCAAGCAAGGGGGCCGCACGCTGGAGATCCAGCGCCTGATCGCCCGTTCGCTCCGTGCAGCGGTAGATCTGAAAAAACTCGGTGAGTTCACTATCACCCTCGACTGTGACGTACTGCAGGCCGATGGCGGTACCCGTACCGCGTCCATTTCCGGCGCCTGCGTTGCGCTGGCCGATGCGTTAAATGCGCTGGTGGCCAACGGCAAGCTGAAAGCCAACCCGATGAAAGGGCTGGTGGCGGCGGTTTCCGTCGGTATCGTTAACGGCGAAGCGCTGTGCGATTTGGAGTACGTTGAGGACTCTGCGGCAGAAACCGACATGAACGTGGTGATGATGGAAGATGGCCGCATGATCGAGGTGCAGGGCACCGCCGAGGGCGAGCCGTTCAGCCACGATGAGCTGTTGGCGCTATTGGCGCTGGCCCGAGGGGGCATCGATACCATCTTCCAGGCGCAGAAAGCGGCGCTGGCAGACTGATTTTTTAAGGCGACTCAAGAGTCGCCTTTTTTACGCCCGGCGATCGGGCGGCAGTATTAACAGATCTAACCGACCAGACGAGGAGAAGCAGTAATGAAAGCCTATCAGCGCCAGTTTATCGAGTTCGCGCTTAACAAGCAGGTATTGAAATTCGGCGAGTTCACCCTGAAATCCGGCCGCACCAGCCCGTATTTCTTTAATGCCGGCCTGTTTAATACCGGGCGCGATCTCGCACTGCTGGGGCGTTTCTATGCCGAAGCTCTGATGGATTCCGGTATCGAGTTCGATCTGCTGTTTGGTCCTGCTTACAAAGGTATCCCGATTGCTACCACCACGGCGGTGGCTTTGGCAGAGCACCATGAGCGTGACGTGCCTTACTGCTTTAACCGTAAGGAAGCCAAGACCCACGGCGAAGGCGGCACGCTGGTAGGCAGCCCGCTGCAGGGCCGCGTAATGCTGGTGGATGATGTGATCACTGCCGGTACGGCGATCCGTGAATCCATGGAAATCATCGGTGCCAGCGGCGCAACGTTGGCCGGCGTGCTGATTTCACTCGATCGTCAAGAACGCGGTCGTGCGGATATTTCAGCCATTCAGGAAGTTGAGCGTGACTATCACTGCAAGGTGATTTCCATCGTGACGCTGAAGGATTTGATTGTTTATCTCGAAGAAAAGCCAGAAATGGCGGATCATCTGGCGGCGGTGCGCGCCTATCGTGAGCAGTACGGGGTTTAACGCAGAATCTAGGTTATCGGGCGCGTTAAATGCGCCCGATAACGGGGTTATTGCAGCTGTGCCGCCAGCAGTGGCCAGCGGCCATCGAACTCTTGGGTTGGGCGATAGCGGAATTCAGATCGCACGTAGCGCGACAGCATCCCCTCGCAGAACGCCAGCAGCTGGCTTGCCAGCAGCGTTTCGTCCACGATAAAGCCTTTGCCTTCCCGCAGTTTTCGCTCTTTCAGTACCTGACGCAATTGCGCTTCAATGCGTTCAAACAGCTGGTTGATTCGGCCTTGCAGTCGATCCTGTTCAAACATCAACGCATGGCCGGTCATGATTCGCGTCAGGCCAGGGTTGCGTTCGGCGAACCCCAATACCAGCAGCAAAATCAGGCGCAGGCGATTAAAGGTCTCTTTTTCATCCTGCAAAATCAGGTTGATGCGCGTTATCAGGCTGTCCTCAATAAACTCGATCAGGCTGTCGAACATCCGTGTTTTGCTGGGAAAGTGCCGGTACAGTGCAGCTTCGGAGACTCCGACGTTAGCGGCAAGTTTAGCGGTGGTAATACGCTGGCTACCGTCGCTGGACTCCAGCATCTGGGCTAATGCCTGCAGTATTTCCTCGCGCCGATTCCTTTTGATATTTTCTTTTTCTGCCATGTCTGATTAGACCCTTGCTAAAACTGCTTAGACTTTCGGAAACCCGGGCACCGGCCGTTGCAGAGAAAGCTCTGTGCGGCTTATGTGATAGCTTTTTTGCGATGCTGGGGTCAGCGGCCTTAACGACCTGTATTCTCCGTGCGCCCTGGTATGCGCTGTAATCGTAGTCGGCCAAATCTTGCCATGGAGCTGTCCTTCTCTCCGGGGTAGCAAGATTTAAGGCGACAATCCTTGTCGTCGGTCAGGTCTCGGGCAGCGCTTAGTGGCGGCCTGAGTGGCCAAAGCCACCGGCACCGCGTTCGCTGCTGTCGAACTCTTCTACCAGATTGAATTCGGCCTGTACGACCGGCACGAACACCATCTGCGCGATACGTTCACCTGGCTCAATAGTGAAGGATTTCTGACCACGGTTCCAGACGGAAACCATCAGTTGGCCCTGGTAATCAGAGTCGATCAGGCCGACCAGATTGCCCAGCACCACACCGTGTTTATGGCCCAGACCGGAACGCGGCAGGATCACTGCGGCAAGATCGGTGTCGGCAATATGAATAGCCAGGCCCGTTGGCAGCAGCGTGGTTTCACCCGGCGCCAACTCGACGGCGCTGTCCAGGCAGGCGCGTAGATCAAGGCCTGCGGAACCTGGGGTGGCGTAGGTCGGTAAAGGGAAATCCTTTCCGATGCGCGGGTCGAGGATTTTAACGTCGATTTTTTTCATCATAACGGCTGACTATCTCGTCTATTAAACGTTGGCCAAGGAGTGCCTTGTCGCTCAGCGGCAGGCGCTTTTCTCCATTCTGCCAAAAAAGGTGCAAGGCATTGGTGTCACTGTTAAACCCATGCTCTGCAAGCGATACATCGTTAGCGCAAATTAAATCCAGTTTCTTACGCGCCAGTTTTTGTCGCGCATATTCTTCCACATTCTGGGTTTCGGCAGCAAACCCCACGACAAAAGGCCGATTTTTGGTCATCGCGGCAACACTGGCAACGATATCGGGGTTTTTTACCATTTTGAGGATGATTTCATCACCCTGTTTTTTTATTTTTTCATCAGAAATCTGCTCGGCACGGTAATCGGCCACGGCGGCACAGGAAATAAAAATATCCTGTTGGCCGGCGCCTTGCTGGACCGCCTGCTCCATTTCCAATGCGCTGATCACATCTACACGGTCGACCGACGGCGGCGTTGGCAGGGTGACCGGCCCGGCGATCAGCGTGACCTGCGCACCGCGTGCGGCGGCGGCGGCGGCGATGGCAAAGCCCATTTTACCGGAGCTGTGGTTGCTGATGAAACGAACCGGATCCAGCGCTTCGCGCGTGGGGCCGGCGGTGAGCATAATCTTTAAATGTTTCAGATCTTGCGGTGCGGAGAAATGGCTGTTCGCCAGTTCGACGATTTCCAGCGGATCGAGCATGCGGCCTGGGCCGACATCGCCACAAGCTTGGCTGCCGCTGTCAGGCCCCCATAGCAGCATGCCACGCGCCTGCAGCGTCTGCAGATTGGCCTGGGTGGCGACGGCGCGGTACATCTGTTGATTCATGGCGGGTGCGGCAGCGATCGGTGCCGCCGTGGCCAGGCAGACGGTGGTCAGCAGGTCGTTGGCCATTCCGGCAGCGACGCGCGCCAGCAAATCGGCGGTGGCCGGGGCCAGAATCACCAGGTCCGCCCATTTACCGAGCTCAATATGACCCATGGCCGCTTCGGCGGCGGGATCCAGCAGATCGTCCGAGACCGGGTAGCCGGAAACGGCCTGCAGCGTCAGCGGCGTGATAAAGGCTTTCGCCGCGCCGGTCATTATCACACGCACTTCCGCGCCTCTGTCACGCAGGCGGCGTACCAGTTCTGGGCATTTGTATGCGGCGATACCGCCACTGATGCCAAGCACAATATGTTTGCCGGAAAGTCCCGTCATCATGATTGTCCGATTGAATCCGAAAGATGTGCCATTTTAGCATAACCGTCCGACAGGTGAGTGATTCCGCTGCGCCTGCAACGCGTTACATTGTGCTTTGCGCAGCACTTCGCAATGTTATCAAACACCTGTCGTGGGCTGCTTCGCTGCGTGGCATGCTGTGGCGTTTTTGGGGGGCGATGATGAGCAGTCAGGTAATCACCCTGTGGCAGGACACATTGGCGCCACGGGAAAAATTGTTGCATTACGGGGCTGCGGCATTGTCCGACGCGGAACTGCTGGCCATTTTTCTGCGCACGGGCTTTCCCGGCGTGCACGTTATGCAACTGGCAGAGCAATTATTGGCGCAGTTTGGCTCGCTGTATCACCTGATGTCGGCAGACCATTCGGTTTTTTGCAGCCATAAAGGGCTGGGGAATTCCAGTTATGCCCAACTGCAGGCGATTTCGGAGCTGGCGTTCCGCTTCTTTTCCAGCCATCTGGCACAGGAAAATGCCATGCTCAACCCCAGGATGACCCAGCATTATCTGCAAAGTTTGCTGGCGCACCATGAGCGGGAAGTGTTTTTGGTATTGTTTTTAGACAATCAGCACCGTGTTATTCGCCATCAGGAGATGTTTGCTGGTACCATCAGCAGCGTCGTCGTACACCCGAGAGAAATTGTGCGCGAAGCGTTGAAGGCTAATGCGGCCGCCATTATTCTGGCGCATAATCATCCTTCGGGTAAGGCTGAACCCAGCCACGCCGACCGTTTGATAACTGAGCAAGTGGTTAATGCCTGCCTGTTATTGGAGATCCGAGTGCTCGATCATTTGGTTATAGGTCGGGGTGAATGCGTCTCTTTTGCCGAGCGCGGATGGCTTTAAGCGATTTTTTCGCGATCCTTATGGGATCTTTAGCTGTTCGGGACTTGAGCACTTACGCTTCAGAGCGTATACTACGCCACCTTTGAGAATCTTGGGTTTGGCGCAAGAGCCTATCTCAGCAGGTTTCTAACCTGATGTGTGGTTTCTGACCTGATGACGAGAGTCTCCTCAGTGTGAAGTTTGCTGAGATGGGCTCTAAAAGCCTGACGAGGCGGCCATACCCTATACGAAGCTCGAGCTGATTTGATTTTTGGAGAATAGACATGTCCCGAGTCTGCCAAGTTACTGGCAAGCGCCCGGTGAGCGGTAACAACCGTTCCCACGCAATGAACGCGACCAAACGCCGTTTTCTGCCGAACCTGCACTCACACCGTTTTTGGGTTGAGGCTGAGAAGCGCTTTGTAACTCTGCGTGTATCTGCTAAAGGTATGCGTGTTATCGATAAGAAGGGTATTGAGACGGTCTTGGCCGATCTGCGTGCCCGTGGTGAGAAGTATTAAGGAACTGAATCATGGCTAAAGGTGTTCGCGAGAAGATCAAGCTGGTTTCTTCTGCTGGTACTGGTCACTTCTATACCACCACGAAGAACAAGCGTACTAAGCCGGAAAAATTGGAACTGAAGAAATTCGATCCAGTTGTCCGTCAACACGTACTGTACAAAGAAGCTAAAATTAAATAATTTTAGTGGATTAATAAAAACCCGGCCTCGGCCGGGTTTTTTGTTTTATAAAGGTAGGAAATCAACGGGAGAGCGCCAGATGCCTGAATTACCAGAAGTTGAAACCAGCCGACGCGGGATTGAGCCTTATCTTGTCGGCCACAGCATTCAATATGCGGTGGTGCGTAATGCCCGTCTGCGCTGGCCGGTTTCCGAGCAAATTCTGGCGCTGAGCGACCAACCGGTGCGCAGCGTGCAACGCCGTGCCAAGTATCTGCTGATTGAGCTGGACCACGGTTGGATTATCGTTCATCTGGGTATGTCCGGCAGCCTGCGCATGTTGGCTGAGGAAACCGAGGCCGGCAAGCATGACCACGTCGATTTGGTGATCAGCAATGGCATGATCCTGCGCTATACCGATCCCCGCCGTTTTGGAGCCTGGCTATGGTGCGAGGATCTGGCTGCCAGCAACGTGCTGGCGCACCTGGGGCCGGAACCGCTAAGCGAAGCCTTTAACGGCGCTTACCTGTACGAAAAGTCACGCAACAAGCGCACGCTGATCAAACCCTGGTTGATGGATAACAAGCTGGTGGTCGGGGTAGGCAACATCTACGCCAGTGAATCGCTGTTTACCGCCGGGATCTTGCCAGACCGTCCAGCAGACTCGCTGAGCAAAGCGGAGGCGGAGTTATTGGCGGAGACCATCAAGGCGGTGTTGCTGCGTTCAATCGAACAGGGGGGCACCACGCTGCGCGATTTCCTGCAGTCAGACGGTAAACCGGGTTATTTCGCGCAGGAGTTGCAGGTGTACGGCCGTGCGGGGGAGCCTTGTCGCGCATGCGGCACGCCGATTGAGTCTGCCAAACACGGGCAGCGCAGCACATTTTTCTGCCGTCGCTGCCAGCGCTGATTAGTGTTCGGCGAGCTTTTCGAACAATGCCTGAGTGACTACGGCCGGTAGGAAAGGTGAGATATCGCCGCCGTGCCGTGCAACTTCCTTCACCAGGGTGGAGGAGATGAAGGACCACTCTTCGGAAGGCATCAGGAACACGCTTTCTAATGTCGGCATTAAATGGCGGTTCATGTTCGCCAACTGCAATTCATATTCAAAATCAGATACCGCACGCAAGCCGCGTACCAGAATATTGGCATTCTGATGGGCGGCAAAGTGCGCCATCAGTTCACTGAACCCCAGCACTTCCACGTTATCCAGGTGCGACGTCACCTGGCTGGCCAAGGCTACGCGCTCATCCAGCGTGAACAGCGGCTTTTTGCTCGGGCTGGCGGCAATGGCCAGGATGACGTGATCGAACATCAAAGATGCACGAGTCACCAAGTCCAGGTGACCGTTAGTCATGGGATCGAAAGTACCGGGATAAATGGCTTTACGGGTCATGATTCACTTCTCTGAAAAGTTGCGGCCCAATGCCCAGAGTGCGGCATATTTATTGAAGGTATATTGCGCGTTGACCACGGCTAACAGCAACCCCTGTTTACCGTCCAGAAAACCGGCACGCAACAACCAGGTTTTGCAGAAGGCGCCAAGGGTGTGGGTCAGTATCGACAGATAGCCGCAGCGCTTGCCTGCCTGGTGGCGTTGAATGGCCCACTCTTCGGCATAACGCAGTTGTTTGCGTTGAAAGGCAAAAAAGTCACGGCAGGTCAGGTGCAGCAGATCGCCGCTAAGGGGCTCCACTTTCGCCCCGTCAGTATTGAGCGACTCGTGCACCAGATTGTCGTTATAGCGATAACGCCGATTGGCATACAGGCGGTTGACGCGATCGGGATACCAGCCGCTGTGGCGCATAAAACGCCCCAGGAACAGGTTGCGGCGTGCGCAGCTGTAGACCTTATTCTCATCC
This sequence comes from Serratia liquefaciens, assembly GCF_027594825.1. Classification (NCBI taxonomy): domain Bacteria; kingdom Pseudomonadati; phylum Pseudomonadota; class Gammaproteobacteria; order Enterobacterales; family Yersiniaceae; genus Serratia; species Serratia liquefaciens. Next base: position 2,850,359 of record NZ_CP088930.1, on the reverse strand, counting down.
GGCGTGACCAGCGCTTGTTCAATCGACTGGCGCAATTCCGGCGTAACGCGTTCGTCGGCGTCAATCATCAGAATATAGTCGTGGCTGGCGTAACTTTGAGCCAGTTGCCGCTGTTTGCCGAAGCCCTGCCAGTCGGTATGGGTGAATACTTTGGCACCCAGACTTTCGGCAACGGCGACGCTGTCATCCTGGCTGCCAGAATCGAGCATGATGATTTCGTCTGCCCAGGCAACGGAGTGCAGGCAATCCGGCAGCAGCCCGGCCTCGTTCTTGGCGATAATCACCACCGACAGGCTTTTACGGTCGCTCATTTAATGGCTCCGTGGCGGCAGGTGCGGTTCCAACAGTTGCAGCAGGCGCTGCAGCGCTCCCTGATTTTGATACAGCACTTCGACCGCGTGGCGGCCGTAATAGCGGCGATAATCTTCATCGGTGAGCAGCGTGGCCACTTCTTTGACCAGTGATTCTTCGTCGGTCACGGTGATCAACCCCTCGGCTTGCGACAGTTTGGCGCAAATGTCCTTGAAGTTGAAGGTATGGGGCCCCATCAGCACCGGAATGGCGTGTGCAGCGGCTTCCAGCGGATTATGCCCGCCGCGTTCAACCAGGCTGCCGCCAACGAAGGCCAGATCGGCAATGCCGTACAGCAGCATCAGCTCGCCCATAGTATCGCCGATCACCACCTGAGTGCCGCCGGAAGGAATTTCACCGCTGCTGCGCAGGGTGTAGCTGAAACCGGCTTTCTGCACCAGATCTTTGGCCGTCGCAAACCGCTCCGGATGACGAGGCACCAGGATCAGCAGCAGGTCAGGATGTTTTTCCAGCAGTTTGCGGTGCGCCGCCAGCAGAATGCTTTCTTCGCCTTCATGGGTGCTGGTGGCGATCCACACCGGGCGACGCGGCGCCCATTGGCGGCGCAATGTGACCGCGCGTGCGGCCAGCTCCGGGGTGACGGAAATATCGAATTTCAGACTGCCAGTGACGGTAAGCTGCGAGCGCTTCAGGCCCAGTTCGATAAAGCGCTCGCCATCTTCCTGATTTTGCGCGGCGATCAGCGTAATGCGGCGCAGCATATCACGGACAAAACCGCCGATTTTTTTATAGCCGGCGGCTGAGCGGGCAGAGAGGCGGGCGTTGGCGATCACCAGCGGGATTTGGCGCTGGTGCAGAGCGTTAATCAGGTTGGGCCACAGCTCGGTTTCCATGATGATGACCAGCTTGGGATTCACCTGATCCAGGAAGCGGCGCATCGAGCCAGGCAGATCGTAAGGCAGATAAACATGATGAACGTCTTTACCAAAGGCGGACTGCACGCGTTCTGAACCTGTCGGTGTCATCGTGGTCACAGTAATCGGTAAATAGGGGTAGCGGTGGCGTAGTGCGCGGACCAAGGGGATGGCGGCCAGCGTTTCACCCACAGAGACGGAATGCAGCATGATCCCGCCCGGCACGACTTTGCCGGCGCAGAAGCCATAGCGTTCTGCCCAGCGTTTACGGTAGGCTGGAGCTTTGCGGCTGCGCAACAGTAAGCGGAGCCAGATCAGGGGTTGGATAAGGTAGAGTAGTACCTGATATAAACGCAGCAACATTCTATCAATTTCATTTATATGGGTTATTCAGAATAGTACCATAACTGGAAGGGAAAGGCGCTAATTTGGTAACCTTGGGTGTCAGTTTCAGACAACAGGCGAGAGATTTCGCTGATAGGCTTGGAATGAAGAATATTTTAATTATTCGCCGTGACAATATTGGCGATCTTGTTTGTACCACTCCGTTGATCGAGGGGGTGAAAATTGCCTATCCGGACGCCAAACTTTATCTGTTAATCAATAAAGTTAGCCAGGATGTCGTTAAAAACAACCCACATCTGGAAAAAGTCTTTGTCTATAAAAAAGCAAAGCACAAGGCGAAAAATGAAACCACGCTGGGGGTTTATTTCGAACGGCTGATGATTTTCCTTCAGCTGCGTAAAATAAAATTCGACGCGGCCATCCTGGCCAATCCGGTACCCTGCAAGTACAGCCTGCGATTGGCAAAAATGGCCGGGGTCAGCAATATCATTGGCGCAGATTTAGGCACGCCTGATATTCATCACCCTTTCCGCAAGGCGAATTTCAGCGGAAAACACCAGGTAGAACATACCTTCAGCTACCTCTCGGCCATTACCGAACAACCTATCCCTATCCCGCCGGTGCGGGTGTTTCTGACACCGGAAGAACGTCAGCAGGCAGCGCAGCGGTTGCAGGCCTGCTTACCGCCGGTTGAACGGATCTGTGCCGTTCATATCAGTAGCCGCAGTCCTAAGCGGCGTTGGCCGATCGAGCGCTATGCCGAAATTATCAATCGCTTACTTGCTGAACCCAACACGGCAGTCCTGATTTTTTGGTCGCCTCAGGGCACGCTGACGCCGGATGATATTGGCGATCAGAAACGTGCAGAGCAGCTGTTGGCGCTGTGCCAGAACGAGCGTGTGGCGCTGTACCCAACGGCGTCGGTGCGTGAATTGCTGGCCGGCTTTGATTTATGCGACAGAGTGTTGTGCAGCGATGGTGGGCAGATGCATCTGGCCGCCGCATTGAATAAAAATATGGTGGTGTTCTTTGGCGATACGGATAAAGAATCCTGGCACCCATGGTCCGGCCGCTATCACATTTTGCAGACCGAATCGGGTGACTGTATTGATGTGCCCGTTGATGACGTTTGGGAAAAAATACAGGCGTTTAATTAATTAAAAATAAGGCAGGGTTTCCCCTGCCTTAATTATTTTTTGAGCGCTAAATATTGCTGACAAATAGGCTGTAGCCCATAGCTCAGCAGCTGTTGGTGATTAATCTCCGGGGGAGTGGCATACATTTCCGCCATTTTTTCCGCCAGCGATTTTTCATTGAGATCCGCCAGCGCGTTCTCCATTCCCGCTTTTTCCAGAATTTCCGCAGGACCGCCCGGGCAACGGGTGCTGACCACCGGCGTACCGCACAGCAGCGCTTCAACCAATACGTTGCCAAAGCCCTCGCTGTCGGAGCTCAGCACCAGTAGGGATGCGTGGCGAATAAACGGATAGGGATTGGCCTGGAAGCCGAGAAACAGCACGCGCTCGGCAATGCCCAGTTGGCTAGCCAATTGCTTCACCTGCGCGATATGGGGTTCGCTGCCGGTGCCGATCAGCGCCAGAGGTGCCTGTATACCCGATTGGGCGTAGGCTTTCAGCAGGCGATCGTGCCGCTTGTGAGCATGAAAACGCCCAACGTGCACCAGGTAATCTTTGCCCGCCAACTCGCAGGGTTCTGCCGCCTGCTGCTCGATGCTGGCAATATCGAACGGATTGTTGATCACTTCCAGTCTGTTTGGCTGGATCGGCAGGTTCAGCTGTAAATCGTCCCCAACGGCCTTTGATACCGCAACGATATTTCTACCTTGGTAAACCGTCGCGATTTTTCGCTGTTTCAACCAGCGATCCAGTCCCTTGCGGTGGCCCAGATAAGAGGTTGAAAGGATGCCGTGAATGCAGAACCACAGGCGATCTGACGAGAGCAGTTTGCTGCGGCTGACGATGCGATCGGTTTTATGCAGGTTGGAGAACACCAAATCATAGGCGCCATTTTGCCGTTCATTGTCGGCGATGGCTTTGTCCAACGCGGCGGCGCGGCGCGACAGTTCGGTCAGTTTGCGCCATGGCGAACGGCTGCTGTCCGCCACCACCTGGTAGTGAATACCGTTAGGGATCGGGTAGTTACAGACATCGCGCAATGAAATCAGGCTGACGTCATTGCCCATTTGCTGCATGCCCTGGCACAGCGTCAGCACCACTTTTTCTGCGCCTCCGCCAGGCAGACCGTCGATAATCATCAGAATACGCATAGTTAATCCAGCAGCCGGTTATAAAGGGAAATCAGCTGTTCCGACAGGTGTGCCGGGGTAGCCGACATGATACGTAATCTTGCGGCTTCACCCATGGTGGAGCCCTGAGCCTGACGTGGCAACGCGGTGATCGCCTCGATTAACGCCGGTACGTCGAGGGCATCGGTCACAAACCCATTTTGCCCCTGAGTGATAAATTCGGCACCGCCACAGGTGGTACTGGTGATCACCGGCAGGCCACAGGACATGGCTTCCAGAATCACATTGGGGAACGGGTCGTACAACGTCGGTAATAACAGCGCATCGGCGGCCTGGTAGAAGGGCAGCGTTTGTTTCTGCACTCCCATAAACCGGACCCGATCGCTGCAACCGAGCGACTGCGCCAACGCCTGATAGCGTTTTTCGGCCTTATCTTTGCCCACCACCAGCAGATAGCTGTCGGTGGCCGCGACGGCGCGGATGGCGGCGGCCAATCCTTTACGTTCAAAACCTGAGCCGACAAAAATCAGGCAGTGCGCCTGCTGTGGGATCTGATATTGCTGACGTAGCTGCTGTCGCTGTTCGGCATTGGCGGGCAGAAATTTTTGATTATCAATGGCGTTGTAGATCACCGTGATTTTATCGGCGGGAACACCGAAATCATCGATGATTTCCTGTTTGATCATTTCTGCGTTGCAGATGACCGCTTTCAGCTCCGGTGCGGCGTACATCGCTCTTTCCGCACACATAACGTAGCGATGGTAGCGGTTGGAGAACAGCCACTTGCGGCGCCATTCCGGCAGCAGGCGCGCCCGCTGCAATAGCCAGCGACGATGTACGCCATCGCCGGCGCGATAAATATCGCAACCCGGAATGCGCTCATGGCTTTGCACCAGATCGAAATGTTCTTTTTGCCACAGGTTTCTGGCCGCGTCGGCAAAGCCGCGTTCACGGCTGATGCGGCCAAATTTCAGCGGATTGCACAAGTGGATGTGCCAGTTCGGATTGGCATCACCCTGCCATTCGCGGGTGATGACGTTAAGATCGAGGTCCTGCTGTTCCAGCGCCTCCAGGGCGCGTGAGACAAAACGCTCAGCTCCACCGTCCGGACGGTATTTTTGGCGAACGATCGCCAAACGAAATGCTTTCATGCCAGCGTGCTCCGCGCGGCTGCAATCACCGCGTCTGTAGGAATAAGGTCCAGATAACGTTCATCGGTGCCGGTATCAATGGCATCCGGATCGGGCAAGGAGCCATAATCACCGGCCCATATCACGCGGCCAATGACCTGCCATGGACGCCAGAACACCAGTTTGGAAGGGCCAAATAGCGCGACGCAAGGGGTCTGTAGCGCGGCGGCCATGTGCATAGGCACCGAATCTACGCCGATAAACAGTTTAGCGTGGTCGATCAAGGCAGCCAGTTGCCGCAGCGTCAGTTGCCCGGCCAGGGACACTACGCCCTGTGGCGGACAGAGCGCCAGAATGCGTGCCACCATTTCGCGTTCTTTCGGATCCGGGCCAGAGGTGATCACCAATGAGTGACCGTCGGCCTGCAACGCGCTGATGGTGGCAGCCATTTTTTGTTCACTCCAGCATTTGAAGAACCAGCGGGAAGTGGGTTGCACCACAATATAATCACCGGTGATACCCTGTTGCTGCAACAACTGCTCGCAGGCTTGCCAGTCCTGCGGTGGATAGCTCATGGTGACCTGCTGACTGACGCTTGGCAAACCAAGTGGCTGTAACAGCGACAGGTTTTGTTCAACGGTATGCAACCGGGCATGATCGTTGACCGGTACCAAATGTGTGTGGCAGTGTCGCCATAAGAAGCCCTGGCGTTTGGGGAAATCGAACCCCAGCCGGATACGAGCACCGGTCAGCCGGGCGAGAATAGCGCTGCGCCACTGATCGGCCAGGTTGACCACCAGATCGTAACGCCGGGCCTTGAGCTGTCGGATCAGATTCAGTTCATGGCTCAGGTGCGCTTTCGTACCCTGTTTTTTCCATTGGCGATCGATAACGAAGACGTTCGACAAGGCCTGATGACTGGCCAGCATCTCCTGGGTTTCTTTATACAGCAGTACGTCGATCTGTGCCTGCGGGTAGTTTTGCTGCAGGGTATTGATGACCGGCGTGATCAGCAACATGTCGCCGTGGTGGCGAAGTTTAACGATCAAAATACGCTGTATCGAGGTATCAGGAGCAAGGGCTGGCGCGTCGTTCATCATGAGTCGCTTTCAGGGAAACCAATCTTTGATTCTAAATGACCCGATCGCATGTGGCTACTGTTGCACGGTTTTCTTGCCGTGAAGAGAAAAAATCGCCTTGGGAAGTGACAAAATGCCTTCAACGTTGTCAAAACCAGGCACTAAAGTCGTTTGCCCTGGCGAAACGCCCTGCGTAACATAATGCATTCTGTTGATATCAGGCCCGATATTTATGACCAAACCGGCATTTCTCATCACCATTGATACCGAAGGCGACAATCTGTGGCAAAACCACGATCGCATTTCGACCGATAACACGCGCTTTTTACCGCGCTTTCAGGCGCTGTGTGAGAAATATGGCTTTAAGCCGGTGTACCTCACCAACTATGAAATGGCGATGGATGCAGAATATGTCGAGTTCGCTCGCGATGTGATTGCCCGCGGCACCGGCGAAGTGGGGATGCATCTGCATGCCTGGAACAGTCCGCCGCTGACGCCGTTGACCGAAGATGACTGGCGGCACAAACCCTATCTGATCGAATACCCGGCCGAACAAATCCGCGCCAAGGTCGATCACATGACCAAACTGCTGGAAGACAGCTTCCAGACAAAAATGCTCAGCCATCGCGCCGGACGTTGGGCGTTTAACGAATACTATGCTGCCTTGCTGCTGGAATACGGTTATCAGGTGGATTGCTCGGTTACGCCGCGCGTTAACTGGCAATATTCACCGGGCAACCCTCAGGGTAACGGCGGCACGGACTATCGCCATTTCCCGTCGCAGGCCTATTTTATCGATCCGGAAAATATCGCCAAACCGGGCGCGTCGTCGCTGCTGGAAGTGCCGATGAGCATTCAGTATAAGCATTCTGCGCTGATGAATACGCTGAAGCAGGGTTACGATCGGCTGCGGGGCAAACAGCGTTCGCCGTCGGTTAACTGGCTGCGCCCAAGCGGCGGTAACCTGGAAAAAATGAAGGGAGTGGCTGAGCGCTGTTTGGCGCAGGGGCATGACTACGTGGAATTTATGCTCCATTCTTCCGAGTTTATGCCTGGTGGCAGCCCAACCTTTAAGACCGAGCAGGATATTGAAGTGTTGTACCGTGATTTAGAGCAGCTGTTCGCCTGGTTGCAGCAGCGTACGGTTGGCATGACGCTGGCCGAGTATTATCAACTTAAAGTGAACTGACATGTCGAAAAAATGGAAAATTAAGGTCGCGGATTGGTTTTTGCGACGTTACACCGCAAAGTCCGGCCGTTTCCAGGATAAGGCGACTTTCGACAGTCGGCTGCAGTTTGACAATATCGTCATCTATTCCACGACGGCGCTGGGCGACTTTATGTTTAACACGCCTGCGCTGCGGGCGATGCGGGAACGCTATCCGAACGCGCATATTACTCTGGTGGTTCACAAGAAGAATCAGGAGCTGGTGGAAAACGGTCGCTACTACGATCGCGTGGTGTATTGGGACAGCAAAATCAAAAGCCTGCGTCCGCTGTTGAAGTCGCTGCGTGAACACCAGCCGGATTTGGCGCTGATCCTGCATTCACATCTGCCGTACGACATTATCAGCGCCGTTTTATCCGGGGCCAAATACATTATCCGGGATAACTACAGCTCCGGAATTTGTGGGCTGGAACCTTGGTTGACCAACTATATCTTCCATTACTACGGCCATTTTATTCGCCGCAAGTTGGAGCTGATTTCCATTTTGGGTTGCCGCAGCGACGATCCCACCATGGAAATTCCCGCGCCATATCAACCGGGCGTCAAAAGCAGCGAGCACTGTACGATAGGTTTTCAGTTGGGCGCTTCTACCGAATCGCGTTGTTGGCCGGTATCGCATTTTGCCCGGTTGGCCGATGAGCTGGTGGCCAAGCATGCCAATGTGCGCATCGTGCTGATTGGCGGGCCTTCCGACGAAGGGAAAGCGCAGCAGTTTCTGAGCCAGGTTAGCTCTCAAACCCGGGAGTGTGTAGATAACCGCATCGGTAAAACGGGATTGCAGGCGTTGCTAACCTTGATCGACAGCTTCCATGTGCTGGTCACCGGCGATACCGGCCCACTGCATTTAGCCGTAGCGCTGAAGGTAAAAACCATCAGCCTGTTTGTCACCGCGGATTCGCGCTCTACCGGACCGATTCAGGATCCGGAGCTGCATCGGATCATTCAGGTTTCCCGTACCGGCTATACCCTGCCGCTGGAGGCTGAAAGCCCGATGGGCGTGATCCAGCCGCAGCGTATTTACGCTGAAGTGGTGGACCATTTATCGCTGAATAAAGAGTGAGTTAGCGCTTTTTCAGTTGCCAGCGCATTTTTGACAGCCAGGTATCCACGCGTGCGTACCGCATTTGGCGGATTTTTTTTCGCGGTACGCCGCTGTTGCTACAAACTTCAGCCAGGCGTTTGAAGGTACACCGTGTCTCCGGCTCAAAGTGATAGTAACCGTACAGCGCTTTCGACATCCCTCTGATTTCTGAAAAACAGTTCCCGAGCATCAGAGCCGCCAGTTGGCGCAGTGGCTCGTCACCGCGGTGCTGTTCGACAAAACTCAACATTTTCCCCGTCGCAAAAAGCATGTCCTCAATATCCTTGGGTTTGATATTGCGGGTGATCCCCTGACTGTTATCTCGATAGAAATAGAGCACATGGTCGAGATGAGCAATTTTGCGCGTTTTGAAATATTGAAAAGGCGTAAAAATGACATCTTCATAGCGGCGACCGTCTTCGAAGCGGTCACCTTCCAACAATGAGCGCCGATAGACACGGCTCCACAGGTGCCACATTGAGTGGGCAAATAACGGAGTGAGACAGGCCAGGCCCTGGCCAGCAAAGTCATAAGTGCGGCGGCGGATCGTGGCGCCGACAGGCTGTGCCGGCGGACTGTCAGCAAATTTCTGATAATTAAAATCGATCAGGTCATCTTCGTTTGCCTGCAGCAGCGGCCGCAGAATGGCCAGATAGTCGCTGCTCAGCAAGTCGTCGCCGTCGAGGAAGGTGACATAGCGCCCGGTAGCCTGCTGCAAGCCAACGTTGCGGGTACGGGCGATACCGCTATTTTCCTGCGCAATAAAGATCACATGGGGATGTCGGCGTTCTGCTAACAGTTGGCGTACCAGCGAGGCGGAATTGTCGGTCGATCCGTCATCAATGATGACCACCTCGATATCATCGCCGATCTGGTTGAACAGAGAGCTCAGGCTGGCAACGACGAAATTTTCGTTGTTGTAAAATGGCACGATAACGCTGAGCAGAGGCGGCGATGAGTTCATGAGGTTAATCCTGAGCGACCGACGTTTTTTTCACTGAAAGCACGCTGGCAATAATCGCCAGGCAAAAAATTGCCGTACCTTCAGTACTAAAGAATATGACGTCGCTGAGCCCATACACAAACAGGCTGAAGGTCACACCCAGCAACAGTGCATTGCGATGAGGTTTTAATGAGGAAACAAATAAGCCGATGTAGAGCGCCAGTAAAAACAGGGCCCCCCAGACGCCTTTGAGCGAGTAGGTTTCCAGCAGCTCGTTATGCATATGCACATTGATATAAGGCATTACGCCGGCCAAATGCGGCTCGTGTAAGACCATGGCGCGAATTTCTTCTCCACGCTGTTCGGCAGATTGACCCAGCGGTGCCTCTGAACCTGTGTGAATCGCGGCAATCTGCATCGAAATGCGGGAAATAATTGAGTTCTCGGTTTGAGGCTGATCGATCAATCGCAGGTCGGTTTGAAATGCGGCAATCCGCTGTTCAATCTGTGATTTGAAGACCAAACCACTGGCGAGCAGCAACAGTGGAACCGAGGTTATCAGCAGAATTTTGTGTTTATGGGAAATCAGGTTTTTCGTTGCCAGTATCGACAGGCCTACCGCAACCGGATAGACCAGCATCGCCGCCCGAGTGCCCGTCAGCACCAGCGTGGAGAAGGTGACCAGAAAGCCGATGATATACAGCGGAATGCGATATTTTGTTCGCAGCATCAGAATCGCCTGCAGCATGACCAGATTGATGGCGGTAATCAAATAGGCGGCAACGGTAGCGCGATCGAAGTTAATCTCTACGCGGCCAATATTCAGCCACAATCCCTGATAGAGGGAATAACCGTTAACCGCAATACCTGCCATCAACGCAATAACAATAAATGCGCGCTGCATGCAAAGGCGTTCATTTAACGCAATGAGCAGAATAAAGGCGGTGGCGATCTGTAACTTGCCCGTCGACATGTATGAACGGTAAATATTGATGTACTCGCCCGGTTGTTTGAAGTGCTGCAACCAGAAAATGCTCCCCATACCTACGCAGAAAAACAGAACGGGCACGATAAGGTTTCTTTTGTTTTTAAAGTAATACTTCAGGTTTAAGCAAACGGCGATAAATGAGATATAGCTGGCGACATAAAAAAGATTGCGCCCGGTGTCGGAAGCGAAGGGGATAGTACAAAATGCGATAGCGCATCCCAAATAGATCAGATAACTGAAGACAGGATGCGGTGTGGTTTCTTTGAGTAGTAGCATGGGACTGGGTTCCGGCTCGCATTAAGATTGAGCAATAAATGATTTCAGCGCGTCGTCGAATTCTGTTTTGAACATAGCGTAGCTGAAATGTTCGACCGGGTAACGCTGCGCATTTTGACTCATGCTTTGATACGTTTCCGGAACTATCAGCTTTTCCACTGCATCTGCGCACTCCAGGTGCGACAACAGTTTAGGCATGACCAGCGTATCGCTGACCGGATCATAGACTTCGTGAGGGAAATCCACCTTGATGCCCGTTAGCCGTTGATGTTCTTCAATCGTTACCGAGGGGGTTAAGCCAATACCGCAGTGCCGATCTTTAATCACCTCTGGCTGGCCATCGACCTGCGGGAATATGACCGGCACGCCGAAATACAAAGCTTCCATACAGGATAAGCCGAAGGGTTCGGTGATCGGCGTACTCATATAGATATGTGTGCGGTTGAAAAAGTCCGCGACGTTATCCTGAAAACCGCTGAAGATGACCCGATCGCCCAGCTCGAGCTTTTCCGCCAAGGCTTCAAATTCTGCCCTGTCGGGTCCCTTGCCTGCAATTTCCAGGGTGACATCGTGCCCGCGGCGCAGCAGTTCCTGCATCATCAGCAACGACACGCTGATGCCTTTCAGGCTGACCAGGCGCGAGGCGGTGCCTATTCTGATCGGCTTGCCGAGAGGTTTCAGGCTATCGCTGATACCGGAGGGCGTTTTTAGTCGATTGATCACCACGTGATTTGGGCAGGGTAAATTAAAGCGCAGTTCCATCACCCGCTTTGAGGCAAATGAGGCCGAGATCACCCCGTCCAGCATGGTGAGAAAACGTAAGGTCTTTTGATTCTTTGGGTAGCGCCATGAACAGCCATGATCGTAGTAAACCAGCTTACCGCGTTTCGGTTTGGCGACCAGACCGGGCACCAGGTCCCAAACGATGACCACGTCGGCATTGGCCTTTTCGATTTTGCTTTTCAGCAGGTATTTGCGCAAAAACTGCGGGCAGCGCAATGGCAAAGCGTTTACCAGCCGGTTGGCAAAGGTGACTTTCTGGTTAGGCATTTGCCGGCGGATCTCTTCACCGACCTCGCTGCTGATGCAAATCACCTCGTTACTGCCGTCGGTGGTGTCGTTGATGTACTGCAGGAACAGGCGTTCGACGCCACCCATCTTCCCTAAATTGATAACGTGCAGCTTTTTCATCCAATAACCTTTTGCAACTCGGTCCAGACTGAGCCGGCGAAGAGCGTTGCCATGCTTTTTTCTGGAGAAATCATAGAGTGTTGATTCTGACCGTAACCACCGATCAATCCTGGATCGGTGGGACCAAACAACGTGATATTCGGCCTGTCGAGCGCGGCGGTCAGGTGGCTAAGGCCGGTATCAACCGAGACCACGCATTTCGCACCGGCCAGCACTTCGGCCACCTGCTGCAGACTGAGCTTGGGTAAAACCTCGACGTGCGGGAAACCTTCCGCCAAACGCAGTGCGCGTTGGCGTTCGTGTTCTGCGCCCCACGGCAATTTGATCTTCAATCCGCTTGGCTCAGTTAACGCAATCAGCTCGCGCCAGTGTGTTTCCGGCCAGTGTTTATCATCGCGGGTGGTGGCATGCAAAAACACCAGATACCGCCCGGCATCGGCCGGCAGATGGCTGAGAAAGCGGGCTGCAATGGCGTAATCACCGACGCTGTCGGGCTTTTCGTAGCCCAGGCTTTTGGCGAACAGCTCGCGCGTACGTTCGACGGCGTGTTGCTGTTTGTCGATATCGTAGCGGTGATTGTAGAACCAGCTGGCGAAGGGCTCACGGGCGCTTTTGCTGTCCTGACCGTGTTTGCTGCCTTTGGCGATGCGGGTGATCAGCGCGGCGCTTTTGATTAGCCCCTGGGCGTCGATCACCGCGTCGTAATTTCGCTCCTGCACCACGCGTTTAAAATCGCAGCGTTGCTGACGGGTTTCGCTGCCAAACCAGTTTTTGCGCCAGCGGCGTATCGCCACCGGGATCACGCGATCTACTGCCGGATGCCAGGTAGGGATTTGGCTGAAGCCTTCCTCAACCACCCAATCAAAACGGATGCCGGGAATGGCCTGCATGGCGTCGGTGAGTGCCGGTAGCGTGTGGAGTACATCCCCCATGGACGAGGTTTTTACAATCAACACCTGCATGCTTATTCCTCGCTGGCGGCAAGTAACGGCGTCAGCGCGTCCAACACCTGCTGTGGCTGAATATCGATCAGGCTCTGATGGTAACCCTGATCGGCATCGCCTTTGCGTATCTTATGGTAACCGCTAATTAAACGGATCACTTTGGCCTTGTCGGACAGCGGCGGCGTGAAGTCCGGGCTGCTTGGGCCGTACAAGGCTATCAGCGGTTTATTCAACGCCGCCGCAACGTGCATCAAACCTGAGTCGTTACTGACCACGGCCGAACAGGAGGCCAACAGGATCACCGCTTGCTCCAGCTGCGTTTCCCCAGCCAGATTCATGCAAAAGCCGCGGGCGTCGTCATCCAGCGCGGCGCGGATCTGTTCACCCGCCTCATTATCCTTGGCGGAACCGAACAGGGCGATTTGATAACCCTGATCGATCAGCTTTTGCGCCAGAGCGGCATAGTGATAATGCGGCCAGCGTTTGGCCGGACCGAACTCGGCGCCGGGGCAAAAGCCGATAATCGGCCGATGATCGGTCAGGTTGAAGGCGGCAGTTGTTTCGGCAATTTCTTCGTCGCTGACCTGCAGTTGCGGCCACAGTAGCGGCTGCGGCAGATCTTCTGCGCGTTGAATACGTTGCTTGTCATAGGCTAACGCGACATAGCGCTGCACCATCAGCGGGAAGGCGGCCTTGTCCAGTACGCGAATATCATTCAGCAGGCCATAGCGCATTTCCCCGCGCCAACCGACGCGCCGTGGCACCTGGGCAAAAAAAGGCACCAGCGCCGATTTGAAGGAGTTCGGCAACACGTAGGCGCGATCGTATCCGTTGGCGCGCAGAGCATGCCCCAGACGACGGCGCTCACCGAGCGCCAGCGCGCCGTGACCTAACGGCATCGACAGGGCCTGGTTGACCTCCGGCATACGCGCCAGCAATGGACGGCACCAGGCCGGTGCCATCACATCAATTTCTGCCGTCGGGTGCTCGGCCTTCAGGGTGCGGTAGAGACTTTGCGACATCATCATATCGCCAACCCATGAAGGGCCGATAACCAGTATTTTCATACCCTACGTTTGTTCCTTCAGCTTAGGCGGTGCGGTTTAACCAGGCCATGTACTCTTTCACGCCTTCGGCGACCGTTTTGAACGGTGCGTCATAGCCGGCGGCGCGCAGCTTGGTCAGGTCGGCCTGGGTAAACGCCTGATAGCGGCCTTTGAGCTTTTCCGGGAACGGGATGTTTTCCACCGCGCCTTTCTGATGGAAGTCGACCACTGCGTCGGCCACTGCCTGGAAGGTTTCTGCACGGCCGGTGCCGCAGTTGAAGATGCCGGAGACGCCGCTTTTCAAGAACCACAGGTTGACTGCCGCCACGTCGCCGACGTAGATGAAGTCACGCTTGAAATCCTGGCTGCCGTCGAACAGTTTCGGGTTCTCGCCGCGGTTGATCTGGCTGTTCAGGTGGAATGCCACGCTGGCCATGCTGCCTTTGTGGCCTTCGCGCGGGCCGTAGACGTTGAAGTAACGGAAGCCGCAGATCTGCGAGTCTGCCTCAGGCAGAATTTCACGCACGTACTGGTCGAACAGGAATTTCGAGTAGCCGTAGACGTTCAGCGGCTCTTCAAACTGGCGCTCTTCGATAAACTCTTCACGACCGCCGTAGGTGGCTGCAGAAGAGGCGTACAGGAATGGAATTTCGCGATCCAGGCAGTAGTGAAGCAGATCTTTGGAGTACTGATAGTTGTTGTCCATCATGTACTTGCCGTCCCACTCGGTGGTGGACGAGCAGGCGCCTTCGTGGAAAACCGCGTCTATTTCACCCAGATCGTCACCGGCCACGATATTGGCGATGAAATCTTCCTTGTCGATATAGTCGGCGATGTCGAGATCGACCAGGTTGGCGAATTTGGTGCCGTCTTTCAGGTTATCTACCACCAGGATATCGCGATACCCTGTGTCATTCAGCGCTTTAATGATATTGCTGCCGATCATGCCGGCGCCACCAGTGACGATAATCATTGGGTTACCCCTGTTATTCTGCCCGGTGGGACACGGTGTCCCACGCTCAATGCCGCTTATAATAGCATTTCATGCCGCTGCAAACATCGGACGGGCTCTGATTATCCCGTGATGTCGAGCACTGCAGTACTTTGCCGTGATATCTGCTGCAATTTTCATATTCTCTCCCGCTGATTCTCGTCAGTTTGGTTACAAATCAGTAAAATATGTTGAAAACAGCCCAATCCTGGAGATAACCGAATGTCCGCGTCTTTTTATCAGCAGTTGGAACAACAGCTTGAGACCACCCGTAGCGAGGGATTGTTCAAAGAAGAGCGCATTATTACTACCGCTCAGCAGGCTGATATCGCCGTAGCCGACGGCAGCCATGTGATCAATTTCTGCGCCAACAACTACCTGGGCCTGGCTAACCACCCGGCGATGATCGCGGCGGCCAAGGCCGGTATGGACAGCCACGGTTTCGGCATGGCGTCGGTGCGCTTTATTTGCGGCACCCAGGACAGCCATAAACAGCTGGAAAAAAAGCTGGCCGACTTCCTCGGGATGGAAGACGCCATCTTGTATTCCTCTTGCTTTGACGCCAACGGCGGGTTGTTCGAAACCCTGTTGGGGCCGGAAGACGCCATTATCTCTGATGCCTTGAACCATGCTTCGATCATCGACGGCGTGCGTTTGTGCAAGGCGAAGCGCTACCGTTACGCCAACAATGATATGACTGAACTGGCCGCACAGCTGAAGCAGGCCAAGGCTGATGGCGCACGCCATATCATGATCGCCACCGATGGCGTGTTCTCGATGGACGGCGTTATCGCCAACCTGAAAGGGGTGTGTGACCTGGCAGACCAGTACCAGGCGTTGGTAATGGTGGATGATTCCCACGCGGTCGGTTTCGTTGGTGCCAATGGGCGCGGTACCCACGAGTATTGCGAGGTGATGGGACGCGTAGACATCATTACCGGAACCCTGGGCAAGGCGCTGGGCGGTGCTTCCGGCGGTTATACCGCAGCGAAAAAAGAGGTCGTGGAGTGGCTGCGTCAGCGTTCGCGTCCTTATCTGTTCTCCAACTCGTTGGCGCCGGCGATTGTCGCTGCGTCGATCAAAGTATTGGAATTGCTGGAGCAGGGCGATGCATTGCGCGATCGTCTGTGGGCCAATGCGAGCCTGTTCCGCGAAAAAATGACCGCGGCAGGCTTTGAGCTGGCCGGGGCCGATCACGCCATCATCCCGGTGATGTTGGGTGAAGCAAAACTGGCGCAGGAATTCGCCAATGCGTTGCTCAAGGAAGGCATCTATGTGACAGGTTTCTTCTATCCGGTGGTGCCGAAAGGCCAGGCGCGCATCCGCACCCAGATGTCCGCCGATCACACCCCGGAGCAAATTGAGCGTGCCGTTGCGGCGTTCATTCGTATCGGTAAAGATCTTGGCGTTATTGCATAAGGTAAAACCATGAAAGCATTGTCAAAACTGAAAGCGGAAGAAGGGATTTGGATGACCGATGTGCCTCAGCCGGAGCTGGGCCATAACGACATCATGATTAAAATCCGGAAAACCGCGATCTGCGGTACCGATGTTCATATCTATAACTGGGATGAATGGTCACAGAAAACCATCCCGGTGCCTATGGTCGTCGGCCACGAGTACGTGGGTGAAGTGGTTGCCATCGGCCAGGAAGTCAAAGGGTTCAACGTCGGCGACCGCGTTTCCGGTGAAGGCCATATCACCTGCGGCCATTGCCGCAACTGCCGGGGTGGCCGCACTCACCTGTGCCGCAATACCACCGGTGTGGGTGTGAACCGTCCTGGTTCTTTTGCCGAATATCTGGTGATCCCGGCGTTCAATGCCTTCAAGATCCCGGACAATATCTCCGATGAGCTGGCGTCAATCTTCGACCCGTTCGGCAATGCGGTGCACACCGCGCTGTCGTTTGATTTGGTAGGCGAAGACGTGCTGGTTTCCGGCGCCGGCCCGATTGGCATCATGGCCGCTGCGGTATGCAAGCACGTTGGCGCCCGCCACGTGGTGATTACCGACGTCAACGAATACCGTCTGGATCTGGCGCGCAAAATGGGCGTGACCCGCGCGGTGAACGTCAGCAAAGAAAACCTGAACGACGTGATGGCCGAGTTGGGCATGACCGAAGGGTTTGACGTAGGGCTGGAAATGTCAGGCGCGCCACCGGCGTTTCGTTCGTTGCTTAACGCGATGAACCACGGTGGGCGTATTGCCATGCTGGGTATTCCACCGTCGGATATGTCGATCGACTGGAATCAGGTGATCTTCAAAGGGCTGTTTATCAAAGGGATTTACGGTCGCGAGATGTTTGAAACCTGGTATAAGATGGCGGCGCTGATCCAGTCTGGTTTGGATCTGACGCCTATCATTACTCACCGTTTCTCGATCGACCAATTCCAGCAGGGCTTTGACGCCATGCGCTCCGGCCAGTCCGGCAAAGTGATTCTGAGCTGGGATTAACCGTAAAAAGGGCCGGAATGCCGGCCCTGATTTTACGCTTTGGGTTTATCTGGCGTTGAGTCCGTCCAGCGCTGCCACTGACGTTTAATAAAGGTCACGGCTGGCGACTGGGTCACGCTTTCGCCGATCACGTTCATGACCTTGCCCGCGTTGACTTTTTCCTTCGGCAACTTGACCTTACACTGTTTGATCCCGCCATTGAACGGGTTCTTCGGCTGCGGTTTCTGCGGCTTGATCGGTGGTGGGACATAGCTGCCGCCACTGCCGCCGCCCTGTGGTTCGTTCAGCAGCGAGCTGGGTTTCACCAGTACGATGTCGCTCGGCAGCGTGGGCAGCATTTGCTGCAGCACTTTCACCGTCGCCGGGCGCGGATGACCAATGGCGATAGCGGAACCGTTGCGCCGCGCTAATTCGACGGCCCGGTTGAACTGGCGACGGATATCGGCTTCGTTGGCCGTGTCGTCCAGGAACACCTTACGCTTGATCACCTTCACATGGGTACCGGCCGCGGCTCGGGTGGCCTGGCTGTTGCCGATGGTCATGCTGTCGAGGAAATAGAGTTGGTAGCTGTCGAGCGCCTGCATGACTTTCTGCATACCCGGCAGGCTGGAGGTCATGGCGCTGCCCATGTGATTATTCATACCCACCGCATAGGGCACATTATTGACCGCATTGCGGATAATGCGCTGGATCTCTTCGCTGCTCATGGAAGGCTGTAGCGTGTCGCGTTCCAGCGGTTGCTTGCTGAGCGGCGCCATCGGCATGTGGATCAGCACTTCCCGGCCCTGACTGTGGGCGCGGGTAGCCATTAAACGGGCATGGGGGGCATTGGGCAGCACTGCAACGGAGATGGCCGTCGGCATTTGCAGCACCGCACCCTCTTCGTGCGGGCGATAACCCACGTCATCGATAACGATGGAGAGTTTCCCTGCCTGTGCGGCGCAGACCTGCAGCAGACAGCCAATCAAGACGGCAGTACGGATTTTGTTATAGCGCAAATCTATCTTCCCAACCACGGTAGTGGGTTAACGGCCTGACCCTGGCGACGAATTTCGAAATAGAGCGACGGCGTTCCCTGGCCTCCGCTGGTGCCTACCAAGGCTATCGGCTGGCCGGCGCGTACCTGCGCCCCTACGTTGACCAACGCGCTTTGGTTGTAGCCATACAGGCTCATGTCACCCTTACCGTGTTCGATGACGACAACCAGGCCATAGCCTTGCAGCCAGTCGGCCAGCAGCACGCGACCGTCGGCGATAGCTTTTACTTCACTGCCTTCGGCGGCGGAGATCACCATGCCTTTCCAGCGTAGTTCACCTTGCAGCTGTTCACCAAAGCCATGCAAAGTACGACCGCGTACCGGCCATATTGCCTGCCCACCTGGTCTGCCAAGGCCGCCGGTACGGGCCATCAGTGAGCGGTCGGCTTCGCTTGGCTTATAGCTGGTGCCGGTTTTCTTCGCCTGTTGTTCTTTGACGCGAACCTGCTCGCGTACTTTGGCGGCCTCACGCGCTTCGCGTTCCGCTCGGGCACGGGCTTCTCTTTCGGCCCGGGCAATCTTGTCGCGCATCCGGGTTTCGTTCTGGCGCAGTTCCACCAGGCGCTGCTGATCTTTTTCCAGCGAGGCTTCCAGCGCGGTCAGCGTTTTCTTACGTGCGCCGCGTGCCTGCTCCAGCTTCTGCTGCTGCGTTTGTTGTTCGCCTAGCAGCGATTTCTGTTGGCCCTGTTTGGCCACCAGCGTGGTTTTTTGCTTTGCCAGCTCGGCGCGGGTTTGCTTCAGTTCTTCAATGGTTTGCTGACGCGCGTCGTTCAGGTAGCCGAAGTAAGCCAAAATACGCTCGCTACGCTGGCTCTCCTCACCGCTGAGGATCAATTGCACGGCGCTGTGCTGGCCCTGGCGGAAGGCGGCATCAAGCTGTTTGGCGAGGATTTCCTGCTGGGTGGATTGCTGTTTTTGCAGCTTGGCGATTGAGGCATTCAGGCCGGAGATATCTTTCCCCAGTTGGCTCAAGGTGCCCTGGGTGTCACGCAGCAGGCGGCTGGCCTGCGCGATGGTTTTTTCTTGCTGCTTAAGCTGATCCTGCAATGAGCTGCGCTGTTGCTGCTGCTGTTTAACCGCCTTTTCTTTCTCGGCGATGCTTTGCTGGATGTCTTTGAGCTGGGATTTATTGTCTTCCGCCGCCTGGCTGGCTAACGGCAACAACAAGACGCCAGCGTAAAATACGCTGGCGCACAGGGTGGTCAACTTCCTTGGCGCGGTGCGTTCAGGCAGCGGCTGGCTGCCTGGGTTTGCGCTTCGGGTTACCCTTGATAGTGCAAAAAACGCCTTTTCCCTCATAGGGAAGGATTATTCCACGATGAACAGCGGCTTACCAGTCATCTCTTGCGGGATTTCCATTCCCATCAGCGTCAGCATGGTCGGCGCGATGTCTGAAAGCTTGCCGCCGTTGACTGCGCGGGCAGGCTTGCCGATGTAAATCAGCGGTACCGGAAGGCTGGTGTGGGCGGTGTGCGCCTGACCGGTCGCCGGATCGCGCATTTGTTCGGCATTACCGTGGTCGGCGGTGATCAGCAACTGCCCGTCGACGGCTTTCACCGCTTCGACGACCTGGGCGATGCAGCCGTCCAGCGTTTCCACCGCTTTTACCGCCGCGTCGTAAACCCCGGTATGACCCACCATGTCGCCATTGGGATAGTTGCAGATGATGGCGTCGTACTTGCCGCTGTTAATGGCGGTCAGCAGGTTGTCGGTCAGCTCGGCGGCGCTCATTTCTGGCTGCAGATCGTAGGTCGCGACCTTCGGTGAGTTGATCAGCACACGTTCCTCCCCGGTAAATGGCTCTTCAACGCCGCCGTTATAGAAGAAGGTGACGTGGGCGTATTTTTCGGTTTCCGAAATGCGCAGCTGGGTTTTGTCGTGCTTCATTAACCATTCGCCGAAGGTGTTGTTCAACGATGCCGGCGGATAGGCGCAGGGAACTTTGATGTCGGCGGCGTATTCGGTCAGCATCACGAAATCACCAAAGTTGATGACTTTGGCGCGCGGGAAACCGTCGAAATCCGCATTCACGAAGGCACGAACGATCTGGCGTGCGCGATCGGCGCGGAAGTTCATGAAAATCAGCGCGTCACCGTCGTGCAGTTCGGCAGTGGCCTCCCCGGCAGCCTGGAGAACGGTCGGCTTGACGAACTCGTCGTTCTCGCCACGCAGGTAAGCGGCCTGCAGGGCAGCAACGGCGTTGTCGGCGACAAAGTCGCCCTTGGCCTGAGTCAGTAAATCATAAGCCAGTTGAACGCGATCCCAGCGGTTGTCGCGGTCCATGGCGTAGTAACGGCCGATCAGCGATGCGATACGCCCGCAGCGCCGGCTGGCAAAGGCATCGCTAAAGCGTTGCAAGGAGGTTTCAGCACTGCGTGGCGGAGTATCACGACCGTCGAGAAAGGCATGCAGGTAAACGGTTTTGGCGCCGCGCTGCGAGGCCAGTTCAATCATGGCCAGAATATGATCTTCGTGGCTGTGTACGCCACCCGGCGACAGCAGCCCCATGATATGCACCGCTTTGCCGGCCTGAACGGCCTTGTCGACCGCTGCCGTCAGCGTTGGATTAGCGAAGAAATCGCCTTCTTTGATTTCTTTATCCAACCGGGTCAGATCCTGATAAACGATACGGCCGGCTCCCAGGTTGACGTGGCCGACTTCCGAATTGCCCATCTGACCGTCAGGCAGGCCAACATCCAGCCCGGATGCGGCGATCAGCGTGTGTGGCTGCTGTTGCCACAGGCGATCCATCACCGGCGTTTTGGCGTTCACAATGGCGTTGTCCTGTTGCTCCTCGCGGTGGCCGTACCCGTCCAGGATCACCAGTACCATCGGTTTTTTGTTGATCGACATTGCATTAACCTCGTTATGAATTTTAAGTTGTGAATAGCCATCTGCCCGGTGCCGGAGTGATGGCTATTCACCCTAAAAACCGACCGATTTTACAACGCCGACGGTTAAAAAGAGCCCAGAGAGATCAAAGTTGCGGTTAACAAGGGCGGCTTTTAGGCTGTGGCGCAGAGAATTTCTCAGCGTAGCCCGCAGTTTCTGCACTAGCACTTGCTTATTGGCTGTATTTGCTGCACTCGGCAGGTATACTCTGGAACCTTGAGTTATTTTTTCCTTAAACTGACGGGAGTTGTTACACCCCATGCTGCAAGAAATTATGCAATTCGTTAGCAAGCATCCCATACTGAGCCTGGCCTGGATCGCCCTGCTGGTTGCGGTGATCGTCATGACGTTCAAGAGCAGTTTCTCCAAGGTGAAAGAGATCACCCGCGGTGAAGCCACCCGACTGATTAATAAAGAAGATGCCGTTGTGGTGGATACCCGCAGCCGTGATGATTTCCGCAGAGGCCACCTGGCCAACGCCATTAACCTGACCGCCAGCGAAATCAAAAGCGGCAGCCTGGGCGAGTTGGAAAAACACAAGGCTCAGCCGATCATCGTGGTTTGTGCCAACGGCACCACTTCCCGCGAGCCGGCAGAAAACCTCCACAAGGCGGGTTTCGAAAACGTCACCACGCTGAAGGACGGGATTGCTGGCTGGAGCGGGGAAAACCTGCCTTTAGTGCGCGGTAAGTAATTATTTAACGTATTTGAGGTGGTAATCCATGGCTAACATTGATATCTACACCAAAGCGACCTGCCCGTTCTGCCATCGCGCCAAAGCGCTGCTGAACAGCAAGGGCGCCGCGTTTAACGAAATCGCCATCGATGGCGATAATGAAAAACGCGAAGCGATGATTGCGCGCAGTGGGCGCACCACCGTGCCTCAGATTTTCATCGATGGCCAACATATCGGCGGCTGCGATGATTTATATGAACTCGATGCTCGTGGTGGTCTGGATCCGCTGCTTTAAGCGGGCCGCTACCGGTTACTGAGTGTCAATAAGGACGTTTAACCAAGGGTATTACACACATGTCAGAACAAAACAGCACAGAGATGGCTTTCCAGATTCAGCGCATTTACACCAAGGATATCTCCTTCGAAGCGCCAAAAGCGCCGCAGGTTTTCCAGCAGGAATGGCAGCCAGAAGTTAAACTGGATCTAGATACCGCTTCCAGCCAGTTGGCTGACGAAGTGTATGAGGTTGTACTGCGCGTAACCGTGACGGCGTCTCTGGGCGAAGAAACTGCGTTCCTGTGTGAAGTGCAGCAGGCGGGCATCTTCTCTGTAGCAGGCATCGACGGCACGCAGCTGGCGCATTGCCTGGGCGCATACTGCCCGAACATTCTGTTCCCGTATGCGCGTGAGTGCATCACCAGCCTGGTTTCTCGCGGTACATTCCCGCAGCTGAACCTGGCACCGGTTAACTTTGACGCGCTGTTCATGAACTATCTGCAGCAGCAGGCGGAAGGCGAAGGTGCCGCACCACATCAGGATGCCTGATGAACACCGTCAATGCTTCAATGACCGTTATCGGTGCCGGCTCGTACGGCACCGCATTAGCCATTACGCTGGCGCGTAACGGCCACTCCGTGGTGCTGTGGGGCCATAACCCCGAGCAGATTCAAAAAATGCAGCACGATCGCTGCAATCAGGCCTTTCTTCCCGACGTAACCTTCCCCGACACGCTGTTGCTCGAAGCCGATTTGGCCCGTGCGCTGGCGGCCAGCCGTGATGTGCTGGTGGTGGTACCAAGCCATGTGTTTGGTGACGTGCTGCGTCAGTTGAAACCGCATTTGCGGCCGGATGCCCGTATCGTTTGGGCAACTAAAGGGCTGGAAGCAGAAACCGGCCGGCTATTACAGGACGTGGCGCGCGAAGCGCTGGGCGAAGCCATTCCGCTGGCGGTGGTCTCCGGGCCGACTTTCGCCAAAGAGTTGGCTGCCGGGCTGCCTACCGCCATTGCACTGGCCTCTACCGATGCGCAGTTCGCTGAAGATCTGCAACAGTTGCTGCACTGTGGCAAAAGTTTCCGCGTCTACAGCAACCCCGATTTTATCGGCGTGCAGTTGGGCGGGGCAGTGAAGAACGTGATTGCCATTGGCGCCGGCATGTCAGACGGCATCGGGTTTGGTGCGAATGCCCGTACCGCATTGATTACCCGCGGCTTGACGGAAATGACACGCCTTGGCTCTGCACTGGGTGCCGATCCCTCGACCTTCATGGGCATGGCCGGGCTGGGCGATCTGGTGTTAACCTGCACCGATAACCAATCGCGCAACCGCCGCTTCGGTATTATGCTGGGGCAGGGAAAAGGCGTGCAGGAAGCGCAGGACAGTATAGGTCAGGTGGTCGAAGGCTATCGCAATACCAAAGAGGTATTGGCGTTGGCGCAGCGGCACGGCGTTGAAATGCCGATTACCGAACAGATTTACCAGGTGCTGTACTGCCACAAAGATGCCCGCGAGGCCGCGCTAAGCCTGTTGGGGCGGACCAGAAAAGACGAAAAACACAACGCTTGACCTATAAAATAGAATGCGGGGCGGCATGCTGACCCCGGCAACTGAATTGGGCTGCCTGATCGCTATGCGATGAGGCAGCCTGTTTTGCAAGGCGGAGAGGAACCTGATGTCGTCAGAAGAGTTAGAGCAGGTCTGGAATAGCATTAAATCAGAGGCGAGAGAGCTGGCTGAGTGTGAACCGATGCTGGCTAGCTTTTATCATGCGACGTTGCTCAAGCACGATAACCTGGGCGGTGCGCTCAGCTATATTCTGGCAAACAAGCTGGCAAATCCAATTATGCCGGCCATTGCGGTGCGTGAAGTGGTGGAAGACGCCTACCTAGCCGATCAGCAAATGATCGCTTCGGCCGCCCGTGACATCCTGGCCGTGCGTCTGCGTGACCCGGCGGTAGACAAATATTCAACGCCGTTGCTGTACCTGAAAGGTTTCCATGCGCTGCAGGCCTACCGTATCGGCCACTGGTTGTGGCTGCAGGGGCGGCAGGCGTTGGCGATTTACCTGCAGAATCAGATTTCGGTCGCTTTCGGCGTGGATATTCACCCGGCGGCCACGATTGGCTGCGGCATCATGCTTGAC
This sequence comes from Serratia liquefaciens, assembly GCF_027594825.1. NCBI lineage: Bacteria > Pseudomonadati > Pseudomonadota > Gammaproteobacteria > Enterobacterales > Yersiniaceae > Serratia > Serratia liquefaciens. The sequence continues at coordinate 2,826,146 of NZ_CP088930.1, read as the reverse complement.
CATGCTACCGGCATCGTGATCGGTGAAACTGCCGTGGTAGAAAATGACGTGTCTATTCTGCAGTCGGTTACCCTTGGCGGTACCGGTAAGACCAGCGGCGATCGCCATCCGAAGATCCGTGAGGGCGTAATGATTGGCGCCGGGGCTAAAATTCTCGGCAATATAGAAGTGGGTAAAGGCGCTAAAATCGGTGCGGGCTCAGTGGTGCTGCAGTCTGTACCTGCGCATACGACGGCCGCGGGCGTGCCTGCACGTATTGTCGGTCGGCCGGAAAGCGACACGCCGTCGATGGATATGGACCAGTATTTCAACGGCACTAACCACGGTTTTGAATACGGCGACGGTATTTAAGCGGGTGGATTGGCGCATAAACATAAAATCGGGGGAGCTTTGGTTCCCCCGATGTATTTCTTTCCAGGGTTAACCCTGTTTAGGGAAGTTGGTGATGTCTGTGACCATGTCATCGATCGCGGCTTTGACGTCCTCTGCCGTTACCGGTGAACTGTCGTTGCTTACGGTTTTACCGTAGGCTTTACGCGCGACTTCCAGCACGGTTTTGCCGGTGTCCTGATCAATCAACTCACCTTCGATATACAGCGTGGTGTTTTGGGTTCTGTGACCGCTGGCCGCCATGGTGCTGGCAACCACTGCCGCGACCGGCACCACCTCATAGAATTTCATATCTTCGTTTTCGGCAGAAACTGCGGTGATGGCGAGCTTAGCTATCAACACGCGCGAGCCGGCCGGACTGTTCAGTACGGTAAAGCGATTTTCAAGCGCGGCTTTGATCCGCTGGGTGGCGTAAGCCTTTATTTTATTCAGCGTATCCTGGCTGACGCGCGTCGTCGGTTTTTCAGCAGGGAAATAGACTACCGGCTCGAAATACAGGCCGCGGTAGTTGGATTCTTTGTAGCTTGGGTCGATCCAGCGCAGCGTTTTATGGCCGCTGGGTGACGTGGTTTCCTGCAATTTACTGTAGTCAGACAGGAACCCCGAGTACTGATCCGTTTTGGTTACTTTGGACGAACAGCCCGCCAATAACAGGCCCGCTGCCAAAACCGCCATGGCAACGCCCAAACGTTGTTTTTTCATACGATTTCCTATGATGAATGTCGATTACCCTTACAAAACATAGCTCATTATCCTCTGTCGCAGTGAATGTTTTCGGAGCCTGGCGTGCCCTGTTCCCGCACCCTTTTGACAGGATCGTGATACACCGCGGGTTTTAGGCATTAAGCACCCGTGAAAGTGAAAACAGCGCCTTCTCCGCTTTCGCCTGCGCGACATCCAGTGCCCTTTGCCACTCTGGCAGCAGCGGCCACAGATCTTGCTGATTTTCGGCCTGCTGGCACCAGACAAAACGATCGTGCCAATCGCCGAGCGCACTTTGCGCCGTTTTCAGGTTGGCGGCGGCTTCTGGCGTAATGGGGGAAAGTTGAGGATAGGCATCGACAACATAGCGCAGGCGCTTAACCAGCAGGCGCAGCCGGTGCCGGTCGTAATGCGAGTCGGCCATTGCCAGGCACAGCTGCTTCGTCTGAAGGCTCAGGCGGAGGGCAATACGACGTTTCGTATGCCGGGGGTTGGTTCGGCGGAAGGTTTTTGGCCAGGCATGCAGCAGAGTGGGAAAGTGGGTCAGCAACGGTTGCGACATCAACGCCAGTTTGCGGCTGTGCAACTCGGTTTTGCGCGTGTTGGTCTGCCATGCCAACGGGTGCTGTTCCAGTTCGGCAATCAGCACTTCCAGATCGCGTATCGGCGTAGTGATTTTACCCAATTCAGCGGCGGCGCGGCTGAGCTGGGTAACGTCAGGGATACCGCGCAAGGGGCGCAACAGGCTTCTGATACGCTGCAGGTTGATACGTACGTCGTGTAAGGCCTCAGCGTCCGTTATGTCGTGCAAACGCAACAGCGCCTGATTCAGCGTGCTTTCGAGCCTGCGTAGTTGCGTGACAATACTCTCAGCCAAAGCCATTCGATGTCCCCGGAGAGGTAACCTTTAAACATTATTGTCTCCGCAGGCCAGGTTGTCATTGATTAAGACTTAATCAGTGCACCCGCATAGTCCAGTTGTCGCCAGGCTTCGTACACCACCACGGCAACGGCGTTGGACAGGTTCATGCTGCGGCTTTGTGCCTGCATGGGGATGCGGATTTTCTGCTGTGCCGGCAAGGCTTCGAGGATCTCTGCGGGCAGGCCGCGCGTTTCCGGCCCGAACAGCAGGTAGTCACCGGCCTGATAGCTGACCGCGCTGTGCGCCGGGGTGCCTTTGGTGGTCAGGGCAAACAGACGCTGCGGATTTTCGCTGGCGATAAAGGCCGCGTAGTCGGCATGACGCCGGATGCTGGCGAATTCATGGTAATCCAGCCCGGCGCGACGCAGGCGTTTATCGTCCCACGGGAAGCCCATTGGCTCTATCAGGTGCAGTTGAAAACCGGTATTGGCACACAGGCGGATAATATTGCCGGTGTTGGGTGGGATCTCAGGTTCGAATAAAACGATGTTCAGCATGTAAAAAGCCCCTCATGACGAGGGGCGCAGAATAGCAAAATCTTAGCGGCCTGTCTTAGGCTATCAGCGCTGGTGGAGCGGTAACCACAACACCAGACGCAGGCCGCCGAGCGGGCTGTCTTCCGCTTTCACCCAACCACGGTGTTGGTTGACTGCCGCCTCAACGATGGCCAGGCCCAGACCGGTTCCTCCGGAAGCGCGATCGCGTGCTTCATCGGTACGATAGAACGGCCGGAATATTTGTTCGCGATCTTCCGCACTGACGCCGGGACCGTCGTCGTCGACCACAATGGTGATGCCTTGGTTGTCTGCGCTGAACGCCACGGCAATGTGGGTGTTCGAATAGCGCAGGGCATTGCGAACGATATTTTCCAATGCGCTATCCAGCGCACCGGCGTTACCGAACAGGGCCCACGGGCCGGGAGGAGAGGTGATCTCCAGCTGTTTGCCCATTTGTTCGGCTTCGAAGCTGGCGTCGTCCAGCACGTCGGCCCACAGTTCGTTGGCCAGCAGCCGTTCACGGACCAACTCACTTTTCTGTTGTCCGCGCGACAGCACCAGCAGATCGTTGATCATTGAGTCCAGGCGTTGTGCTTCGGTTTCGATGCGTGCCAGCTCGTGCCCTTCGCCGTGACGACGGCGCATTAATGCCGTGGCCAACTGCAGACGGGTCAGCGGCGTGCGCAACTCATGCGAAATATCGGAAATCAGCCGTTGCTGAGCGGTCATCATGCGTTCCAGCGCGCTGACCATTTGGTTAAAACTGGCGCCAGTCGCCAGGAACTCTTGTGGCCCGGCCTCCAGCTCAGGATGCTGTTTCAGGTTGCCACGTGCGACATCGTCCGCCGCATTCTTCAGCTTGCGCGCCGGTTTTGCCAGGCTCCAGGCCAGCCATAGCAGCAAGGGGGCGCTGATCAGCATGGTGACGATCAGCAGCAGCAGCGGCCGGTCGAACATCAGGTTGATAAAATCGGATTGTGGGCTGTTGGCAGGGCGGATCAGGTACAGCTGGTAGTTGTCTTCACCATCGCGCACCGAGAAAGGGCCGACCAGTTCGACGCGGCCATATTTCTTCTTCTTCGGATGATCGGAGTTATCAGATTGGCCGATGAAATTGCGCACCAACTGCATTTCGTTGCGCTGCATGTTGCCAATCACCCGGCCTTCGCTGGTGACCAGAAGCAGGCGCTGCCCAGGCGGGGCCCATTTTTCAATGGCGCGGAATAAGCGCCGCCACCACATCAGATCGTTGGCCGGATCGTTTTGCAACTCGGCCTCGACGTGTTGTTCCAGCATCAGCCCCTGCCGCTGCTCGCTGTCCAGCAGCGAGGTCATTTGGCGGGAGTCTAACTTGGGCACCATCAACACCAACATCAACACCAGGGCCAATGTGAACCAGAAAATGGCGAAGATACGTGCCGTCAAACTGTTGATCATGTTGCAGATACCATTAAGTAACCCCGACCACGCAGCGTTTTGAACCACGGATGGCCGTCTTTGCGGTTGGGCAGCTTACGTCGCAGGTTGGAGATGTGCATATCGATAGCGCGATCAAAAGGCGTCAGCCGTTTACCCAGCACTTCCTGGCTCAGCAGTTCGCGTGACACCACTTGACCAAGGTGCTGCGCCAGCAGGTACAGCAGGGTAAATTCGGTGCCGGTGAGATCCAGCGTTTGGCCGTCGAAGCTGGCTTCCTGGCGACCCGGGTTGAGCTGCAGGCCGTCCACGTCCAGCGTTGGTGCGCCGGTATCGACATTCTGCTGTTGTTCGCTCCAGTTGGAGCGGCGCAGGATCGCGCGGATACGCGCCACCAGTTCGCGATCGTTAAAGGGTTTCGGCAGGTAGTCATCGGCGCCCAGTTCCAGGCCCAGCACGCGGTCAAGTTCACTGCCGCGAGCGGTCAGCATGATGACCGGGGTCTGGTGATGCTGACGCAGCTCTTTCAACGTATCGATACCGTTTTTCTTCGGCATCATGATATCGAGCAGCAGCAGGTCGATGGAGCTGTCCAGTAGCGACAACGCCTGTTCGCCATCGTAAGCAACCACGATGGTAAAGCCTTCCATTTCAAGCAGTTCTTTTAACAGCGAGGTCAGCTCGCGGTCGTCGTCAACTAGCAGAATTTTATTCATTGTGTTTTACCTCCTGACGCAAAATACGTCATCAACTGTTGGCATTCCATGACTTTACGTAGTTTTACATGCACTGACGCATGTTTGCAGGTGCAGCAGTACACTGCTCCTCGTTGATTCGCAAAGTGAGAAAGCACGAGGAGTTGAAATGCGTAAGGTGACCGCATTAGTTATGGCATCAATGCTGGCAATAGGTTCTACCGCTGCGTTCGCTGCCGACACTACATCGGAAACTGCACCGACTCCCGGAAACGATGCGACCACCAGAACACCTGGCCAACACCACATGTTTGACGGTGTCAGCCTGACTGAGCAACAGCGCCAGCAAATGCGCGATTTAATGCGCCAGGCGCGCCACGATCTGCCAGGTGTCAATGTAGCTGAAATGGAAGCCATGCATAAGCTGGTGACCGCAGACAAATTTGATGAAGCCGCCGTGTATGCCCAGGCGGAACAGATGGCCCAGCAGCAGGTTAAGCGTCAGGTCGAAATGGCCCGGGTACGCAACCAAATGTATAACCTGCTGACGCCACAGCAAAAAAGCGTTTTAGACCAGAAACATCAGCAGCGCATGCAGCAGATGGAGCAACAGATTTCTGGTTTGCAGCAAACTTCTGCCCAGAAGTTAAGTACGACTGAGTAGTCCCCTGTTTTTTCCTTGCCATAGACACCATCCCTGTCTTCCCCCGCCATGATGGCGGGGTTTTTTTTATCCATCAATTACAGCTTGATAAGCCGTTAGGTTACTCTGCAAAGTTAAACCACAGAGTATGGACCATGACGGCGTATAGCGCTGGTCGAACGGTTTTTTCTTCATCGATATGGCCGTTTTCCCTTTGCGACGCGCACTGCCTTGGCAACGGCAGGCGACGCTATGCGAAGGCTTTTTTGCTCACCATTCCGTTATACTGACCCTCTGAACGTTTAACCGGGATGGGTTATGGAACCGCAATATGCGCGTTTGGTGAAATCCGCCGCGTTAGCGGCCACCGTTTTGGCCTCAACGCTGTTACTGATCAAAATTGTCGCCTGGTACCGCACCGGTTCGGTGAGCCTGTTGGCCGCGCTGGTGGATTCGCTGGTGGATATCGCCGCATCGTTGACCAACCTGCTGGTGGTGCGTTACTCGCTGCAGCCGGCCGATGAGGAGCACACTTTCGGGCACGGCAAGGCTGAATCGTTGGCGGCGTTGGCGCAAAGTATGTTCATTTCCGGTTCGGCGCTGTTTTTATTTCTGACCGGTTTTCAACATCTGTATTCGCCGGAAACCCTGCGCGACCCTGGTATCGGTATGGCCGTGACGATAGTGGCGTTGGTCAGCACCCTGTTGCTGGTCACCTATCAACGCTGGGTAGTGAGAAAAACTCGCAGTCAGGCAGTGCGAGCAGATATGCTGCATTATCAGTCAGATGTCATGATGAATGGTGCTATTCTTATAGCGCTTGCGCTAAGCTGGTATGGTTTTCACCGGGCGGATGCGTTGTTTGCATTGGGAATCGGCGTCTACATTCTTTATAGCGCGTTACGGATGGGTTATGAAGCTGTGCAATCGTTGCTGGACCGGGCACTGCCGGACGACGAGCGCCAGGCGATTATCGACGTGATTTCTTCATGGCCTGGGGTGAAAGGTGCGCACGATCTACGCACCCGCCAGTCCGGTCCGACGCGTTTTATTCAGCTGCATCTGGAGATGGACGATACGCTGCCGCTGATGCAGGCGCATATTCTGGCGGAACAGGTGGAGCAGGCGTTATTGCATCGCTTTCCGGGGGCTGATGTTCTCATCCACCAGGATCCTTGTTCCGTGGTACCCGTGGGCCGGCAAGGACGTTGGGAGCTATAATTAATGCAGGATGACGAGAACTAGCGCAGTGGATAAACGGTGGCATTAGCTCAGCGTGCCATGAGGTTTTTTTACCGCAATAATGCGTGACTTGAATCAATTCAGCTGGGTGTTTTTGCTATAATATCCAGCAATAAACCGTAAAGCTGGTTTTCTGCAGCCGGAGAGGTTTCAAGACAATCGGCGAATACAGAATTCTTAAGAAATTGCATCTACAGTTCAGAGGTAGTCATGATCAAGAAAATCGGTGTACTGACGAGTGGCGGTGATTCGCCGGGTATGAACGCTGCAATCCGTGGCGTTGTGCGTGCTGCACTTTCGGAAGGTCTGGAAGTTTTTGGTATTTACGATGGCTACCTTGGCTTGTACGAAGATCGCATGGAACAATTGGACCGCTATAGCGTGTCCGATATGATCAATCGCGGCGGCACTTTCCTCGGTTCAGCCCGCTTCCCTGAGTTCAGAGACGACAGCGTACGCGCCAAGGCAATTGAGAATCTGAAAAACCGCGGTATTGATGCGTTGGTGGTGATCGGCGGCGATGGTTCCTATATGGGTGCCAAACGCCTGACGGAAGAAGGTTTCCCTTGTATCGGCCTGCCGGGCACCATCGATAACGACGTGGCCGGTACCGACTACACCATCGGCTTCTTCACCGCGCTCGAAACCGTAGTGGAAGCTATTGACCGTTTGCGCGACACCTCGTCTTCTCATCAGCGTATTTCCATCGTTGAAGTGATGGGGCGCTACTGCGGCGATCTGACGCTGGCGGCGGCGATTGCCGGCGGTTGTGAATTTATCGTATTGCCTGAAACCGAGTTCAACCGCGAAGACCTGGTTTGCGAAATCAAGGCCGGTATCGCCAAAGGCAAAAAACACGCGATTGTGGCGATCACCGAACACATCTGCGATATCGATGAGTTGGCTCGCCATATCGAACAAGAAACCAAGCGTGAAACCCGCGCGACCGTGCTGGGCCACATTCAGCGCGGCGGCTCGCCGGTAGCTTACGATCGTATTCTGGCTTCCCGCATGGGCGCTTACGCTATCGAGTTGCTGCTGCAGGGCTACGGTGGCCGTTGCGTCGGTATCCAGAACGAGAAGATGGTGCACCACGACATCATCGATGCGATCGAAAACATGAAGCGTCCGTTCAAGGGCGACTGGCTCGATACAGCGAAAAAGCTGTACTGATCCCGCATTGATTCAACTCGAGAAGCCTCCGCACGCGGGGGCTTTTTTTATGCCCGTAACAGTTATATTCCAGAATCGTCTAGCCCAACATTTTTTATTCTTTAATTGGCGGGAAAGTTTCTGGCAGGCTCTGATGCTAAATCAACCGATTGAGGTTGTGATTAATTTTCCTGGGAGAGCGAGTCGATGCGTATGCGTAAATGGGGTGTAGGTCTGACAATAATGCTGCTGGCGTCCGGCGCCATGGCGAAAGATATCCAACTGCTAAACGTTTCGTACGACCCGACACGTGAGTTCTATCAGGAATATAACACCGCATTCGGTAAATACTGGCAGCAGCAGACCGGCGATAAAGTGACGGTGCGCCAGTCGCATGGCGGCTCCGGCAAGCAGGCGACCTCGGTGATTAACGGCATTGAAGCCGATGTGGTCACGCTGGCGCTGGCCTATGACGTGGACGCAATCGCCGAGCGCGGGCGCATCGATAAAGAATGGATCAAACGCCTGCCGGACAACTCGGCACCTTATACCTCGACCATTGTGTTTTTGGTGCGTAAAGGCAACCCAAAACAAATTCACGACTGGCCGGATTTGATTAAGCCGGGCGTCTCGGTGATCACCCCGAACCCGAAAACCTCCGGGGGCGCACGCTGGAATTATCTGGCGGCCTGGGGTTACGCACTGCACCAGAACAATAACGATCAGGCCAAGGCGCAGGAATTCGTTAAAAACCTGTATAAGAACGTCGAAGTACTGGATTCCGGCGCACGCGGTTCAACCAATACTTTCGTAGAACGTGGCATCGGTGATGTGCTGATCGCCTGGGAAAACGAAGCTTTGCTGGCGGAGAAAGAGCTGGGTAAAGACAAGTTTGAAATTATCACCCCAAGCGAATCGATTCTGGCGGAGCCGACTGTCTCGGTAGTCGATAAAGTGGTTGATAAGCGCGGTACTCGCGATGTGGCGACGGCTTATCTGAAGTATCTGTATACGCCGGAAGGACAAACCATCGCGGCGAAAAATTACTACCGTCCGCGTGACGAAGCTGTGGCGGCCAAGTTTGCCGAGCAGTTCCCGAAACTGAAGCTGTTCACGGTGGATGATACCTTTGGCGGCTGGACTCAGGCACAGAAGGTGCACTTCGCCACCGGCGGCGTGTTCGACGAGATCAGCAAGCGCTGATGCCTTGATGACAATAATAAAAAACCCCGGCTTGCCGGGGTTTTTTATTTAACAGCCAGAGAAAAATCAGGCTTTTTTAGCAGCGGCAGCGGCTTTGACGATCACGGCGAAAGCATCAGCTTTCAGTGATGCGCCGCCAACCAGCGCGCCGTCGATGTCAGGCTGGGTGAACAGCTCGGCGGCATTTTTATCGTTCACGGAACCGCCGTACTGGATAATCACTTCTGCAGCTACGGCAGCGTCCTGCTTGGCGATGTGATCGCGGATAAATTTGTGTACTGCCTGAGCCTGCGCAGGGGTAGCGGATTTACCGGTACCGATAGCCCAGATTGGCTCATAAGCGATCACGGCGCCTTTGAAGGCTTCTGCGCCCTGAGTTTTCAGCACGGCGTCGATCTGGCGTGCGCAAACTTCTTCGGTTTTACCCGCTTCGTTTTCTGCGTCGGTTTCACCGATGCACAGCACTGGGATCAGGCCGGCTTTTTTCAGCACGGCAAATTTCTCGGCGATCGCCGCATCGGTTTCTTTGTGGTAAGTACGACGCTCGGAGTGGCCGATGATGATGTATTGCGCACCGATATCTTTCAGCATGTCGGCGGAAACTTCACCGGTGAATGCGCCGGACAGGTTCACATCTACGTTTTGGGCGCCCAGAGCAATGCGGCTGCCGGCCAGTGCGTGTTTCGCCTGGTCCAGATACATCACAGGCGGTGCGATAGCGACGCCACAACCGTCAACGCTGCTCAGCTCATTGCGCAGAGCGGCGATCAGTTCGTTAACCATGTGAGTGCTGCCGTTAAGCTTCCAGTTACCCATAACTAATGGATGACGCATGTTTTTTCCTCCAACAAGGGAACGCGAGAGTCGAAATAACCACTGCCGGACCGGCAGTTTACCTGCCCAACAGTATAGAGATGATTAAGCGCGAAGGCTTTGCTTTTCGTCATTAAATAGCCTGCTGTTACGGCTCGGATAACGTCAGCTTAACCGGTTCAACAGCGAAAGTTACCCCTTTATCGCCGTTATCTGCCACCACATAGCGGATCGCGCCGACCTGCTGTTGGTAAAAACGCGAGCCTTTGCCTTTTTCCAGCAGGTTAGCCACTTTACTCAGGCTTTTTTCCACCGTCAGCGTCGGTTCGAACTGGCGCATCAACGCGGCCATATAGCTGACGGCAATGGTGCGAGCAGCCTTTTCTTCGCCACTCTGCTGTAGCGGCAGATGGGTAATTTGCAGCGTTTTGATTTTTCCGGTGCCTTTTTCCAGCGCGGTTGAGGCATAGAGATTTTCGTTCAGCTTGCTGGCGGCGCGCGTCAGCAGCGGCGAATCGTCTTCGGCGGTGGCAATAGCGCGAAATTCACCGATCGGCAGCGTCGGGTTATCACGATTGTATTTCTCGCGGAATTTTACCACCGTCAGATCAAAGGTTGGCGCTCCGGCCTGCAGGTAAGGCGCGGTAGGCGAAGCGTTGGCGGGGGCATCCGGCGGATCGGCCCAGGCGCTGCCGATGCCCAGCAACAGGCAGGCAATGGCGATGGTTTTTCTCAGCATGGTATATACGGCATCAATGACAAAGATGGCTCCGATTAAAGCGAGAACAGAGGGGGGTGTCAAAGATCCCGCGCCATTATCGCTCGCTGACAAGAAAGCTGTGCGTTACTCCGCGTAATGCAGGGCAGAAATCTTCGCCCGGCAGCGCCTATGTTACACTGCACGGCAGAATATGGGCAGGCAAACAACGCAGGATTCAATGACAATACAACAGTGGTGTTTTTCGTTTAAGGGCCGAATTGGGCGGCGTGATTTCTGGATCTGGATGGTGCTGTGGGTAGTGCTGATGGCGGTGGCTTTTTCACTCGCCAGCAATAAGCTGGTGGATATCCAAACCATTGCGTTCTTTATCGTTGGGCTGCTGTGGCCAACGGCGGCGGTGTTGGTGAAGCGTTTGCATGACCGCAATAAAGCCGGTTGGTGGGCGTTGTTACTGATTGTGGCCTGGCTGCTGGCCGCGGGAAACTGGCAGATGCTGGCGCCGGTTTGGCAGTGGGGCGTGGGGCGTTTTATCCCGACGTTGATCATTGTGATGATGATGATCGATTTGGGCGCGTTCGTCGGCACGCCCGAGGACAATCGTTTTGGTCCGCCGGCCAAACCCGTTAAGTTCGGCGCGGATTGAAACCAGGGGCTATCCGTTACCAGTAGTGTTCGCTGGTGATATGGCCCGGTTTGCGGCGCAGGTGCTTGCGCATTTGGCGCTGATCTTTCAGCGTTTGCTGGGTATCGCGCACCATTTGCGGGTTGCCGCACAGCATGACGTGGTCAGTTTCGGCATCGAGAGTCAGGCCCACCGCCGCTTCCAGGCGGCCATCCTCAATCAGTGCCGGCACGCGGCCCGTCAGTGAGCCGGGGACTTCTTCACGGCTGACAATGGTTTGAATGCGCAGTTTGCCGTTGTAACGCTGTTGCAACTGCTGCATTAGTGGCAGGTAGCTGAGATCGCGCGCAAAGCGTGCGGCATGCACCAACACCAGGTTCTTAAAACGCTCCAGGCCTTTGCCTTCCTGCAGAATCGACAGGTAAGGGCCAATGGCAGTCCCGGTGGCCAACATCCACAGGGTATCGCACTCCGGCACCTCGTCCAGCACGAAAAATCCGGCGGCCTCTTTGGTCACCATCACTTCCGAACCCGGTCGTAGCTGATTGAGCCGCGGGCTCAGTTTGCCTTCCGGTACGGTAACCAGGTAAAACTCCAGATTCGGATCGCTGGGGGCGTTGACGTAAGAATAGGCGCGCTGCACGCGTTCACCGTCAACTTCCAGCGCCAGCTTGGCAAACTGCCCGGCAATAAAGGGATCTATGGGGGCGTGGACGGTAATGCTGAACAATCCGTCGGTCCATTGTTTGACTTGCGTAACTTTGCCATTAACCCAATCAGCCATACTCTAAAGCTCCAATGGTCGAATCAAATAAGCGCAATGTCGTGAGCCGGAAATAGCATGCGCAGTACGCTCTATGCGATAGCCGTGGCCAAACAGGCGGTGAAACAGTTGCAGCTCCGAGTTGCACAGGCTGCTGCAGGCGGTGGCCGCTACGCCGATGGGGCAGTGGTTTTCCACCAGCAGCACGCCTTGCGGATGCTCAAGCAGTTCGGCCATGTAGCCATCGTGTTGCCGCAGGCGCACCAACCGGGCGAGTTTGGCCTGATGGCAGGTCTCTTCCGACAGCTCTTCGGCATAGCGCTGATAAAGTTTCTCTTCGCGCGCACTGAGTAACTGTTCAACCGCTTCAGTGCCAAACAGCTGATGGGCGGACTCCAACAACGTCGTCGCCAAAGTATCGTGACCATCGGCGAACCGGCTGTGCCCCTCATGGGTCAGCGACCAGTAGCGTGTCGGACGGCCCACCTTGGTGCGCGCTTCCTCGTAACAAACCAGCTCACGTTTTTCCAGGGATTGCAGATGCTGACGGATGCCCATGGGGGTGATATCCAAACGCTCGGCCAGCATTTTGGCGGAGTGTGGCCCCAGGGTTTTTAACTGCAATAAAATCAGCTCTGGTGTCTTCATTGTCCAAATCCCTATGGTGTTATTTTATTTCAAGATGATGAAAATAATTATCGATTAAATGCTAAAGCTAAACTACTGAAAGTTTGCTCTTTTTAACTCTTAAGCGGTAGACGTACAGTTTAATTTACGAGGCTGGTTGCCTTTGCTGCCACTGTGACGTGGATCAATATCTGCCTGAAACTCGCTAAAAAAATCAGATTTGTTAGCTTATGCCGCCATAGAGGGCTGCTCGCCGTTCTGGCTGAATGTGGGGCCATACCGGGACGCTGTGACGAGTTAAAACGTTAACGAAGATAATGAGAAAAATAGAAAACTTTCACCTGTTGGTGATGCTTACCCTGTTAGTGGCCGTCGGTCAGATGGCACAAACCATTTATGTTCCTGTTATTGCTGACATCGCCAAGGATCTGTCGGTGCGCTCCGGCGCAGTGCAGCGCGTGATGGCGGCGTATCTGATGACCTACGGGTTCTCGCAGCTGATTTACGGCCCGTTGTCGGACCGCATTGGCCGCCGTCCGGTGATCCTGGCCGGGATGATGATCTTTCTGATGGGGGCCCTGGGGGCGCTGTTGTCCAGCAGCCTGACGATGCTGGTTGCCGCCAGCGCCATTCAGGGTATGGGCACCGGCGTGGCGGGGGTGATGGCGCGTACCATGCCGCGTGACCTGTATGCCGGCACCTCGCTGCGGTATGCCAATAGCCTGCTTAACATGGGCATCCTGGTGAGTCCGCTGCTGGCGCCGATCATCGGCGGGGCTTTGGCGATGGTCTTTGGCTGGCGTGCCTGTTATGCCTTCCTGTTGATACTCTGTGCCGGCGTGGCCTTTGCCATGTTCCGCTGGCTGCCGGAAACCCGGCCGCAGCAAACCGAAAAACGGCGCATGCTGGCAAGTTTCCGCAAGCTGCTGACTGATGGCACCTTCAGTTGTTATCTGGTCATGCTGATCGGTGCGCTGGCGGGGATCGCCGTCTTTGAAGCCAGCTGTGGCGTGTTGATGGGCGGTGTGCTGGGCCTGAGTGGTCTGACCGTCAGTCTCCTGTTTATTCTGCCGATCCCGGCGGCGTTCTTTGGTGCCTGGTATGCCGGTCGCGACGGTAAAACCTTCCACACTCTGGTGTGGCATTCGGTTATCAGCTGCCTGTTGGCGGGGCTGATGATGTGGATCCCGGGCTGGTTTGGGGTGATGAACATCTGGACGCTGATTGTGCCGGCTGCGCTGTTCTTCTTCGGCGCGGGGATGATGTTCCCGCTGGCCACCACCGGTGCGATGGAGCCGTTCCCCTACCTGGCCGGCGCGGCGGGAGCATTGGTCGGTGGTATGCAGAATATGGGGTCTGGCCTGGCGACCTGGCTTTCTGCCATGCTGCCGCAAACCGGGCAGTTCAGCCTCGGCCTGCTGATGTTTGCCATGGCGCTGCTGATATTGCTGTGCTGGTGGCCGCTGTCGAACCGAATGCAGCATCAGGGTCATACCGCATAAAACTTGCAGGGCGCCAATCGGCGCCCTGTTTCATTACAGCAGGAATTCGTGCAGCGCCGGGTCTTTGCGATCCAGGTAATGGGTCGAACGAATGCGGCGGATAGTGCGCGATTTTCCGCGGATCAGCAGGGTTTCCGTGGTGGCCATATTTCCCTGACGGCTGATACCTTCCAACAGATCGCCCTTGGTGATGCCGGTTGCAGAGAAAATCACGTTGTCGTTACGCGCCATTTCATCCAGTACCAACACCTTGCCGGCTTCGATACCCATCGCTTTACAGCGTGCCAACTCTTCTTCGCCGATACGGCGATTTTCGGCGCTGTCGCCTTTCACCTGATGACGTGGCAACAGGCGAGATTGCATATCGCCGTCCAATGCGCGGATCACCGCGGCGGAAATCACCCCTTCTGGCGCGCCGCCGATGCCGTACATCACGTCGACTTCGCTGTCCGGCATGCAGGTTAGGATGGAGGCCGCCACGTCACCGTCAGGAATGGCGAACACCCGAATGCCCAGCTGTTGCATCTGGGCGATAACGCCTTCGTGACGCGGCTTGGCAAGAATGACCACGGTCAGTTGAGTCAGCGGTTTACCCAGGCAGGCGGCCACCTTATTCAGATTTTCCGCCAACGGCAGGTTAAGATCGATAGCGCCGCGTGCCGCCGGGCCAACCACCAGTTTTTCCATATACATGTCCGGCGCGTGCAGGAAGGTGCCGCGATCGCCAACCGCCAGCACCGCCAATGCATTGGGCTGGCCCATGGCGGTCATGCGGGTACCTTCGATCGGATCGACTGCGATATCCACCGCATCGCCCTGGCCGCTGCCGACCTGCTCGCCGATATACAGCATCGGTGCTTCATCAATCTCGCCTTCGCCGATTACGATGCGGCCATCGATATCCACTTTGTTGAGCATAATGCGCATTGCGTTGACCGCCGCGCCGTCGGCGGCGTTCTTGTCGCCGCGTCCCAGCCATTTGTAGCCCGCCAGCGCGGCGGCTTCGGTAACACGGGAAAATTCGATGGCTAATTCACGTTTCATGGCAAAACCTGTCTGTGAGAAAGGAAGAAAATATCGGCAAAGTTTATCACAGCGGGCGGCGGCGGGGGCGGGGCAAAAAAAACGCGCCGCCCGAAGGCAGCGCGTTATCAGGCTAACAAAGCAAAACAGCGTTAGTCGTGCTCTTCCCAGGCTTGCGCGCGGGCAACCGCTTTTTTCCAGCCGCTGTAACGGAAGTTACGCTCGGTGGTTTCAATGCTTGGACGGAACTCGCGTTCGATAACCGCCTTGCTCTTCACCTCATCCAGGTCATTCCAGTAACCGATAGCCAGACCCGCCAGGAATGCGGCACCCAGTGCGGTTGATTCACGCACTTCAGGACGCTCGACACGGGTACCGAGGATGTCGGACTGGAACTGCATCAGGAAGTTGTTGGCAACCGCACCACCGTCCACACGCAGCGATTGCAGACGGGTATTGGAGTCTGCCTGCATGGCATCCAACACGTCGCGCGTCTGGTACGCAATGGATTCCAGTGTCGCACGGATGATGTGGTTGCTGTTCGCGCCGCGGGTCAGGCCGAAGATTGCACCACGGGCATACGGGTCCCAGTAAGGAGCGCCCAAGCCGGTGAAGGCCGGAACCACGTACACGCCGTTGCTGTCTTTCACCTTGGTGGCGAAGTACTCGGAGTCGGCCGCATCGCTGATCAGTTTCAGTTCGTCGCGCAGCCACTGGATAGAGGCGCCGCCGATGAACACGGCACCTTCCAGCGCGTAGTTCACTTCGCCGCGTGGGCCGCAGGCGATGGTGGTCAACAGGCCGTGGTTTGAGCGTACCGCTTCTTTGCCGGTGTTCATCAGCAGGAAGCAGCCGGTGCCATAGGTGTTTTTCGCCATGCCCGGCTGAACGCACAGTTGGCCGTACAGCGCCGCCTGTTGGTCACCGGCGATACCGGCGATAGGAATACGCGTGCCGCCTTTACCCCCAATGTTGGTCTGGCCATACACTTCAGATGAAGGACGGACTTTCGGCAGCATGGCGCGTGGAATATCCAGCGCTTCCAGCATGCGTTCATCCCAATCCAGCTCATGGATATTGAACATCATGGTACGTGAGGCGTTGGTGTAATCGGTCACATGCACCCGCCCTTGGGTCATTTTCCACACCAGCCAGGTATCGACGGTACCGAACAGCAGTTCGCCGCGTTTGGCGCGTTCGCGGGCGCCTTCAACGTTGTCGAGGATCCATTTTACCTTGGTGCCGGAGAAGTACGGGTCAACCACCAGGCCGGTGTTGTGACGGATGTACTCTTCCAGGCCGTCGCGCTTGAGCTTTTCGCAGATGTCGGCGGTGCGGCGGCATTGCCAGACGATGGCGTTGTAAATCGGTTTTCCGGTCTCTTTTTCCCAGACGATGGTGGTTTCGCGCTGGTTGGTGATGCCGATACCGGCAATCTGATCGGAATTGATATCGGCTTTCGCCAGCACTTCCACCAGCGTGGAGCTCTGTGATGACCAGATCTCCATCGGATCATGCTCAACCCAGCCGGCTTTTGGGTAAATCTGCGTGAACTCGCGCTGGGATACCGCAACAATGTTGGCATCGTGGTCGAGCACTACGGCACGTGAACTGGTGGTCCCCTGGTCGAGAGCGACAATGTATTTTTTTTCTACAGTCATGATCTTAGTCCTGCTGTTGTTAACCGTTTTAAAACTGTGCCAATCACGCTTTACGCTGCTGGGCCTTGGCGGCGGGTTGTTCTTCGTCTACACAAACGTCACACGGCAGATTGCGGCCAATGAGCATGCGGTAGCCGAAGGCACCCAGGCAGGCACCGATGATTGGACCAAAGATTGGCACCAGGAAGTACGGAATATCACGTGCACCGGTGAAGGCCACTTTGCCCCAGCCGGCCAGATAAGCGAACATTTTCGGGCCGAAGTCACGCGCCGGGTTCAGCGCAAAGCCGGTCAATGGTCCCATAGAGGCGCCGATCACGGCAATCAGAATACCGATCAACAGCGGGGCCAGCGGGCCGCGCGGGATGCCGTTGCCGTCATCGGTCAGCGCCAGGATCAGACACATCAGGATCGCGGTAATCACCGTTTCAACCAGGAACGCCTGGCCAACGGAAATGTGCGCATTCGGGTAGGTAGAGAAGATGCCGGCCAGGGCCAGGCTTTCGTCGCTGCCGCGTAACATATGATTGGCTGCTTCGAAATCGAAGAACAGGTTGTAGTACAACCCGTAGACCAGGGCTGCTGCACAGAAGGCTCCGGCGATCTGCGCGACAATGTAAGGCAGTACTTTGCGTCCGTCAAAGCAGGCGAACAACCACAGCGCGATGGTCACGGCCGGGTTGAGGTGCGCACCGGAGATGGCAGCGGTCAGATAAATGGCCATGGCGACGCCCAGGCCCCAAATGATACTGATTTCCCATTGGCCGAAGCTGGCGCCTGCCAGTTTCAGCGCGGCAACGCAGCCTACGCCAAAAAAGATCAACAGACCGGTGCCGAGGAACTCAGCGATGCACTGGCCTTTTAGGGTCGGACTGGTGGTTTGGCTCATAATGTTGTTGTCCTGCAAAACGGCGGTTATAGGTTTATAGGCTCGGAAGGTGTATCGATCCGTCCTAGGGGTACAGTTTTTTTCATCTCGTCCAATTATTAATTGAGGACGTGATGTAAATTTATCGTTAACGAACATAAACGAGAAATAGCGAAATCAAAATGTGTGTGCTTCGTCATAAAATTGAGCGAATTCGCGTCGTTTTGTGTTCTTTCTGCTCCATAAAACTGTGATCTGACCAGTGCTTTTATCCCCGACTGTTAACAAATCAATTTATGACCGAGAGGTATTTTCGGTTTTTGCTGATGGTGGGGGCAGGAAAATTGCAACAGACTGCGCGATGAGCCGGATGTTGCTAGACAGCCGGGGACAGGCTACTTACAATCGTTTTTATCGAAAGAAGCGTTTTATCGAGACAGGCGCGTTATTTTCAATAAAAGCGTGTGTCACTTGGCGCGATGCATATTCGCAGCAGTTGCAACCTGAGTTGCGGCCGTTACCTATAGATGTACGCCTTGCTATCATGAGGGGACTGAAGAATGTCATTTGAAGTATTTGAGAAATTGGAATCAAAAGTTCAGCAGGCGATCGATACCATCACCCTGCTGCAGATGGAAATTGAAGAGCTGAAAGAAAAAAACAATACTCTGTCTCAGGAAGTTCAGGCTGCCTCCGGCAACCAGGAATCGCTGGTACGCGAGAACCAGCAACTGAAAGAAGAGCAGCACGTATGGCAAGACCGCCTGCGCGCGCTGTTGGGCAAAATGGAAGAAGTCTGATTCCGTATTGCACGATCGAAAAGGGCGCCTGAGGCGCCCTTTTTCATGTCTGCAGATTACTCGATATCGAGTGGGTCTTCGGACAGAATAATACCGGTGTTGTCGGCATACAGATGATCGCCGGAGAAGAAGGTCACGCCGCCAAAGTTTACGCGGATGTCGCTTTCGCCGATGCTTTCACTGGCGGCGCCGACCGGAATGGCCGCCATCGCCTGAATGCCGATATCCAGTTCTTCCAGATCGTCTACCTGACGTACCGCACCGTAAACCACGATGCCTTCCCATTCGTTCTGGGTAGCCAGGCGCGCCAGTTCTGCGTTGATCAGGGCACGGCGTACCGAACCACCGCCATCAATCACCAGAACACGGCCGCGACCGTTTTCTTCAAGCAGCTCGAATAACAGGCCGTTATCCTCAAAGCATTTCACCGTAGTGATTTGCCCGCCAAATGAAGTACGCCCGCCAAAATTGGAGAATAGAGGCTCAACAACGTTTACCTCTTCATGATAGATGTCGCAAAGTTCGGAAGTATCGTATTTCATAGGATTTTACGTCTGTTTGCCGCTGGAATAATCAGTATATCCCTTTATCCGCCCTGTTGGCAAAATCATCAGTTCGATGGCTAACTGAGCACCACGCCAATCGCGAACAACACATTGGCCAACAGCGCCGCTTTGACCATATGTTCCAGCATCGGGCGCATGCCGGCCGGCGTTGGATCGCGTAACACGCGCAGGCCGTGGCGCACCAGTAACGGGATAGCCAGGACAAACAGCCAGCCCCACGGGCTATGCAGGTTAAGCAGCGTGAACAGCGCGAAGCAGGCTACTGCGCCGATCAGCAGTGCCACGTGGTAATAGCGCGCATTCTGTGGCCCAAGGCGTACCGCCAGGGTATTTTTGCCGTTGGCGCGGTCGCTTTCGATATCGCGCAAATTATTGATGTTCAGCACTGCAGTGGCCAGCAGGCCGCAGGCCGTGGCCGGCAACATCACGATACTGTCGAACGCGTGGGTTTGCAGGTAGTAGGTGCCGGCCACGCTCAGCCAGCCGAAGAACACCAGCACCGAAATGTCGCCCAGCCCCAGATAGCCATAGGGTTTGGTGCCGACGGTATAGGTAATGGCGGCGACGATAGACAGCCCGCCCAGCACCAGGAAGCCCACCACGTCGCTGGGTTGTTCGCAGGCCACGGCGATCAATGAACAGCCGGCAATCGCGATCAGCACCACCGTCACCACCAGCGCGCGCTTCATTTGTGCCTGAGTGATCATGCCTTTTTGCATGCCGCGCAACGGCCCGATGCGATCTTCTTTGTCGCTGCCTTTTACCGCATCGCCATAGTCGTTCGCCAGGTTGGAGAGAATTTGCAGCAGACCGGCCGTCAGGAGTGCCAGCAGCGCCACGCCGGGTTTCAGGCTGCCCTGCCAGGCGGCAATGGCCGAACCGACGACGATCGAGGCAAAGGCCAGCGGCAGAGTGCGCGGTCGTAAACTTTCAAGCCAGGCTCTGGCCGGGGAGGTGGTAGTTGATGAGCTCATTTTTCGCTTCAGAGTTAGTGGCTGTGTCCGTTAGAAATAATTGTGGGAGGCAATGCCTCCCACAGATGACTGACTGGACATGATTGAGCGATTATAGGATAAAACGACTCAAATCTTCATCCGCTACCAGTTCATCCAGATGATTACGTACGTAATCCGCATCAATTGTAATGGATTGCCCATTAATTTCACTCGCATCATAGGAAATATCTTCCATCAGACGCTCAAGCACGGTGTGCAAACGACGCGCGCCGATGTTTTCGGTGCTTTCGTTAACCTGCCATGCGGCTTCTGCGATGCGGCGGATGCCATCGGCGGTGAAGTCGATGTTGACGCCTTCGGTGCCCATCAGCGCTTTGTACTGCTCGGTCAGCGACGCGCTTGGCTCGGTCAGGATGCGCTCGAAATCTTCGGTGGTCAGCGCCTGCAATTCAACGCGGATTGGCAGGCGGCCCTGCAGTTCCGGGATCAAATCTGACGGGCTGGCGGTCTGGAATGCGCCGGAGGCGATAAACAGAATGTGATCGGTTTTCACCATGCCATGCTTGGTAGAGACGGTACAGCCTTCCACCAGCGGCAGCAGGTCGCGCTGCACGCCTTCGCGAGACACGTCCGGGCCGGAGCTCTGGCCGCCGCGCTTACAGATTTTGTCGATCTCGTCGATAAACACGATGCCGTGCTGTTCAACCGCTTCAATCGCCTGTTCTTTCAGCTCTTCCGGGTTCACCAGCTTGGCCGCTTCTTCTTCCACCAGCAGTTTGAAGGCTTCTTTAATCTTCAGCTTGCGTGGTTTCTGCTTTTGGCCGCCGAGGTTCTGGAACATCGACTGCAGCTGGTTGGTCATCTCTTCCATGCCTGGAGGCGCCATGATTTCCACGCCCATCGGCGCGGCAGCCAGATCGATCTCGATTTCTTTATCGTCCAGCTGGCCTTCACGCAGTTTCTTGCGGAATGCCTGACGCGCAGCAGAAGGCTCTTGATGCTCTTCCGCCTGGCCCCAGTTGTTCTTGGCCGGCGGGATCAGCACATCGAGGATGCGCTCTTCGGCCAGTTCTTCGGCGCGGGTGCGGTTCTTGTCGATTGACTGCAGGCGCACCATTTTGATCGCGGCATCGGTCAGATCGCGGATGATGGAATCCACTTCTTTACCGACGTAGCCCACTTCGGTGAACTTGGTGGCTTCAACCTTGATGAACGGTGCGTTGGCCAGCTTCGCCAGACGACGGGCGATTTCGGTTTTACCGACGCCGGTAGGGCCAATCATCAGAATGTTCTTTGGTGTGACTTCATGGCGCAGCATCTCGTTGAGCTGCATCCGGCGCCAGCGGTTACGCAGGGCGATGGCAACGGCACGCTTGGCCTTGTTCTGGCCAATAATGTAGCTGTCCAGTTCGCTGACGATCTCGCGCGGGGTCATTTCAGACATAGTATTCGATCCTTACGCTTTGGAAGGCAATTCTTCAATGGTGTGGAAATGGTTGGTGTAAATACAGATGTCACCGGCGATGTTGAGGGATTTATCAACAATTTCGCGGGCGCTCAGCTCGGTATTTTCCAACATCGCACGAGCGGCTGCCTGGGCGTACGGACCGCCGGAGCCAATCGCAATCAAATCGTTTTCAGGCTGGATCACGTCGCCGTTGCCGGTGATGATCAGCGATGAGTTTTCATCCGCGACGGCCAGCAGCGCTTCGAGCTTGCGCAGCATGCGGTCGGTACGCCAGTCTTTCGCCAATTCAACGGCTGCTTTCACCAGGTGACCCTGGTGCATTTCCAGCTTGCGCTCGAACAGCTCAAATAGCGTGAAGGCATCCGCGGTGCCACCGGCAAAACCGGCAATCACTTTATCGTTATACAGGCGACGCACTTTCTTGACGTTGCCCTTCATTACCGTATTGCCCAAGGTGGCCTGGCCATCGCCACCGATCACTACCTGGCCGTTGCGGCGTACGCTTACAATTGTTGTCACGAGCAGACCCTCGTTGAAGACGGAAAGAAGCCCTCGCAGCATCTGCTTGCGCAGACACTACGAGGCATATTGAGAGTATAGATGGGGGGGGATTGACGCTTTTCAACCCCCAACGGAGAGGGGAATGCAACTTGACATGCCCACGCCCTTCAGGCGCGACAGGGTTTTGTCCGCAGCAGCCCGGCTGCTGTATGGGCCGAGCACCACGCGATTCCAGCCACCGCCGGCGGTAATACGGCTTTCGATGCCTTCAAACGCCAGGCGTGCACGCACGGATTCTGCCTGATCGGTGGCGCGGAACGAGCCGCACTGCACCATCCACTTCTGCTTCGATTCTGGTTTGGTTTCAGTTTCCTGCTTGGCCGCTTCCTGCTTCACTTCCGGCTTGGTTTCCGGTTTTGGCTGCGGCTTTGGCTCGGGATGCTTAACCTGCGCAGGCGGCGGTGTGACCGGCTGCGGTTTAGGTTGCGGCTTAGGCTGCTGCTGCACTGGCTGTGTCGTCGCGCCGTTGTTAAACGGATTACGCGGCTGAGTCGCCTGCGGCTGTTGGGCCTGTTGCTGCTGGATTGGCTGCTGTTGCATCTGCTGTTGCTGCTGGCGGTTGTTACGCGCAGCGGCCTGTGAAGGGTCGTTATACGGCACTTCATTGAGCTGCGTCGGACGCTGTTGCATATCCGCCTGCATTTGATCCAGCAGTTGGCGCTGCTCGGCGGTCAACTGAGTCTTGGAGTTGGCTTCGCCGCCGGCCGTCGGTTCGGTCGGGGTTTGTACGCCAATCTGGCGATTCTCCAGCTCTTTGATATAACGCCAACGTTCTTCCGGCTTCGGCGGCAGGCCGTTGCCCGGACGATTGCTGTGCGCAGGCAGCAGCGGTACGTCATCCGGCTTGTTGTGCGTAATGAAATAGAGGCCACCGACAAATATCACCAGAAGTGCGACGGCCAGCGCCAACACGGTTTTGGAGACCTTCGGAGAACTGCGTTTTTTACGGCTGGGGGTTTTTCGCTTAGCTCCTGCTGCGCGCCCACGGCTTACATAGTCTTTTTGTGCCACTATTATTCCGCTGTGTCCTGATGAGGGGATAAGTCCGTCATGTTACTGAACCCTAAAATATTTGACTAGCGTTTAGGGGCAGCCGTGCTGCCTCTGATAATCAATTCACTGTCCAAAAGCCGGGAGCCGCTTGCCACGTTCTGTCCGTGCAACTGCTCCAGCAACAACAGCATTGCCTGCTGGCCAATCTGGTAGCGCGGTTGAGCCACCGTGGTTAACGGCGGATCGCAATACTGCGCCAGTTTAATGTCGTCAAAGCCGACGATGGAGAGGTCCTGCGGTACCCGCAGCCCCATTTTTTTCGCCTGCGACAGCACGCCAATCGCCATTACGTCGCTATGGCAGAAGACTGCCGTCGGTGGTTTTGGTTGCGCCATCAGCGCTGCCAGGGCCTGAGCGCCAGCTTCGTAGGTGAAATCACCTCGGGTAATATAGCTGCTTTCGACGCTAATGCCATTACGACGTAGCGCCTGAATGTAACCTTGCAGCCGATAATGGCTCAGCGGCATCTGTTCAGGCCCGGCGACACAGGCGATTTGCTTGTGTCCGAGCTGATGTAAATAATGCACGGCTTCGAAGGCGGCGGTCAGGTTATCGATGTGTACCGTCGGCAGTTCCAGCTCCGGGGCAAACTCGTTGGCCATCACCATCGGCGGTAGATTGCGTTGTTCTTCCTTGCTGGCGTCGAACGGCAGGTTAGAGCCGAGCAGCAGCATGCCGTCGATTTGCTTGGTGATGATCAAATTGACGAAGGTGCGTTCCTGCTGGTTTTGCTGTGCGCAGTCGCCAATCAGCACCAGGTAGCCCTGCTGCGCCGCGGTCTGCTCGATCCCCTGGATCACATCGGCGAAAAAGGGATCGCAAATATCGGGAACGATCACCAGGATGGTGCGGGATTCGTTGCGCTTGATATTACGGGAGAGAGCATGAGGAGAATAGCCTACGGCCAGCACGGCCTGTTCCACTTTCTGACGCGTCGGCGTTGACACCTTTTCCGGATTCATCAACGCACGCGACACGGTTGCCGTTGAAACGCCCGCCATTTCGGCAACGTCTTTCATGGTTGCCATGGATAATTCTTTCTTGTGTTCCAACGCCTTTCTCCTTGCGTTAGCCCCATGCCAACGCGACTACTTCAGTTTGCTCACAAATTCTGGCGTGCGGTGGAGTTGTTATGATTTAGCGCCATCCGCGCTTAAACATTCGGTCACGGTAGTGCAGCGGTGACAAAATTGCCTTCACAGACATTCTAAACAGAATATGTCCTGCCTTTGTTACCTAATTTGCATAAAAAGTGTGACCTGAGGAGGTTTTTTAGCGTTCGCTCGCAATTTCAAGGGTAAACGTTTGCCTGGCAGGAACTGAATCAGACTTTTCTGGGATCAACTGTCTATCGGGTCGATGTCCAGCGTCCATTTTACCTTGCGTGCCTGTGGCAGGGTACCGACTAACGGCAGGGTGCTTTTCATCAACCGTTGTAACACCTGCCGTGAAGGGTGTTGCAGCAGCAGTTGCCAGCGGAAACGACCGCCGCGTTTTGACTGCAGCGCGGGAACCGGCCCCATCACCCACAGCGAATCGTCCTTCAGCGGGCTGGCCTCCAGCAGATTGCGCAATTGCTGCAGGAATTGCGGCGCCTGTTGGTTATCGTGATCTTCCGAACGGACAATGATGTGGCTGGTATAGGGCGGCAGGAATACGCTGTTGCGCTCTGCCAGCGTCTGTTTGGCAAAGGCGTCGTAACCCTGCTGCAGCAAGATTTGCAGCAGCGGATGCTCCGGATGGTGGGTTTGCAGCAACACCTCGCCGGCTTTACCTGCCCGGCCGGCCCGACCTGAGACCTGGGTATATAACTGGGCAAAGCGCTCGGCGGAACGGAAGTCTGCCGAGAACAGCGCCCCGTCGACGTCCAGCAGTGCCACCAGCGTGACATCCGGGAAATGGTGCCCTTTTGCCAGCATTTGGGTGCCGATCAAAATACGAGATCCGCCGCGGTGAATATCCGCCAGGTGCTGTTCCAGCGAGCCCTTGCGGCTGGTGGTGTCGCGATCGATGCGGGTGATGGGCGTTTCCGGGAACAGCGGCGCCAGTTCGTTTTCCAACTGTTCGGTGCCGACCCCCACCGACACCAGGTGCGTCGAACCGCACTGCGGACACTGGTGTGGTACCGGGCGCTGGCTGTCGCAGTGATGGCAACGCAGTTGACGTTGGTTTTGGTGAAAGGTGTAGTAATGATCGCAGCGCTGGCATTCGGCAATCCAGCCGCATTCGTGGCACAGTAACGCCGGTGCGTAGCCGCGACGGTTAAGGAACAGCATCACCTGGTTACCGGCCTTCAAATGGTGCTGCATGCTTTTCAGCAACGGCTGCGACAGACCCACTTTCAGCGGCAGGCCTTTCAGGTCGATCAGGTGTTGAGCCGCCGGTTTGGCGTTGCCCGCACGCTGGGTGAGTTTCAGCTGGCGATATTTACCCAATTGCACGTTGTGCAACGTTTCTAACGCCGGCGTCGCGGAGCCCATCACCATCGGGATGTTTTCCTCGCGGGCACGAAAGACCGCCAGATCGCGTGCGTGGTAGCGCCAGCCTTCCTGCTGTTTATAAGAGCTGTCGTGTTCTTCGTCGATGATGATCACGCCAAGGCGTGCAAACGGGGTAAACAGCGCTGAGCGGGTGCCGATGACAATCGCCGCTTCGCCGCTGCGGGCGCGCAGCCACACCGACAACCGTTCGCTGTCGTTGAGGCCGGAGTGCAGCACCTCTACCGGCGCGTTGAAACGTTCGCGAAAGCGGGCGATGGTTTGCGGCGTCAGGCCGATTTCAGGTACCAGCACCAGCGCCTGTTTGCCTGCTGCCAGAATGTTTTCCAGCACGCTGAGATAGACTTCGGTCTTGCCGGAACCGGTGACCCCGGCCAGCAGCCAGGCGGCGAACTGAGTGTCTTCGCTGCGGATGGCACCCACGGCGGTTGCCTGCTCGGTATTCAGACGTAACCGTTCGCCCAACACTTCAAAGCCGGGCCGCCAGTCCTGCGTTGCTACCGTCTGGGCCCGTAAATCGACCAGCCCCTTGGTGCGCAATGCCTGCAAAGCGCTCTCGGTTAACGCCAGTTCATTGACCTGGTGACGATAAACCGGGCGTTGCAGCAACGCCGCCAGCGCCTGCTGTTGCTTGGGGGCACGCTTCAGGCTTTCCGGCGGCGTGGCACGGCCCTGTTCGGTCGCGAACCATTGCCACAGCGGGGCCGTTTCCGCCGCTTTTCCCTGACGCAGCAGGATGGGCAGCGCGTGGAACAGCACTTCGCCAATCGGGTAATGGTAATAGTCGCTGGCCCAGCGAAGAATACGCCACAGGCTGGGAGAGAATAAGGAGGCGTCGTCGATCACGCTGTCGATCGGTTTGAGCTTATCCAGCGGCAATTCGCTGGTTTCGCTGCACCCGGTGACGATACCGATCGCCCGCTGCTTGCCCCAGGGAACGCCTACGCGCGCGCCGACCGCAGGCTGCAGGCCTTGCGGCAGCAGATAGTCGAAGGTGCGGGCGAGGGGTACCGGCAAAGCAACGTGAACAACAGGCATTGAGGTCATCCAGAGTAAAAAAACAGTCCATCAGTTTACACGGCGCATCGGCAAATGTACGGTTCCGATTGCGTGGTACTTTTAATTCTGTATAATTTGCCGCCTTTGGTATAATTCGATACCAAATTTTATTATCAACCACGTGTGGTGTCTGGCGAAACAGGGCTGGATAGCGACACGGCCTTAACTGAGGTTTCCCATGAAACAAGGTATCCACCCAAAATACGAAGAAGTTACTGCTAACTGCTCTTGCGGTAACGTGATCAAAATCCGCTCTACCGTGGGTCACGATCTGAACCTGGACGTTTGTGGCGAATGCCACCCGTTCTACACTGGCAAGCAGCGTGACGTTGCTACCGGTGGCCGCGTTGACCGCTTCAACAAGCGTTTCAGCGTGCCAGGCGCTAAGAAATAAGATTTCTTATCGTCAGATGAAAAAGGCGCCTTCGGCGCCTTTTTTCGTTTCTACCGTCTGCTTTCGCAGACCGGCGCTTAGTATTCCCAGGTATCGGGATCCACACCCAATTCACGCATCAACAGCTTCGCGGCTTCCGGGATTTCATCGCTGCGTTCTTTGCGCAGGTCTTCGTCGTTCGGCAGCGGCTGGCCGGTAAAGGCGTGCAGAAACGCTTCACACAGCAATTCGCTGTTGGTGGCGTGGCGCAGGTTATTGACCTGGCGACGGGTCCGTTCATCGGTGAGGATTTTCAGGACCTTCAGCGGAATGGATACCGTGATCTTTTTGACTTGCTCGCTTTTTTTACCGTGTTCAGCGTAAGGGCTGACATACTCGCCGTTCCACTCAGCCATGGGACACCTTAAATTTGTCAGAAAAATTACAAAATTCTAAAAACCGGCCAATTATGCCCGATCTTCACTGTTCTCACTAAATAAATGTCAATTTTACGCGACCAGGGTCACTGAATGCGGACGATCAATAGGCGTCGCCTATGCATTCCGGGTTAACATCGTATCGTCATATCAAACTGGCATAATTTTAGCGGGTATTAGGGCTTTGCTCAATCTATACGCAAAGAAGTTTAGATGTCCAGATGTATTGACGTCTATCCTCGCTGCGATTAATCTTTAGGCCTCATTCATCCGAATCCCGAGAGCCGAGCGACCCTATGACGCGTAAACCTGCCACGATTGCCGTACGTAGCGGCCTGAACGATGACGAACAGTACGGCTGCGTTGTTCCGCCGATCCACCTTTCCAGCACCTATAATTTTACCGACTTCAATCAGCCTCGTGCTCATGACTACTCGCGCCGCGGTAACCCGACGCGTGACGTGGTTCAGCGTGCGCTGGCGGAACTGGAAGGCGGTGCCGGTGCGGTGATGACCAGCAGCGGGATGTCGGCGATCCATCTGGTGACCACCGTATTGCTGCAGCCCGGCGATCTGCTGGTGGCGCCGCATGATTGCTACGGCGGCAGCTACCGTTTGTTCGACAGCCTCAGCAAGCGTGGCGCTTACCGCGTGCTGTTTGTCGATCAGGGGAATGAAGAGGCGCTGCAGCAGGCATTGGCGCAAAAGCCCAAGCTGGTGCTGATTGAAAGTCCAAGTAACCCGCTGCTGCGCGTGGTGGATATTGCGGCGATATGCGATGCGGCGCACGCAGTGGGGGCCTTGACGGTGGTGGACAACACCTTCCTCAGTCCGGCGCTGCAACAGCCCATCGGGCTGGGCGCCGATCTGGTGGTGCACTCCTGCACCAAATACCTTAACGGCCATTCCGACGTGGTCGCCGGTGCGGTGATCGCCAAAGATAAAGATCTGGCGGTGGAACTGGCGTGGTGGGCCAATAATATCGGCGTGACCGGCGGCGCGTTTGACAGCTATTTGCTGCTGCGCGGCATGCGTACCCTGTCGCCGCGTATCAAGGCGGCGCAACAAAACGCCGAAGCTATTGTCAGTTATTTACAGCAGCAACCCTTGGTGAAAAAGCTGTATCATCCTTCTCTGCCACAGAACCCTGGGCACGAGATTGCACGTCGTCAGCAACGCGGTTTTGGCGCGATGCTCAGCTTTGAACTGGACGGTGATGAAGCGCTATTGCGCCGTTTTCTGTCTGCCCTTGAGCTGTTTACTCTGGCAGAATCGTTGGGCGGCGTAGAAAGCCTGATCTCGCATGCAGCGACCATGACCCATGCAGGTATGGCGGCAGAAGCCCGTGCGGCGGCCGGTATTTCCGAGAGCCTGCTGCGTATCTCCGTGGGTATTGAAGACAGTGAAGATTTGATTGCCGATCTGGAACGAGCCTTCCAGGCGGCGGCAACGAGGTAAGCATGAATGCAATTGCGGTAGCAGGGCCGGTGAGCGGGCGTCAACTGCACAAGTTTGGCGGCAGCAGCCTGGCGGACGTGAAGTGTTATCTGCGGGTGGCCGGGATCATGGCCGAATACAGCCAGCCGGGCGACATGATGGTGGTGTCGGCTGCCGGCAGCACCACCAACCAACTGATTAGCTGGCTGAAGCTTAGTCAGAGCGATCGCCTTTCTGCGCATCAGGTACAGCAGACGCTGCGTCGTTATCACAGCGATTTGATTAGCGGTCTGTTACCGCCGGAAACCGCGGAACCCTTGATCGCCGAATTTATTCAGGATCTGGAGCGTCTGGCCGTGTTGCTGGACGAAAAGCTCGACGACGTCATCTATGCCGAAGTGGTTGGCCACGGTGAAATCTGGTCGGCGCGGCTGATGGCAGCGGTACTGAACAAGCTGGATATGCAGGCGGCCTGGCTGGACGCACGTGATTTCCTGCGGGCGGAACGTGCTGCTCAGCCGCAGGTTGATGAAGGCCGTTCTTATCCCCTGCTGCAACAACTGCTGGCGCAGCACCCGGGCAAGCGCCTGGTGGTCACCGGTTTTATTTCACGTAACGACGCCGGCGAAACCGTGCTGTTGGGACGTAACGGCAGCGACTATTCCGCCACTCAGGTCGGTGCGTTGGCCGGTGCGGAGCGTGTGACCATCTGGAGCGACGTGGCCGGGGTCTACAGCGCCGATCCACGCAAGGTGAAAGATGCCTGCCTGCTGCCGCTGCTGCGCCTGGACGAAGCCAGTGAACTGGCGCGTTTGGCGGCTCCGGTGTTGCACACCCGTACTTTGCAGCCGGTATCCGGCAGCGATATCGATCTTCAACTGCGTTGCAGTTATCAGCCGGAACAGGGTTCAACGCGTATCGAACGCGTGCTGGCCTCGGGCACCGGTGCGAAGATCGTCACCAGCCATGACGACGTGTGTTTGATTGAGCTGCAGGTTGCCGGTCAGCATGATTTTAAACTGGCGCAGCAAGAGTTGGATTTGGTGCTTAAACGCGCGCAGATCAAACCGCTGGCGGTCGGAGTTCATCCGGACCGCAGTCTGGTTCAGCTGTGCTACACCTCCGAAGTGGTGAACAGCGTCCTGCACACGCTGCAAAACGCGGGGCTGCCGGGTGAGCTGCAACTGCGCGAAGGCTTGGCGCTGGTGGCGCTGGTAGGCGCCGGCGTTTGTAAAAATCCGCTGCACAGCCATCGCTTCTATCAGCAACTGAAAGACCAACCGGTAGAGTTTATCTGGCAGGCTGAGGATGGCATCAGCATGGTGGCGGTGCTGCGTCAGGGGCCGACCGCGCTGCTGATTCAGGGCCTGCATCAGACCTTGTTCCGCGCTGAAAAACGTATTGGTCTGGTGCTGTTCGGCAAAGGCAACATTGGCGCACGCTGGCTGGAGCTGTTTGCCCGTGAACAGAAAAACATCTCCGCCCGCAGCGGCTTCGAGTTCAGCCTGGCGGGCGTGGTGGACAGTCGCCGCAGCCTGCTCAATTACGACGGGCTGGACGCCAGCCGCGTATTGGCCTTCTTCGAAGATGAAGCGCAGGAACTGGACGAAGAGTCGCTGTTCTTGTGGATGCGCGCGCATCCGTTTGACGATCTGGTGGTGCTGGACGTGACCGCCAGTGAAAATCTGGCCGAGCAGTATCTGGACTTCGCCAGCTACGGTTTCCACGTGATCAGCGCCAACAAACTGGCGGGAGCGTCGTGTAGCGCCAACTATCGCCAAATTCGCGATGCCTTTGCCAAGACCGGCCGCCACTGGCTGTATAACGCTACCGTCGGTGCCGGTCTGCCGGTCAACCATACGGTACGCGATCTGCGCGACAGCGGTGACAGCATTCTGGCCATTAGCGGCATCTTCTCCGGGACGCTGTCCTGGCTGTTCCTGCAGTTCGATGGCACGGTGCCGTTCACCGATCTGGTGGATCAGGCCTGGCAACAGGGGCTGACCGAGCCGGATCCCCGCGTCGATCTCTCCGGTCAGGACGTGATGCGCAAGCTGGTGATTCTGGCGCGCGAAGCGGGCTACGACATTGAACCGAATCAGGTGCGAGTGGAGTCGCTGGTGCCTGCGGGCGCAGAGCTTGGCTCCGTGGATCAGTTCTTTGAAAATGGCGATGCGTTGAACCAACAGATGCTGCAGCGTTTTGAGGCCGCCAGTGAAATGGGGCTGGTGCTGCGACATGTGGCGCGCTTCGATGCCAACGGCAAGGCGCGGGTCGGTGTGGAAGCGGTCCGCCCTGAGCATCCGCTGGCGTCGTTGCTGCCTTGCGATAACGTATTCGCTATCGAAAGCCGCTGGTATCGTGACAATCCGCTGGTGATCCGTGGACCAGGGGCCGGGCGTGACGTCACTGCCGGGGCGATCCAGTCAGACCTTAACCGTTTGGCGCAGCTGCTTTAATTTTCTTGTGGGCGCGCATCCGTCGCGCCCCTCGTTTTTCCTGCCATAATTCTCTGTGTTGCGAACATGAAATTCCTTCTCTTAACGGGTGAGGATTAATCATCGTATTCCCCTCACTTTCCTGTTGACTCTTTAGCCAACATACGGCATTTTCTATCTAGACGTCTAAACGTATAGACGCTTATCAAAACAAGCAGAACAGCGATCGACAAGAGGCGGGCAGGGTATGAGTTTTTTCCACGCAAACCAGCGGGAAGCGCTGAATCAGAGTCTGGCGGAGTTAAACGGCCAGATTAACGTATCATTTGAATTCTTCCCGCCGCGCACCAGCGAGATGGAAGACACCCTGTGGCAATCCATTGATCGTCTGAGCAGCCTGAAACCTAAATTTGTCTCTGTGACCTATGGCGCAAACTCCGGCGAGCGCGATCGCACCCACAGCATCATCAAAGGGATCAAGGACCGAACCGGTCTGGATGCGGCCCCACACCTGACCTGCATCGATGCGAGCCCGGCTCAGCTACGTGAAATCGCGACCGATTACTGGAACAGTGGCATCCGTCATATTGTGGCGCTGCGTGGCGACCTGCCACCGGGCAGCGGCAAGCCGGATATGTACGCGACCGATTTGGTGACGCTGCTGAAAGAGGTTGGCGATTTCGATATCTCGGTTGCCGCTTATCCTGAAGTGCATCCGGAAGCGAAAAGCCCGCAGGCGGACCTGATTAACCTGAAACGTAAAATCGATGCCGGCGCCAACCGGGCAATTACCCAGTTCTTTTTCGATGTGGAAAGCTACCTGCGCTTCCGCGATCGTTGCGTCGCTACCGGCATTGATGTGGAAATCGTCCCGGGCATTCTGCCGGTGTCCAACTTCAAGCAACTGCAGCGTTTCGCCACCATGACCAACGTACGCGTACCGAGCTGGATGACCAGCATGTTTGAAGGGCTGGATGACGATGCGGAAACCCGCAAAATGGTCGGCGCCAATATCGCGATGGATATGGTGAAGATCCTCAGCCGCGAAGGGGTAAAGGATTTCCATTTCTATACGCTCAACCGCGCCGAGATGAGCTACGCCATTTGCCATACGCTGGGTGTGCGCCCGGTCGCGGCCTAATTAACTCTATTCATCATCGGGAAGGGCGCTGGGTCAATGCAGCGCCCTTTTTGTTGGGCGCAATTTCTTCCAATACCGCTGCTGGGCAACCTGTTGAGATGAGGCATCCGTCAGCGAGGGATAAAAAAACGGCCCCTGCAAGCAGGAGCCGTACTTTGGCGCTTAACCTAGCCGGTGTTGCGCATCCCGGCGGCAACGCCGGCAATGGTGACCATCAGCGCCTGCTCAACGCGGGCGTCCGGATGCTCCTGCTGGCGCGAACGGTGCAGCAGCTCAGCCTGCAGTACGTTCAACGGGTCGGTGTACACGTTACGCAGCGCAATGGATTCGGCGATCCACGGCAGGTCTTCCATCAGGTGCGCGTCATTGGCGATGGTCAACACCACCTTGATGTCGCTTTCCAATTGGTCGCGCAGCTGCTGGCCCAGTGGCCACAGTGATTTGTCCACCAAACGTTGATCGTAATATTCTGCCAGCCACAGGTCGGCCTTGGCGAACACCATTTCCAGCATCGCAATACGGGTGGAGAAGAACGGCCAGTCGCGGCACATGGCTTCCAGCTGATCCTGCTTGCCGGCCTTCACCGCTTCCTGCAGACCGGCACCGGCGCCCAGCCAGGCGGGCAGCATCAGGCGGTTTTGCGTCCAGGCGAAGATCCAAGGTATGGCACGCAGGCTCTCTACGCCGCCGTTTGGCTTGCGCTTGGCAGGGCGGGAACCCAGCGGCAGTTTGCCCAGTTCCAGTTCCGGCGTTGCGGCGCGGAAATAAGGCACGAAATCCGGGTTTTCGCGCACGTAGCCGCGGTACATTTTGCATGAGGTGTCTGACAGCTCGTCCATCAGCGTACGCCACTCTTTTTTCGGCTCTGGCGGTGGCAGCAGGTTGGCTTCCAGGAC
Source organism: Serratia liquefaciens (assembly GCF_027594825.1). Lineage (NCBI taxonomy): Bacteria > Pseudomonadati > Pseudomonadota > Gammaproteobacteria > Enterobacterales > Yersiniaceae > Serratia > Serratia liquefaciens. Next base: position 2,793,002 of record NZ_CP088930.1, on the reverse strand, counting down.
TGCACCGGCATACAGCGCCAGGCTGCTGATGGTGACTTCCGGCAGGCCGAATTTGAAGCGGATCATCTCGCCCTGCTCGGTCACGCGCAGACCGCCTTTCAGGCTGCCCGGCGGTTGCGACAGCAGCGCAGCATGCGCCGGCGCGCCGCCGCGGCCAATCGAACCGCCACGGCCGTGGAACAGGGTCAGCGCTACGCCGGCCTTTTCACAGGTTTTGATCAGTGCGTCTTGAGCGCGGTATTGTGCCCAGGAGGCGGCCATCACCCCGGCGTCTTTCGCCGAGTCGGAATAGCCGATCATCACCATCTGTTTGCCCTGGATAAAGCCGCGGTACCAGTCAATATTCAGCAACTGGGTCATCACGTCGTCGGCGTTATTCAGGTCGTCGAGGGTTTCGAACAGTGGCGCGACCGGCAGCGGGAACGGGCAACCGGCTTCTTTCAGCAGCAGATGGACCGCCAGCACGTCGGAAGGGGTGCGCGCCATGGAGATCACGTAGGCGGCAATCGAGCCTTCCGGCGCCTCGGCGATCACCCGGCAGGTTTCCAGCACTTCCTGGGTGTCGGCGCTTGGTTCCCACTTCAACGGCACCAGCGGGCGTTTGGAATTCAGTTCGCGGATCAGGAACGCCTGCTTGTCGGCTTCTGACCAGCTTTCATAGTCGCCGAGGCCCAGATAGCGGGTCAATTCAGCGATGGCTTCGGTGTGGCGCGTGCTTTCCTGACGAACGTCGATACGCACCAGCGGCACGCCAAAGCAGCGCACGCGGCGCAGGGTATCGAGCAATTGACCGTTGGCGATGATGCTCATGCCGCAGGCCTGCAATGACTGGTAACAGGCAAACAGCGGTTCCCACAGCTGTTCGTTATTCACCAGCAGGTCGTGCGGCTTCAGCACGCGCTCGCCTTTCAGGCGGCCTTCCAGATAAGCCTGAGAGCTCATCAGCTGGCTGCGCAGCTGCTTCATGATTTCGCGGTACGGCTCCTGGACCTCGTCGCCACCGGCTCGTGCACGCAGTTCCGGAGTACATTCGGTCATCGACAGTTCGGACACCAGCACCTGAATATCGCGGGTGAACAGATCACAAGCTTTCCAGCGGCTCAGCAGCAGCACGTGGCGGGTGATCTCGGCCGTGACGTTCGGATTGCCGTCGCGGTCACCGCCCATCCAGGACGTGAAACGCACCGGCACCGCTTCCGCCGGCAGGCTGTAATCGATCGAGTTTTCCAACTGTTCGTTGAATTCGCGCAGGAAGGCCGGCACCCCTTCCCACAGGCTGTTTTCCACCACCGCAAAGCCCCACTTGGCTTCGTCGATCGGTGACGGGCGGTGTTTGCGAATTTCGTCGGTGTGCCACGATTGAGCCACCAATTGACGCAGGCGGCGCATGATCTTGTTGCGCTCGTAGTCGGCCAGATCGTTATGGTCGAGCTGGCTGAGGCAGGTGTTCACCTCTACCAGCTTGTGGATCAGGGTGCGGCGGGTGATTTCCGTCGGGTGTGCAGTCAGCACCAGTTCGATAGAAAGTTGAGACACCGCATTTTGCAGCTCTTTGGTGCTGAGTTTTTTGTCTTTCAGCCGGGTGAACAGCTGAGCCAGCGCTTCCGGGTTGCTGGCGGCTTCACCATTGGGTGAAATGCTGTGGTATTGCTCGGCGGTATTGGTCAGATTGAGAAACTGACTGAAGGCGCGCGCGACCGGCAGCAACTCGTCGTTGGACAGGTTTTGCAAGGTGGAAAGCAGCTCCTGACGGTGCGCTTCATTGCCTGCACGTGAAGATTTGGAAAGCTTACGGATAGTTTCAACGCGATCGAGAATATGCTCGCCCAGCGCTTCTTTGATGGTATCGCCGAGCAATTTGCCGAGCATACTGACATTACTTCGCATTGCCGAATATTGTTCGTTCATATAACCCCTGACCCAATTCTGTATGATTTTTATCTTGTAAGTAAATTTCACGTGTCAGGCGAAGAGCGCCTGTTTCATCTCGCCACGTTCCTGTCCAATGGTCAATTGACACTATTTTTAGCAAAAAAACATCAAAATCGGCGCATTTTCTGAAATTTAATTACGGCACGCCGGTTATCAGTCTGGCTTATTTCATTGGTTTAATACGTATTTTGAGGTAGGGGAAATGATAAATCATAACCCCTACTTTGTATCAGGTTTATTGACGGCAAAAATGATTGACCAGTTGGCCCAGCAGTTTGCGCGTAGGTTCGATAAAGCCGGTATCGATGTATTCATCCGGCTGATGCGCCTGGTCGATAGAGCCGGGGCCCAGCACCAGGGTCGGACAGACCTGCTGGACGAACGGCGCTTCGGTGCAGTAGTTGACCACCTGCGTGCGGGTGCCCAGCAGCTTCTCAATCACCGCCACCATCTGGTGATCGGTCGGACACTCGTAGCCCGGTACCGAGGCATGCAGTTCCTCGATACTCAGGCGGCCCGGCCAGCGCTGGCTGATGGGTTCCAGCGTTTGGTGCATCAGTTCGTTGATGTTGTCGAGCGTCATGCCCGGCAGCGGACGGATATCCAGATGCAGTTCACAGCAGGCGCAGATGCGGTTAGCGGCATCGCCGCCGCTGATATGGCCGAAGTTCATGGTGGGATAGGGCACGGCGAACGCCGGGTTGTTGTAGCGCTCCTGCAGCGTTTTACGCAGCTCCATCAAACGGCCGATGGTGTCATGCATCAGATCGATGGCGTTCACGCCACGCGCCGGGTCGCTCGAATGGCCGGATTGGCCGACGATGCGAATGGCGTTGGCCATATGGCCTTTGTGCGCACGCACCGGCTGCAACGAGGTCGGCTCGCCGATAATTGCGAAGTCAGGGCGGATGCTGGTCGAGGCGGCGAAGTAACGTGCACCGGCCATCGTCGTCTCTTCATCTGCGGTGGCCAGAATGTACAACGGCTTGGTTAATTGGCTGGCATCGATGTCACGCACCGCATCCAGAATAAAGGCAAAAAAGCCCTTCATGTCGGCGGTGCCCAGTCCGTAAAGCTTATTGTCGTGCTCGGTCAGGGTAAAAGGATCGCGCGTCCAGCGGCCTTCATCATAAGGCACGGTATCGGTGTGGCCCGCCAGCAGCAAGCCGCCGCTGCCTTCGCCAATGCTTGCCAGCAGGTTGAATTTGTTGCGGCTGTCCGGCACCGGCTGCACGTCGACGCGGAAGCCCAAATCGGCAAACCAGCCGGCCAGCAAGTTGATTAACGCTTCATTACTCTGATCGAGGGCACCATCGGTGGCGCTGATCGACGGAGTGGCGATCAACGCCCGGTACAGCTCAATAAATGGAGGTAATTTCATCTTCACTGTTGACAGCCTTTGGTTAGGTTGGTATCAATATTCATGCAGTTATTGTGAATAAAAATACAGTAAGCTGGAGCGTAAGGGAACCCGATTCCCGGATGATTATAAAAACATCAACGCTCGACCTCGTGGGTGAACGGCGAAACAACGCTGGTGAGCCTGGAAACCTGAGTCGAATACGACCAAACGCAAGTCAAGAAGGTGAAAGGCCCCATGTTGAATACGCTGATTGTCGGTGCCAGCGGTTATGCCGGAGCGGAGCTCACGGCGTACCTTAATCGTCACCCACACATGAACATAACCGCTTTAGCGGTTTCAGCGCAAAGTGCAGATGCAGGAAAATTGCTTTCCGATTTGCACCCTCAGTTAAAAGGTATTGTCGATCTGCCGTTGCAACCCTTGGTTGACGTTGCCGCCGCTGCCGCGGGCATCGATGTGGTGTTCCTGGCCACGGCGCATGAAGTCAGCCACGATATCGCGCCGGCTTTCCTGGCCGCTGGTTGCGTGGTGTTCGATCTTTCCGGCGCATTCCGCGTAAAAGACGCCGCTTTCTACAGCCAGTACTACGGTTTTGAACATCAGCATGCCGACCTGCTGGAGCAGGCGGTGTATGGCCTGGCGGAGTGGCAGAGCGACAAAATCAAGCAGGCGCAACTGATCGCCGTGCCGGGCTGTTACCCGACGGCAGCGCAGCTGGCACTGAAACCGCTGATCGACCAAGGTTTGTTGAACCTCGACCAGTGGCCGGTCATCAACGCCACCAGCGGCGTTAGCGGCGCGGGTCGCAAGGCCAGCGTCACCACCAGCTTCTGTGAAGTGAGCCTGCAGCCGTACGGGATTTTCAACCACCGTCATCATCCGGAAATCGTCGCACATCTGGGGGTGCCGGTCATTTTTACGCCACATTTGGGTAACTTCCCGCGTGGTATTCTCGAAACCATCACCTGTCGCCTTAAAGCCGGCGTGACCGCGCAGGACGTGGCCGCCGTTTATCACGCCGCCTATGACGACAAACCGCTGGTGCGGCTGTACGACAAAGGCGTGCCGGCGCTGAAGTCAGTGGTTGGGTTGCCGTTTTGCGACATCGGCTTTGCCGTGCAGGGCGAACACCTGATTGCCGTGGCGGTGGAAGACAACCTGTTGAAAGGCGCAGCCGCTCAGGCGGTGCAATGCCTGAATATCCGTTTTGGGTTCCCGGAAACCCAGTCATTACTTTAATAAATCACCAGCGTGGGATGTAAACAGCGATGAACCCGTTAATTATCAAGTTAGGTGGCGTGTTATTAGACAGTGAAGAAGCGCTGGAGCGTTTGTTTACCGCGCTGGACAGCTACCGCCAGCAGCATCAGCGCCCACTGGTTATCGTTCACGGCGGCGGTTGTGTGGTGGACGAACTGATGAAGCAGCTTTCCCTGCCGGTGGTGAAGAAAAATGGGCTGCGGGTCACCCCGGCCGATCAGATCGACATTATCACCGGTGCCCTGGCCGGGACTGCCAATAAAACCTTGCTGGCATGGGCAATCAAACACCAGATTAATGCCGTAGGCCTGAGCCTGGCGGACGGCGGCAGCGTCACTGTCACTCCGCTCGATCCGGCGCTTGGCCACGTAGGCAACGCGCAGCCGGGGTCGCCGGTGTTGCTCAATACTCTGCTGCGTGCCGGCTACCTGCCGGTGATCAGCTCTATCGGTATTACCGCCGATGGGAAGTTAATGAATGTAAATGCCGATCAGGCGGCGACCGCGTTGGCCGCCACGCTGGGTGCGGATTTGATCCTGCTGTCGGATGTCAGTGGCATCCTTGACGGAAAAGGGCAGCGCATCGCAGAAATGACGGCGCAAAAAGCGGAACAACTGATTGCCCAGGGCATCATCACTGATGGTATGGTGGTGAAGGTGAATGCGGCGCTCGATGCAGCCCGTACCCTCGGTCGCCCGGTAGATATCGCCAGTTGGCGCCATGCCGATCAGCTTCCTGCACTGTTTAACGGCGTGTCGATTGGCACCCGGATCCTCGCTTAAATTTAGAATTAAAAAGGAAAAGACCATGCAAAACCAAGGCATCAAAAAAATCGTTCTGGCGTACTCTGGCGGCCTGGATACTTCGGCCATCATTCCCTGGCTGAAAGAAAACTACGGCGGCTGCGAAGTGGTGGCGTTCGTGGCAGATATCGGCCAGGAGCGCAGCGATCTGGAAGGCGTGGAGCAAAAAGCCCTGCAATCCGGTGCCTCTGAGTGTCACGTGATTGATCTGCGTGAAGAATTCATCCGTGATTATGTTTACCCCGTGCTGCAAACCGGCGCCCTGTATGAAGGCAGCTACCTGCTGGGGACCTCAATGGCCCGGCCGATCATCGCCAAGGCGCAGGTTGAGCTGGCGTTGAAGGTCGGTGCAGACGCGTTGTGCCACGGCGCAACCGGTAAAGGTAACGACCAGGTGCGTTTCGAAACCACCTATACCGCATTGGCGCCGCACCTGAAAGTGGTAGCCCCTTGGCGCGAGTGGAACCTGCGTTCCCGTGAAGCGCTGCTGGACTATCTGAAAGAGCGCAACATCCCGACCACGGCGTCGCTGGAAAAAATCTACAGCCGTGATGAAAACGCCTGGCATATCTCTACCGAAGGCGGCGTGCTGGAAAGCCCGTGGAATGCACCGAATAAAGACTGCTGGGTCTGGACCGTCGATCCGCAGGAAGCTCCGGATCAGCCAGAGCAGGTAACTGTTACCGTCGAGAAAGGCCGGGTAGTGGCGGTAAACGGCGAAGCGTTGAGCCCGTACAAATGCCTGGAAACCCTGAACGTGCTGGGCGCCAAACATGGTGTCGGCCGTATCGATATCGTGGAAAACCGTTTGGTGGGCATCAAATCCCGCGGTTGCTATGAAACCCCGGGCGGCACCATTATGGTGGCGGCACTGCGTGGCGTTGAGCAGTTGGTTCTGGATCGCGACAGCTTCAAATGGCGTGAGCAGTTGGGCCTGGAAATGGCTTACGTCGTGTACGATGGCCGTTGGTTCGCACCGCTGCGTCGTTCACTGCAAGCCTCTGCTGAGGCACTGGCCGAAGAAGTGAACGGCGAAGTGGTGCTGCAGCTGTACAAAGGCCAGGTCACGGCAATTCAGAAGAAATCTGCCAACAGCCTGTACTCTGAAGAGTTCGCCACCTTTGGCGAAGACGAAGTTTACGATCACAGCCATGCCGGTGGCTTTATCCGCCTGTTTTCGCTCTCTTCACGCATTCGTGCGCTGAACGAGAAAAAGAACAAGTAACTTTATTGATTATTCGGCGTGACTTGGTAAGGGCGCAGCGTGCTGCGCCCTTATTCGCATAAAATTCAGGAGTAAGGTATGGCACTTTGGGGCGGACGGTTCAGTCAGGCGGCAGATCAGCGGTTTAAGCAGTTAAATGATTCTCTGCGCTTCGATTATCGCCTGGCAGAACAGGACATCGTAGGGTCAGTAGCCTGGTCGAAAGCGCTGGTGACCGTCAACGTATTGACGGCGACCGAGCAGCAACAGCTGGAACAGGCGCTGAGCGTGCTGTTGGAAGAGGTGCAGGCCGATCCGCAGGCGATTGTCAGCAGCGATGCGGAAGATATTCACAGCTGGGTGGAGCAAAAGCTGATCGACAAGGTCGGCGATCTGGGTAAAAAACTGCACACCGGCCGTAGCCGTAACGATCAGGTCGCGACCGATCTGAAATTGTGGTGCAAACAACAAATTGGTGAGCTGCATCAGGCCATCGTGCAACTGCAACAGGCGCTGGTGGAAACCGCCGAAGCCAACCAGGATGCGGTGATGCCGGGCTATACCCACTTGCAGCGTGCGCAGCCGGTGACCTTTGCCCACTGGTGTCTGGCCTATGTCGAAATGCTGGCGCGTGATGAAAGCCGTCTGCAGGATACGCTGAAACGTCTGGACGTCAGCCCGCTGGGCAGCGGCGCACTGGCCGGTACCGCGTACCCGATCGACCGCGAGCAACTGGCCGGTTGGCTGGGCTTTGCTTCGGCAACCCGTAACAGTCTGGACAGCGTTTCCGATCGTGACCACGTGCTGGAACTGTTGTCTAACGCCTCTATCAGCATGGTGCACCTGTCGCGCTTTGCCGAAGACCTGATCTTCTTCAACAGCGGCGAAGCGGCCTTTGTCGATCTGTCCGACCGCGTGACTTCCGGTTCCTCGCTGATGCCGCAGAAGAAAAACCCGGATGCGCTGGAGCTGATCCGCGGTAAATGCGGCCGTGTGCAGGGCGCACTGACGGGCATGATGATGACGCTGAAAGGCCTGCCGCTGGCGTACAACAAAGATATGCAGGAAGACAAGGAAGGGCTGTTCGATGCGTTGGACACCTGGATGGACTGTCTGCAGATGGCGGCGCTGGTGCTGGATGGCATTCAGGTGAAACGTCCGCGTTGTAAGGAAGCGGCGGAGCAGGGCTACGCCAACTCGACTGAACTGGCGGATTATCTGGTCGCCAAAGGTGTGCCATTCCGTGAGGCGCACCATATCGTCGGTGAAGCAGTCGTAGAGGCGATCCGCCAGGGGAAAGCGCTGGAAGCCTTGCCGTTGACTGATTTGCAGAAATTCAGCGCGGTGATTGGTGACGACGTATACCCGATTCTGGCACTTCAATCATGCCTGGATAAACGTTCCGCGAAGGGGGGCGTTTCTCCTCAGCAGGTCGCTAGCGCGATCGCCGCGGCGAAACAGCGTTTGGCTTAACTCAAAGTAAAGAACAAGGATGTTTATGCATTATTTACAGTTAGTGCCTGTTTTTACTGATTTCTACATACGCAAGGCAGAGGCAAACAAAGTCTCTGCCGGATATGGAGAAATCAATGTACAAAAACAGAAAGCGTGGATTACGTCGTCATCACTATTATCGTCTAAAAAGTAATCGTAAAAATTACTACGGCGGAATAATTTATCCGGAGTCATTTACGGCGCAGGGAATTGCCCGTAGAGCAGGTAAGTTAGTTACTACAGCGCCTGATTGCAGTTGCTGGATGTGCGGGAATCCTCGTCGATATTTCTTCAGTGTTACTTTGCAGGAATTAAAGGCGAATGATAGTGAAGGCGATGGATGGAAAGAGTTAAACGCTGAGTCCGTTTGATTCTGACATGTATAAAGGGCGAAGTTCATATGCAGAACTGCGCCCTTTGTTTTTGGAAGTGCTACTCGCCCGGACAGCGTTGGCAGCGCTCTGCCTCGGCCTCGCCCAGTTTGAGTTTTGACTGCAGATCGCGCAATGCGGTACGCAGGCCTTCCTCGATCACCGGGTGATAGAACGGCATGTCCAGCATCTGGTTGACGGTCATTTTCTGCTGGTGCGCCCACGCCAATAGATGAGCGATATGCTCGACGTCCGGCCCCATCATTTCTGCACCAAGGAAACGCCCGGTGCCTTGCTCGCCGTAGACGTGCAGAATGCCTTTATTACGCAGCATGACCCGTGAACGGCCCTGATTTTCGAATGACACCTCACCGATTTCGAAACAGCCGCAGGCGCTGAATTTTTCATTCAGCTCACGGAAGGTGGAGCCGACCATGGCGATCTGCGGATCGGAAAACACCACCGAAATCGCGCTGCGCCGCAGGCCTGGAGTGACTTCCGGGAAGCTCCCGGCGTTGGTTCCGGCAATGCGTGTCTGATCGCTGGCTTCGTGCAACAGCGGCAGCTGGTTGCTGGCATCACCGGCGATAAAGATATGCGGTACGCTGGTTTGCATCGTCAGGCGATCGGCCTGAGGCACGCCTCTGGCATCGAGCGTCAGGCGGGTATTCTCAAGGCCCAGATTATCGACGTTCGGCCGACGACCGGTGGCAGCCAGGACGTAATCCACCATGATCTCCTGCGGCAAACCACCCAGATCCCGGTAGCGGATAAAGACCTTGTCGCCTTCGCGCTGCATCATGTCCACTTTCACATCGGCATCAAGATAGAACTCTTCACCCAACGCCTTGGCGGCATAATTGCGTACCGTACTGTCGGTTAGCGGCCCGACGGCACCACCAACGCCAAATACCTTGGTTTCGACGCCGAGGCGATGCAGCGCCTGCCCCAGTTCCAGACCAATGAAGCCGGGCCCGAACACGGCCACCGAGTCTGGCAAATCAGTCCAGTTGAACACGTCATCATTTACGATCAATCGGTCGCCCAACGCATTCCACGCTGCCGGCCAGCTTGGGCGGGAACCGGTGGCGATAACGATACGTTGCGCCACAATGCGAGTGTGATCGTCCACCTGCAGAGTATTGTCGTCGATGAAGCGGGCGTAACCCTGAATTTTGTCGGTGGCCGGGATCTCGTCGACGCCTTCCAGTACAAAGCCGACGAAACGGTCTCGCTCGCGTTTAACGCGGTCCATGACTTCACGGCCGTTAATGGTGGTTTTACCGGCGGGATACACGCCAAAACCCGGTGCCCGCTCGATTTGATGCACCGCCTCGGCGGCGGCAATCAGCAATTTTGATGGCATGCAGCCAACGCGGGCACAGGTGGTGCCATAAGCTCCGCCCTCGATCATCACCACGCTCGGGGTGGCAAGCTTGGCGGCGCGATAGGCGCCCAGACCGGCGGTGCCGCCGCCGATGACCGCGACGTCAACATTCAACTGTTTCATATCCGCTCCTGAAAGCTAAAAAAAGGGCGGGCCGGAGCCCGCCAAAAGTTCACGTTGGCTTTGTTATTACTTATAAATCAGGCTGACAGGAAAGTTTCCAGGTCATCGCTACCGCCGATATGACGACCGCCGATAAACACCTGCGGTACGGTCGCGCGACCGGTGACGGCGCGCAGGCTGACGGTGGTGGCGTCCTGACCCAGTACGATCTCTTCATACTGGATGCCACGTTCCTGCAGCATTTGTTTGGCTTTGGCACAGAACGGGCAGCCCGGTTTGGTGAACAGGGAAACCGACTCCTGCACTTTGAATTCCGGCGCCAGGTATTTCAGCATGGTGTCGGCGTCAGACACTTCAAACGGGTCGCCCGGCTTGTTAGGTTCGACGAACATTTTTTCCACCACGCCGTTGCGAACCAGCATGGAATAACGCCATGAGCGCGGGCCAAAGCCCAGATCCGCTTTCTCGACCAGCATGTCCATGCCTTTGGTGAACTCGCCGTTGCCGTCCGGAATGAAGGTGATGTTCTCTGCGTGCTGATCGGCCTTCCAGGCGTTCATGACGAAGGTGTCGTTCACTGAAACGCACAGAATGCTGTCAACGCCGTGCTGTTTGAATACGCTGGACAGTTCGTTGTAGCGCGGCAGGTGGCTGGAAGAACAGGTTGGGGTAAACGCGCCCGGCAGTGAAAACACGATGACGGTTTTATCTTTGAACAGGTCATCAGTGGTGACGTCAATCCATTGGTCGCCCTGACGGGTGTGGAAGGTAACCTGAGGAACTTTTTTGCCTTCTTGACTGGTAAACATGAATTAACCCCTTAATTAGGAAAAATAATTTTTAGCTGTTAGCGCGGTATCGCTTCGTTGGGTGACATTATTGACGTCGGGGCTTGATAGATCTAATCGCTCATTGCTATCTTATCTATCGCCATGAGCTATCGTGGTCTGGAGGGAAACAATGAATATTCGTGATTTAGAGTACCTGGTCGCTTTGGCCGAGCACCGGCATTTCCGCCGTGCCGCCGATTCTTGCCATGTTAGCCAACCCACGCTGAGTGGGCAGATCCGTAAGCTGGAAGACGAGCTGGGTGTGATGCTGCTCGAACGCACCAGCCGCAAGGTGTTATTCACCCAGGCGGGCCTGTTGCTGGTGGAACAGGCGCGTACCGTGCTGCGCGAAGTCAAAGTTCTGAAAGAGATGGCCAGCCAGCAAGGTGAAGCCATGTCCGGGCCGCTGCATATCGGCCTGATCCCCACCGTCGGGCCTTATCTGCTGCCGCAGATCATTCCTACGCTGCACAAAACCTTTCCCAAGCTGGAAATGTACCTGCATGAAGCGCAAACCCAACAGCTGTTGGCGCAGCTCGACAGCGGTAAACTGGACTGCGCCATCCTGGCGCTGGTGAAGGAAACGGAAGCCTTTATTGAAGTGCCGCTGTTTGACGAACCGATGAAGTTGGCGGTGTATTCCGATCACCCATGGTCGCAGCGTGACCGCGTGGCGATGCCGGATCTGGCCGGGGAAAAGTTGTTGATGCTGGAAGATGGCCACTGCCTGCGCGATCAGGCGATGGGCTTTTGTTTCCAGGCAGGGGCTGACGAAGATACCCACTTCCGGGCGACCAGCCTGGAAACGCTGCGTAATATGGTCGCGGCGGGCAGTGGGATTACGTTGTTGCCGTCACTGGCGGTACCGCCGCAGCGTGAGCGCGACGGCGTCTGTTACCTGGACTGCTTCAAACCTGAACCCAAGCGCACCATTGCGCTGGTGTACCGCCCCGGTTCCCCATTGCGCAGTCGTTATGAGCAATTGGCCGAGGCGATCCGCGAGCACATGCAAAGCTATATGGGCACCACGTTAAAACAGGCGGTTTAAGCCGTTCAGCGCTGCTACCCGGTAGGCTTCGGCCATGGTCGGATAGTTGAAGGTCGTATTAACGAAGTATTCGATAGTATTGCCTTCACCTTTCTGTTCCATGATTGCCTGGCCGATGTGGATGATCTCTGCCGCACGCTCGCCGAAGCAGTGGATCCCGAGGATCTGCAGGGTGTCGCGATGGAACAGGATCTTCAGGCTGCCGACGTTCATGCCGGCAATCTGCGCGCGGGCCAGATGCTTGAACTGTGCGCGACCCACTTCATACGGCACTTTCATCGCTGTCAATTCCTGCTCGGTTTTACCGACGGAGCTGATTTCCGGGATGGTGTAGATACCGGTCGGGATGTCTTCAATCAGGTGCCCACTGGCTTCGCCGGAGGAAATCGCCTGCGCGGCAATGCGGCCCTGATCGTAAGCTGCAGATGCCAGACTCGGGTAGCCAATCACGTCACCCACGGCATAAATGTGCGGCAGCGCGGTCTGGTACATGCTGTTCACTTTCAACAGGCCACGGCTGTCTGACTCCAGACCGACGTTCTCCAGCCCCAGCGAATCGGTATTACCGGTGCGGCCGTTGGCGTACAGCAGGCAATCGGCCTTCACTTTCTTGCCGGATTTCAGGTGAACAATCACGCCGTCTTCGGTGCCTTCGATCTTCTCGAACTCTTCGTTGTGGCGGATCACCACGCCGTTGTTCCAGAAGTGATATGACAGCGAGTCCGACATTTCCTGGTCGAGGAACGCCAGCAGACGATCGCGGGTGTTGATCAGATCCACCTTCACGTTCAAACCGCGGAAGATAGATGCATATTCACAACCGATCACCCCGGCACCATAAATGATGACGTGACGCGGTTCGTGGTTCAGTTCGAGAATGGAATCACTGTTATAAATACGCGGATGGTTAAAATCGACGCTCGACGGGTTGTACGGGCGTGAGCCGCAGGCAATAACGATATGATCGGCGCGGATGGTGTCCTGGGTGCCGTCCATATAGCTGACGCTGACGGTGTTGGCGTCGATAAAGCGCGCATCACCGGCAAACAGCTTGCACTGGTTGCGCTCATAGAATCCCTGACGCATCCGGGTTTGCTGATTAATGACGTTATCGGCGTGGCGTAAAATATCAGGGAATGTCGCGCTGAGCGTGCGTGAATTGTTATAAAGCGGGTTTTGGTTGAATTCGATAATGCGGCTAACGGCGTGGCGGAGGGCTTTGGATGGGATGGTGCCCCAATGGGTACATCCACCGCCTACGTTATTGTACCGTTCTATCACGGCCACGCGGGCGCCCTGTTTCACCAACCCCATAGCGGCACCTTCACCACCTGGGCCCGAGCCAATAACTATGGCATCAAATTGATAGTGCTGTTGCATAGGGGAGAGACCTGTCTTATACAAAATTACAACGGTATCTTAACATCATAGCGCTGAGTGCCCAATCACCATTAGGCTTTTTGAGGCAAAGCACAAATGGTGCAGGCTGAAACTGTGACAGGGCGCGTTTGTATAAATGCTGTTGCAATAAAATTTGCTATATTGCCGGGTCTACGGCGTTAGACTGACAAAATGGATCTTATCTGGATATGCATATGGGCGTCAGAGCACAACAAAAAGAACGGACTCGTCGTTCCCTCATCGAAGCGGCCTTCAGCCAACTGAGCGCCGAACGCAGCTTTGCCAGTCTGAGCCTGCGCGAGGTCTCGCGCGAAGCGGGTATCGCGCCGACGTCATTTTATCGCCACTTCCGTGATGTGGACGAGCTGGGGTTAACCATGGTTGATGAGAGCGGCCTGATGCTGCGTCAACTGATGCGACAGGCGCGGCAGCGTATCGCCAAGGGGGGCAGCGTGATCCGCACCTCGGTATCCACCTTTATGGAGTTTATCGGCAATAATCCCAACGCCTTCCGCCTGCTGTTGCGTGAACGTTCCGGGACCTCGGCGGCCTTTCGTGCGGCGGTGGCGCGTGAGATCCAACATTTTATCGCCGAACTGGCGGATTACCTCGAGCTGGAAAACCACATGCCGCGCAGTTTCACCGAAGCGCAGGCGGAAGCGATGGTCACCATTGTCTTTAGCGCCGGTGCTGAAGCGCTGGATATCGACATCGATCAGCGGCGTCGGCTCGAAGAGCGGTTAGTGTTGCAACTGCGGATGATTTCCAAAGGCGCTTATTATTGGTATCGCCGCGAACAAGAAAAAACTTCTGTATCCCACGTATAAAGGTAGAAAACGATGGAAAAACCAGGCCGTGAGAATGGCACCTTACTGCTGGCGTTGATTGCCGGCCTTTCAATCAACGGTTCGTTCGCCGCGCTGTTCAGCTCGGTGGTGCCGTTTTCGATTTTCCCGATTATTGCCCTGGTGTTGGCGGTGTATTGCCTGCATCAACGTTATCTGCACCGTGCGATGCCGGATGGCATACCTAAGCTGGCGGCGGCGACCTTCCTGCTGGGGGTACTGCTGTACAGTGCGATAGTGCGTGCCGAATACCCGCAGATCGGCTCTAACTTCCTGCCGGCGATTATTTCCGTGGCGCTGGTGTTCTGGATTGGTATGAAGCTGAAAGCGCGCAAGGCGCTGGATGAGAATACCCCGGCGTAAAGGGCAAAAGCAGGGGCGCAGCAAGCGTGGCGCCCCTGTGGGATTAAACGCGTTTTTCCAACAGTACGCCGCATTCCATATGATGGGTGTACGGGAACTGATCGAACAATGCCAGACGGCTGATTTGATGCGTTTCCTGCAACGTCTCCAGATTGGCGCACAGCGTTTCCGGGTTGCATGAGATATACAAAATACGCGGATAGGCCTGCACCATTTTTACCGTTTCATCATCCAGCCCGCTGCGCGGCGGATCGACGAAAATGGTTTCGCAGTTATAGCTGCTCAGATCGATACCCTTCAAACGATTAAACTCGCGTACTCCGTTCATCGCCTGGGTAAAGTCTTCCGCCGCCATACGGATAATCTGTACGTTGTCGATATGATTGGCGGCAATGTTGTATTGCGCCGCAGCAACGGAAGGCTTGGCTATTTCTGTGGCCAGCACCCGCTCGAAGTTACGCGCCAGCGCCAGGGAGAAGTTGCCGTTGCCGCAATACAGCTCCAGCAGATCGCCTTTAGAGCCGGCGGTCACGTCCAGCGCCCATTCCAGCATCTGTATGTTCATCGCCGCATTCGGCTGGGTAAAGCTGTTTTCCACCTGACGGTAAATCATGTCGCGGCCGGCGACCGGCAGGACTTCGTCTACATAATCCTGATCCAGCATGATTTTCATCTTCGACGCGCGACCAATCAACTGCAGGTCAAAGCCCTGGGCACGGAGATCATCCCGCAGCTTTTCTGCCTGCCGCTGCCATTCGTCGTCCAGCTTACGGTGATACAGCAGCGAGGCGATGATTTTGCCGCTGCGCGTAGACAGGTAATCAATCTGGAACAGCTTGCGGCGCAAAATAGGATCCGGCTTGATGGCGGCGATCAGTGCGCTCATCAGGCGGTTAATCAATTCGCTGGCGGCAGGAAACTGCTCGACGCGGATGCGTTGCTTGGTCTGCTGGTCAAACATGATGTGGTACATCTCGTCTTCATCATGCCAGATGCGGAATTCGGCGCGCATGCGGTAGTGTTCGACTTGCGAGCGGAACACTTCCGGCTCGGGTGCCGTGAACGGTGACATCAGCGTCTTCAGCCGGGCAGTTTTTTCCGCCAGTTGGTCATCGTAACGTTCAATAGGCAAATTCTCGGGCGTCATGTTTCTTCTCGTCAGGCAAATTTGATCAGCGGGGATTGTAGGGAATCAGTCCGTGAAGTCCAGTTTTGTCTTGTTTATTATTTGTAACATTGATAGCAGTCTAGACATCTATTTACATTGATCGTAGCATTGTCGTCCGGCCTCAAGCAGCGAGTGAAAAGGGAATCCGGTGTGAATCCGGAGCTGACGCGCAGCGGTAAGGGGAAGTCACGGCGATAGCGTTTTACGCAGACACTGTCCATTGCAGGACGGGAAGTCATCGCCCGGTGCGGGTAGCCAAGAGGTCGCCCGCAACTCCCAAGCCCGAAGACCTGCCGGTGTTACGTCGCAATGTCCGTGGCCGTCGCGAAATACCGGCCATGATCCTGCGGCATCCGCCAATTAAGTTTGGATGCTTTTTCATGACAATTACAAAAAATACGCTGCTGGCGGTGGTTTCCTCCGTCACGGCTTTTTCTGGATGGGCGCAAGACAACACCACAGCCAATAACAGCGATAATCTGGTGGTTTCCGCCAACCGCTTCCCACAGCCGGTTTCTTCCGTGCTGGCACCCACGTCCGTCGTCACCCGTGATGAAATCGACCGCTGGCAGGCAAAAAGCCTGACCGACGTGATGCGCCGCCTGCCGGGCGTAGACGTGGGGCAAAACGGTGGTCTGGGGCAAAAAAGCTCGCTGTTCATTCGCGGCACCAATTCCAGCCACGTGCTGGTACTGATTGACGGTATTCGTCTTAATCAGGCCGGTATCAGCGGCTCTTCCGATCTCAGCCAGATCCCGATCTCGCTGGTGCAGAAAGTTGAATATATTCGTGGCCCACGTTCGGCCGTTTATGGCTCCGATGCCATTGGCGGCGTGGTTAACATTATTACCACCCGCGAAAAGAACGGCACTACGCTTTCCGCCGGTGTGGGGTCTAACGGCTACCAGGCCTATGACGCGTCTACTCAGCAACAGCTGGGCGACAGCACGGTTGCCACGGTCGCCGGTAACTACACCTATACCAAAGGCTATGATGTGGTGGCCTACGGCAGTACCGGCATGCAAAGCCAGCAGGATCGCGACGGCTTTATGAGCAAGTCGTTGTACGGCGCTGTTGATCATCAGTTCAACGAGGCTATCAGCGGTTTTGTTCGTGGTTACGGTTATGACAACCGCACGGCTTACGACGCTTATTACTCTTCGCCAACCAGCGCGCTGGTTGATACCCGTAAGCTGTATAGCCAGACCTGGGATACCGGCCTGCGTTATAAGGAAGGTATCTACGCAACGCAGTTGATTGGCAGCTACAGCCACAGCAAGGATTATGATTACGATCCTCGTCGCGGCATGCATGACAGCTCAGCCAGCCTGGTTGACTCCGAGCAGTACAACCTGCAATGGGGAAATACCCTTCAGGTGGGTCAGGGTACGGTCAGCTCAGGGATTGACTGGCAACATCAGCAAATCAAGCCAGACTCCACCACGGTTAACGGTGAGAAAACGCAGCGCAACGCCGGTGTTTATCTTACTGCGCAGCAGTTGGTCGGGCCGGTCACCCTGGAAGGGGCGGTTCGCGGCGACGATCACTCAGAATTCGGTTGGCATGGCACCTGGCAAACCAGCGCGGGCTGGGAGTTCATTGAAGGGTACCGTTTCATCGCTTCCTACGGCACGGCATTCAAAGCCCCTAATATGGGTCAACTGTATGGCAACTTCGGCAATAATACCGATCTGAAGCCGGAAGAAAGCAAGCAGTGGGAAGGGGGCTTTGAAGGTTTGACCGGGCCGGTAACCTGGCGCGTGTCCGGATACCGCAACGACATTGATAACCTGATTGATTCCACCGGCGAGACCAACTACGTTTATTACAATGTTGGCAAAGCCACTATTAAAGGTATTGAAGCAACGGCTTCATTCGACACGGGGCCGTTAACCCATCACATTGGTTACGACTATGTCGATCCGCGCAATGCCAAAACCAACGAAGTGCTGTTGCGTCGTGCCAAACAGCAGGTGAAGTATGAGCTGGATTGGCAGGTCTATGATTTTGACTGGGCGGTCACCTATCAATACCTGGGTGAGCGTTATGATAAAGACTACAGCACCTATCCAGAGCAAAGCGTCAAACTCGGCGGTGTCAGCCTGTGGGATCTCGCAGTTTCGTATCCGGTCACATCTCATCTGACAGTTCGTGGTAGAATCGCCAACCTGTTTGATAAAGATTATGAGACGGCTTATGGCTACGCTACTCCAGGAAGAGAATACTACCTCACTGGAAGCTATACCTTCTAACACCCCTGCTACGGCCCGTCCGACGGTGCTGGTATTTGATTCCGGCGTCGGCGGGTTATCGGTGTACCAAGAGGTTCGGCAATTGCTGCCGGACCTCCACTATATATACGCCTTCGATAATGTGGCGTTTCCCTACGGCGAGAAATCCGAAGAGTTTATTGTTGAGCGCGTGCTGGAGATTGTCAGCGCGGTGCAGCACCGGCATCCTCTGGCGATAGTCATCATCGCTTGTAACACGGCCAGTACGGTCTCCCTGCCGGCCCTGCGCGAACGCTTTACCTTCCCGGTTGTCGGCGTGGTGCCTGCCATCAAGCCCGCAGCCCGCCTGACCGCCAATGGTGTGGTGGGCCTGCTGGCTACCCGCGGTACCGTACAGCGTACTTATACCCATGAGCTGATCGCCCGTTTCGCTACCGATTGCAAGATCGAGCTGCTTGGCTCCTCTGAGCTGGTGGAACTGGCTGAAGCCAAGCTGCATGGCGAAGCCGTACCGCTGCCGGCGCTGAAGAAAATTCTCCATCCATGGCTGAGCATGCGCGAGCCACCGGATACCGTGGTACTCGGTTGCACCCATTTCCCTTTATTAGCAGAAGAGCTGATGCAGGTGTTGCCTGAGGGAACCCGACTGATCGATTCCGGCGCGGCGATTGCCCGTCGTACCGCATGGCTGATTTCGACGCAGGAAAATCTGGTGTCGACGCAGGAAGAGAATCTGGCGTATTGCATGGCGTTAAATGAAGATACTGACGCTTTATTGCCCGTTCTGCAGGGATATGGCTTTAAATCGTTGAAAAAACTGCCTCTTTAAGGCTGTTTTGGTTAAATGTTAAACTGTCGGAAAAAATATTGAAATTAGGGGTTGCGGCCTTCTGAGAACTCCCTATAATGCGCCTCCACTGACCGGGAACAACGACTCCTCTAACGAGAACCAGTCGCCCAGCCAGAAAGATTCAAGCCGGTGAAAACACCGTTTCTTAATAAGAAAAAAGCTTGACTCTTCAGGTGAAAAGCGTAATATACGCCACCTCGAGTTAGCAACCTAACTCACTGCTCTTTAACAATTTATCAGACAATCTGTGTGGGCACTCCACAAGACGATATCCAGAACCTTCGGGTTCGAAAAAATATCAAGTCTTGAAGAGTGACCAAGCAATAAGTCAGTCGGTTGATTCGTCAACGGTCTGATTATTACGAAAGTTAATTTTCGAGCATCGCTTCACGAGTTGAAGCAAATCAAGCTTTTAATTGAAGAGTTTGATCATGGCTCAGATTGAACGCTGGCGGCAGGCCTAACACATGCAAGTCGAGCGGTAGCACAGGAGAGCTTGCTCTCCGGGTGACGAGCGGCGGACGGGTGAGTAATGTCTGGGAAACTGCCTGATGGAGGGGGATAACTACTGGAAACGGTAGCTAATACCGCATAACGTCTTCGGACCAAAGTGGGGGACCTTCGGGCCTCATGCCATCAGATGTGCCCAGATGGGATTAGCTAGTAGGTGGGGTAATGGCTCACCTAGGCGACGATCCCTAGCTGGTCTGAGAGGATGACCAGCCACACTGGAACTGAGACACGGTCCAGACTCCTACGGGAGGCAGCAGTGGGGAATATTGCACAATGGGCGCAAGCCTGATGCAGCCATGCCGCGTGTGTGAAGAAGGCCTTCGGGTTGTAAAGCACTTTCAGCGAGGAGGAAGGGTTCAGTGTTAATAGCACTGTGCATTGACGTTACTCGCAGAAGAAGCACCGGCTAACTCCGTGCCAGCAGCCGCGGTAATACGGAGGGTGCAAGCGTTAATCGGAATTACTGGGCGTAAAGCGCACGCAGGCGGTTTGTTAAGTCAGATGTGAAATCCCCGCGCTTAACGTGGGAACTGCATTTGAAACTGGCAAGCTAGAGTCTTGTAGAGGGGGGTAGAATTCCAGGTGTAGCGGTGAAATGCGTAGAGATCTGGAGGAATACCGGTGGCGAAGGCGGCCCCCTGGACAAAGACTGACGCTCAGGTGCGAAAGCGTGGGGAGCAAACAGGATTAGATACCCTGGTAGTCCACGCTGTAAACGATGTCGACTTGGAGGTTGTGCCCTTGAGGCGTGGCTTCCGGAGCTAACGCGTTAAGTCGACCGCCTGGGGAGTACGGCCGCAAGGTTAAAACTCAAATGAATTGACGGGGGCCCGCACAAGCGGTGGAGCATGTGGTTTAATTCGATGCAACGCGAAGAACCTTACCTACTCTTGACATCCAGAGAATTCGCTAGAGATAGCTTAGTGCCTTCGGGAACTCTGAGACAGGTGCTGCATGGCTGTCGTCAGCTCGTGTTGTGAAATGTTGGGTTAAGTCCCGCAACGAGCGCAACCCTTATCCTTTGTTGCCAGCGCGTCATGGCGGGAACTCAAAGGAGACTGCCGGTGATAAACCGGAGGAAGGTGGGGATGACGTCAAGTCATCATGGCCCTTACGAGTAGGGCTACACACGTGCTACAATGGCGTATACAAAGAGAAGCGAACTCGCGAGAGCAAGCGGACCTCATAAAGTACGTCGTAGTCCGGATCGGAGTCTGCAACTCGACTCCGTGAAGTCGGAATCGCTAGTAATCGTAGATCAGAATGCTACGGTGAATACGTTCCCGGGCCTTGTACACACCGCCCGTCACACCATGGGAGTGGGTTGCAAAAGAAGTAGGTAGCTTAACCTTCGGGAGGGCGCTTACCACTTTGTGATTCATGACTGGGGTGAAGTCGTAACAAGGTAACCGTAGGGGAACCTGCGGTTGGATCACCTCCTTACCTAATGATATTGATTCGCGTGAAGTGCTCACACAGATTGTCTGATGAAAAAGTAACGAGCAGAAATACCTTTAATAGGCTTGTAGCTCAGGTGGTTAGAGCGCACCCCTGATAAGGGTGAGGTCGGTGGTTCAAGTCCACTCAGGCCTACCAATTCTTTCCCATACTGCGTTGCTTCACCGCATGGCTGTAAAGCCGCGTGGCGCCGCGTCTTGTTTGGAATCGAATGAGGTAATAAAGGTATCTGCAAGTGACTGTATGGGGCTATAGCTCAGCTGGGAGAGCGCCTGCCTTGCACGCAGGAGGTCAGCGGTTCGATCCCGCTTAGCTCCACCATATAGTCCTGTATCAATACTTCAGAGTGTACTGGTAACAGTATGCTGCGAAGTATTTTGCTCTTTAACAATCTGGAACAAGCTGAAAATTGAAACATGACAGCTGAAACTTATCCCTCCGTAGAACTATTGGGGTAAGGATTAACCTGTCATAGAGTCTCTCAAATAAACAGCACGACAGTGTTCTCTGTTTACAGAAACACCTTCGGGTTGTGAGGTTAAGTGACTAAGCGTACACGGTGGATGCCTAGGCAGTCAGAGGCGATGAAGGGCGTGCTAATCTGCGATAAGCGTCGGTAAGGTGATATGAACCGTTATAACCGGCGATACCCGAATGGGGAAACCCAGTGCAATTCGTTGCACTATCATACGATGAATACATAGTCGTATGAGGCGAACCGGGGGAACTGAAACATCTAAGTACCCCGAGGAAAAGAAATCAACCGAGATTCCCCCAGTAGCGGCGAGCGAACGGGGAGGAGCCCAGAACCTGAATCAGTTCTTGTGTTAGTGGAAGCGTCTGGAAAGTCGCACAGTAAAGGGTGATAGTCCCGTACACTAAAATGCATTAATTGTGAGTTCGATGAGTAGGGCGGGACACGTGACATCCTGTCTGAATATGGGGGGACCATCCTCCAAGGCTAAATACTCCTGACTGACCGATAGTGAACCAGTACCGTGAGGGAAAGGCGAAAAGAACCCCGGCGAGGGGAGTGAAATAGAACCTGAAACCGTGTACGTACAAGCAGTGGGAGCCTACTTTGTTGGGTGACTGCGTACCTTTTGTATAATGGGTCAGCGACTTATATTTTGTAGCAAGGTTAACCGTATAGGGGAGCCGTAGGGAAACCGAGTCTTAACTGGGCGAATAGTTGCAAGGTATAGACCCGAAACCCGGTGATCTAGCCATGGGCAGGTTGAAGGTTGGGTAACACTAACTGGAGGACCGAACCGACTAATGTTGAAAAATTAGCGGATGACTTGTGGCTGGGGGTGAAAGGCCAATCAAACCGGGAGATAGCTGGTTCTCCCCGAAAGCTATTTAGGTAGCGCCTCGTGAACTCATCTTCGGGGGTAGAGCACTGTTTCGGCTAGGGGGCCATCCCGGCTTACCAAACCGATGCAAACTCCGAATACCGAAGAATGTTATCACGGGAGACACACGGCGGGTGCTAACGTCCGTCGTGAAGAGGGAAACAACCCAGACCGCCAGCTAAGGTCCCAAAGTCATGGTTAAGTGGGAAACGATGTGGGAAGGCATAGACAGCCAGGATGTTGGCTTAGAAGCAGCCATCATTTAAAGAAAGCGTAATAGCTCACTGGTCGAGTCGGCCTGCGCGGAAGATGTAACGGGGCTAAACCATGCACCGAAGCTGCGGCAGCGACGCTTAGGCGTTGTTGGGTAGGGGAGCGTTCTGTAAGCCGTTGAAGGTGACCTGTGAGGGTTGCTGGAGGTATCAGAAGTGCGAATGCTGACATAAGTAACGATAAAGCGGGTGAAAAACCCGCTCGCCGGAAGACCAAGGGTTCCTGTCCAACGTTAATCGGGGCAGGGTGAGTCGACCCCTAAGGCGAGGCCGAAAGGCGTAGTCGATGGGAAACAGGTTAATATTCCTGTACTCGGTGTTACTGCGAAGGGGGGACGGAGAAGGCTAGGCTAGCCGGGCGACGGTTGTCCCGGTTTAAGCGTGTAGGGGGAGTGACCTGGTAAATCCGGTTGCTTATTCAACCCTGAGGCGTGATGACGATGCACTACGGTGCAGAAGTAGTTGATGCCAAGCTTCCAGGAAAAGCCTCTAAGCATCAGGTAACACAGAATCGTACCCCAAACCGACACAGGTGGTCAGGTAGAGAATACCAAGGCGCTTGAGAGAACTCGGGTGAAGGAACTAGGCAAAATGGTGCCGTAACTTCGGGAGAAGGCACGCTGGCGCGTAGGTGAAGAGACTTGCTCTCGGAGCTGAAGCCAGTCGCAGATACCAGCTGGCTGCAACTGTTTAATAAAAACACAGCACTGTGCAAACACGAAAGTGGACGTATACGGTGTGACGCCTGCCCGGTGCTGGAAGGTTAATTGATGGGGTCAGCCGCAAGGCGAAGCTCTTGATCGAAGCCCCAGTAAACGGCGGCCGTAACTATAACGGTCCTAAGGTAGCGAAATTCCTTGTCGGGTAAGTTCCGACCTGCACGAATGGCGTAATGATGGCCAGGCTGTCTCCACCCGAGACTCAGTGAAATTGAACTCGCTGTGAAGATGCAGTGTACCCGCGGCAAGACGGAAAGACCCCGTGAACCTTTACTATAGCTTGACACTGAACATTGAGCCTTGATGTGTAGGATAGGTGGGAGGCTTTGAAGCGTGGACGCCAGTCTGCGTGGAGCCAACCTTGAAATACCACCCTTTAATGTTTGATGTTCTAACTCGGCCCCGTAATCCGGGGTGAGGACAGTGTCTGGTGGGTAGTTTGACTGGGGCGGTCTCCTCCCAAAGAGTAACGGAGGAGCACGAAGGTTAGCTAATCACGGTCGGACATCGTGAGGTTAGTGCAAAGGCATAAGCTAGCTTGACTGCGAGAGTGACGGCTCGAGCAGGTACGAAAGTAGGTCTTAGTGATCCGGTGGTTCTGAATGGAAGGGCCATCGCTCAACGGATAAAAGGTACTCCGGGGATAACAGGCTGATACCGCCCAAGAGTTCATATCGACGGCGGTGTTTGGCACCTCGATGTCGGCTCATCACATCCTGGGGCTGAAGTAGGTCCCAAGGGTATGGCTGTTCGCCATTTAAAGTGGTACGCGAGCTGGGTTTAGAACGTCGTGAGACAGTTCGGTCCCTATCTGCCGTGGGCGTTGGAAGATTGAGAGGGGTTGCTCCTAGTACGAGAGGACCGGAGTGAACGCACCACTGGTGTTCGGGTTGTCATGCCAATGGCACTGCCCGGTAGCTAAGTGCGGAAAAGATAAGCGCTGAAAGCATCTAAGCGCGAAACTTGCCTCGAGATGAGTCTTCCCTGGGCCTTTAAGGCCCCTGAAGGAACGTTTAAGACTAAGACGTTGATAGGCTGGGTGTGTAAGTGCAGCGATGCATTGAGCTAACCAGTACTAATGATCCGTGAGGCTTAACCTTACAACACCAAAGGTGTTTTAGAGAGACAGATTTTCAGCGAAGTTCCGAGATTGGTTTCAATGGCTACGTGAGTAGCGGTTGGAATGAAACAGAATTTGCCTGGCGGCAATAGCGCGGTGGTCCCACCTGACCCCATGCCGAACTCAGAAGTGAAACGCCGTAGCGCCGATGGTAGTGTGGGGTCTCCCCATGCGAGAGTAGGACACTGCCAGGCATCAAATAAACGTTATCAGCCTGACGACTGGTAATGAGCAGGATCGCCAAGCGCGGTTTTGCCCATATCGAAAGATATGACGTAAAAGAATCGGTGGAGCGGTAGTTCAGTTGGTTAGAATACCTGCCTGTCACGCAGGGGGTCGCGGGTTCGAGCCCCGTCCGTTCCGCCACTTATTTAAATTATGCCTGCTAACTTAGCAGGCATAATGTTAAGCGAGATTTAGGGGCGTAGCTCAGTTGGTAGAGCACCGGTCTCCAAAACCGGGTGTCGCGAGTTCGAGTCTCTCCGCCCCTGCCATATTAGAAACCCTTTGCGAAAGCGAAGGGTTTTTTTTGCGTGAAATTTCCCCATCTCCCACAATTCCCCTGAAAGATCGCTTAAAACTCCCACCGAAATCGTTCCCAATTTAGACATTTTTGGCTGGATCCATGTACAAAATGGTTGTTCTGCCGTGATGTGATGCTGCGCATTATTCCTGCCTGATTTTCGACTACACCTAATGTGTGTCCAACCCTAAGGACACCCACTTCACCAGAAAAAATGCAGCATACACAACAACGATAATCCCTGTCCGGCGTGGTTCCATGTCAGGGCAGCGCGAGGAGAACAACATGGTTAGACGTCTGCTGTTAGCGGCCGCCATTACTGGCGCCTTGGTAGGTACGGGACAGGCGGCACCGCTGGTCGTCGGCTTTTCACAGATTGGTTCCGAATCGGGTTGGCGTTCGGCGGAAACCAAGGTCTCGAAACAGGAAGCGGAAAAGCGGGATATCACGCTGAAAATCGCCGATGCGCAGCAAAAACAGGAAAACCAGATCAAAGCGGTCAGATCTTTTATTGCTCAGGGCGTTGACGCCATTTTCATTGCCCCTGTTGTCGCCACCGGCTGGACGCCTGTGCTGCAGGAAGCCAAAGAGGCCAAGATCCCGGTATTCCTGCTCGACCGAATGATTGAGGTAAACGACCCTTCGCTGTATACCGCGGCGGTGGCTTCTGACAGCGTGCACGAAGGTAAAGTCGCAGGAGAATGGCTGGTGAAAGAGGTCGCCGGCAAGCCTTGCAACGTGGTGGAGCTGCAGGGCACCGTGGGCGCCAGCGTTGCCCTCAACCGTAAGAAGGGTTTTGCTGACGGCATAGCCTCTGCCGCCAACGTTAAGATCATCCGCTCGCAATCAGGCGATTTCACGCGCAGCAAAGGCAAAGAAGTGATGGAAAGCTTCATCAAGGCCGAGCAAAACGGCAAAAATATTTGCGCCGTTTATGCACATAACGACGACATGGCAATCGGCGCCATCCAGGCGATCAAAGAGGCAGGCTTAAAGCCGGGCTCACAGATCAAAATCGTTTCTATCGACGGTGTGCCTGACATATTCAAGGCGATGATGGACGGTGAAGCCAATGCCACGGTCGAGCTAACGCCGAATATGGCCGGTCCGGCGTTTGATGCGCTGCTGGCGATGAAGAAAGACGGTACCCCGCCGCCGAAGTTTATCCAGACCGAGTCTAAGCTGCTGCAACCGGATACGGCTAAACAGGAATTCGAGCTGAAGAAAAGCATGGGTTATTAATCTACTCACCGGCGGAACAGCAGATGGTTAACTCTCAGACGACGTTATTGACGATTAAGGGATTATCCGTTGAATTTCCTGGCGTAAAAGCGCTGGAGCAGGTTGATGTCACGTTGCAGCGCGGAGAAATCATGGCGCTGCTGGGCGAAAATGGCGCGGGGAAATCTACGCTGATCAAAGCGTTGACCGGGGTTTATCAACGTTCCGCCGGCGAGGTATTACTGGAAGGCATCGCCATTGCCCCGCAGAGCACCGCGCAGGCGCAGACGCTGGGTATTGGCACGGTTTATCAGGAAGTTAACTTGCTGGCGAACATCTCGGTGGCCGCCAACCTGTTCATCGGGCGAGAACCCACGCGCTTTGGCCTGATCGATCAAAAAAAGCTGCTGCGCCAGGCTCAGCAGCTTTTACTGGGGTATGGGCTACAGTTGGATGTCAGCCAGCCGCTGGGTAATTACTCCATTGCTATCCAGCAGATTATCGCTATCGCGCGGGCCGTCGACCTGTCCGCCAAAGTCTTGATTCTTGATGAGCCGACCGCCAGCCTGGATGCCAAAGAGGTCAGCATGCTGCTGGACATTCTCAGCCAGCTCCGTAGCCAGGGATTGGGGATGATCTTTGTTACCCATTTCCTCGATCAGGTTTATCGCATCAGCGATCGCATCACCGTACTGCGCAACGGTAAGTTAGTGGGAACGAAAGCCACCGCCGACTTACCGCGTATGGAACTGGTTCAGATGATGCTCGGCTATGCCTTTGATGAGTCATTACTGAAACGCAGCGAGCATACGCCCACAGAGGCGTCATCGTTGGTTGAATTCAGCGGTTATGGGCGGCGCGGGATGGTTGAGCCCTTCGACCTACAGATTCGTCCGGGTGAGATTGTAGGGCTGGCCGGGCTGCTGGGATCGGGGCGTACCGAAACGGCTCAGCTCATATTCGGTATCAAACCGCGCGATAACGGCAGAGTAAAAGTCGAAGGGCGTGTGGTGAACATCCGGACGCCACGTAACGCCGCCAGCCTCGGCTTTGGGTATTGCCCCGAAGACCGTAAGACCGATGGGATCATCGGTGCTGCGACCGTGCGGGAAAATATCATTTTGGCCCTGCAGGCTCAACGCGGCTGGCTAAGGCCGCTCTCGCTGAAAGAGCAAACCCGCATTACTGAAAGCTATATCCAACTGTTGGGCATTCGTACTCCGGGGCCAGAACAGCAAATCCAGTATCTGTCCGGTGGTAATCAGCAGAAGGTGCTGTTGTCACGTTGGCTGGCGACGAAACCCCGTTTTCTGATCCTGGATGAACCAACGCGCGGCATTGACGTTGGCGCACATTCTGAAATCATTCGCTTGATCGAAAAACTCTGTGACGAAGGTCTGGCATTGTTGGTGATCTCCTCCGAACTGGAGGAACTGGTGGGTTATGCCGATCGCATCGTTGTGCTTCGAGATCGGAAACACGTAGCGCAGCTCGAACATAACGCCATTACGGTGCCTGCGATCATGCAGGTAATAGCCGCACAACAGGGGGCCGGATGAACCTCAGGAGTTTCTCCATGACCAGTGGGCCGCGTAAAGTCAGGTGGGTTATCCCTGCCGGAGCAACGCAACTGGGGGCGCTGGCGGTGATTTTGCTGATCGACAGCCTGGTCGCCCCGAATTTCTTTTCCCTGCATATTCAGGACGGTCGACTGTTTGGCAGCGTAATCGACATTGTTAATCGCGGCGCACCGGTCGCGTTATTGGCATTGGGCATGACGTTGGTGATCGCCACCGGTGGTATCGACCTTTCCGTGGGGGCGGTGATGGCGATAGCCGGTGCCACGGCGGCAACGCTGACCAGCGCCGGTTATCCGCTGAGCTATGTACTGGCAGCCGCCCTGGCGGTTGGCGCACTGTGCGGCCTGTGGAACGGGTTTTTGGTGGCGGTGCTGCAGATACAGCCGATTGTTGCCACGCTGATGCTGATGGTGGCCGGGCGCGGCATTGCCCAACTGATTACCGAAGGGCAAATTGTCACCTTTGAGCGAGAGGGGTTGGCGTGGCTCGGCAGCGGTGCGCTGATGTATTTGCCGATGCCGGCGATCATTGCTGCGGTCATGCTGCTGTTGATCTGGCTGTTAACGCGTAAAACGGCATTGGGACTGTTTATCGAAGCTGTTGGCATCAATCTGCGCTCCGCGCGTAATGCCGGCGTCAGCACCGGCTGGGTGGTGATGGCGGTGTATGTGATCTGCGGGCTGTGCGCTGCCGTTGCTGGCGTTATCGTCACGGCGGATATCCGTGGCGCTGACGCCAACAATGCCGGGTTGTGGTTGGAATTGGATGCGATCCTGGCGGTTGTGATTGGCGGCGGTTCACTGTTGGGCGGCCGTTTTAACCTGCTGTTGTCGGTGGTGGGGGCATTAATTATTCAGGGGATGAATACTGGCATTCTGCTGTCCGGCTATCGGCCTGAGTTTAACCTGGTGTTGAAGGCAATTGTGGTGTTGGCGGTATTGATGGTGCAATCGCCAAGCTTCACGCTGCGCCACCTGCTTGGGAGAAGAAAACCATGATCAAACGTAATCTTCCGCTGCTGATTACCCTCCTGGTGTTCCTTCTGGGCTACGCTTTTTGTCTCACGCAGTTTCCCGGCTTTGCCTCAACGCGGGTGTGGTGCGATTTGCTGACCGACAACGCCTTTCTGGGCATCGTCGCGGTCGGCATGACGTTTGTGATCCTTTCCGGCGGTATCGATCTGTCTGTCGGCTCGGTGATCGCCTTCACCGGGGTGCTGCTGGCCAAGTTGATCGGGACTTACGGCATTGCACCGGGTTATGCGTTCATCATCGCGCTGTTGCTGGGGGCGTCGTTTGGCGCGCTGATGGGCTGGATCATTGATGTACTGAAGCTACCGGCGTTTATTATCACGCTGGCCGGAATGTTCTTCGTGCGGGGCATGAGTTTTATTGTTTCGGAGGAATCGATTCCCATCGATCATCCGCTGTATGTGACGCTGGCAAACTATGCCTGGAAACTGCCGGGCGGTGGGCGTTTTACATTGTTGGCGCTGGTGATGCTATTGGTTGTGGCGGTCGGCATGGTGCTGGCACACCGTACGCGCTTTGGGCATAACGTCTACGCAATCGGCGGTAATCGGATCTCTGCCGCACTGATGGGCGTACCGGTACAACGCATCACCGTACTGATTTATATGCTCTCAAGCACGCTGGCTGCACTGTCTGGGATCATTTTCTCGCTATATACCTCGGCAGGTTATGCGTTGGCGGCCAGCGGCGTGGAGTTGGATGCCATTGCTGCCGTCGTGATTGGCGGCACCTTGTTGACCGGTGGTGTAGGCACCGTTTTGGGCACGCTGTTTGGCGTGCTGATCCAGGGATTGATTCAGAGCTACATCACCTTCGACGGCACGCTCAGTTCGTGGTGGACAAAAATCGTTATCGGTATTCTGCTGTTCTGCTTTATCGGCCTTCAGAAGGCGATAAGCGCGTTTTGGCTCA
Source organism: Serratia liquefaciens (assembly GCF_027594825.1). Taxonomy (NCBI): domain Bacteria; kingdom Pseudomonadati; phylum Pseudomonadota; class Gammaproteobacteria; order Enterobacterales; family Yersiniaceae; genus Serratia; species Serratia liquefaciens. The sequence goes on along the minus strand of NZ_CP088930.1, from coordinate 2,763,625 downwards.
GCAGGCGAACCCAATCTCGGGCTCCTCGGTTGAAGCCGTTGTAGCGCCTCATGCTGAGGTTTTCAAAGGTATTTTCAGCAGTTGGCGGATCAGCGGCTGCTGGTCACTATTTTGCAACCAGACGGCGTACAGCGGGCGGATAATGGCCGGGATCTCGGCGATGGCGGTCAACTGCGGGTAATCCTTCTCCCACTGACTGGGCAGGAAGGCGCAGCCACCGGTGGTTTCCAGCAGTTGCCGGGTCAGGTGCGCAGAGGTGGTGGTGAGCACCGGCAGAGTGTCGCTCTCCAGCATGCGGCTTTCCTGCTGATGGAAATCCGCCCCCCACTCCAGTTTGATATAGGGCATCGGCGCATGTTGATCGCGCAGGGTGGAAGAGAACAGCCGCAACGAGAAATTGCCCAACAGCTGGCTGGCCAGTTCATCCATCTTTGGCGGCTCGGTGGTGATGAGCAAATCGAGCTGTCTTTCATGCAGCTGTTTTACCAAAGAGTGCCGTAGCGCCACCCTGGCTTCCAGCTGCAATGCCTCACGTTGCTGATAGAGCGACTGCAGCCAGGGGGTCAAATAAGCCTCCCACAATGACGCCGTGGCACCGATGGATAACTCGGTATGTTGCAGTGAACGCACCACCTCTTTTTTCGCCAATTGCCAGGTCATCATCAGGCTCTCCGCATAGGGCAAAAGCCGCTCCCCAGCGGGCGTCAGGCGGATATTGTTGCGGTGGCGGGTGAACAGATTCGCGCCCAATTGGTTTTCTAACTGGCGGATGCGGAAACTGACGGCAGACTGCGTTAAGTACAAGGATTCTGCGGCTCGGCCAAAGTGACGCGTTCTACTGACCTCCAAAAAGGTTTTCAGTAATTCGGTATCCACACCCATCTCCAGTAATTTTTATCGTTAAGATTTAAATGTTTTGTTTTACACAATGTCAAGCCTATCTAATACTCCGCGCCATAAACAGCACGGCCATGAGAGAATTAGGAGCGTGTCAGATGGCGGATAGCTTCACCACGACCAATCGTTTTTTTGATAATAAACATTACCCTCGCGGGTTCTCCCGTCACGGCGATTTCACCATTAAAGAAGCGCAATTGCTAGAGCGTTTCGGGTATGCGTTCAACGAGCTGGATATGGGTAAACGCCAGCCGGCCACTGAAGAAGAACAGTTGTTCGTCGCAGTGTGCCACGGTGAGCGCGAACCGGTTACCGAGCAGGAAAAAGTATGGGCTAAATATCTGGCGCGCACACGTCGCCCGAAAAAATTCCATACCCTGTCCGGCGGTAAGCCGCAGGCTGATACGGTGGAAGATTACACCGACAGCGAGGATTGATTTTAATGGGGCCTTTGGGCCCCATTATTATTCCAGGCTGCGATGCAGCTGCAGCAGCAGGCGATCCATACTGCGGTAGCCAAGCGCTTCACTCAAGTGGCGCTTATCAATATCCCGATCTCCCGCCAAATCCGCCAGCGTGCGGGCCACTTTCAGGATCCGCTGCCAGGCGCGAACCGATAATCCCAACCTGTTTAACGTCGTTTCAAGAAAATCCGCGTCCGCAGCGTTAAGTCGACAATCCCGTTCGACCTCATGATTATTCAACAGGGCATTAATCTTTCCCGCTCGGCTGAGCTGCCTTTCGCGCGCCAACAGCACTCGCCCCCTTACCTGAGTGCTGTTTTCACCGGCAATGCGCTTTTTGCTAAGCAAGCCTGGCGGTAACAGTGGCACTTCAATCGAGAGATCGAAGCGATCGAGAAAGGGCCCTGAAAGCCGCCCAAGATAGCGAAGGACCTGCTGTGGCGATGCGCGGTTATGCATGCCCTGATAATGCCCGGTAGGGCTGGGGTTCATGGCGGCGATCAGCTGTACCCGTGCCGGAAAGCAGACTTTGGCGCTGGCGCGTGAAACCACGATCTCGCCGGACTCCAGCGGTTCGCGCAGCGCATCCAGTACCCGTCTTTCGAATTCGGGCAGTTCATCCAGAAACAGGACACCGTTGTGTGCCATGGAAATTTCACCCGGCCTCGGCAGCGAACCACCGCCGACCAGGGCAGCCATCGAGGCGCTATGGTGCGGTGCGCGAAACGGCCGTTGTCGCCACGGTAGCGCTTGCGCAGCATGATGCAGCAGGCTGGCTACCGCGATGCTTTCCAGTGCTTCCCGATCGGTCAGCGGCGGGAGAAGACCATTCAGGCGGCTGGCCAACATGGTTTTCCCGGTGCCTGGCGGGCCAACCAGCAGCAGGTTGTGGCCGCCGGCCGCAGCGATTTCCAGCGCTCGCTTTGCCTGTTCCTGGCCCAGAATATCCTGCAGATCGGCCGGTTCTGGCGAGTTGTTCATTGCCGGCGGCGCATGGGCTACCGGTAAATCTTCTTTACCCAACACAAAGGCGCACACCTCCAACAGGTGGTCCGCCACCAGGGTTTTGCTCTGCGTAATTAGCCCCACCTCCGGCCCATTGGCGGCCGCCAAAACCAATTGCCGTCCTGACTCCATAGCGGCCAGCGCGGCGGGGATGGCTCCGCTGACGCCACGTAGGGTGCCAGATAATGCCAGTTCGCCAAGAAACTCATAGCGAGCCAACTTATCGGCCGGCAGCTGTTCGGAAGCCGCCAGGATAGCCAGCGCAATAGGGAGATCATAGCGACCGCCTTCCTTGGGCAGATCGGCCGGTGCCAGATTGACGGTAATACGCCGTGCGGGAAAAGTGAAACCGTTATTGATCAAGGCGCTGCGCACCCGATCGCGCGCCTCTTTTACCGTGGTTTCCGGCAGGCCGACCATTGTCAGGCCGGGCAATCCATTACTGATATGCACTTCCACCGTAACCGAAGGGGCCTGAACGCCCAGCGTGGCCCGGGTATAGATCACTGCCAGTGACATATTGCTCTCCTTACTGAAGGCAACATGATGCGGGATGTGTTGCGTCGTCGCGCTTGGCCCTTGGAATATTTGCGCGATAAGCCGCGATTAAAATAATTGGTTTCAGATAGATAGCTGTTTTTTGTGCAGGGCTTCGCAAAGGGCGGCAATACCCCTTAACAATTACGCGAACGCTGCAACACATTAGCAGGCTAACCATATTGCAGGCGAGGGGGAAATGGGTGTATTTAACAATTGATTAAAATAAAAATCACTTAATTAACAAAATCCGACCGCCGCTGCATTCTGCCGCGGCAGCCGCTAAACCTCATGACTTCGTACTCTACGGTAGGGATAACATTATGTTTGGTTGGACACCGCTGCAACGCAATGCAGCCATCGCCAGCTTTTCAAGCTGGACGCTTGATGCTTTCGATTTCTTCGTGCTGGTCTTTCTGCTCAGCGATATCGCGCAATCTTTCCATGTCGGCATGGAGGAGGTCACGCTGGCGATCCTGCTGACGCTGGCGGTACGCCCGATCGGCGCGCTGATCTTTGGCCGTGCGGCGGAAAAATATGGCCGCAAACCGATTTTGATGCTGAATATCGTGTTCTTCTCGGTGTTTGAACTGCTGTCCGCGGCGGCACCCTCGTTGACGGTATTCCTGCTGCTGCGGGTGTTGTACGGCGTAGCGATGGGCGGGATCTGGGGCGTGGCCTCATCGCTGGCGATGGAAACCATCCCCGATCGTTCGCGTGGCCTGATGTCGGGGATTTTCCAGGCCGGCTACCCCTTTGGTTACCTGTTGGCGGCGGTAGTGTATGGCCTGCTGTTTGAAATTATCGGTTGGCGCGGCATGTTCGTGATCGGCGCGGCACCCATTTTATTGCTGCCGTTTATTTACTACTGCGTGCAGGAGTCGCCGGTGTGGCTGGCAGCCCGAGAACGCAAGGAAAGCAGCGCATTGCTGCCGGTGCTGAAGAGCCATTGGAAACTGTGCGGCTACCTGGTATTGCTGATGGCGGCGTTCAATTTCTTCTCGCACGGCACTCAGGATATGTATCCGGTGTTTTTGAAAGTTCAGCACGGTTTCGACCCTAAAACCGTCAGTATCATTGCCATTAGCTACAATATCGCATCAATTATCGGTGGCGTTTTCTTTGGAGCGCTGTCGGAAAAAATCGGCCGTAAGAAGGCGATCATCATTGCCGCCTTGCTGGCGTTGCCGGTGATCCCGCTGTGGGCGTTTTCCAGCGGCTCGCTGATGCTGGGGATTGGCGCATTCCTGATGCAGTTCATGGTACAGGGCGCCTGGGGCGTGGTGCCGACTTACCTTACCGAATTGGTGCCGGCCAATACCCGCGCGGTACTGCCGGGGTTTGTTTATCAATTGGGTAATCTGATTGCCTCGGTCAACGCCACGCTGCAGGCGACGATAGCGGAACATAACGGCCATAATTACGGGCTGGCAATGGCGATTATCGCCGGTACGGTAGCAATCGTGATTGCGTTGTTGGTGTTCTTTGGGAAGGACACGCGCGGTAAAGCGATCTCGGGTGCCGTGAAGTCTTCAGGCGTGCAGGCTAACGTTTGAATACCGGACATTTTGCACGAGGTATGACCAGATTGCGCCGAATAATAACGCAAAAAAAGTGTTGTCATGCCGCGCGGGACTATGGTACCTCTGTAGGTATTAGTTCGAAACGAGCACAGTGAACAAACCCATTATGAAAGCCTTTGCCCAAGTGATTAGCCTAGTCGTGATTAGCGTGGTGGTGATTATTATCCCACCGTGCGGGGCTGCACTTGGACGAAGAATGGCTTAGAAAACAAGCCGGAATCGCAAGAGAACCCCCGCACCGAAAGGTCCGGGGGTTTTTTATTGGCAAGAGAAAAGTGAAGCGAGGATAAGAATATGAATAACAGAACAAAATCCTGCAGTTGTCGAAGTAAGGCGGGGAAATAACTATGAACGGGGCTCAGTGGGTAGTACAAGCATTGCGTGCGCAGGGAGTTGATAAGGTATTCGGCTATCCAGGTGGCGCAATCATGCCAGTCTACGATGCATTGTATGACGGTGGGGTGGAACACCTACTGTGCCGCCACGAACAAGGCGCCGCAATGGCTGCCATTGGTTATGCCCGCGCAACCGGCAAAGTCGGCGTTTGTATCGCCACCTCTGGCCCCGGAGCCACCAATTTGATCACCGGCCTGGCCGATGCGCTGCTGGATTCGGTTCCGTTAGTGGCCATCACCGGCCAGGTGGGTTCCGCGCTGATTGGCACCGATGCCTTTCAGGAGATCGATGTTCTCGGCCTGTCTCTGGCCTGCACCAAACACAGCTTCCTGGTGGAATCACTGGACGCGCTGCCGGGCATCATGGCGGAAGCCTTTGCCATCGCCTGTAGCGGCCGCCCTGGTCCGGTGCTGATCGACATCCCGAAAGACATCCAACTGGCCCACGGCGAGCTGCATCCGCACCTGGTGCCGGTCGTCGAAGAATTACACTACCCGGCAGCAGAGGTAGCGCAGGCCGCTGAGTTGCTGGCACAGGCGCACAAACCGATGTTGTACATCGGCGGCGGCGTAGGCATGGCACAGGCGGTACCAGCGCTGCGTGAGTTTATCGCGGTGACTCAAATGCCCAACGTTGTCACGCTAAAAGGGTTGGGTGCGGCGGATGCTGCTCACCCGTATTACCTCGGTATGTTGGGCATGCACGGCACCAAGGGTGGCAACCTGGCGGTGCAGGAGTGCGATCTGCTGATCGCTGTCGGCGCGCGTTTCGACGACCGCGTGACCGGGAAACTGAATGCTTTCGCGCCGCATGCCAAGGTGATCCACATGGATATCGATCCGGCGGAAATGAGCAAATTGCGCCAGGCGCACGTTGCGCTGGAGGGCGATTTGAAGGCCTTGCTGCCGGCGTTGCAGCAGCCGCTGAAGATTGCCGCCTGGCAGCAGCGGGTGGCTGAGCTGAAGGAAACCCACACCTGGCGTTATGATCATCCGGGCCAGCCGATCTACGCGCCGCTGTTGTTGAAACAGCTGTCCGAGCGCAAGCCGGCCAACAGCGTGGTGACCACCGACGTGGGCCAGCACCAGATGTGGAGTGCGCAGCACATGACCTTCGAGCGCCCGGAGAATTTCATCACCTCCAGCGGTTTGGGCACGATGGGGTTCGGCGTGCCGGCCGCGGTTGGCGCCCAGATGGCGCGCCCTGAGGATACGGTGATCTGCGTATCGGGCGACGGTTCCTTCATGATGAACGTACAGGAACTGGGCACCATAAAACGCAAACAGCTGCCGCTGAAAATCGTATTACTGGATAACCAGCGTTTAGGCATGGTTCGCCAGTGGCAACAGCTGTTTTTTGACGGGCGTTACAGCGAAACCAACCTCTCCGATAACCCCGATTTCCTGATGTTGGCCAACGCCTTTGGCATTCCCGGCCAGCGTATCACCCGTAAAGACCAGGTAGCAGACGCGCTCGACGCCTTATTCAACAGCGAAGGGCCATACCTGCTGCACGTGTCGATCGATGAACTCGAAAACGTCTGGCCGCTGGTGCCGCCGGGTGCCGGTAACGAAACCATGTTGGAGAAAATCTCATGATGCAGCATCAACTCTCGATCCAGGCCCGTTTTCGCCCTGAAATGTTAGAGCGCGTATTGCGCGTCGTGCGTCACCGCGGCTTTCAGGTTTGTGCTATGAATATGGTTTCGGCATCAAATACCGACAAGATTAATATTGAATTGACCGTTGCCAGCCAGCGTCCGGTGGATCTACTGTCATCTCAGTTGAGCAAACTGATGGACGTCTCCTGCGTTGAGATCCAACAGCAAACATCACAACAAATAAGCGCCTGATGCGTGAGAAGGATAAAGAATAATGACGAAGAAAGCCGATTACATTTGGTTCAATGGTGAGATGGTTCCCTGGGCTGACGCCAAAGTGCACGTGATGTCGCATGCGCTGCACTACGGCACTTCGGTGTTTGAAGGCGTTCGTTGCTATGACTCGCATAAAGGCCCGGTGGTGTTCCGTCACCGCGAGCATATGCAACGCCTGCACGACTCGGCAAAAATCTACCGCATGCCGGTATCGCAAAGCGTTGATGAGCTGATGGAAGCCTGCCGCGCTACGCTGCGTAAAAACAACCTGGTCAGCGCTTATATTCGTCCGCTGGTGTTTGTGGGGGACGTCGGCATGGGGGTTAACCCGCCGGCCGGATACAAGACAGACGTGATTATCGCGGCGTTTCCTTGGGGCGCGTACCTGGGTGAAGAGGCGCTGGAGCAAGGCATCGATGCGATGGTTTCGTCCTGGCACCGGGTGGCGCCAAATACCATCCCAACCGCGGCCAAAGCCGGCGGTAACTACCTTTCCTCCCTGCTGGTGGGCAGCGAAGCGCGCCGCCACGGTTATCAGGAAGGGATTGCGCTCGACGTGCACGGCTATATTTCCGAAGGGGCGGGCGAGAACCTGTTTGAAGTGAAAGACGGCGTGTTGTTCACCCCGCCGTTCACCTCTTCCGCACTGCCGGGCATTACCCGCGACGCCATCATCAAGCTGGCGAAAGACATGGGCTTCGAAGTGCGTGAGCAGGTGCTGTCCCGCGAGTCGCTATACCTGGCCGACGAAGTGTTCATGTCCGGCACCGCGGCGGAAATCACCCCGGTGCGCAGCGTCGACGGCATCCAGGTCGGCATTGGCAAATGCGGCCCGGTGACCAAACAAATTCAACAGGCGTTCTTTGGCCTGTTTACCGGCAAGACCGAAGACAAATACGGCTGGCTGGATCCGGTAAATCCATAAATAACGACGTTACCTGTTAGGGTAAAACGACAGACAGACAAGAATATCCAGGCGGTTCGTTCGCCGCCTGTAATAAATACATTTGGAGTGAAGAGCATGCCTAAGTACCGTTCCGCCACCACCACCCACGGCCGCAACATGGCGGGTGCCCGCGCATTATGGCGCGCGACCGGAATGACCGACGACGATTTTGGCAAACCCATTATTGCGGTGGTCAACTCATTTACCCAGTTCGTTCCGGGCCATGTGCATCTGCGTGATTTGGGCAAGCTGGTTGCAGAACAGATCGAAGCCTCAGGCGGCGTTGCCAAAGAGTTCAACACCATTGCGGTGGATGACGGTATCGCCATGGGCCACGGCGGCATGCTCTATTCCCTGCCGTCACGCGAACTGATCGCCGACTCGGTTGAATACATGGTGAATGCCCACTGCGCGGACGCGATGGTGTGCATTTCCAACTGCGACAAAATCACCCCGGGCATGCTGATGGCGTCATTGCGCCTGAACATTCCGGTGATTTTCGTTTCCGGCGGCCCGATGGAGGCCGGCAAGACCAAGCTCTCCAATCAAATCATCAAGCTGGATCTGGTTGACGCAATGATCCAGGGGGCTAACCCGAACGTCAGCGACGCCGACAGCGAACAAATCGAACGCTCCGCCTGCCCGACCTGCGGCTCCTGTTCCGGTATGTTCACCGCCAACTCGATGAACTGCCTGACCGAAGCGCTGGGCCTGTCGCAGCCGGGCAACGGCTCGCTGCTGGCGACCCATGCCGACCGTAAGGATCTGTTCCTCAACGCCGGCAAACGCATCGTTGCCCTGACCAAACGTTATTACGAACAGGACGATGAAAGTGCACTGCCGCGCAGCATCGCCAACAAGGCGGCGTTTGAAAACGCCATGACGCTGGACATCGCCATGGGCGGCTCGACCAACACCGTGCTGCACCTGCTGGCTGCGGCGCAGGAGGGCGAAATTGATTTCACCATGGAAGATATCGACCGCCTGTCACGCAAGGTGCCGCACCTGTGTAAAGTGGCGCCAAGTACCCCGAAATACCATATGGAAGACGTGCACCGTGCCGGTGGCGTACTGGCCATCCTCGGTGAGCTGGATCGCGCAGGCCTGTTGAACCGCGATGTGAACAACATACTGGGCCTGACCCTGCCGCAGACGCTGGAGCAGTATGACATTATGCTGACCAAGGATGAGGCGGTGAAAAAAATGTTCCGCGCCGGCCCGGCGGGTATTCGTACCACCCAGGCGTTCTCGCAGGACTGCCGCTGGGATACGCTGGACGATGATCGCGCAGAGGGCTGTATCCGCTCGCTGGAAAATGCGTTCAGCCAGGATGGCGGCCTGGCCGTGCTGTACGGCAACATGGCGCAGGACGGCAGCATCGTGAAAACCGCCGGCGTCGACAAAGACAACCTGATTTTCCGCGGCCCGGCCAAAGTGTACGAAAGCCAGGACTCGGCGGTGGAAGCTATCCTCGGCGGCAAAGTGGTTGCCGGTGACGTGGTGGTGATCCGCTACGAAGGGCCGAAAGGCGGGCCGGGCATGCAGGAAATGCTGTATCCCACCACCTACCTGAAATCCATGGGCCTGGGAAAAGCCTGTGCGTTGATCACCGACGGGCGTTTTTCCGGCGGCACTTCGGGCCTGTCTATCGGCCACGTTTCCCCGGAAGCGGGCAGCGGCGGCCTGATTGCACTGATCGAAGATGGCGACATGATCGACATCGATATTCCAAAACGCAGCATGGTGCTGGACGTTTCGGACAGTGAACTGGCGGCTCGCCGCGAAGTTGAGCTGGCGCGAGGCGATCGCGCCTGGACACCGAAAAATCGCGAGCGTCAGGTTTCCTTGGCGCTGCGTGCCTATGCCATGTTGGCGACCAGCGCCGACAAAGGTGCCGTACGCGACAAGAGCAAGCTGGGAGGCTAAGCATCATGGCGGTATCGCAACCCCTACCCGACGCCCCCTGTGGCGCGGAGTATTTGCGAGCGGTGCTCCGCTCGCCGGTGTACGAGGTGGCTCAGGTCACCCCGTTGCAGGCCATGAGCAAAATTTCTTCGCGCCTCGGCAACACCATTCTGGTGAAGCGCGAAGATCGTCAGCCGGTGCACAGCTTCAAGCTGCGCGGGGCCTATGCCATGATCGCCAGCCTGAACGAAGAGCAGAAAGCGCGCGGCGTGGTAACGGCTTCGGCCGGCAACCATGCGCAGGGCGTGGCCTACTCCGGTAAACGTCTGGGGATCAAAACGCTGATCGTCATGCCGGTGTCCACCGCAGACATCAAAGTGGATGCGGTACGCGGTTTCGGCGGCGAAGTACTGTTGCACGGCGCCAACTTTGATGAAGCCAAGGCCAGGGCGATTGAGCTCTCGCACAAGCAGGGCATGACCTTCGTTCCGCCGTTCGATCACCCAACGGTGATCGCCGGGCAGGGCACGTTGGCGATGGAGCTGCTGCAACAGGACGCGCATCTCGACCGGGTGTTCGTCCCGGTGGGCGGCGGCGGTCTGGCGGCCGGCGTGGCGGTGTTAATCAAACAGCTGATGCCGCAGATCAAAGTGATCGGCGTAGAGGCGGAAGACTCCGCCTGCCTGCGCGCGGCACTGGATGCGGGGCAGCCGGTGGATTTGGCGCGCGTCGGGCTGTTTGCCGAAGGCGTGGCGGTGAAGCGCATCGGTGACGAAACCTTCCGCCTGTGCCGGGAATATCTGGACGACGTCATCACCGTCGACAGCGATGCTATCTGCGCGGCGGTCAAAGATTTGTTTGAAGACGTACGTGCCATTGCCGAACCCTCCGGCGCGTTGGCATTGGCCGGGCTGAAGAAATACGTTCAGCAGCACAACATCCAGGGCGAGCGCCTGGCGCACGTGCTGTCCGGTGCCAATCTGAACTTCCACGGCTTGCGTTATGTATCGGAACGCTGCGAATTGGGCGAACAACGCGAGGCCCTGCTGGCAGTGACCATTCCTGAGCGGAAGGGCAGCTTCCTGAAGTTTTGCCAACTGCTGGGCGGTCGGTCGGTGACCGAGTTCAACTACCGTTACGCCGATGCGGACAACGCCTGTATCTTCGTCGGCGTCCGCCTGACGCGTGGCCATGCCGAACGTCTGGAAATCATCGATGAACTGAACGCCGACGGTTATCAGGTGGTGGATCTGTCCGATGATGAAATGGCCAAACTGCACGTGCGCTACATGGTGGGTGGGCGTCCTTCGAAACCCCTGCGCGAGCGGTTATACAGCTTCGAGTTTCCTGAGTCGCCGGGCGCGCTGCTGAAGTTCCTGCAAACCCTGGGCACTCACTGGAATATCTCGCTGTTCCATTACCGCAGCCACGGCACCGACTTTGGCCGCGTGTTGGCCGGCTTTGAGCTGTCGCAGACCGAACCTGAGTTTGAGCAGCATTTGCAGGCGCTGGGCTACGACTGCCACGATGAAACCGATAACCCGGCGTTCCGCTTCTTTTTGCAGGGCTAAGGGCACCGACAAGGACGGCGCATGACGGATAAATTTAACGGCTTTAGCCAGCAGGGCCTGAATTTTCTTCAGCAGGTGCGGATCGAGAACGACAAGGAATGGTTTGAGGGCAACCGCGGCGTTTACGATCGTGAGCTGCTGACGCCGTTCCGCTCGCTGGTGGCTGAGCTTGCCCCGACGATGCTGGCGCTCGATCCGCAGTTTGAAACCCGCCCGGCGATAGGTAAAACGCTGTCGCGCATTCATCGCGATACGCGTTTTTCTCACGATAAATCACGTTATCGCAGCCGCATGTGGCTGACGTTCAAACGGCCGAGCAAAGACTGGCAGGACGCCCCGGTTTATTTCTTCGAACTGGGGCCGGACATGTGGCGCTACGGGCTGGGTTATTACAGTGCCAACAAGCAAACCATGGATCTGTTTCGCCATACGTTGCAACGCCGGCCGCAGCCTTTTCTCGAGGTCGCGGCCTGTTGTCAGCCGCCGTTCGAGCTGGTGGGAGAAAGCTACAAACGCCCGCTGGTTAAAGAGCAGGCGGCAGACATTGCCACCTGGTACAACCGCAAATCTTTTGCGGTGATGGCCACCGACAGCCAGGTGGAGAGGTTATTCAACGCCGGGCTGACGCAGACGCTGGCGCAAGCTTTCCAGCAGTTGGAGCCGCTTTACCATTGGTTGATGCAGGTGGAGGCGATGAAACAAGTCGATCCAGCCGATCTCTAACTACCCGTCGTCTTTCAAGTTGCAGCGTTGTTGGCTGCAACATGAAATCCATAGGGTATTTTTATCTCGGCATTGCAAATGATCATGTTTGAAAGCAATGGTTTCGTTTTAAGGATTTTTGACCGTTAATAACAAGCGCCAGAAAGCGTCGATCAGCGGATCGTTGAGGCGTTTTTTCTGCACGCAAACGCCCAGTTCGAACGGCTCGACCATAGAGATATTTTCTAACTGTGAGATGCGGTTACGTACCGGTTCCGGGCTGTTGTCCACCACCACGCCGGGGATCAGTGCGATACCGCAGCCCAGTGCCACCATGGAAACAATCGCCTCGTGGCCGCCGACGGTGGCGTAAATCAGCGGATTGGCGATGCGCTGGCGACGGAACCACAGCTCGATGCGTTTTCGCGACGGGCCATGCTCCGGCAGGATAAACGGAATATTGGCCCAGTCGGGCTGCTCGGCAAATGCCTGACTACGCACGGCGCAGGGCAGCGCCGGGGCGATCAATACCAGCGGGATCTCGCCGATTTTGGTGAAGGCTACGCTGGTGGGCAGGGTTTCGGGCCGGCCGGCAATGCCCAGATCGGCTTCGTTGGACTGAACTTTATCGACGGCGTCGGCAGCGTCACCGGTGGTGAGTTTAATTTCTACCAGCGGATGTTGCGCGCGGAAGCGGTCCAGGATCGGCGGCAGGTGGCTGTAGGCGGCGGTGACCGAGCAGAACAGCCGCAGCTCGCCGCTCAGCGAAGGGCCGTGCTGGCCGAGAGAATGCTTCAGCTGCTGGTATTGCAACAGCGTCTGCTGGGCAAAGTCTTTTAGCTGCTCGCCGGCATCGGTGAGCTGCACGGTGCGGTTATCGCGTAAAAACAGCGGCTGCCCGAGGATCTCTTCCAGCCGTTGGATCTGGCGGGAAAGCGTCGACGGACTGACGTGCATCGCCTTGGCGGTGCGGCCAAAGTGGTGGCTTTCGGCCAGATGAAGGAACAGCTTTAAATCACGCAAATCCATATCAGTACGCTCGCAGCAAGAGTGTTGCATAAATTGCAATATCACATTCGTAATATATCAATTTAAGCAACGCGTTTCCTGTTATACATTGAGTTTAACGAATCTCCGCACAGACAGGCGGGGAATGAAAATAACATGCAAGACACAACATCTAACTGGAGTACCACCATGGCTAACTATTTCAACACATTGAACCTGCGTCAGCAGTTGGCGCAATTGGGTAAATGCCGTTTTATGGCACGTGACGAATTCGCTGATGAAGCCGGCTACCTGAAAGGCAAAAAAGTGGTGATTGTCGGCTGTGGCGCGCAGGGTCTGAACCAAGGCTTGAACATGCGTGACTCGGGGCTGGATGTGGCTTATGCCCTGCGTAAAGAAGCTATCGACGAAAAGCGCCCTTCATGGCGTAAAGCGACCGAAAACGGCTTCAAAGTAGGGACTTACGAAGACTTGATCCCGCAGGCCGACCTGGTGGTTAACCTGACGCCGGACAAGCAGCACACCTCGGTAGTGCGTGCCGTACAGCCGCTGATGAAAGACGGCGCGGCGCTGGGCTACTCTCACGGTTTCAACATCGTAGAAGTGGGTGAGCAAGTACGTAAAGACATTACCGTGGTGATGGTTGCGCCAAAATGTCCGGGTACCGAAGTGCGTGAAGAATACAAACGTGGTTTCGGCGTACCGACCCTGATTGCGGTTCACCCGGAAAACGACCCTAAAGGCGAAGGCATGGCGATTGCCAAGGCTTGGGCTGCTGCGACGGGCGGCCATCGCGCCGGCGTTCTGGAGTCTTCCTTCGTCGCCGAAGTGAAGTCTGACCTGATGGGCGAGCAGACCATTTTGTGTGGCATGCTGCAGGCGGGTTCACTGCTGTGCTTCGACAAATTGGTTGCTGAAGGCACCGAGCCGGCTTACGCAGAAAAACTGATCCAGTTCGGTTGGGAAACCATCACCGAAGCGCTGAAGCAGGGCGGTATCACCCTGATGATGGACCGTCTGTCCAACCCGGCTAAACTGCGTGCTTATGCGCTGTCCGAGCAACTGAAAGAGATCATGGCGCCGCTGTTCCAGAAACACATGGACGACATCATCTCCGGCGCCTTCTCCAGCGGCATGATGGCCGACTGGGCAGAAGACGACGTGAAGCTGCTGAACTGGCGTGAAGAGACCGGAAAATCGGCGTTCGAAAACGCGCCGCAGTTCGAAGGCAAAATCAGCGAGCAGGAATACTTTGACCACGGTGTACTGATGGTGGCAATGGTGAAAGCCGGTGTTGAGCTGGCGTTTGAAACCATGGTTGACGCAGGTATCATCGAAGAATCTGCTTACTACGAATCGCTGCACGAACTGCCGCTGATCGCCAACACCATTGCGCGTAAGCGTCTGTACGAAATGAACGTGGTTATCTCTGATACCGCCGAGTACGGCAACTACCTGTTTGCCAATGCGGCAGTGCCATTGCTGAAAGAGTTCATGACTACCCTGCAGGCGGGTGATCTGGGCAAATCCGTGGCCGGGACTTCCGTAGATAACGCGCAACTGCGTGACGTGAACGAAGCAGTGCGTAATCACCCAATCGAATCCGTTGGCCGTAAGCTGCGTGGTTATATGACGGATATGAAACGTATCGCGGTTGCGGGCTAAATACCCCTGCTAATCGGGTCGAATATGTTTGCCCCCTGCCATGTCAGTGTATGAAATTGTAGGGGCGCTGCATGCTGCGCCCGTTCAGAGCTGGGTTTTCGAGCCCAATAAAAAGGCCAGCATTATTGCTGGCCTTTCGCATTTCTACGGAACAGGATTCATTGCGGCATGGCCGCAAGTGGGATAATGGCGCCACGATGCTGGATCACCGTGCTGGCGGTGAGGTGACCGCGTTGCGCCGCCTGCACGGCATCGCCGCCGGTTAAGCGTACCGCCAGGTAACCCGCGCTGAAAGAGTCCCCGGCCGCGGTAGTATCCACCACCTTTTCTTTCGGCAGCTGTACCGCCGGGACTTCAAATTCGGTGCCTTCAGCGCTGAACACCAGGCAGGCCTCTGCCCCGCGTTTGATCACAATTTCCGTCACGCCCAGCTGCTGCGTGCGGCGCACCACCTGTTCCACCGGCTGTTTGCCCCACAGCAAATCTTCGTCATCCAGCGTCAGGAACGCGATATCGGTGCAGGCCAGCACCTCGCGATACGCCTGCTGCGTTTCCTCCCGGTTTTGCCACAGGCGGGGGCGATAGTTGTTATCGAAAATGACCTTGCCACCGTTGGCGCGGCATTGTCGCAGCAAGGCCAGCAGCTTGATGCGGCTGTCCGCGTCGAGGATCGCTACGCTGATGCCGCTAAGGTATAAATAATCGAAATGGGCCAACTGTTGGCACAGGTTCTCCGCCTGCGGGCCGGCCAGCCAGTAGCGGGCTGCGGCGTCGTTGCGCCAGTAATAGAAAGTGCGTTCGCCGGCATCATCGGTTTCGATCACATACAGGCCCGGCAGCTTGTTTTCCAACCGTTGAACCAGGCGCGTATTGACCTTCTCCCGTTGCCAGGCGTGCAGCATTTCCTCGCTGAAACTGTCAGTGCCGAGCGCGGTGACGTAATGCACCTGCAGCGTGCTTTCTGCCACCTGGCGGGCAACATAAACGGCGGTATTTAGCGTATCGCCGCCAAAGCCGCGGCTAAGGTCCGCGCCTTTTTGCGACAGTTCAATCATGCATTCGCCGATCACGGCAAGATTCTGGGTGGTCATAGTCAACGAGCCCTGGCTGAAAGAAGAAGGTGAATGGAAGCGAAACCTATTCAGTCTCAAGGCAAGGGGCGAGGGAGTCAACGAAAATAAAACAACGTTTTAATTTAATTATGACGACGATCGGGAAACTGAAAAATTTCCCGATCTGCAGACAAGAATCCGCCGTTATTTAGCGGCGGCACGCAGCTCGGTGACGCATTTGCCGCCGATACCCCAGTTGTCGGTTTCTACTTCATCGATGACGACCACGGTGGTGGCCGGATTCTTCCCCAGCGTATCCACCAGCAGTTGCGTCACGCCGGCGATCAGCTGTTTCTTTTGTTCCGCTGTCGCGCCTTCACGGGTAATTTTGATATTTACGTAGGGCATGTTTTTTTTCCTTGGTTTTTTGACATCGCTATTCACTGTAGAAGGCTTTTGCCGCCGCTTAAAGTTTTATCGCCCGCTGCCGATAAACCCAGGGAAGCAATCACGCAGACTGAACGTTTTCATGTCCCTTCGATGGCGATAGTTCCAATGACAACCAAGATGATTTCTGGTCTGCTGGCGCCATTCCTTGCCGTATGCACCCATATAAAAGCACAGCATTTTTGGCGGCAATGCCGGCGTCAGTATACTTTTCAGCCGATCTACCGCACCTGCGGCACTTTACTGGCGCTCGAACTGCTGACGGCGGTGTCTCATCCTGCCGCGCCGGACAAACCGCTGTCGCCGGAGCACTATTTTGCCGCTCTTGACGTACGTAAACGCCTGCAGATCATTCAGGAACAGCTGACTCTGCTCCAGCACTGGCAGCCGCTGTTGACCCGTCACGCGTTGATGGTATCGGTCAATATTGACGGTATCGCGCTGCAAGCGTTGCAGCGGCATGATGTGTTGCAACGACAGATTGCCAGCATGCCTTATCTGCGCTTTGAGCTGGTGGAGCATGCGGGAATGGCGTTGAACGGCCCGTTGCAGCAGATTGCCGGCGCCGAGCGGCTGTGGCTGGATGACTTCGGCAGCGGGCTGGCGAATTTCTCCGCCGTCAGCACCTGGCGCTATCAATACATCAAGGTGGCGCGTGAATTATTCACCCTGCTTAAGCAGACGGAGGATGGCATTCAACTGCTCTCCACGCTGGTCAGAATAATGAACCAGCACAGCGAAGGGGTGATCGTAGAAGGGGTGGAAACCGAACAGGAATGGCTGCTGGTGCAGCGCTCTGGTGCCCTGGCCGCGCAGGGGTACTACCTTTCCCGTCCGGCCCATTTCGACACCCTGCAAACCTTGCCCAGATTATTTTCCGCGCCGACTGCCTGATCCTCGTCCCCCTAAAGCGTGAACTCTGGCCTATCCTCGGCTAGGCTTGATAACAGTTGCTTATCAATTGTTGGCAAGTTTCGCGTTCAGGGAGCCGTTATGACAAAAACAGGAAAAGCGTTCACTTGGGTGGGCGGCATTGTGCTGCTGGTCATCGTCGCGTTGGTGATCTTTGCGCTGGCCTTCGACTGGAATCGCCTCAAACCGACCATTAACGACAAGGTGTCTGCCGAACTGCACCGCCCGTTTGCCATCCGTGGCGACTTGGGCGTGGCCTGGACGCGCGACAAAGATGACGGCGGCTGGCGTGCCTGGGTGCCATGGCCGCGTATTCATGCCGAAGATATCGTGCTGGGTAACCCGGAAAATATCCCGGGCGACAGCATGGTTCAGTTGCAGCGCGTCGAAGCCAGCATCTCACCACTGGCGTTGTTGGGCAAAGAGGTGCTGATCCCGCGCATTTGGCTGAAGCAGCCGAACGCCAACCTGCAGCGCCTGGCCAATGGCGAGAATAACTGGACCTTTAACCTGGCCGGCGATCCCAATCAACCCCCATCCGACTGGACGGTGAACGTTAATGACATCGTTTTCGATAAGGGTCAGATTGCTTTTAAAGACGCCACGCTGAAGGCGGATTTCCGCGCTGAGATTGATCCGCTCGGCAAACCTTTGCCGTTCAGCGAAGTGACGGGCAAAAAAGACGCCAGCAAAGCCATCACGCCTGACTATGTTTTCGGTTGGAAGGTGAAGGGCACCTATAACGGTGAGCCGCTGGTGGGCAGCGGCAAGATCGGCGGTATGCTGTCGTTACAAAGTGCCGACTCGCCATTCCCGCTGCAGGCAGATGTGCGTTCCGGCTCTACCCGCGTGGTGGTGGCAGGTACGCTGTCTGACCCGATGAACCTCGGCGGGTTGGATCTGCAGCTTAAATTCTCCGGTGACAGTCTGGGGAACCTGTATGGCCTCACCGGCGTGCTGCTGCCGAATACCCCACCTTATTCTACCGATGGTCACC
This sequence comes from Serratia liquefaciens, assembly GCF_027594825.1. Classification (NCBI taxonomy): domain Bacteria; kingdom Pseudomonadati; phylum Pseudomonadota; class Gammaproteobacteria; order Enterobacterales; family Yersiniaceae; genus Serratia; species Serratia liquefaciens. The sequence goes on along the minus strand of NZ_CP088930.1, from coordinate 2,745,662 downwards.
TGATTGCCCGCCTGCACGAGAAAGGCGGAGCCGTATTCCAGTACCAAAAATTCGACGGCAAAATCGGCGACAGCGATATTCACGGTGATTTGACCTATGTTGCCAGCAAACCCCGGCCGAAGCTGAAGGGGGAGGTGCTGTCGAAGCAGCTGCGCTTCGCCGATCTGGCACCGTTGATTGGCGCGGACTCCAACACCGAAAAAGCCGGACGCGGCGAAAAAAGCCGCCAGCCGGCCGGCAAGGTGCTGCCGGTAGAAAAGTTTGAAACCCAAAGCTGGAAGGTGATGGATGCGGACGTCAAATTCACCGCCAAGCGCATTGAGCACGGCAGCTCGCTGCCGCTGAGCGATCTCTATACCCATCTGCAGTTGAACAACGGTGCCATCCTGATGGACCCGCTGCGGTTCGGCGTGGCGGGTGGTAACCTCAACGCCACCCTGCGCCTCGACGGCAGCAAAAATCCGATGCAGGGCCGGGTGGATATGCATGCACGGAAATTCCAGCTCAAACAGTTGCTGCCGAACGTGGGATCGATGAAACGTAGCCTCGGGCAGCTGAATGGCGATGCCAAACTCACCGGCAGTGGCAACTCGGTGGCGGACTTGCTGGCGACCAGCAGCGGCGATCTGCGGATGGTGATTAACAATGGGGTTATCAGCCGTAGCCTGATGGAAATTCTTGGGTTAAACGTCGGTAACTATCTGGTGGCGCAGCTGTTTGGTGACGACGTCGTGGGCATTAACTGTGCGGCAGCGGACATCGGGATTAGCACCGGTGTGGCGGCACCGCGGCTGTTTGTGTTCGATACCGAGAACGCGATTATCAATATCAGCGGCAATACCAATCTGGCCACGGAGCGGCTGGATCTGTCCATCGATCCGGAAAGTAAGGGGATGCGCGTGCTGACGCTGCGTTCGCCGCTGTATGTGAAAGGCACCTTCGCGCATCCGGACGCTGGGGTGAAGGCCGGCCCGTTGATTGCGCGCGGTGCCGCGGCAGTGGCGCTGGGCGTGGTGCTGACGCCGGCAGCGGCGCTGTTGGCGCTGGTTTCGCCAAGCGAAGGCGGTGAGGAAAACCAGTGCGGCCAAATTCTGCAGCAGATGAAGAAGAAAAAATGACGGCTAATGGCCCGCACTGCGGGCCATTTTTATTGCAGAACCCGGCAGTCGTGATCCTGAATTTCTTCCGCCGAGGCGAGGGTAAACGGCAGCAAACTGCGTTCGGTGGCCAGCAGCAGGAAATCACCGCCCGGCAATGCGGTCATCGCCAGGCCGAAACTGCCCATACGGCCCTCGGCTCGTGGCACTCCTTCCGCCAGCAGGCGGAAAGCCCCCTGTTTATTTAGATCCTTGGCGGTGACCTTACGTACCAGGTAGTCGTGCCCCAACAAGCCGCCAGGCAGGGGCTCCCAGCGTTCACTGTAATCCGTCGCGTACTGTGCCAACTGCGTTTTTACCGCCGGTAACAGGCAGGAAATATGAATATGCAACTGATTCTGCGTTCGGCCATATTCCGAGTTAATCGCCAGCGAAATATCGGCGTCATCAATCTCTTTCCCGTATTTATCCGCCATAAAATGCCGCGCTGCCCAGGCTTGCTCAAAGAAGTTTGGGGTGGCGGCTTCCAGCACCTGCGGGCTTTCAATGCCGGTGATTTTGGCGGTTGGCATCAGCAAATACTGCAGTGGCCCGTTGCGATCCTTAAACACTACAAAACCGGCCTGTGGGTCGACCTGCGCACAGGGGGAAGGGTTGTTATGCGCTTGCTGGTTGGGCAGGCACTGCTGGCTGACGATACGCCATAGCGCGTTTGAATTGGAGGGATTTAGCCAGAACCAGGCAGCCAGCGCAATGGCGATCACCACCAATGGCACAACGTACCAAAACAGTCTGCGGCGCAGAGACATTATTGATTTCCATTTCTGTCAAAGGGGAAGCGTTCAGCATAGTCCGATTTTATGACCGGAGACAATACGGGAAGTGCGGCCCGCCTGATGGGGGCCGCGTAAGAGGGTTACAGCGACTTGTCTCGGGTCTCTTTCATCAGCAGCAGGGCGATCAGCGTCAGGCTGGCCATGGCCGCCAGGTACAGACCGACATAGAACAGACCGTAGTGCGTTGCCAGCCAGGTGGCGATATAAGGCGCTACCGCAGCCCCGAGAATTGACGCGACGTTATAGGAGAAGGAGGCGCCGGTATAGCGAACCTCCGTCGGGAACAGCTCCGGTAGCAGCGCGCCCATCGGGCCGAAGGTCAGCCCCATGATGCTCAGGCCGCACAGCAGGAAGCCCATCACCAGCGCCTGGTTGCCGGAGCCCAGCATGCTCGGGAACAGGAAGGCGAAGGCGATCATCAGCAGCGTAATGACAATCATGGTCTTGCGACGGCCAAAGGCGTCAGCCAGCAGACCGGCAATCGGTACCATAACGCCAAAGCCAATTACAGCCACCATCAGCATCCACAGGAAGCTGTTGCGCGAGTAGCCTAACCCCAGCGGCTGCGGCGTGGTGCCGTAGGTCATCGAGTACACCGTCATCAGGTAGAACAGCGTATAGGTCGCCAGCATGATGAAGGTGCCGAGGATGGTCACTTTCAGGTGCTTGCTGAGCAGGGTGCCGAGCGGAATTTTCACCTGCTTGCCGGCTTTTGCCACCTTGGCGAATACCGGTGTTTCATGCAGTGACACTCGCACGTACAGCCCGATCAGCACCAGTGCGGCGGACAGAATAAACGGCACGCGCCAGCCCCATTCCATAAACTGCTGGTCCGTCAGTAGCCAGGAGAGCAGCAGGAAGGTACCGTTAGCGAAGAAGAAGCCGATAGGGGCGCCCAACTGCGGGAAGGAACCGTACAGTGCCCGTTTTCTGGCCGGGGCATTCTCGGTGGCCAGCAAGGCGGCGCCGCCCCATTCCCCACCCAGGCCCAGACCCTGACCGAAGCGCGCCAGCGCCAGCAGGATTGGCGCGAAGATGCCAATGGTTTCGTAGCTTGGCAGCAGGCCGATCAGCACGGTGGAAATCCCCATAGTGAGCAGCGAGGCGACCAGGGTCACCTTACGCCCTACGCGATCGCCGAAGTGGCCGAACAGCGCCGAACCAATTGGGCGCGCAATGAAAGCGACGGCGAAAGTGGCCAGCGACTGCAGCGTGGCGGTGGTGGGATCGCCCTGTGGGAAGAAGATATGCGGGAAAACGATCACCGCAGCGGTGGCGTAAATGTAAAAATCGAAAAACTCGATAGCGGTCCCGACCAGCGAGGCGACAATCACTTTTCCGCGTGAGTTAACCGGTGTTGACGCGTCGTCGGCGTCCAGAGTTGGTGCGATGGAGGCTTGCATAATATTTCTTATATTTTGAATTTGTAAAAATCCATCTTAGTCATAGCAAAATGCCTTTTCAATGATGAAACTTTGTACAATGCGGTGATTAACCGGTTAAAAAGCTTAATGTTTCATCGCTGCGTTTCTGCATAGATTTTAACGTTGCCAAATGAATGATTTGCAGACTGAACATCTGCAAAAGGCGAAAAGAAAAGTTAGCCTGTAGTTTGTTATGCTGGTTTTGGCAGGCGTGATAGCTTATTTTTGGTTTTATGTACTGGGCTTGTGGTTTAAATGAAGAATAAAAAACCGGCCATCAGAAAGTGGCCGGTATGATTGCGTTGATTTAGGGCGCGGATTGTTCTGAGGTTGGCAGGGTTTTATCCTCTTTATACTGGGCGGTGGCGATCCAGGCGGCGCAAAACAGCGTCAGGCGGGCGAAGAAATAGAAAAACGCCATCAGCCCAATCACCGAACCAAAGGCGGCACCGGAAGGGGATTTAGCCACCTGCGGCAGCGTCATGGTCATCACAAACTTAATCACTTCGAAACCGATAGCGGCAAGCAGCGTGCCCCGCAGCAACGCCTTTTTCTTTGGCTTATGCCGTGGCAGCATCCAGAAGATCCACAAAAACAGCAGGTAGTTGGCAAAGATGGAGATCGACAGCGCAATCAGCGTCATGGCCGGTCGCAGCCACTCGATGCCTTCCAGGCCCAGCGCCTGCACGATCGCCGCCTGCGCCGAACCGGCAATGGAGGTCAACGTCAGGGTGATAATCAGCGCCACCACCAGACCGGTCAGCGAGATAAAATCGCGGGTGTATTTGAAATAGATTTTTTCCTGATCCTGCGGATTGCGCTCCCAGACGTCACGCGACTGCGCACGGATCGCCTCACGCAGATTGCCCATCCAACTGATCCCCGAATACAGCGCCAGCGCCAGCCCGGTCAGCCCCACGGTGGTGCGTTGCTGAATGGCGGTATTGACGGTGTTTTTCAGCGTGCTGGCCAGGGTCGGATCGCTGATGCTGCCGACGATTTTATTGATCAGCCCGGTCAGCAGGTCCGGGTTGGATGCCAACACAAAACCGACGGCGGCAAACGACACCATCAGAATCGGGATCAGCGAAAGAAACGAGAAATAGGTGATGGCAGCGCCGAATTGGCTGCCCAGGCGATCGTTAAAGCGCTCGGTGGCGCGCAGCAGGTGAGCGATGCTTGGCCAGGCCTTGATGCGTTCGACCAGACGTGAAAATCCGGAAATACGCCGGTCAAGGGTCTGGTGGCCGGTCTTGATGTCGATCAGCGGTTTTTGTGGCGCTTCACTGTTGGGCTGACGGGGGTCTTTATCTGATCCTGTAGGCATTACGTCACGATATCCTTAACGATAAATAGGCTGTCTCAATGTTGATTATAGCCAAAAGGCTCGCCGTTTTGGCCGCCGGGGCCGGTAACCGGCTAATTTGTGAGCTTAGCGCGTTCACTCCCCCGGTGAAATGTTGCCGCATGCCGATAGGTAAAATTCTTATGTCAGCCGCGTTCCAGCGCGGTTTTTTTCATTCTCCGACCTTCAATTTTTATCTGTTTCATCACCAAGAAAGCGTTTACTCATGATGTGGCGCGGCGGTTTACCAGCCGCAGCGCAACTGCAGCCGTAGGGGCTGGAACGGTTTCAACTGTTAACACGAGAGAAAATGGAAGGTCATATGAAATTACTTAATCATCCCACCTGTCGTCCGTTTACCGAAGCGGGCAATTTGACCCAGATATCCGCCTACTATGAGGAAGAGCGGCACATTATGTGGATGCTGCTACGTGCAGAACCACGCCCTTGCTTCAATCAGGCGTTAATCGAAGACATCATGACGCTGGCGCAGGCAGCAAAAGAGTCTTCATTGCAGTTTGATTTTTGGGTCACCGGATCGCTGGTGCCCAATATGTTCAACGTCGGCGGCGATCTGCAGTTCTTTGCCGAGGCCATTAAAAACCGCAAACGCGAGGCGATGATGGCTTACGCACGTGCCTGTATTGACTGCGTGCATGCGGCGGCGCGCGGGTTTGATACCGGGGCGGTCAGCATTGCGATGGTGGAAGGTAGCGCCCTGGGGGGCGGCTTCGAAGCGGCGCTGGCGCACCATTTCGTGCTGGCACAGAACAACGCCCGGATGGGGTTTCCGGAAATTGCGTTCAACCTGTTCCCCGGCATGGGGGGATATTCGCTGGTGGCACGCAAGGCAGGCATGCGCCTGGCGGAAGAGCTGATCTGGGGGGGGGAGTCGCACACCGCGGAATGGTTTGAAAGCCGTGGCCTGGTCGATCAGTTGTTCCAGCCCGGCGATGCCTATGTGGCCACCCGCACCTTCATCGATACCATCCGACCCAAACTGAATGGAATGCGCGCCATGCTGCGAGCCCGTCAGCGGGTGTTGCAGCTCACGCGTTCGGAACTGATGGATATTACCGAGGATTGGGTGCATTCGGCCTTCACCATCGAGGAGAAAGATCGTGCCTATATCGAGCGTCTGGTTATGCTACAGGACCGCCACACGCTAAACCTGCGTCGTGCAGGCTAGAATCACCCTGCCCGCATCAGGCTGAGGAGGGATGCGGGCAATAAGATTGCAGCCAATGTTCCAACTGGTCCGGGAGCATTGGCCGCGCAAAAAGAAATCCTTGTTTCTCATCCACGCCGACTTCATCCAAAAACTGATTCTCGCTTTCGGTCTCTACACCTTCGGCAATCACCCGGAACCTTAGCGCTTCGGCCGCCGCGACGATGGCACGCACCAGCGACTGTGAAACCGGATTGCAATTCACCCCGCGCACGAAGCTTTTATCCAGCTTGATGGCATCCAGCGGAATGCGGGCCAACTGGGCCAAAGAAGAGTAGCCGGTGCCAAAATCATCGAGATGCACCTGCGCCCCCAGATCGCGCAGCCGCGTAATCACTTCGCGGGCACGTTTTTCATCCTCAATCAGGCTGCTTTCGGTAAGCTCAAAGTCGAGCAGGCAGGGGGCCAGTTGATTGCTCTGTAAGACCTGAGCGAGATCTTCAACGATGGAATCATCAACCAACTGCCGTGCGGAAAGATTCACTGCCACCCGCAGATTCAAGCCCTGTCGTTGCCACTGGGCGGCCTGTCTGGCGGCGGTTTGCAGCACCCAGCGCCCGAGTGGGCCTATCAGACCGGACTCTTCGGCATAAGAGATAAACTGCAGCGGTGGGATCAGGCCACGCTCGGGCGAGTCCCAACGCACCAAAGCTTCTACGCTGCATACCTTGCCACTGAGCGCCTCGATTTTTGGCTGGTAGTACACCACCAGTTGCTCTTGTTCCAACCCCTTTCGCAGATTGGTATCCAGCCACATGTATTCTGCGACGCGTTTGTTCATTTCCGGCGAGAACACGGTATAGGTACGTTTGCCGTGCTCTTTGGCGACGTACATGGCGGTGTCGGCACTGCGTATCAGGCTGTCGAGATCGTTGCCATGTTCAGGACATAGCGCAATGCCGATCGAACAGCCGGTATAGACCTCGATAAGGCCGATACGGAAGGGGGTCTTCAAGCGGTCGATAATACGCTGGGCCAGCCGTTGCAGCATCTCGCGGTCGGCTTGCTGGGCCAGCACCAGAAACTCGTCGCCCCCCAGGCGAGCCAGGGTTTGGTCTGGCGCGAGGCAGCCAAGTACCGCCAACGACACTTCCACCAATAAACGGTCGCCGAACATATGGCCGTAGGCGTCGTTAACCTTTTTAAAGTTGTCGAGATCGAGATACACCAGACCCACATGATTACCGTCGCGTGCGGCTATTGCCTGGGTGATTTTGTCCTGAATGGCATTGCGATTGGGCAGGCCGGTAATAATGTCGGTATTGGCCAGCACCCGCAGTCGTTCCTGAGCGCGACGCTCTTCGGTAATGTCGGTGCCGGAACAAATCAGGAAGACTTCATTTTTACCGCTGCCGCTGTGGACGAACTTGTTGCGAAACAAGAACAGCCGTTCACCTTTTACCGTTTTGATCCAACGTTCCACCTCATAGGATGATCCGTTGCGAAAAAAACCGGCGATGTTACGCCGCGATGCCGCCGCTTCTTCCGGGCTCATAAACAGCTGAAAGACATTTTTGCCAATAACATCATGTTCGTGCAGGCCGGTGTACTCTTCGCTCAGTCGGTTAAAGCGCTGAATTCGGCCGTGCTGGTCGACAATCACAATCACCGAATTGGCCTCTGACACCACCTGTTCTGCAAATGACAGGCCGTGTACCAGGTCGCGGGCGACCGATTGGGTGTCGCTAAAGGCCGAGGCGGTACCCGCCCATTCCAGATTATTGATCCTGCGCCCGACCAGATGCAGATGTATTGGCTCGCCGCCCAGCGTGATGGTGATATCCAGGCTGGCGGTAATGCCGCTCAGACGGCGGATCTTGGCCGCCTGCATGGCGCTGAGCGCCACGGCCACATGGGTTTTGCCTTTAACTGCCGACAACGCCAGGGCATTGCTGTCAAACGCCAACCGCCAATAAGGGCTGTTGGTGCCGAAATGGGCATTAAGAAGCATAAGGCCTTGGTCTGCGAACATGATGATTCCTCAAAAGGGCACGACAGCCAGGACTGTGCGATGGGCGCAGCAACAGGTTCTGGCCCGGTAGTGGCCGTAGTGCACGTATCTCCATCATATAACACGTTTTTCACGGGCAGAGGGTGAAACTATTATATAGCCAATAATTAGTTTTGCAGCGTAAACGCTGCATGGCCGCCGGTGCCCAAGGTGGCGCGTTGTGCCGGATCCTGACGATCGCGCCGATTGCGGGCGCAGCTGTAAGTGTAAGTGAGAACCTGTGGTTTCGAGAGATCCGTACGATTTCTGCCCCGCTTCCCTCTTGTTGCAAGACGGTTGCGCTGGACAAGCCTAAATTATAATAAAGTGGGCTGGTGACCGGAATAACCCCATAGGGGGGACTGAACAATTTGGGGGAAATTCATGCTATGGGAAACCAAAATTTCCATATAATACGCATCATCTCCATAATTCATTCATTATTGTCGAATAAACCTGTTCTGGGCTTTAATAAATTTACACTCCATCGCATTACTATATGTTTATCGGCCTATTATTATCTCCGACGAAAGATGAGCCTGTTCACGTACAGCGCTCCTGATGAAGAATAATTTTAAGGAAATGATTATGCGTAAACTGACCGCTTTATTTGTCGCTTCTACTCTGGCTCTGGGTTCTGCTTCCATGGCTTTCGCTGCCGATACGACAGCGGCCCCTGCGACGACAGATGCCACCCCAATGAAAATGATGCACCACAAAGGCGAAGGTAAAGGCGGGCCATTCGCCGGTCTGAACCTGACTGAGCAGCAGCGCCAACAAATGCGCGACATCATGAAAGAGTCGCATCAGAAACGCGGTGCGGGCATGAAAGAGGAGCGCCAAGCCTTGCATAGCCTGGTCGCCTCCGACAGCTTCGACGAAGCCAAAGCGAAAGCCCAAATTGACGCCATCAGCAAAACTCAGTCCGAGCATATGCTGGAGCGCGCCAAAGCTGAAAATAAAATGTACAACCTGCTGACCCCAGAGCAGAAAAAACAATACAATGAGAATTATCAGAAACGCGAACAGAAAATGATGGACCACATGAATAACATGAAGTCGAAAATGGCGACTGAACAGAAATAATTTCATGCGGTAAATAAAAAGGGCCAGATTAAATCTCTGGCCCTTTTGTTTATCTCACTGCTACTTCACTTCCCGCCATCTGGCGGGTTTCCCTGGTGTTGTGTGCGAGTGAGTTATTTTCCCATCAATTTCTGCTAATGCTTTTAAATTGACGTGTAGTTTCAGTTAATGCGAGCTCCGTAGGTAATCGCTCCATTGAACTGGCACCGTAGAAACCGTCTACTAACGGGCAATGCTGCATGATATAGGCGGCGTCTTCAGGTGTGGCTATCGGGCCACCGTGACAGAGAACGATAACGTCTTCGCGAATTTGTTTGGCCGCTTGGGCCCAATCGTTAATCAGTGGGACGCAATCAGCCAGGGTCAGTGCTGTTTCTGCGCCAATGCTGCCACCGGTCGTCAGTCCCATGTGCGGTACTATGATATCGGCGCCAGCTTCGGTCATTGCGATGGCATCCTGCGCATTAAAAACGTAGGGGGTGGTCAGTAGGTCTTTTTCATGCGCCAGACGAATCATATCCACTTCCAACGCATACCCCATTCCGGTTTCTTCCAGATTTGCGCGAAAGTTGCCGTCAATCAGGCCGACAGTCGGAAAGTTTTGCACTCCGGCAAAGCCCGTATTTTTAATCTCATCAAGAAATTTATCAAAATGGCAAAAAGGATCCGTGCCGTTTACCCCAGCTAAAACCGGGGTATGTTGGACTACGGGTAATACCTCTTTGGCCATATCCATCACGATTTCGTTTGCGTTGCCGTAGGCTAACAGACCCGCCAAGGAGCCACGGCCCGCCATGCGATAGCGGCCCGAGTTGTAAATGACGATCAGATCAATACCGCCAGCCTCCTCACATTTGGCAGATAGGCCGGTGCCAGCACCGCCACCGATGATCGGTTCGCGTCGGGCGATCATTTCCCGGAATGTGCTAAGTAACGCCTGTCGGGTGTGTTTGGCCATGTTAACTCCAATCAATAAGAATAAAAGATCTCCCTAAACTGTTGCACGGCAGCGTCGGCAAAGTGGGGATCGTTGATGTTGTAAGGGATTTTGATCAGACGGTGCTTTTCATTGCGTCGCCACGTTGTTTCCAGAGCATTGACGAAAGCGGCCAGCGCCTCAGGATCCCAAAATGCCTGTCCTGGGGCATCGAGAGCTGAAACACCGCCTTCAGGGATCAGGAAGCGAACCTCTCCCGGGCATACGTTTAGCTTTTCACCAATCCAGCGGCCCATTTGGGCATTTTCCTCAGGAGTAGTCCGCATCAGAGTCACCTGTGCATTATGGTTATAAAACTGACGGTCAGCGTAATGAGAGGGGATGGTGTCGGGATGTCCGAAGTTGATCATATCCAAAGCACCGCAGGACATGACGCAGGGAATACCGGTACGGGCTATGGCGCCAAAACGATCTTCTGTACAGGCAAGTACGCCACCAAACAGGTGGTCACAGACTTCTGTAGTGGTTAAATCGAACACGCCGTTTAACAGATGGCTGTCGATGAGTTTTTCCATTGCCCTCCCGCCGCTGCCGGTTGCATGGAATACCAGGCAATCCCATTCATTTTCAATTGCCGCTGTTACTGCCTGAATACAGGGGGTCGTGACACCAAACATGGTGAGACCAACGGCGGGTTTATTGTCGGCATTAACTTGAGTCGCAAAATGAACTGCTCCGGCAATTTGATGTGCGGCATTACCCAAGACGGTGCGAGAGATACGGTTCAGTCCGGCAATGTCGGTGACTGAATACAACATGCTGATATCACTGGCACCAACATAACCAGAGGTATCGCCGGAAGCCATGGTTGACACCATCAGCTTTGGCAAACCGATAGGCAACTGTTGCATAGCAGGTGTAATCAATGCAGTACCGCCCGAGCCGCCGAGGCCAAGTAAGGCTGCGACATCCTGGCGCGAAAGCATAAAGCGTTCGAAAGCAATGGCCATGGCGGCAATGGCTTTACCACGGTCGCCGCAAAAAACGGCGTTTTCGCCTTCGGGGTGGTAACTGGCGATGGTCACCGCAGAAATATCGGCAGGGTAGCTAGCCGGAATGTGATGGGTAGACAAATCGACGGTTAGCGTGGGGAGTCCGGTATCGGCGATCAGGCTACGAACATAAGCCAGTTCTCGTCCTTTAGTATCTGCCGTCGTCGCAATATAAATGATTGCTTGATTATTATTCATTAGCCTGTTCCTGAATTGTAGGTCCGGATGGCCGCCACGCTATACTATAATTTTGTTATAATTTAATTGGTTATATAAATTTAATCCCTGGTGCTGACTAAGATTGCTGAGCGTAGTCGGTGAATTCATCATCATAATGAGACGGCTGTATCATTTATGCAAGAGGGATAAGTTAAAAAATGAGATTAACGTCTCATTAGAAAGCGTGAGCCGAAAAATTTACCCTTTTTCGTGCATGGCACAAAGTTGGGCAAGTTTGTTACAGTGGGCTTTATTCGCCCGATCTATTGTTCTGGCCAGTTTTTATTGGTGAAAAGAGGTCTCAGTGTCATCAACCATGCCCCAAAACTTGACCCACACCCGAGCCAAAACCCGTAAGCTATTACTCGCCAGCGCGATGACGTTGTTTGATGGTGGCGCTTTCCCTTCAATCACTGAACTGGCTCAACATGCGCAGGTTTCCCGTGCGACAGCTTATCGTTACTTCCCTACCCAGAGTGCATTGATCACGGCAGTCGTTGCCGAGAGTTTGGGACCCATCCTTGAATGGCAACCGACAGATGATGACGCTGGAGTGCGAATTCAGCAATTACTTGGCTTTGCCTATCCTCAAATGGAACAACATGAGGGAGCTCTACGTGCCGCATTGCTGCTGTCTCTCCAACAGTGGGCCGAAGCGCAATCCAGTACCCTTAAGCCCGTGGACAAATTCGTTCGCGGTAATCGCAAACGCCTGCTGAAACTGGCGGTAGAGCCGCTGCAGGATAAACTGCCGCCTGAGGCGTTACAGCGGGTGATTCATTCTTTTTCGCTGATTTATGGGTCGGAAGTTTTCCTGGTACTGAAAGATATCTGGGGGCTGGAACTCGGGGGTATTCAGGATGTGACGCAATGGATGGCGAAAGCCATTATTCGGCAGGCTGAAGAAGATGCGATGAACAGCAAAAAACCGTTAGCATGATAATCCAATTTTCAACGGTCTGTTCCGTGTAATCCAGCATATTTCACTGAGTGAATATTGCTAATTCTTATAATTAAAAGAAATAATAAACACATTCTATGCTTTTTTTTAATGGCCGGCGGAAGAGAATTCGTCGGCTTTTTTTATTTAATTTATTTCTATTTATCATTTGATTAGCTTTTTATCTCGCCAGGAGGGAATCATTCTTCTCACCCGTTTTTAGTCATTCAAAACCCTTATGTCTTTCCTGCCTTTTTTCTAACAACGACGTGCCTCCGTTAAGCGTTCGCTTTATTGACCCATAAGGCGCGCTTGAGATTGTTGTGCTTTATTTATTTGGTGTTACGAAACTGTTACACAAAAAAATCAATAAAACATTTGCAAACAACAATGGACGGTATCTGGGATGGAAAATAGACGTAGAGGAGTCAAGCCTGTTCAGGCGGCCTTCGGCTGGCCTGAAATTGGCGTTAACCGCGCCCAATGGAGCGCGATGCTTTTTTGCCTGGCGGCGATCGGTGGGGTTCAGGCCGCGCCCTATGTGGAGAGCGGAAAGCCGGGCGATCCCGCCAGTTGGCGCAGTAAGGAATTTAATGCCGAATGGGGGCTGGGGGCCATCCACGCCGATCAGGCCTACGCTGCCGGTTATACCGGAAAAGGCGTTAAGCTCGGTATTTTCGATCAGCCGGTATATGCCAAACACCCGGAGTTCGGCAGTCAGTACAAAGTGATCAATCTGGTCACGACAGGCATTCGCGAATATACCGATCCCTATATTCCGGTGAAGAAGGGCGATGTATTTCGCTATGACGGCACGCCAAGCGTGGATTCCGACGGCACCCTCGGCTCGCATGGGACCCACGTAGGCGGTATCGCCGCCGGTAACCGCGACGGCGGCGAGATGCACGGGGTGGCATTTAACGCCCAAATCATCAGCGCCGAAAACGGTGACCCGGGGCCGGAAGACGGCATCATTCTCGGCAACGACGGCGCGGTATATCAGGCGGGTTGGAATGCATTGATCGCCAGTGGCGCGCGCATTATCAACAACAGCTGGGGTATTGGCATTACCAAGAAATTCGAGCAGGGCGGTAATGATCCGGCCTATCCCCACTTCACGCTCGCCGATGCGCAGAAACAGTTCGACCAAATCAAACAGATACTCGGTACTAAAGCCGGTGGTGCTTATCAGGGGGCGATCGATGCGGCGCGTAGCGGCATTGTCACCATCTTTGCCGCCGGTAACGATGACAACCTGAATAACCCGGACGCGATGGCCGGTCTGGCCTATTTCGTGCCGGAAATCGCCCCTAATTGGCTGTCGGTCGCCAGCCTGCAGGATCCGAACAACACTGGTGATTACAGCATCAGCAGCTTCTCCTCTCGCTGTGGTTATACCGCCAGCTTCTGCGTTGCGGCACCGGGTTCCCGGGTGTACAGCTCGATTATCGAAGGCAACAGCGTTGATAACCTGACCACCGGCTATGCCAAATACAGCGGGACCTCAATGGCGGCACCGCACGTGGCTGGCAGCATTGCGGTGTTGATGGAGCGCTTCCCTTACATGACAGGGGCGCAGGTGGCTTCGGTACTGAAGACCACCACCGTCGATATGGGCGCGCCGGGCATCGATGCGCTTTACGGCTGGGGAATGATCGATCTGGGCAAAGCGATCCACGGTCCGGGCATGTTTGTCACCGAACAGGATATCCCGGAGGAGTTCCGCGTCAGCGGTGCCTACGGTCCGGAGCAATTTGTGGTGAATCTGCCAGGTATCGGTGCCGTGTTGGACAAAGGCAAACCTACCGAGCGCGTCTGTGACGATATTCATTGTGGGCTGGACGTCTGGAGCAACGATATTTCCGGCCATGGCGGCCTGACCAAACAGGGCATCGGCACACTGGTGCTGACCGGCAATAACAGCTACGCAGGGCCAACGCTGGTCAATCAAGGCCTGCTGGCGGTGAATGGCTCGGTGACTTCGGACGTGACGGTACAAAACGCCGGCCTACTGGGCGGTTCCGGTACGTTAGGGTCGCTGACCGCGCGCAGCGGCGGCACCGTGGCACCGGGCAACTCGATCGGCACGCTGAACGTGACCCGTAACGTCAGCTTCGAACCAGGTTCCCGTTACGCGGTGGAAGTGGCAGCAAACGGCCAAAGCGATCGGATCCAAAGCAGCGGATCGGCAACGATCGGCGGCGGTGAGGTGACCGTATCGCTGGAAAACAGTGGCAACCTGCTGTCGCAAAGTGAGGTTCGCAGCCTGCTGGGCCAGCAGTACAACATTCTGACCGCCCAGCAGGGCATCAGCGGGCAGTTTGATTCTGTGGCGCCAAACTACCTGTTCCTCGGTACCGGGCTGACCTACCAGCCGAATCAGGTGACGCTCAACGTCGGCCGTAATGACACCAGTTTTGCCAGCGTGGCGGCAACGCAGAACGAGCGTGCGGTAGCGGCGGCGGCAGATGCGCTGGCGGCGGGCAACCCGGTGTTTGAGAGCATCCTCAACGCCGGTTCGGCGGGGGAAGCGCGGCAGGCGTTCCGCCAGCTGTCGGGGCAGATCCACGCGGATATCGCCTCGGCACAGGTGAACGACAGCCGCTACCTGCGCGACGCGCTGAACGGCCGCCTGCGTCAGGCGGAAGGGCTGGCGACCTCGCCGGACATCAAGGCTGACGACGACGGTGGCGCCTGGGCACAGCTGCTGGGGGCCTGGGACCACGCGTCGGGCGATGCCAACGCCACAGGCTATCAGGCATCGACCTACGGCGTGCTGGTGGGGCTGGACTCGGCGCTGGCGAATGAATGGCGGTTAGGGGTCGCGACCGGTTATACCCGCACCTCGCTGGACGGCGGCTATGGCTCGAATGCTGACAGCGACAACTACCACCTGGCGGTGTACGGCGGCAAACAGTTCGGTGAACTGGCGCTGCGTGCCGGTGGGGGTTACACCTGGCACCGCTTCGATACCTCACGTTCGGTTAACTACGGCATGCAGTCGGATCGCGAAACCGCGAAGTACAGCGCGCGCACCGAGCAGGTGTTCGCCGAAGCGGGGTACAGCATAAAAGCGGCCTGGGTGAATCTGGAGCCGTTCGCCAACCTGGCGTACATCAACTTCCAGAACAACGGCATCTCGGAAGATGGCGGAGCGGCGGCGCTGCACGGTGACAAGCAACACACAGACGCGACGGTCTCGACGTTGGGGCTGCGTGCAGACACCGAGTGGCAGGCGAGCAAAACCACCGCGGTGGCGCTGCGCAGCGAGCTGGGATGGCAGCATCAGTACGGCGATCTGGATCGCGGAACCGGGCTGAAGTTCAACGGCGGCAGTTCACCGTTCGTGGTGAACAGCGTGTCGGCGTCGCGTGACGGTGCGGTGCTGAAAGCCAGTGCGGAAGTGGCGGTGAACAAGAACGCCACGCTGTCGCTGGGCTATGGCGGGCTGCTGTCGCAAAACTACCAGGACAACAGCGTTAACGCCGGTTTTACCTGGCATTTCTGATCTTAAAAAACAAACGGAACAACCGTCCCGTCTGGGGCGGTTTTACCAAAAACAAAAAGGGATAAGGGAATGAAGCAATCTGCAGGAAATAATAAACCGGCATTGGCGCCGACATGGAAACTGAACGCCCTGTTATGCGCGTTGTTGGCTGCCGGGGGGGCGCAGGCTGCTGCGCATTATACGGAAGGTGGCAAGGCCGGCGATCCGGCCAGCTGGCGCAGTAACGAATTCAATACCAACTGGGGGTTGGGGGCCATTCACGCCGATGAGGCCTACGCGGCGGGTTATACCGGCAAAGGGCAAAAGGTGGGGATCTTCGATACCCCGGTGAACCAGCATCCGGAATTTGCCGGTGACGGCAAGCTGACTAACGTTGTCACCGAAGGCTATCGCGCCTATACCGACCCGCATCGAGAGGGGATTAAGGCCGGCGATCGCTTTTACTTTGACGGCACTTTCCATTTTTACAGCGGTTCACAAGGCCTGCTAAGCAACCACGGTGTCCACGTAGCCGGTATCAGCGGGGCCAACCGTGACGGTACTGGTATGCACGGTGTGGCCTTCGATTCGCAAATCATCAGCGTCGATAACGACAATGACGGCCCGGCCTACGGTGAGTTCCTCGGGCTGGATGGCAGCGTGACCAACGCGGGCTGGCAGGCGATGATCAACAACGGCGTGCGGGTGATCAACAACAGTTGGGGCGTCAGCATTCCGGATTTTCTCTCGGATAACGGCAAGAAACCCGATGCGCTGCATTTCGAGCTAAAGGACGCGCAGGAACAGTTTGATCAGGTGAAACCTTTGCTGGGCAGCCTGGCGGGGGCGGGTTATCAGGGCGCTATCGATGCGGCACGTAAAAATATTCTGGTGCTGTTCGCCGCCGGTAATGACGGCAACTACAACCAACCGGATGTGATCAGCGGCCTGGCCTATTTTGTGCCGGATATTGCGCCTAACTGGCTGTCGGTTGCCAGCGTCGCGCAGGATGCTGCCTCCACCAACAGCGTGCCTTACACCATCAGCAGCTTCTCTTCGCGCTGCGGCTACACCGCCAGCTTCTGCGTTTCCTCGCCGGGCAGTAAAATCTACAGCACCGTAGCCAACGGTTCAGATCCGAACCAGTTGGTCTCCGACTATGGCAACAAAAACGGTACCTCAATGGCGACGCCGCACGTGACCGGCGCAGTCGCCGTATTGCTACAGCGTTTCCCGTACATGACGTCGGCACAAATTGCCGATGTGCTGAAAACGACCGCTACCGATATGGGGGCTCCGGGCATCGATGCATTGTATGGCTGGGGGATGATTAATCTGGGCAAGGCGATTAACGGCCCGGGCATGTTCTATACCGTCGATGATATCCCCGAGGAGTTTCGTATTCCGGACCCGACGGGCGTGGCTTATGGATCATCGCAGTTTATCGCCAACATTCCCGGTGAGGGGGCGATCATCGATCAGGGCACACTGCACGCCAGAGTTTGCGATGACTACCACTGCTCGCTTGAAGTGTATTCCAATGATATCAACGGCCATGGCGGCCTGACCAAGGAGGGCCAGGGCGCATTAGTACTGACCGGCAACAATACCTACTCCGGCCCGACGTGGGTCAATCAAGGCCTGCTGGCGGTGAATGGCTCGGTGACTTCGGACGTGACGGTACAAAACGCCGGCGTACTGGGGGGGACCGGTACGTTAGGGTCGCTGACCGCGCGCAGCGGCGGCACCGTGGCACCGGGCAACTCGATCGGCACGCTGAACGTGACCCGCAACGTCAGCTTTGAATCGGGCTCCCGTTACGCGGTGGAAGTGGCAGCAAACGGCCAAAGCGATCGGATCCAAAGTAACGGATCGGCTGCGATCGGCGGCGGTGAGGTGACCGTATCGCTGGAAAATAGTGGCAACCTGCTGTCGCAAAGTGAGGTTCGCAGCCTGCTGGGCCAGCAGTACAACATTCTGACCGCCCAGCAGGGCATCAGCGGGCAATTTGATTCTGTGGCGCCAAACTACTTGTTCCTCGGCACCGGGCTGACCTACCAGCCGAATCAGGTGACGCTCAACGTCGGCCGTAATGACACCAGTTTTGTCAGCGTGGCGGCAACGCAGAACGAGCGTGCGGTAGCGGCGGCGGCAGATGCGCTGGCGGCGGGCAACCCGGTGTTTGAGAGCATCCTTAACGCCGGTTCGGCGGGGGAAGCGCGGCAGGCGTTCCGCCAGCTGTCGGGGCAGATCCACGCGGATATCGCCTCGGCACAGGTGAACGACAGCCGCTACCTGCGCGACGCGCTTAACGGCCGTTTGCGTCAGGCGGAAGGGCTGGCGACCTCGCCGGACATCAAGGCTGACGACGACGGTGGCGCCTGGGCACAGCTGCTGGGGGCCTGGGACCACGCGTCAGGTGATGCCAACGCCACAGGCTATCAGGCATCGACCTACGGCGTGCTGGTGGGGCTGGACTCGGCGCTGGCGAATGAATGGCGGTTAGGGGTCGCGACCGGTTATACCCGCACCTCGCTGGACGGCGGCTATGGCTCGAATGCTGACAGCGACAACTACCACCTGGCGGTGTACGGCGGCAAACAGTTCGGTGAACTGGCGCTGCGTGCCGGTGGGGGTTACACCTGGCACCGCTTCGATACCTCACGTTCGGTTAACTACGGCATGCAGTCGGATCGCGAAACCGCGAAGTACAGCGCGCGCACCGAGCAGGTGTTCGCCGAAGCGGGGTACAGCATAAAAGCGGCCTGGGTGAATCTGGAGCCGTTCGCCAACCTGGCGTACATCAACTTCCAGAACAACGGCATCTCGGAAGATGGCGGAGCGGCGGCGCTGCACGGTGACAAGCAACACACAGACGCGACGGTCTCGACGTTGGGGCTGCGTGCAGACACCGAGTGGCAGGCGAGCAAAACCACCGCGGTGGCGCTGCGCAGCGAGCTGGGTTGGCAGCATCAGTACGGCGATCTGGATCGCGGAACCGGGCTGAAGTTCAACGGCGGCAGCTCACCGTTCGTGGTGAACAGCGTGTCGGCGTCGCGTGACGGTGCGGTGCTGAAAGCCAGTGCGGAAGTGGCGGTGAACAAGAACGCCACGCTGTCGCTGGGCTATGGCGGGCTGCTGTCGCAAAACTACCAGGACAACAGCGTCAACGCCGGTTTTACCTGGAAGTTCTGATCTAACGCATTTCACTTTCGGAATTTAAACCTTAGGGTCAGCTTGCTGGCCCTATTTTTTTCGGCAGGTAACAGCGGAACCCGCTTGGGCTGCGGCAAAAATAAGGCAAGAAAAAACCGAGACCCTTGCGGATCTCGGTTCAAATGCGGGTAAAACAGATTAGCGCTACGGCTCAAGTTTCGGTGAAGGCCTGTTGCATACATTCTCTCAGTACGACAACCGAAAATGAGCTTTCCCTGGTGTTATTGTGATTATTGGTGATGCGATTTCACTATTGTTATATTTTTATTGTGGTGTTGCTGTGTGTCTCTTCTGATACCATGTTTGACTATATAATGTGGTATGTCAAGCAATGTTTAGATAATACATTGTACCATATACCAGTTTTCGATCGCTTTTTTGCACGGCAAGTATGAAAACGACTGAAAAAACAGCAAAAAAAATCGAAGGAAAAAATGGATAACAATCATCAGAAATTCGATTCACAGTCGATTGCAAACCGGGTCAGGGAACTGTTTGTCCATTATGGGATTGGTAAGCGGCAGCATGCCAAGGAGCTCAGCCGTATTCTGGATCTGAGCTTTTCGCATGCGCATCGCAAGCTGAAAGGGCAAAGCCCCTGGACTCTGGAGCAGATTAACGACGTCGCGGCGGCATTAGGGGAAACGCCGGCTGCGATCGTAGATACCGGTGCTGAACATGACGTCTCCGCGCAAACTATTGCACGTGATGCCATCTTTTACGTGGGCGGGGTGGAATTAGCCTGCGTCGGTTATATCGGCCATGAGCTGATTGGCGGGCGTACAGCGGAATATGTCGCATTGCAGCAGGCTGGGCAATGGGGCATTTATCGCGCGGATGATGCGCCGCAGGGGCAACGTTATTGCGTCGAACTGATAGAGGTTCGCCCTGCCGCCGTCGAAGACGAACGTTTGAGCATTGCGGTGCTCGACGATTCGCACCTGGCGGCCGATGAGTTGACCAAATACCTAAACGGGCGCGGTTTCCATGCCGTGGCGTTCTACGACGTCAGCAGCTTTTGTCAGGCACTGCAGCAAAGCCTGTTCGATGGTTACGTGGTCGACTGGTTGATCGGTCAGGAAACGGCAGATCGCTGTATTGAAACCATCCGTGCTTCGGATAACCCGGATGCGCCGGTTTTGGTGCTGACCGGTCAGTTGGGGACCGACCAGCGCGAGTCTGAAATCGCCAGGGCGATGCGTGACTATGATGTGCTGGGCCCTTATGAAAAACCCGTGCGGCTCCACGTCATCGAAGCCGCACTGCTGCGGTGCTTCAACCTTTAGCGGCGAGCCGTGAAGCCAGTGCGGATGACAAGGCGTCCAGCCGAACCGGCTTCATTAAATAGTTGTCGAACAGCGCCCGCTGTTCGACAGACAGTTGCTCAGGGGTGTAGGCACTGATGCCGATAATCGGGATATGCCGATTGGGCCCACGTTGGTCACGCAGTTTTTTAGCCAGTGCGGCCCCATCGATTCCCGGCATTTGCAGATCCAACAGCAACGCGTCGTAAGGACGCCGCAGCAGTTTTTGCAGCGCTCTTTCAGACGAATTGCACAGCTCATGCTGATAGCCGAGCTTGTCCAGCAGCGCCGAGAAGGCGTCACTCACCGATTTATTGTCATCGACGACCAAAATATGCTGCTGCTTCTGCGGCAAACCATGCGGGTGGAGCGGCATTTCGCCCAACTCCTCCTCGTTACTGACTTCGACCGGAATGCTGACGATAAAGGTGCTGCCTTTTTTGAGCTCGCTGTAGACGGTAATGGTGCCGTTGAGCAGCGTCACCAGCCCGTGCACAATCGCCAACCCCATGCCGACGCCGCCATATTGCCGGGTATGCGACTGATCAAGCTGGGTGAAAGGCCGGAATATCTGATCCAGCATTCCTTTTTCAATGCCAATACCGGTATCGGTAACCTCAATAATCAGCGAACTGCCGGTAGCCTGGCTGCGCAAACAGCTGTGCAGGGTGATGGTCCCGCTTTCGGTGTATTTGAACGCATTGGTCAGCAGGTTGACGATAATTTGGCGGATGCGCAGCGGATCGGAATGTATCTGCAGGTGGCCGCATTCCACTTCACACAGCAAAGTGACCCGATCTTTCTGGCGCAGCGTTTTGATTTCATTCGCCGTTTCCTCGACCAGCTGCTGGGCGTCGAAGGGGGCGATGCGCAGTTCCATCATACCGCTGTCGAGATGGGCATAATCGGTCAGGTCTTTCATCTGACTTTCAATTTGCTGTGCGGCGGTTTCCAGCCGTTGGAAGGTGTCCGCGTGCTCGGCCGACACCTTGGTATTCACCAGCACATCAATGGCGGACATGATGCTCTGTAGCGAGGTCCGTAGCTCGTGGCCGATGGCGCCCAGAAAGGCATTTTTGGTGCGGGTGGCTTTTTCCGCCTCAATGGCCTTGGCCTGCTGCCGGATGGTCAGGCGCTGCTGACGCAGCACAATCAGCGTGATGGCGATCAGCGCGATCACTGAAAACATCACGATCACCAGACCATAGAAAATGATGTGGCGTTTCTCGATATAGTCTTCGTAGGCGGCGGTGCGCTGCTTCACTTCGGCATGATCGGTCAGGTTGGCCATCTCAATCGCATAGGGCTTGATTTGCTTCATCGCCTGCGAAATCAGAGAGAAATCAATTTTCGGGTCGTTCAGCAAACGATCAATCTGATCCATTTTCTCGCGCATGTGCGTGACCACTTCGGGATAACCCGGTTCGGCATACAGCGGCTGGGTGGATTCGGAGACCGTTTCCAGCACGTAAAAACGCGAATAAAGGATTTCAAACCTGAGCCGAAGATCTTCGCTATCCACCTGCGGTGCGTTTTTCAGCTGTTCGACCAGCGTGTCAAACTCGGCCAGCTTGATCGAGAATTTGGCGATCGACCAGGAGTAGTTTTCCTGCGTGCCGGCGATAGCATACAACCCTTTTTTCGACAGGGTCGCGCTGTAGTAATACAGCGTCACCGTAGAGGCAACCAGAAACAGTGCGGCGAAGATAGCCGGGATCGCCAGCCTGCTGCCGCTTTTAAACCCTGTGAGCTTCATTTAATTACGATCCTGTCCACTTGCCAGATGAAGCGCGAGTTGTAGAGCGGCGAATTTAACTCAGGCCCGGCGG
This sequence comes from Serratia liquefaciens, assembly GCF_027594825.1. NCBI lineage: Bacteria > Pseudomonadati > Pseudomonadota > Gammaproteobacteria > Enterobacterales > Yersiniaceae > Serratia > Serratia liquefaciens. Next base: position 2,723,672 of record NZ_CP088930.1, on the reverse strand, counting down.
CATCCCTCGGGTAAACCAAAAACAGCGGGCCGAAGTTTCTGATCTTCAGCATGACGCCGTCCATTTTGTAAGCCAAAATCATGTTGTATTTTTCGACATCGGACAGCGGCACGTCGATGTAATAATCGTTCAGCGCATAAAATGTCAGCGTGCTGCCTTTGGCGCCGACTCGCGCCAGAATGTCCGCCACGCCAATCCCTTCGAACTTTCTTTGCGGCGTCCACGAGGTAGAGGTGGTGATGCTGCGCACCGGCATGGCCAACAGTTGTTTATCGGTAAACAGATAGCTTTTCTTTACCGGGTCGGTGGTGTTTTCGATGTTTCCCGCGACTTCCAGGGTAAAACTTAGCGCGCTGGATTGAAGAATTGCCAGCGCAAAAAATGCCCACAGGGTGTTTTTAAACAGATTGAACAGCATCAATGTTCTCCAGAGTCGCGGATGCTTGCATGAGCTCCGCCTATTCGATCAGGCAAAATAATGGCAGAAAATGAAGGTTTGTGTCGAAGGAAAAGGTAAGGGGGGTGAAAAGAGGCGTGGTCGATGGACGTTCCCTGTAAAGACGGGAGGCTACCCAGGATTTTAGATGCTATCCGTATAGCCATACTAAAGTTCAGGGCCCTGTGTTTGGGGTCAAGAGAAACGTTAGCCTGCTATTACTGTTATCGAAGCCTATGGCAGGAAGCTTGGGCCGCCTACGGAAAAGTTCATTAGCAACAGATACGTATCTGCAAACATGTCGATGGTAAGCACCTTACGTATTCCCGCAGCGTTAATGTGTCAAATAGTAGTGTCGGAATATAAAATTATATTATTTCAGTTGAATAAGGGTTTAACTTACGAGTGCGGTTATTTTATGATCAATCTGCGAATGCTTGAATTGTAATCTTTATGTTTGTAATATTTACAAAAGGTATAATTTATTGTGAATTTTATAAAATGTAAACTAAGTCACAGATTTCTATTTATAAAAATATTTTCGCGATAACGACATAGATGCCAACTTGTTTAATTTCGTTTAAGTTACTACTTAGTTAAGACAAGATAAACTAACTCAAAATATCTATATGTAACAAATAATTTCTTAAATTTAATTTAATTATTTATCAACAAAAACATTATGATAAATTCAACTTGTTCATTTATAGATCGTTTTTGTGTTTGTGGAAAGTATGATGATTTACACTTGGAATCATTTTTATCTTTGAGAATTATACCTATAGGATTACCATTGTTAACTAATTGCTAACCGTTAATATCTATCGCGTCAAAGAGCGCTTTTTAATCACCATATTATTTAACATGCAAGGTTAATCGAGTTTTTACCAGTGTGTGATAAATACTACTGGGCTAAACGGTCTCGTGTGCTTCACCGTACGTCGCAACGACGAATTAATTATTAAAAAATCTAATAATACTTTTTGGCTAATTTTTTTGGTCAGGGGATCATATTGAGTAAAAAATAGACATAGGGTGTCCACCTGAATTTCCCCATATTTGTGTGGAGATTTAGTTGAAGAAATATGGAAGGAATCGCCATGAATTGCAGAAAACCTATTTTTGAAACTATTTCAGCATGGTCAGCCCATTGGCCGGATAAGATTGCCGTTACTTTCTGCGGTAACACCTTGAGTTATGGCCAATTAGAACATCAATCCAATTTATTAGCAGGCTACTTGTTATCGGCGTATCCCATGAACCCACGGGGGAGAGTTGCCGTTTATTTAGAACCCGGCTTGATGATGCCCGTAGTGTTGTTAGCAATTCTGAAGGCGGGTTGTACCTACATTCCCCTTTCTCGCTTTCAGCCGAATGAGAGGATTATTAAAATCCTCGATGATGCTTCTGTTTTTTTACTGCTAACAACGCGTTCTATCATCGAAAAATCTGGAATTGAAAAATTATTCCCTTCAACACTGGCGCTGGAAGATATCTGCTATCCAGATTTGGCTGTTCCTATTCGTCTACCTGCCGTTTGCGAAACGGACCTTGCTTATGTGCTGTATACCTCTGGCTCTACCGGGGTACCAAAAGGCGTAGCCATAGAACACTGTAACCTGAGTTATTATCTGAATTGGTTTAATCAAGAACTCTGGCCCGAAACTCAGGCGGTATTGCCCCTGACATCAACTTTGAGCTTTGCCGCAGCGGTCACTCAACTTTATGCCCCTTTACTTCGTGGGGACACGTTGCATATCTTGCCCGCCGATAGTTTGCAGGAGCCTGAGGCATTGTTGTCCTGGTATCAACAACATCCGCAAGGTGCCATTTATTGCGTGCCGACGGTATGGGACGAATTGTTGCGTTATCACCGCGACGTCGGCAGCCAATTTAATTTACCAAAAATCGTATTCCTTTCAGGTGAGCCAGTGCCTTTTGATCTAAAAGAACTCACCTTTGAACAATGCCCCGAGGCCAAGTTGTATAATCTCTATGGCCCTACGGAAGCGACGGCTAATGGCTCTTTTGCCCGGTTAGAGAAACAGCAAGCTGTCACCTTGGGTAAAGCATTACGCGGTAGCAAAATCATCATTGTTGATGAAAGTTTGACGCCAGTTGAGCCTGGCAACAGTGGTGAAATATGTATTGTCGGCGAAGGGATCGCTCGGGGTTATATCAATCAAGATAGCCTGACCCAGCAGCGTTTTTTCACCTATAAAAGTGAGAATATCTGCTTCCGTGCCCACCGTACCGGCGATCTAGGTAAGTTTGATTCGCAAGGTGACATTGTTTATCTGGGGCGAATTGATCGTCAAATCAAAATCAATGGCGTACGTATTAATCCGGAAGAGATTGAAATCGCCTTACGTGAAGACAACAGAATCCGTCATGCCTTGGTGCGTGCACACTGTGAAGGTAATGATGCGCCGGCGCAGTTGATCGCATATTTGGTCTGCCGTGACACGGCCATTCCGACAAACGAATTAAGAAGCTTTTTGCGTGTAAAGCTACCGGCAGCAATGATCCCGTCACACTTTATTATCGTCGAAACATTGCCCAAACTACCTAATGGGAAATTGGATCTTCAACGCCTGCCTTTACCTTGCCCAACTCGGCCGAAACTGAGCTATTCTTACCGCCCTGCCGCTAATGAAATCGAGCAGGAACTTATTGAAATATTTCAGGATATCCTGAAGTTTCGCGAGCTTGGGGCTGATGATAACTTCTTTGACTTAGGGGGAGGATCGCTACAGGTCATTCAGGCCCGACAGATGATTCGGCGTAGAGTATTCAGTGATATCGATTACTCCCTATTTTTTAATAACGCCACACCCCATCTGCTGTCATTTATTGTGCCTTACTATGTTAATGATGAAGATACTGTTTCCCTGGATATTGGACTGGAATCGGCTTCTCTTTCCAGTGAGCAACGTTACTTCTTAACCTTGGCTCAGATTAGCCCTGACCCCCGGGCCTATCAGATTGCATTTCGCGTAACATGGCGCGGACCGTTAAATAATGAAGCCCTCGAATGGTGTACCCAACGGATTCTGGAGGACAATCCGGTTCTGCGCAGCCGCTTTGACCTTGATAGTATTACTTGCCGAGAAGGGGAATATTCCTCATCAGCGCTTCAAATTTTGCAGCAAAGCTGTCCCCAAGGAGTCATAGTCACCGGTGAGATAAATGACGAGCTGTTGTTGGCGTCCGTCGGTTCGCCGGAGATGGATCTTGAACGTGTGCCGCTTATTTGCATCAAATTATTGGCTTTGGGAGAGGAGCAACATGTTTTGCTGGTGCAGGTGCATCATACCGTTTTTGATCATGACTCAATAGGAGCGTTCTTCCGGCAATTTGTTCATTATCTACGAGCCTATCGCGCTGGCGATCGCTGCTTCAGGCTTGGCCAAGGAAAACGCTATCAGCACTACCGCCAATGGCAGCAACAAATCATTCAACCATCGCGTTATCCGCAAGAAAGGCAGTTTTGGCTGAAGACCTTTGCGGAATACGTGAACAGCGGTGTCGATGCATCCCAATTCCAGCCCCAGATGGATCAGGAAGGTGAAAATCGAAGCTTTACCCTAACCCTGGATTTGACGCAACGGCTTAGAAATTTTTCTAAAAACCGCCAAACAACCGTTTTTGTTTGCATGTTGACAGCATTTAATATGTTGCTGAACTCATGCACGCGTTATCGACATGTGCCGATTGGCGTCCCGGTTTCTAACCGTATGCTTTATGAAGAAACTGAGTTGTTGGGGTGTTTTGTCAATCGGGTAACTTATTATGAGCCGATTTCCTCAAACGATAATATTGATGTGCTATTGGCTCGATGTCGTAAGAGAATGTATGCAATTTTAGATAATCAAGCGGTGCCTTATGAGCTTTTGAGTAATGATATTCGTGCAAGGGGATGGAGCGAGAAACTCTATGTTCCCGTATGCTTTAACTATTTAACCGCTATGCCGGCATCGGTGAATATTGATAATATTGAACTTCATGTCTCTGCAATTGAAAGTTCTTTGGCAAGGGTTGATTTGATGTTATCAGTCAATGATGAAGAAAGATTGCGAATTTTATTCAATTATCACCAAAATATTTTTAGTGCTGAACAGATAGAAATATTATCAGAAAAATACATAGAATTACTTACTGCAATGGTTGGTCCAAGATAGTTTCCGTTTTTTTTAAATAAGAAACGAAATATTTTAATGAAAATTAGAGGGGCAGATCATGGCATCTGAGAATGTTGTTCATGCTAAATTTAAGTGGCAAAGCAATAACTCACCAAATGCAATTGCGTTAAGATGTGATAAACATAAACTTACTTATCGGCAACTAGACCAGTACACGAATGCTTTAGCGGCTCAATTAATAAATCGAGGTGTCCAACCTGGTGATATTGTCGGTGTATATTTAAATAAAGGCGTAGATCTTGTCATCAGCTTATTGGGAATATTAAAAGCTGGTGCTTGCTATCTACCATTGGATCCTTATTACCCTGCAAGACGCCTTGCATACATGATTGGCCATGCGAAGACGAAACTGGTCGTTACAGATACTGCACCGGAAGCGGTATTGAATGTAAACGCTCAGCGGTGCGAATGGTTGGATATCACCGCTCTGGATCTGACCGTCCCCGTAACGCTTACGCTTCCGAAAGTCAGTGACGATCATCTTTGCTATGTCATGTATACCTCCGGTTCCACCGGTACTCCAAAAGGCGTAATGGTTAGCCACCGTACGGTCGTACGCTACCTGGACTGGATGCAGACCGCGTTTCATCTGCGTCAGAATGATGTGGTATTGAACCAATCCAGCTTCAGTTTTGACGTCTCGGTTTGGGAAATATTTTGGCCATTAATGGCTGGTGCAAGTTGTGCGCTTATCGCTGAGGAAATGAAATACGATCCCTCACTGATGGCGAATTTTATCCAGAATCATCATGTTACCGTAGCTCAATTTGTTCCCACGGCACTACGCATTATCGTTGATGCCGGGGTTGTGGGAAGTTGCGGCACATTAACGCATATCTTCTCTGGCGGTGAAGCACTGCCGCAAAGTTTAGTCGATGATTTGGGACAGCAGTTCTCCGGCCAGATTCACAATCTTTATGGGCCAACGGAAGCGACCATTTTTGCTTGTCACTGGCCGTGTTGCCCTGGGGAAAGAGAAAGTATGGTGCCGATTGGCAGGCCGATCCCGCATGCTTGTGCCTATGTGTTGGATGAACAGCTTAGGCCTGTTCCGACTGGCTGCTGTGGTGAACTCTATTTAGGAGGGGATATTCTGGCCAAAGGTTATCTGCATGCCGAAACATTAACCGATGAGCGTTTTGTGGATAACCCCTTTAACGGTGCGGGTGGCAATAAAATGTACCGAACCGGTGATTGGGTAAAGTTGCTTGATGATAGTGTCCTGGCGTTTATAGGCCGAATAGATGACCAGATAAAATTACGCGGACATCGAATTGAATTGGCGGAGATTGAAACGCACCTGCAGGCATTGCCACAGATATCCCATGCTGCCGTTATTGTTGAAATACAGCCGGATAAGAATATTCCCATATTAACTGCGTTTTATGTCCCTCGACATCAGCAGTCGGTCAATATCCAAGAGCTAAAAAACTGCCTGGCAAAATCGTTGCCTTTCTTCATGTTGCCGTCCAGGTTTATTTCCTTGAGAAAAATGCCTGTTCACCCTAATGGCAAGGTAGATAAGTCTAATCTCCACTCCTATGAACAGAAAAATGAGGAAGATATGAGTGACATTAAAGCCAAGATGAATATTGACGTAGAGGCGAAAATAATATCGGTTTGGAAGTCGGTTTTAAATAATAAAAATCTCTCAGCCAAGGACAACTTTTTTGATGCTGGAGGAAACTCGTTGTTGATGTCAAAAGTGCATAGAGAAATAAAGGATAAATTTTCTACACCTGTTTCAATTATGGATTTATTTCAGTACCCGACAGTACAAATGCTGAGTCAACGTATTGTTGAAAAGCATGCGGAAATATTAGGTAAAAAGAAGTAATTCATTTCAATTACGCTACATATGGTGAGGTAGGAAGATGAATAATCAAGCAACGACCCGAGATAAGGATATCGCCATTGTGGGGATGTCCGCACGTTTCCCTGGTGCAGAAGATGCCGTAATGTTCTGGCAGAACCTGCTGGATGGGGTAGAAACGATCAGCACCTTTACCGAAGAGGAACTCCGGGCCAGTGGAATTGAAGAGGAAATGATTGCCTCGCCAAATTATATTCGTCGCAGAGGGATTTTGGGCAACGCTGAGTATTTTGACGCTAACTTCTTTGATATCACGCCACGCGATGCGGAGATCATGGATCCGCAGCATCGGGTTTTCCTGGAGTGCAGCTGGCATGCCTTTGAAGATGCCGGCTATGTACCGGCCACCTATCCCGGAAAAGTCGGTGTATTTGGCGGTACGGGTACCGCGTGGCACCTCAATAAAGTGAATGCACACCCTGAGGTGCAAAAATACGTCAGTGGCGCCTCGGTGGTAACCAATAACGATAAGGATTACGTGACAACGCGCGTCTCCTACAAACTGAACTTGAAAGGCCCTAGCGTCAATGTGCAAAGCGCGTGTTCTACCGCGATGGTCGCCGTGGTTATGGGGATCAACAGTTTGTTGAATGGTGAAAGTGACTTGATTGTTGCCGGCGGCGTTTCACTCGATACGCCTGAACGACGCGGATATCAGTATATGCAAGGGGGGATGGAGTCAGCTGATGGCCGTTGCTACGCCTTTGACTCTCGTGCCAACGGGACCGTATTTAGCCGTGGGGCGGGCGTGGTGATATTAAAACGTTTGAATGACGCGCTGCGCGATGGCGATCATATCTACGCGGTGCTGAAAGGCGGAGCGATTAATAATGACGGAAATCTGAAAGCGGGCTATACCGCACCCAGTATTGAAGGCCAGATCTCGGTAGCCAGACAGGCCTTCGCCAATGCGCAAGTTGATCCTGAGACTATCAGTTTTGTTGAAGCGCATGGCACCGCCACTGCATTGGGTGACCCCATTGAATTCACCTCACTGAGCCAGACGTTCAAAGCATTCACCGATAAAACGCAGTATTGTCGTCTCGGATCGGTAAAGACCAATATTGGGCATACGGATGCTGCCTCCGGAATGGCCAGTCTCATCAAGGCGTCTTTGGCATTGGAAACCGGGGAACTGCCCGCATCACTGCATTACCTTGCGCCAAACCCCAATATCGAGTTTGAAACCAGCCCGTTTGTGATGAATACCGAGTTGAGCAAACTGGAAACTTCAGAAATACCGCACCGCGCTTTAGTGAATTCTTTTGGTGTGGGCGGGACCAATGCCTGCGTTATTCTCGAAGCACCGCCGCAAAGGGAGAACAGCGATCGGCATGATGGGCTGATAATGCTGCCTTTTTCGGCCAAGAGTCGAACTGCGTTGGATGCCATGAAACAACGCATGCATGACTATCTGTTCGAGAATAAGGACGTTAGCCTGGCGGATGTTGCTTATACCCTGCAGGTGGGGCGTCAGCAGTTCGCACACAGCACGGTGTTGGTGGGTAACAGCAGAGAAAGGTTACTGGAGAAACTCAGCCAACCCTCTTCCATCATTTCAACCACCGGTAAGAGCCGTAAACCCGTAGTGTTCATGTTCCCGGGCCAGGGTAACCAGTATGTCAATATGGCGCGTGAACTGTATACCGCTTACCCAGTGTTTAGCGAAGTGATGGATCACTGTTGTCGTTATCTGGATCCGATCTTGGGCGTGAACCTGCAATCGATTATTTTCCAGGGGGAGGAGGGTTTAGGAAAATCGCGCATTCATGAAACACAGTTTACCCAGCCCGCGTTATTTATCGTGGAGTTTAGCCTGGCGCAGCTTTGGATGTCGTGGGGCATAAAACCTGATGCAATGATAGGTCATAGCGTTGGTGAATATGTAGCGGCCTGTATTGCCGGCGTATTTTCATTGGAAGATGCGCTACGTGCGGTTGCGCTACGCGGGAAGCTGGTTCAAGCATTACCTGCAGGAGCCATGTTAGCGGTGTTGATGGACGAAGAGTCGCTACGTAGTAGATTGCAGGGCGGCAAATTGGAAATCGCAGCGGTGAATTACCCGGGTCTGTGTGTGGTGGCCGGGGAGTTGGATGAGGTAGAAATATTCCAACAGCAATTGGAAGACAGCAATATCTTCTGCAAGCATCTGGATACTTCACACGGCTTCCATTCATACATGATGGAGCCGGTTTTACCTGCCTTTAAAGAAGTCATTGACGGCATTGAATTGCACGCCCCACAAATCCCATTCGTTTCGACGGTGAGTGGCGATTGGATGACCGATGCGCTGGCTACGGACAGTGATTATTGGGTTAAACATGTGCGCAATCCAGTGCTGTTCTCTCATGCATTCAAAACGTTGATGTCTGAAGAGCATCAGGAGTATATCTTCCTGGAGGTTGGTCCGGGTCGTTCTTTGGAGTCCTCCGCCAAGCAGCATTTCAAAGCGGATGAAGGAACGCTGATCTACTCTTCACTACCTACCGCGAAAGAGGTGGATTTAACCGGTGAATACCTGCTCACTACGTTAGGAAATTTGTGGGCAAGCGGCGTTGAAATTTCGTGGACCAAGTTCTACAGCGGTGAACATCGCCGCAGATTACCGTTACCTGGTTATCCCTTTGAGCGTAAGGCGTTCAAATTGCCAGCGCTTCAGAACGGTCACGAAGGTGGCTCGTCGCAAGATGCGAAATCCCTCAATGCCCGCAAACGAAAAAAGGCTGACATTGCTGAGTGGTTCTACATGCCAACCTGGAAGCGCACCATTCCGGCCAGGTTTATGGCGGGAGAGTCTACCGATTCGGCAACAGAATGCTGGTTACTGTTCGTTGATGCCATGGTGATCGCTGAACATATACAAAAACAATTAGTTGCAGCCGGGCATAACGTGCTGGCCGTTTGGCGAGGGAACCACTATCAGGAAGATCTGGCCAATGACTGCTATGTGATTGATCCCGCGAAAAGTGAAGATTACGTACGCTTGTTAAAAAGTGTCAAAGGAAGAGAATTACGTCCAACTCGCATCATCAACCTGTGGAACTTGTCCGCTGATAACGTGGAACCACAATTTATTGGTTGTCGCCGTGCGTTGCAGGTCAATGCCTTTTACAGTCCGCTCTACTTACAGCAGGCATTGGTGAGTGAGAACCTGTTGGAAAATCTGCATCTCCTGTTCGTGACGAATAACATTTTTAATGTGACGGAAGAACAGCTGTATTCGCCGCAAAAAGCGCTGGTGATTGGGCCTGCCCGCGTATTTTATCACGAGTATCCCGAAGTACAGTGTCATGTGGTAGATGTGGATTTATTTGGTTACGCCGTCCCTCAAGATATCGCTCAACAACTGATTGCCGAAAGTCACATTGATACACACGGAAATCTGGTGGCCTATCGTGGAGGTAACCGCTGGGAGGAAGATTACCAGGCTGTTCAACTGAAACATGATGATACAGGCCTGTTTGCAGCGGTGAAAGAGGGCGGTGTCTATCTGATTACTGGCGGATTGGGTGGCTTGGGCATGCTGGTTGCCGGCTATCTTTCAGAGGTTGGCAATACCACTTTGATTCTGACATACCGTTCCGCGTTGCCTCCCCGTGAGGAATGGCAGTCCTGGTTGCAACAACATCCGGTAGACGATCCGATGAGTGAGAAGCTCGCCGGGATACTGCGATTGGAGGAACGAGGAAATACCGTGCATCTTGCTCAGGTCGATGTCTGCGATTATGCAGGTATGCGGGATATGCTCTCTACTTTTGCTCGTATTGATGGTGTATTCCATACCGCAGGAATTGCCGGCGGTGGAATTATCCCGCTGAAAAGTGACGAAGATTGCGCAGCTGTGCTCGATCCAAAAGTGATCGGCAGCCTGATATTGGACGACCTGCTTAAGGACAAACAGCCTGATTTCTTCATTCTGTTTTCCTCCATCACTTCTATCGTTGGCGATGAGGCGCGCATTGATTACTGCTCAGGCAATGCGTTCATGGATGCTTTCGCTCACTATCGCAACCAACAACGTTCGGGCCGTACCGTGTCCCTCAACTGGGGAAAATGGGGCGATATTGGTATGGCTGTGCGCTGGAACAAACAGTTGTTGGAGAAGAAGAATAATAGTAGGTCCGCCGTATTTGAAGAGGTCGTCGGCGACCTGCTAACCCTGGTCGGCCGAGAAGGGTTGCAAGAGGTCTATCAGGTTAATCTTGCGGTGCAAAAGGATTGGGTTATTGATGAACACCGTTTGACTCATCAACCGTCATTGGTGGGGGCGACCATACTCTCGATGTTGCACGAATGGATGAGCCGCTTCAAGCCACAAGAGAAGCTGCAGGTTAAGAACCTGTTGCTGACGAAGCCGGTCATTTATCACAACGCCTGGCCACGTATGATGAACCTGCTGGTTACCACGGAGAGCAATGGCTACAAATTCAGTTTGAGAAGCCGCGGAGTATTGGAGCTGGGCTGGCAGGAACATGCGTTGGGTACGGTGGGGCGTACCAGTGCAGAGCCAGAAACAGTGCCGATTTCAATCAATGCTATTCGTGAACGCTGCGCAACGGAATTACCTTACGAACCGCTGGATCGCGAACTTGGCAATGCTAATACCGGCGATATTTTCCTGTCATTAAGCCCGCGCTGGGATAATCACCAGGGGATCTTGCGTGGGGAAAACGAATGGCTGATGCATAAGGTGATGGGTCCTGAGTTCCTCGATGATTTCGTGCGTTACCCGTATCACCCGGCCTTAATCGATGCCACGGCGATCCGCTGCCTGACATATATCACCAGAGATAACTTCCTGCCGATCAGCTACGGCAAAATAACCTACCATGCGCCGCTAGCTGCGGATTGCTATGCCCATATCAAGCTGAAACGCCCTTATCAGCCGCAAGATAGCGCTATTACGATGGATATTGTCTTCTTGTCGCATACCGGTATGCCGTTATTGACGCTGGAAAATTATACGTTGATCAAAATGACCCAGGATAACCAGGTGGTAGAACAGGCCGATAAAGAGGCTACACCGGAGGTAAAAGTTAATCTGGCTGACAAGGACATTCTATTCTACGAGGGGCTTGATGCCTTGAAGCGGCAACTTTCTCACCTGGAATTTGAACAGCTGGTGATTGTCACCAGCGACCTTGGGCAACTGATCCATGAGTCAATCCCAGCGCAAGAGGAAACTGTGCAGGAAGAAGTGAGTGAGACGGCAGCAGATGGCCATGTCAGGCCCGCATTGTCGGTGGAGTATGTGGCGCCGGAAAACGAAATAGAAAAAGAAATCGTTAAGGTCTGGCAGTCGATCCTCGGTATTTCGGGGATTGGTGTAAACGACAATTTCACTGAGCTCGGCGGCAATTCTTTGTTGGCGGTTCAGGTTGTTTCGACTGTCTCGGGTATTTTCGAAATCGATATTCGTGTCGATTTGTTCTATCAAGATCAAACGGTTAAAGGTCTATCGAAGCTGATACTTGCGGAGCTGGAGGCGTTGCTGCAAGGCGAATAATCCCGCCGCCCCCAGGCATGTGCATGGGGGCATTCACTTGGGCAAATATGTTTAATCAGACAAGAGCGGGATTCGATGATGACTAAAATCAGTACCGCCATGCTCAAATCGCTGAGCCTGGATGAATTGAAAAAAATTGCCAGAGAGAGAAAAACTCCGGGGGCCGCTGCATCCGGTAAAATCATCAAGAAAAACAGTGAGTCTGGCAGAACGCACTTTCCAGTGACCGGTGCCCAAAAAAGCCTGTGGGTGCTTGACCAATATCTTGATGATGCGAAGGCATATAACAATCCTTATGCCATCACTTGTCGGGTTGAGCAGGATATCGACATGGCGGTGGCTAAAAAAGCGCTGGCCTGCTTAACGCAAAAGCACAGCATTCTGCGCACCACGTTCAAAGTAGTCACCGACGAGGTGTGTCAGTGTGTCAGCGATGAACTCCTGCTTAATTTCCACTATGACGACATTACGTCGATGCCTGACGATGAACGGGATGCTTGGATAGAAAAAGTAGCGCGCGAGGAAGGTCGTCGGCATTTTGATTTGGCACATGGGCCGCTTTCGTATTGGCGAATAATTAAAACCAATCATCATGAGTATGTCTTGTTACTGACCTTTCATCACATTATTTCCGATGGTTGGACGGTTAATTTATTCTTCAAAGAATTTATGGAGATCTATTTCCGAGTGCTTAATGGCGATATGCCGCAGACCGAAGGTTTCCTGCAATTCTCCGATTATGCACTGGCCGAACAGCAGTGGTATTCCAGCACGGATTACCAACAAGGGCTGATGCATTGGGCAAATAAGCTTAAAGACATGCGAGGAGCGCTTGAGATAGCGACCGATCGCCCGCGGCCATCGAGGATGAGCACGGCTGGCAGTATGATTGGTCAGTATTTCGATCAGGGGTTCATCCAGCGCCTTCAGTCGTATGCGGCGCAACAGGGGGCCACTCCGTTCCACGTGATCCTGGCAGCCTATACGCTCCTGTTGCATAAGCATAGCGGACAACAACAGATCGTTATCGGCGTGCCTTTCGCAAACCGTAATCAACCCGAGACACAGAACATGATGGGGTTGTTTATGAATACTTTGCCCCTGCGTTTGATGGTAAGTCCGGTGTCGAAGCTCCAGGAAATCGTCAAAAGCGCTCGTGAAGAGAGTGAGCAGGCTCAGATTTATCAGGCGATCCCACTCAATGATATTCTCGACAAAATAGCCTATGTGCGTAACCCGCAGGTCAACCCGCTTTTTCAGGCCGCGCTCACCTATCAGGTATTTCCGCATTTCCATAACACCACAGGGTTCACCTATAAGCCGCTCAAGGTTGATTACGGCGTGTCAAAACTGGATTTGAATCTGTGGGTAGAGGAAGACAGCGGTAGCTTGTTGTTTACCATGAACTACAACCCTGACTTGTTTAATCGGGGCACGATAACGCGCATGTTGAACGATTTGCGAACTCTGCTGGAAGCCTTCATCGAACACCCCCAACTCAGGGTGCAAGATTTGTCGCTGGTGAGCCGGGCGGAGCGCCTGCAGTTGCTGAGTGGATGCAAGCCTACTCCCCATAACGTGCCCGAGGCTGTTCATGAGCAATTTGAACGTCAGGCGGCTCAATCTCCTGAATTGCTGGCAGTACGTTGTGCCGGTCGCACACTGAGTTATCAACAGCTCAATGAGCAAGCCAATCGTTTAGCGCACCATTTGCTGGTGAAGGGTCTATTGCCGGGGCAGCCTGTCGCGCTCTTCATGGGAAAAAGCGAGCGTAGCGTCGTGGCCCTGCTGGCCGTATTGAAAGGGGGCGGATGTTATGTTCCCATCGATACGGGTCTGCCTGCGGAACAGGTCGAGTTTATTTTGCAGGATTCTGCGGTGCGCTTCATATTGGTGGATGCGGATTCCCCCGACATCTCAAGGCCTGTAATCCCAATAGATCAGATATTCGATGCGCTACCCAGCGGCAATCCCGCTTCATCGAAAGCATCTGTGGATGCACCCGCGTACATTATCTATACCTCCGGCAGTACCGGAAAACCCAAGGGCGTCAGGGTAAACCATGGCCATCTGAGCCAATATTGTCAGGCGATCACCCCGGTTCTCAACCAACCGGTGGGTGCACGATATGGCATGTTCTCTTCTTTCACCACCGATCTGGCACACACCATGTTGTTCCCCGCGCTGATCAATCAGGGGCAGCTTGAGGTGATCAGTGTCCAACTGCTCAACGATCCCCAGGCATTATTCTCTTATCTGGCCGATCAACCGCTGGATTGCATGAAAATAACGCCGACGCATCTGGCGGCATTATTGACCTCTCCACAGGCAATCGCATTGCTGCCGCGTAATTTGTTGGTTCTGGGAGGGGAAAGGGTACCGCTCTCGTTGGTCAAGCATGTCCGCCAATGGCGGGAAAATTGCCGAATTGTTAATCATTATGGGCCAACTGAATGCACCGTCGGTGTTGCTACCTATACCCTCCCTGACGTTATTGACTGTGGCGTTGGTGACTATTTACCGGTGGGCAAGCCTTTGGCGGACAGCCATGTGTTAGTGCTTGATCCTGAACAACAGCTAGTCCCCATAGGTCTGCCCGGCGAGATTTATCTGGGGGGAGCGCACCTGACCGCCGGTTATGTGGGGCTTGAAACGCAAAATCGTCTTCATTTTATTCCCCACCCTTTTTTGGCTGGCGAACGTCTCTACCGTACTGGTGACAAGGGGCGCTGGTTATCGGATGGCAATCTTGAATTTTTGGGACGGCTCGATCGCCAGGTGAAAGTACGCGGTTACCGTGTGGAGCTGGGCGAAATAGAGCATGTGATACTGCAACAGCCTGGCGTTGAACAAGCTGCCGTCAAGCAATGGCCGCTAAGCGAAGGCGAAACGCGGCTGGTGGCTTACTGTTGTGGTGTGATGAAGGAAGGATGCATTCAGGTGCAGGCGGCTTTGCAACACCAACTCCCTCACTATATGCAGCCGGATCAATGGGTATGGTTGGAAAAGCTGCCGCTGACGGCCAGCGGAAAAATCGACTATGCGGCTCTGCCCTTCGCTTCCGTTGATATGTCTCAACAGGCTAAGGAGCCGGAAGGCGCGATAGAACAGCATCTCTACGGTATTTATTGTCGTGTGCTGCAACGCGAGCAGTTGGATACGCGAGATGATTTCTTCAAACTGGGGGGAAACTCAGTCACTGCATTGAAGTTGATTATTGAGGTAAACCAGCATTTTGGCAGCTCTTTATCATTGGGTGAGCTGTTTGAATCCAGCAGCATCCGGCAGCTTGCGGCCCTGCTAACGCAAAAAGAACCCCGAGAGTTATCACCGTTAGTGTTACTTAATCCAGGGAACGTGGAAAGTAAACCAACCTTGCTGCTGATTCATCCTGCAGGTGGCAACATCTTGTGTTACCACCCGCTGGCCCGCGAGTTGGGGACGGAGTATCCGGTGTATGGTTTGCAGGTGGCTGACTTTAGCAAAGATGAGGCCTACAACCACGATATCAAAACATTAGCTGCATTTTATCTGCTACAGGCGCAAGAGATAGTCCAACGGCCGAATCTGGTCTTGGGCGGTTGGTCTTTAGGTGCGACCATTGCTTTCGAAATGGCTCAACAACTGCAGTCAGCCATTGGATCGACGCCGACGGTGCTGGTATTGGACCAGCCAGCGCCCCAGGTTAAGGTTGATCGTGCGATGCCGTTGGATGAGTACGAACGGCTGGCCTATTTTGCACGTAAGGTCGAGCGCTTTACCGGCATTTCACTCGCGATTGCCGGCCCGGCATTGGCGGCGATGTCTGAAACGCAACGTTCTGCACTCTTCCTGCAAGAATTCAAGCGAGCAAATCTGGTACCGGATAACATCAGCAGCCTTCATTTTCAGCATTTCCTGACGATCTTGCAGGCCCATATTTCCGCCACAGACGGTTATCAGGGCGCAGAATATACCGGCAAAATCGTTGTCGCAGAGGCCGAAGATATTCTGGCCGATCGCCTTCGTCAGGAGACCCCTGGCCTCGGCTGGGCGTTGCTGGCAAAAGGGGGACTGACGGTCATAAACGCACCAGGTAATCACATTTCAATGATGAATACCCCGCAAATCAGTCAGACAGCCAGTCAGTTATGTAAGGTGCTGTCATGAGTACCACTGCGGTGGCACGGGATACCCCGGCCGAGAAGGGCGGAGTATCCCGTCGTGAGTGGTGCGCCATTATCGGCGGGTTGATAGGGGGCTTTATGGCCATCCTGGATATTCAAATTGCCAACTCATCAATGAAAGTGATCCAGGGAGCGCTTTCCGCGACGTTGAACGACAGTTCTTGGCTGATGACCTCTTATTTCACCGCCGAAATTGTAGCTATCCCGCTTTGCGGCTGGCTTTGCCAGGCGCTGGGCACGGGGCGCTATGCTCTATGGTGTATTGCCGGTTTTCTCGGGGCATCGTTGCTCTGTTCCGCCGCCTGGAACCTGAGCTCCATGATTGTATTTCGGGCGTTGCAAGGGTTCAGCGGCGGTGCGCTGATCCCGATTTCATTTCGCTTGATTATCGAGATCCTGCCGATGGAAAAGCGGCCTTTAGGTATGTCCTTATTCAGTATTATCGGCACATTTGCGCCGGCGGTGGGGCCCGCGTTGGGTGGCTGGTTGACCGATAATTTTTCCTGGCACGCCATATTTTATATCAATGCCATTCCGGCCCTGCTGTCGTGGGGACTGATTCAGTACGCTTTAAAACACCCAACTATTAACTGGAACATCATTCGCCATGGGGATTTTGTCGGCATTGTTTCCGTCATGCTGTGCTTGGGTGCGCTGGAGGTCATTCTCGAAAAGGGGGGAGAGGAAAACTGGCTGGAGTCCAATATGATCTGCGTGCTGGCGATAACCTCTGGCATCAGCTTTATCATATTCATGTACTCCCAACTTACGCACCCCCATCCGCTGATCAATCTAAGGCTGTTTCGTGACTATAACTTTTCGTGCGCCATCGTAATTTTCGCCATGTTAGGTGTGGCTATCTATGGCACGTTGTTCCTGGTGCCTTACTATCTGACGATGGTGCATGATTACAATGCGTCCGAAATCGGCACGGTTGTGATCTGGATGGGCTTTCCTCAGTTGATCATCCTGCCGTTTATTCCTCGGCTCATTCAACGCTATAACCCCAAATATCTGATCTGCATTGGGTTTGTTGGCCTGGCCATCAGCGCATTTATGGATTGTTCGATGGATGGCAATTTTGCCGGGCCGCAGATGGCGTGGTCTATGTTGATCCGCGCATTAGGGCAACCTTTTATCATGGTGCCTCTCTCCCTCCTCGCCACCCGAAATGTCCAACAAAAGGACAGCGCTTCCTCTGCCGTGTTGATCAATATTTTTCGCAGCCTCGGCGGTTCTTGTGGCACAGCTATCCTGAGCACGTTTTTCATCACGCGAATTTACACCCATGTTGATGTCATCAAGACCTCGTTGGTTTCAGGCAGCAATGCGTTTACGGGATATCTCAGCAACATAAAAAGCCTTCTGATCGAACGCGGTTTGGCGGCCGATGCCATAAGTGTCAAAAGTACGGCTTGCGCGTTGCTGGGTAAAAGGATCGCTCGTGAGTCGGAGATTATGGCATTTAACGATTTGTTTCTGATCATGGGAGGAATGATGCTGGCAACGGCGCTGCTCGTCTTGTTCTCTTCTCATGATTTTCGTTTGTATGCAAAAAAAGAGGGGGGACGATGAGTCAAAAATCGATGACTGTCTGGCATTACCTGCTATCGCGCGACGCGCGCATCACCATTATTGCCCCTATCGTGCTTTATAACATTGCTTTCTGGTGGGGGGGGGCGGGCCTTGCATTATTGGTGACGGCTCTCTATTCCGGCGCTGTGGAGCTCCTGACCAAACGCAGCGGTTCTTTGTCGGTGATTGCATTAATCCTGGTGTCAGGGTTCAGTCACTACGTTTATTTGCATGGATACGCTCCATTCGCCATCAAGAAAGAAAACGTATTTCTCTCGGTGAGTGGTGCACTCTCCGTGGTGATAGTGTTTGCATTCTATTCCCTGATAGGGAAACCCATGGTTCGCACGCTGGCAGAGCAGGCGATGCCAATGTTGAAAAGCATTCCAGCCTATGGCACTCCACAATATGCCAAGGTTTGGCATGAAGTTTCTCTGGCGTGGATCCTGGTGTTTCTGCTGAAGGCTATCGGGGTATATACGCTATCGCACAGGGAGGACTTGCCTGTCGATACGATTATTTTTATGAGTGGGTGGCCGCTGACCTTACTGATGGTGTGGTTCAGTTTTTATTGGCCAAAATACCGGTGGACATCCCATTTGCGCGCCAAAGGACGTTAACCGCGCCTGGCCGAGTATTGCTGCCGGCTCTGAAAATCATTTCATATGCAGTTTAGAGGGGGAACGACATGAGTCAGTTTGAGAATACATCGATCGTATTAAATAGCCACCCGGATGGGGCCGCAACGCTGGAAAATTTCAGGGTCGAAACTGACACCGTAGGTGAATTACATCCAGGCGAGTTCCTGGTCGAGAATAAGTGGTTATCGATAGACCTTTATACTCGCGCAAGGCTCAATAAGAGCACCGGTTATATTAGTTCGATCAAGTTAGGGGAGGTGATCCAGGGGGAAACTATTGGTGAGATTGTTGCCTCCCGTAATCCTCTGTTTAGTGTTGGTGATCGCGTATTTAGCTTCTCCGGTTGGCAGAAATATTATGTTGGCGATGCGCAAAATTTTACCGTTCATCGTTTGCCGCCAACGGCATTGTCTCCCACTATTTTTCTCAGCGTGGTGGGTACGCCTGGCCGTTCGGCTTATTTTGGTTTGAACAAAATAGCGAAGCCTAAGCCGGGTGAGACGCTGGTGGTTTCTGCCGCCTCGGGGTCGGTGGGCTCGGTAGTGGGGCAACTCGGCAAGCTGGCAGGCTGTCGCGTTGTGGGACTGGCTGGGAGCGACGAAAAATGTCGCTATGCAGTTGAGGAGTTGGGCTTCGATGCTTGCCTGAACTATAAAACTGCGGATCTCAAACGCGATCTTCGCGCCGCGTGTCCACAAGGTATCGATATCTATTTTGAGAACGTTGGCGGGCGCATTTCGCTGTTTGTCGCCAAATTACTGAATGAAGGTGCCAGGGTGCCCATCTGCGGGAATGCCGCTAATTACAATCTGGGCACTGAGGTTGATGCAGCCAGTCCTGCGGCCTTTTTCTCCTCCCTGCCCGACGCTCCTGTGAATCGTTTCTTCCTGGTGACTGAATGGTTCAAGGATTACCTTGAGTCGGACACCTTCTTATTGAATGCGGCAGAAAAAGGTCAGTTGAAATACCGCGAGACGATAGCCGACGGACTGGAAAATGCCCCCCAGGCATTTATTGACTTGCTCAATGGCAAACATTTAGGCAAGCAATTGATACGGATGTGATAACGAGAAAAGTGAATATTGCACCCAAGATGACCCATTTTTAAACCTGAATGGCGCTCGAACGCCATTCAGCTTATTGGAATCAGCTATGAAACACACTAGGAAAATAGCTTTATTACTTGCCCTGATAGTGGTGCTGGCCGGTTTTTTTTATTGGCTTCTTTATTGGCGTTATTTCCAAACCACCGACAACGCCTATATACAAACTGACATTACCAATATCAGCGCTCGCATCAGTGCTGTGGTGGTTAATTCAAATATTCTGGACAACCATCGAGTAAAAAAAGGTGATTTGTTGGCGCAGTTGGACGACAGGGAGTTTGTTGTCGCCGTACAAAAAGCGGTGGCGACGTTGGCGCAGAGCCAGGCTGCATTGACCAATGCCCAAGCCAGTTATCAGATGCAAAAAAGCACCATAGAGGAATACCGTAGCGACGTAAGTTCCGCGGCAGCCAGTCTGCAGTACGCGCGCCAACAATACCTTCGTTTTCAAATTCTTGATAAAAAACATTATGTTTCACAAGGTGATATGGATAATGCAACGTCCAGTTACAAGGTGGCAGAGGCGAAATACACCCAGACGCAAGCGAGTCTGAGGACGCAAAGCGATAAGCTTAACGTACAACAAAGCGAGATTGAACAGGGCAGGGCTAACGTGGAACAAGCTCAAGCTAACCTAGAGCAAGCAAAGCTGACGCTGAGTTATACACGAATAGTCGCGCCGATTGACGGCGTGATCAGTAATCGCAGCCTGCAGGTCGGAATGATGGTGCAAGCGGGGCAAGCCATCGCCAGTATTGTGTCCGGAAAAACCCCTTGGATCAGTGCCAACTTCAAAGAAACCCAAAAGGCGCGGATGCGTAAAGGGTTACCGGTAGAAGTCTACATTGACGCTTACCCGGGGAAAACGTTTTACGCCAAAGTCGATAGCGTTTCACCCGCCACCGGGGCAACCTTCGCGTTATTGCCACCCGATAACGCTACCGGGAATTTCACCAAGATCGTGCAGCGTGTGCCTGTAAAAATTGTCTTTGACCATCCCGAGCAGATCGACAGCGGCTTGTCGGCCTCTGTGACGGTGGATACCCGCGGCTGATGGCTGAGTCTGCAGTTAAAAAAAGGGTCATATGGTTAAGCATATGACCCATGCAGTACTGTGACGGTATTTAGCGCATGGTCACAAACTCTTCTGCGGCGGTCGGGTGGATCGCCACGGTGTTGTCGAAGTCTTTCTTGGTCGCGCCCATTTTAATGGCTACGGCAAAGCCCTGCAGGATCTCGTCCATGCCGAAACCGATGCCGTGCAGGCCGACAATCTTCTCTTCTTTGCCCACGCAGACCAGCTTCATGCGGCACGGTTGGCGGTGCTGCGTCACGGCGCTGTACATGGCGGTGAAGGAAGATTTGTACACTTTCACGTTGTCCGCACCGAATTTCTCAATCGCTTCCGGTTCGGTCAGGCCAATGGTGCCGATCGGCGGGTGGCTGAACACCACGGTGGCGATGTTGCTGTAATCCAGGTGCTCTTCCGGCTTGTTGTTGAACAGGCGTTCTGACAGGCGACGGCCTGCGGCAACGGCGACCGGGGTCAGTTCGACGGCGCCGGTGTTGTCGCCCACCGCGTAAATCCCTTTTACGTTGGTATTTTGGTATTTATCGACGTCGATATAGCCTTTTTCGTTGGTTTTCACCCCGGTAGCGGCCAGGTTCAGGTTATCGGTCGCCGGTTCGCGGCCAATCGCCCACACCAGGCTGTCGACGGTGAATTCCTTGCCGTTTTCCAACTGCAACGTCAGGCTGCCGTCGGCGTTTTTGACGATGGCTTTTGGCACGGATTCCGTGTGCAGGCTTGGCCCTTCGGTGTTCATCACTTCCACCAGGGTCTCGACAACCATAGGGTCGAAAGTCCGCAGTGGCGCGTGTTTACGTACGAACAGGTGCGTTTCGGCCCCGAGCGCGTTCAGCACGCCGGCGATTTCTACCGCGATATAGCCAGCACCCACCACCGCAACGCGTTTTGGCATGGCGTCCAGATCGAAGAAACCGTCTGAATCGATGCCGTATTCTGCACCTGGAATGTCAGGGTGGCTTGGACGGCCTCCGGTGGCGATCAGGATATGGTCGGCGGTGATTTTTTCACCGTTCACTTCCACCGTGTGGGCGTCGATAAAGCGTGCGAAGCCTTTGATCACGTCGACTTTGTTTTTACCCAGCACGTTGTCGTAGGAATTATGGATGCGGTCGATATAAGCGGTGCGGTTGGCGACCAGCTTCTTCCAGTCAAACGCGTTGACGGTGGTATCGAAACCGTAATCCGGGCCGTACAGGTGGATGGCCTCGGCGATTTGCGCCGCATGCCACATAACTTTTTTCGGTACACAACCCACGTTTACGCAGGTGCCGCCCAGTTCTTTGGCTTCAATCAGTGCGCATTTCTGGCCGTACATGGCTGCCCGGTTGATCGATGCGATGCCGCCGCTGCCGCCGCCAATTGCTAGATAATCGTAATGTTTGGTCATCTGGGATTTCCATGAATTGTGTGAATCGAAGAGCGTAAGAGTTTAACGCCTGATGCAGGTTTGTCGCAAAGATTGCGTCGATGGCTGTGATAGGTGGGGTAAAGGCGCGGCAGGCCGCGCCCCGGAAGCTTATTCCGGCACCACCCAGTTCACCAAATGGTGACCGTTGCCTGACGGCACCAGGGTTTTGTGCAGCCACGGCAGCACGTTGTTCATCTGCTGTTCCAGTTTCCACGGCGGGTTAATCACAATCATGCCGGAGGCCGTCATGCCGCGCTGGTCGCTGTCGGGTCTTACCGCCAGTTCGATTTGCAGAATATTGCGGATGCCGGTGGCTTCCAGATCTTTCAGCATGCGCTTGATTTGCTGGCGCATCACTACCGGGTACCACAGCGCGTAGGTGCCGGTGGCAAAGCGCTTGTAGCCTTCCTGCAGGCCTTTTACCACGTCCTGGTAATCGGTTTTCATTTCGTAAGGCGGGTCCATCAGGATCAGCCCGCGGCGCGACAGCGGCGGCAGTTGGGATTTCAACTGCTGGTAGCCATCGGCGCGTTGCACCTTGGCACGCTCGTCCTTCTGGAACTCACTGCGCAGCAACGGGAAGTCGCTCGGGTGCAGCTCGGTCAGGTGGATTTTATCCTGCGGACGCAGCAGTTGACGGGCAATCAGTGGCGAACCTGGGTAGTAACGCAACCTTTCGGTGCGGTTAAAGTTGTGCACTACGCTCATGTAGGCTGCCAGCTCTTGCGGCAGGTCATCACGTTGCCACAGCAGACCGATGCCTTCCAGATATTCCCCGGTGCGTTCGGCGTGTTCACCGCTCAGCTGATAGCGTCCTGCGCCGGAGTGGGTATCCAGGTACAGGAACGGCTTCTCTTTTTCTTTCAGCGATTCGATGATCAGGCTTTGAACGGTGTGCTTAAGCACGTCGGCGTGGTTGCCGGCGTGGAAACTGTGGCGGTAACTTAACATGGCTTGTGGTAATTCCTTGTGCTCCCGACGGAGCCTGCTGAACAGAATAAAGGCTTATATTCTGCACAGTATAAACTGTCTGGGCGGGAAAAAGTGAAATGCGTTACCTCAGACCTTCTATCAAGGAGCAGGACAATGACTAAAGCGGCCATTTTGGCTAAATATCCCGGCGCGTCTCGTTGGCCATTCGGCGACAGCCCGGCGCTGGCAGACGAGCTGTTGCAACGGGTGCTCGAGGGGCAGAAAACTGCCACCTGCTGTTCTTATCTTTCTTATCAGCAAGAGCAAGAACCCAGGGTTGGGGATTACAACGTCGTGCTTGACGGTCGCGGCGAACCGGCCTGCGTCATCAGGATCCTGTCATTGAGGCTGACTCGCTATTGCGACGTTACGGCCGAGATGGCGGCACAGGAGGGTGAGGGGGATAAAAGCCTCGCGTTCTGGCGGCAAGGGCACCAGGATTTTTTTACGCGTGAAGGCACTTTTTCGCCCCAGATGTGGCTGGTGTTTCAACAGTTTGAGCTGGTTGAGGTTTTATAGTGGCGTCGCCGAGCCCTCCAGGGCGTCAACCACTTGCTCACGCAGCCAGCTATGGGCCGGATCGCGGTGCGAGCGTTCATGCCATACCATCACCATGTCATAACCGGGGATTTCCAACGGCGCCGGCCAGGTGCGCAGGTCGCCCAGCAGTTCGCCCAGCATGCGCGAAGGTAGCATCGCGACCATATCGGACCTTGCCAGCAGCGCGGGGATGAACAGGAAGTGCGGCAGCGACATCACGACGCGTCGCGCTAATCCCTGCGCTTCCAACAGCGTGTCTATCAGGGTGCGAAACCCGCCGCCGTCTTGCGAAACCATCACGAACTCCAACTGACAAAACTGCTCCAGCGAAGGGGGGCTTTGCAACAACGGATGGTCACGACGGCCTACCAGCAGGTACTGCTCGCGAAACAACTGTCGATGGCGCAGCTCGGCGGGGGCTTCTTCCCGGGACAAAAAACCGAGGTCGATCACGCCGTCTGCCAGATCGCGGCTCATGTGTTTCGGCGATGCCTCGCGGATCGCCAGGCGAGATTTGGGGGCCGCCTGCCGCAGTTGGGGCAGCATCGGCAACAGGATGGCATATTCGGCGGCGTCGGCGGCGGCCAGCTGCCAGGTCATTTCGGCCAGCAGCGGATCAAACGGGCGTTCCGGCGCCAGCAGGCGGCCGAGGTCGGCCAGCGTCTGGCGCAGAGGCGTCAACAGGCTTAGCGCGCGTGCCGTGGGCAACATCCCTCGCGGGCCGGGCAGCAGCAGGGGATCGTGGTAAATCTCGCGCAGCTTGGCCAGTTGAATGCTGACCGACGGCTGGCTCAGATTGAGGCGTGCCGCCGCCCGCGTCACATTGCGTTCGCTGAGCAGCGCTTCCAGCGTGACCAGCAAGTTGAGATCGACCCGCTTTAAATTGTTGATAACTATTCCTCGTATTAAATCTATCAATTTCAACTATAGCGCCAATCCTCCTACCGTGGAACGGACGTCGGAAAACCCGGCGAAACCATAACGGATGAAGGAAGAGACGATGAAACTGAGCGAGTACGTCAGCTACGACGCGCTGGGGTTGGCAGCATTGGTACAGGCGGGTGAAGTCAGTGCGCAGGAGCTACAGCAGACGGCGAGGGCTGCGGTTGAGGCGGTAAACCCGGCGATCAATGCGGTGGTGGAACATTGGTTGCAGCCGCAGTGGGAGAAGCGGGGCCCGCTGTCGGGGGTTCCCTTTCTGATCAAGGATATCGCTATCAGCATGGCCGGTAAGCGCCTTGAATTGGGGAGCCGGTTGGCACAGGGGCAGATTGCCGAGGAAGACAGCTATCTGATGAGTAATATCCATCGCGCAGGGCTGGTGACCTTTGGCAGAACCACCACGCCGGAGATGGCGTTCAGCACCACCACCGAAGCGGTGTTGTACGGTGCTACGCGCAATCCCTGGAACCCTGATTTCAGCGCCGGAGGTTCCAGCGGCGGAGCCGGTGCGGCGGTTGCTGCCGGGGTCGTGCCTATGGCACATGCCACTGATGCCGCCGGTTCTATTCGCGTGCCTGCGTCGTCGAATGGGCTGTTCGGCCTTAAACCGACGCGCGGTCGGGTATCACATGGCCCGGCGATGGATGAAGTGTTCAACGGTTTTGGCGTTCAGTTGGGGCTGAGTCGCACGGTACGCGACAGCGCCGCGTTACTGGATGCGCTACAACACCCCCATCCCGGCGAACCTTATTACACGACACCGTCGGCAGAGTCCTGGCTGTCGCAGGTCACCCGAGACCCTGGCCGGTTGCATATCGGCATAATGACCCAGGCCTGGAATGGCGGGAAAACCGATCCGCAAATCGTTCAGGCCACCAACGATACCGCAGTGCTGCTGAGCGAGCTGGGCCATCAGGTCGCCGAGGCGGAGATGCCGATCGGCGTCAGCTGGCAGGAACTGGTATTCGCCAATGCGCAGATCTGGTGTGCCAATCTGGTCGGTTGGGTCGAGGGGCTGAGCCAAACCACCGGACGGGCGATTTCAACCGACATGCTGGAGCCGGAAACCTTGGCCTGTTACCGCTACGGATTGACCGCCAGGGCGGTGGATATGGTTGCGGCGCTTGAAGTGCGTAACCGGGTGACTCGTGCCGTGGGCGCCTATTTCCAGCGGTACGATCTGTTGTTGACCCCGACCATGCCTGACTTGCCCTGGCGGATCGGTCGCTACGGTACCGGAACGGCGGATATGAGTGGCCTGGAGTGGACCGCACACTTGTTCGACCATTCGCCGTTCACGCCAGTGTTTAACGTAGCCGGCGTGCCGGCGATGTCGGTACCGCTGGCGCATGATGCGCAACACAATCTGCCGATAGGCATGCAATTCGTCGCCGGTTTTGGCCGTGAAGATCAGCTGCTGCAATTGGCAGGGCAACTGGAGCGGGCAGCGCCCTGGCATCAACGGCGCCCGGCTATTTGGGCAGGAAATGCGGGGGAATAGCAGTCAAAAGGCAAAATATCCGCTATGTTGCTGAAAGGCTTTTTACGGCGGGCTTTTGGCTCGCCGTACCATTCAGGAGGAGACAATGAGCTGCATCTTTTGCGAAATGGTGGCGGGCAGAGTGCCGTGCCATAAAATTTGGGAGGACGAGAGTCATATGGCGTTCCTTTCCATCTATCCGAATACCGAGGGGTTCAGCGTAGTGATCCCCAAGGCGCACTACGAGAGCTACGCCTTTGCGTTGCCGGACGAGGTGCTCAGCGAGCTGATGTTGGCGACCAAGCGAGTGGCGCAGTTGCTCGACCGGGCGTTTGACGACGTGGGACGCTGCGGCATGGTGTTCGAAGGTTTTGGCGTCGACCATGTGCATGCCAAGCTGATCCCGATGCACGGTACCGCTGCGCTGGAGCAGTGGCAGCCTATCGAATCGACCTCGGCGAAATTCTTCGACCGCTATGAAGGCTACCTTTCGTCCCACGACGCGGCGCGCGCCGACGACCAGCATCTGGCCTCGCTGGCCGCGAAGATCCGCCAGAGTGCCGTTTAAGGCACTATCTATCAACGTCGGGCCATTGATTTTCCTGCTGCTTGGCTCCATGTTAGATATTCATACGCATTTTAAGGCCTGCCCGTCGTGGCGGGCCCCAACGCTAATCAGGACTGCCCTATGACAAATCCGTTGCTGACCCCGTTTTCCCTGCCGCCGTTTTCCGCCATTCGTCCAGAAGATATCGTGCCCGCGGTGCAATCCGCCCTGGATGACTGCCGCGCTACGGTAGAGCGCGTTGTCGCGCAGCCGGGGCCATTTACCTGGGATAACCTGTGTCAGCCACTGGCGGAGTCTGACGATCGCCTGTCGCGCATCTGGTCGCCGGTAGGGCATCTGAACTCGGTGAAAAACAGCCCGGAACTGCGCGCCGCCTATGAGCAGGCGCTGCCGTTGCTGTCCGAGTACGGCACCTGGGTAGGGCAACACGAAGGGCTGTACCAGGCGTACCGCAGCCTGAAAGAGGGCGAAGCCTTTGCGCAACTGACCGCGCCGCAGCGCAAGTCGGTTGAAAACGCGCTGCGTGATTTCGAACTGTCGGGTATTGGCCTGTCGCCGGAAAAACAGCGTCGCTACGGCGAGATCGTGGCACGCCTGTCCGAGCTGGGTTCTACGTACAGTAACAACGTGCTCGACGCCACCATGGGCTGGAGCAAGCTGATCACCGATCAAGCCGAGCTGAGCGGCCTGCCGGAAAGTGCATTGGCTCAGGCCCAGGCGATGGCGCAGGCCAAAGAGCAGGACGGCTGGTTGCTGACGCTGGATATGCCAAGCTATCTGCCGGTGCTGACCTACGGCGATAACCGTGCGCTGCGTGAAGAGATGTATCGCGCTTTTGCCACCCGCGCCTCCGATCAGGGGCCGAATGCCGGCAAATGGGACAACAGTGAAGTGATGGCGGAAACGCTGGCGCTGCGCCACGAACTGGCCCAGCTGCTGGGCTTTGACAGCTATGCCGACAAGTCACTGGCGACCAAAATGG
Source organism: Serratia liquefaciens (assembly GCF_027594825.1). Lineage (NCBI taxonomy): Bacteria > Pseudomonadati > Pseudomonadota > Gammaproteobacteria > Enterobacterales > Yersiniaceae > Serratia > Serratia liquefaciens. The sequence continues at coordinate 2,696,185 of NZ_CP088930.1, read as the reverse complement.
CGGAAAACCCAGAGCAGGTACTGGGTTTCCTTAGCGATCTGGCCAAACGCGCCCGTCCACAGGCCGAACAGGAACTGGCTCAGCTGCGTGCCTTCGCCAAACAGCATTACGGTGTGGATGAGCTGGAAGCCTGGGACATTACCTATTACGGCGAAAAGCAGAAACAGCACCTGTTCTCGATCAGCGACGAGCAACTGCGCCCTTATTTCCCGGAACAGCGCGTAGTGGAAGGGCTGTTCGAAGTGGTCAAACGCATTTACGGCATCACCGCCAAAGAACGCAAAGATGTGGATACCTGGCATCCAGAGGTGCGTTTCTTCGATCTGTTCGATGCTAACGGTGAGCTGCGCGGCAGCTTCTACCTCGACCTGTATGCCCGTGAAAACAAACGTGGCGGCGCCTGGATGGACGACTGCGTCGGCAGCCTGCGCAAGGCTAATGGCGAGTTGCAAAAACCGGTTGCCTACCTGACCTGTAACTTCAACCGCCCGCTGGGCGACAAGCCGGCGCTGTTCACCCATAACGAAGTGACCACGCTGTTCCACGAGTTCGGCCACGGTCTGCATCATATGCTGACCCAAATCGATACCGCCGGTGTTTCCGGGATTAGCGGTGTGCCATGGGATGCGGTCGAACTGCCAAGCCAGTTTATGGAAAACTGGTGCTGGGAGCCGGAAGCACTGGCATTTATCTCCGGCCATTATCAAAGCGGCGAACCGCTGCCGAAAGAGATGCTGGACAAGCTGCTGGCGGCGAAAAACTATCAGGCGGCGCTGTTCATCCTGCGCCAGTTGGAGTTTGGCCTGTTCGACTTCCGCATGCACGCCGAATACAGCCCAGAGAAAGGTGCGCAGATCCTGCCAACGCTGGCAGAAGTGAAAAAGAGTGTGGCGGTCGTGCCTTCGCCAAGCTGGGGTCGTTTCCCGCATGCTTTCAGCCATATCTTTGCCGGCGGTTACGCAGCGGGTTACTACAGCTATCTGTGGGCAGAAGTGCTGTCGGCCGATGCCTATTCGCGCTTTGAAGAAGAGGGGATTTTCAACGCCGAAACCGGCAAATCCTTCCTCGACAACATTCTGTCGCGTGGCGGTTCCGAAGAGCCGATGGAACTGTTCAAACGCTTCCGTGGCCGTGAGCCGCAGCTGGATGCTATGCTGCGCCATTACGGCATTAAAGGATAACCCCACCGGTGAGCGTGTGTTTATTGTGTGAAGAAGGCGCCGATCCCGGCGCCTTGTCTATTCTGGCGGAACGCTGGCAGTTGGTTTCGGACGACGACGCGACGATGGCGCTGGTACTGACGCCGGAACGTCTGGAGTTGCGTAAGCGTGACGAACCCAAGCTGGGGGCGATCTACGTCGATTTCATCTCCGGCACTATGGCGCACCGGCGCCGCTTCGGCGGCGGGCGTGGCGAAGCGGTGGCGAAGGCGGTCGGCATCAAGGGCAGCTATCGGCCAAACGTGGTGGATGCCACGGCCGGGCTGGGGCGTGATGCCTTTGTGCTGGCATCGCTGGGCTGCCGGGTGAGGATGCTGGAGCGTAATCCGGTGGTGGCTGCCTTGCTGGACGACGGACTGCAACGTGGCTATCAGGATGCGGAAATCGGCCCATGGCTGCGCGAACGCATGACTCTGCTGCATGCCTCCAGTCTGACGGCGTTAGCCGAGCTCGACTCACCACCCGAGGTGGTGTACCTGGATCCCATGTACCCGCACAAGCAGAAAAGCGCGCTGGTGAAGAAAGAGATGCGGGTGTTCCAGTCGCTGGTGGGCAGCGACGACGATGCCGATGGTCTGCTGGAGCCGGCACGCCGTCTGGCGACCAAGCGCGTGGTGGTCAAGCGGCCGGATTACGCTCCGCCATTGGCTAACGTGCCTGCGCATGCGGCCTCGACCACCAAGAGCCATCGTTTCGATATATATATGCCCTATCCTCGTTAATTTGGGCGCAGCATGCTGCGCCCCTACAAGCCGCCTTGATACAACGCCAATGATTTAGGGCATAGAGGGCGAAATAGGGAGGTATTCATTGATCCACCTCCCAATTTTATTTTTTACCTTGCAAAGATACTGGCAAGCTTGTGTTCCAGATCGCATGATTCCTGTTCGTTCCCCTTCCTATAATTAGATGATAATGAAGAAGACACTTCTTGCTGTTTTGCTTTGCCTGGGTACCTCTGCAATGGCTTCTGAACCAGTCAATATCACCATCCTCGGCACGTCCGATCTGCACGGCACCTTTGTGCCCTGGGATTATTCGACCGACACCGAAAACCTGGCCGGCAGCCTGAGCCAAATCGCCACCCAGGTGCAACAGGTTCGTGCGAAGCAGCCGAACGTGATCCTGGTCGATGCCGGTGACACCATTCAGGGCAACTTTGTCGAGACTTTTAAAAACGACAAAACCAGCCCGATGATCCTCGGGTTTAACGCGCTGGACTATGACGTCTGGGTGATGGGCAATCATGAATTCGATTTCGGCCTCAAACCGCTTTCCACCTCACTGAACCAGTTCAAGGGCACGGCATTGGCCGGCAATATTCTGTGGGAGAGCGGCAAACCCTACCTGCCGGCGTATAAAATCATTGAACGCCAGGGCGTGAAAATCGGCATTATCGGCATGGATACGCCGATGACCGCAGAGTTCGCCAAAGGCACCGACCGGGTGAAAGGGTTGAACTTTACCGATCCGGTGCAGGCGGTGAAGCAGGTCATTCAGCAAATTCAGGGTGAAGTGGACGCGATCGTGCTGGTGGCGCACATGGGCATCGACAACGAGAACCAGCGCCCAGGCACCGGCGTTGGCGATATCGCCCGCGCGAACCCGGAACTGGCGGCGATCGTCGCCGGGCATATGCACGTCAAAGTCGATAAAGAAGTGATTAACGGCGTGATCGTCACCGAACCGGACAAATATGGCCGTGCGCTTTCGCGCATCGATTTGCAGTTTGAGCAACACAACGGCAAGTACGTGCTGATCAACAAAGACAGCTATACCTATCCAATCAAAGGCATCGCGTCGGATAAAAAGCTGGAAGAGATTTATCAGCCTTATCACAAGATTTTGCGCGCCAACGCCAACCGGCCTATTGCTCAGCTCAGCGGCCAGGATCTGGTGCCGCCGGATGCAGTGAAGGGGATCCCGCAGGTGCACGTGCAGGATACCGGCATCAGCAAACTGTATCAGGAAGCCAGCCGTTACTATGCGCCACAGGCGCAGGTGATCGCGCTGCAGATTGATAACGACCGGCCAAAATTAAACGTCGGCACCATCACGGCCAAAGATATCGCCTTCAATTACCAATATGCCGGCGGTGAGATCACGGTTTATCAGCTCAGCGGCAAAGAATTGAAGAAGTACATGGAATGGTCGGCGGGCTACTTCAATCAGCTGCAGGACGGCGATGTCACCTACAGCTTTAACCCGCAGCGCCGCGCGTCCAAGTATTCCACCAATGATTTCTTCGATGGCGTGACCTATAAAATCGACCTGCGCCAACCGGTCGGGCAGCGCATCCGCGATCTGCGGATGGCCGACGGCACGCCGGTGACTGACAGCACGCCAATCCGTCTGGGCATGAACAGCTACCGCATGGGGCACCTGACGCAAAAAGGCGGCGCGTTGGAGGGCATGCAGTTCCCGGTACTGTCGGACAGCAAGGCTGAATATGGCGAAGAGGCCGGAACTATCCGCAACCTGACTATCCGTTATCTGACCGAAGTGAAAAAAGGCCAGTATCAGGGACAGGCGGTGCAGCGCTGGCAGTTGGTTGGGTTGGAAGGCTACGAGCGTGAGCGTAAAATCGTCGAAAAACTGCTGAATGACGGCAAAATCAGCGTACCTACCAGTGAAGATGGGCGTTACGGCAATGTCGCGTCGTTCAACGTGAAGCCACTGCTGATCGGCGAGCCGAAGGCCCGTCAGCAGCAACAGGCGGCATTGAAGGCAGAAATGGCCGCCGCCAGCGATCCGGTGGCGAAAAAACGCCTGAGCGATCGGTTAGTGATTATCGAGGCGATTAATAAAGCCTGATAGAGATAATGGGCTCGGCGTAGGTATGCTGAGCCCTACCAATACCCGTGGATTACTTACCCTGCAGTAAACGCTTGCCGACATCGCCCCCCGGGTGTACCGCCAGCAGCGTTTCTTTGTTATAGCCACTGCGCTCCATCAGACAGGCGCAGGCCGCGTCGAAGATTGCTAATACCAGCACGATAGACGTGGTTGCCAGCATATTCAGCGGATCTATCTCATTTTCCACCCCGGTGCGGATCACCAACCGTGCCGCTTTGGCGATCGCCGAATCCGGGTTTTCCGTTACGCCGATCAGCGGCACATTCTTGGCCTGCAGCGTTGGCAGCAGGCGGGTCAATTCGTCGGAATTACCGCCGCGTGAAATCAGGATCATCAGGTCATCGCTGCGCAAAAAGCCCAGATCGCCATGCGCTGCATCGGTGGCGTTCAGGTAGATGGCCGGGCGCTCTACGCAGGCCAGCATATGGGCTATCTTGCGTGCCGCGATACCGGAAGTTCCTACGCCGGTGACCACGATTTTCCCCCGGCACTCGGCCAATGCCGTCAGCAGCCGTTGCCAGCTTTGTGCGTCGATGCGCTGGCTTAGCTGCGCCAGTTCCCGGCTGTAGATTGCCCAGGCTTCAGCGGCCCGCTGCCATTCCTGCTGCATCAGGCCTCCTCCTGCATCAGTTGGCGGTATTTCATGTGGTCGTTATACAGCTCATGGAACACGCGGTATTTACGGTCGTAATAGCGTTTGATTTTGTTGGTCTGTGGCGTCACGGTTTTACCGATACGACTCATGGCGCTCATGGCTTCCGGCAGCGTGTCGAATACCCCGGCCGCCACCGTGCCCATCATCGCTCCCCCCAACAGCATCGCCTCGCTCTCTTCCGGCAACAGCATGGCGCAGCCGGTGGCATTGGCATGTTCCTGCACGAAAATCGGGTTTTTGGTGCCGCCGCCGCTGGCCATGATGGTGTCGATGCTGTAGCCACTTTGGTTCATGGTTTCAATAATATGACGGGTACCCAGCGCGATCGCCTGGATGGTCGCCAGATAATGCAAGGCCATGTCTTCCGGGGTACGCGACAGCTTCAGCCCGGTCAGGGTACCGGTCAGCGTCGGGTTGGCGCGTGGCGAACGGTTGCCGTGGAAATACGGCAGCATATGAATATCCTGAGTCAGGAAGGCAATCTCCTCCGGCTCACCGGCCATACGGCGCAGCAGGGCATTCAGCACTTCATAAATCGTCTGCCCCTGGGTTTTTGCCTGCGCCAGCAGCTCCGGATAGCAAGGGTGCGACTGGATCACATGGTCAATCAGCGCGCCGGTGGCGGACTGACCGCCCTCGTTCAGCCAGTATTCCGGCAGGATCGCCGAGTAATATGGCCCCCATACGCCGCCGATAAAACGGGCGGTACGGGACATCGCCATATGGCCGGTGGAGGTACCGCCAATCAGCGCGACACGGCGGTTAAAGTCTGCCACTTCACCGGAGACCCCGGTAGCGCCGAGCGTGCCGAGCGTCCCGGCGTGGGCGTCGATGATCGAGACGCTGACCGCCGTACCGGCAATCAGGCCCATTTCACTGGCGGCACGCTGGGTGAGGCCGTGACCGAGCGGTTCGCCCATCATTTTGACGTCGCTGCCGATCTTGGCGGCATCGTGCTCCAGCACGTCTTCCAATCCAATCTGTTTGAAATAGCTTTTGTCCCAGCGCTGTTCATGGCCGAGATAGGTCCATTTGCACACCGTCGAACACAGTGAGCGGGTCGCGTCCTGGGTGGCACGCCAGGTGAGAAAGTCCGGCAGGTCAAACAGGTAACCGGCATTGGCCCAGGTAGTCGGCATATGCTGCTTCAGCCACAGCATTTTAGGGGTCTGCATTTCCGGCGAAATGATGCCGCCGACGAAATCCAGCACCCGATGTTTGGTGGCGTTGATGCGTTCGGCCTGGGTGATGGCGCGGTGATCCATCCACACGATGATGTTCTGCTCGGTACGGCCGGACGGGCTGACGGTCAGCGGTTGGCCCTCTTTGTCCAGTACCACCAGAGAACAGGTGGCGTCAAAACCCAGTCCTTTGACCTGAATCGGGTTGATGTCGGCCTGGTTGACCGCATCGCGCACCGCGTTGCACACCGCCTGCCAGATATTGTCCGAAGACTGTTCAACGAAGTCCGCCTTCGGGCGATACAGGTCGATGGTTCGGCTGGCCTGCCCGACCATGTGGCCGTTGAGATCGAATACCCCTGCGCGCGCACTTCCGGTGCCTACATCTACGCCAATAAAATAGCTCGCCATTGTTTTTCTCCAGTCAGGCTTTTCGATTCTGTAATGCGATAAACAGGATCAGCACACCGCCCCACAGGGCCATGGTCAGATAGCTGCTGACGCCCAGCAGGTTGAGGCCGCTTTCCAGCATTTGCAGCACTATCAGCGCCAGCACCAGACCCAGCACCCGGCCAAACCCGCCGTCCGGGTTAATGCCGCCCAGCACCGAGGCCAAAATGGTCACCAGCAGATAGGATTCGCCGTAACCGGCCTTGGCCGAGTTGAATTTGGCCATCATCAGCAGTGCCGCACCCCAGCCGAGCAGGGCGGACAAAATATAGACCGCAATCTGTACCCGGGCGGTGTTTACGCCGCTAAAACGGGTGGCTTGTTCGTTGGAGCCAATCAGATACAGGCTGCGCCCGAGCGTGGTGTGCTCCAGCAATAGCCACAGGCCAACGGATACCAGCAGAAACAGCAGCAGCGCCACCGGGATGCCGAGCAGGCTGCCGTTGCCGAGATACTGAATCGCCGCCGGGAAACCGGAGATCACCGCGCCGTTGGACAGCAGAATATTCAGGCCGGTGATCAGCGTCATGGTGCCGAGCGAAGCGAGGATGGGCGAAACGCCGATCCAGGCGACCAGCACGCCGTTAAGTGCGCCAATGGCGACGGCGACCAGCAGCCCGGCCAGCAGTGCCAGCGCCAGAAACAGCGGCTGGTCAGGATGGCTGACGATAATCGCCGCCATCACCAGCGAGCAGGCGTTGGCACCGGCGATAATCGACAGATTGATGCCGCCGGTCAGCATGGTAATGCCCATCCCGAGCGCCAGCATGCCGAGGATAGGCAGCTGCGAGGCGATTGACTGGAAATTGCCGAGGCTGAAGAAGCGCGATCCGAGCAGCCCGGCGAACAGCAGCGCTACGGCGATAATGATCGCGCTTTGCAGGCGGATGATCCGATCGTTGGGGATCAGACGGGTTAACTGGATCATGTCATAGCTCCTTGGCCAGCTTGCGTTTTTCATTCCAGGCGGTGCTGCTGATGCTGATCAGAATGATCGCGCCGCTGAACACCTGGTGCCAATAGGCCGACACGCTGAGCAGCGTCAGGCCGTTTTGCAGGAAGGCCAACAGCACCACGCCCAGCAGCGTGCCGGTCAGGGAGCCGCGCCCACCGGTCATGCTGGTGCCGCCCAGCACCACCGCCGCCAGCACCGTCAGCTCAAAACCGAGCAGGGAGTTGGGGGCTACCGATTGGGTTATCTGCGCCTGTACCACCGCGGCGATACCCGCCAGAATGCCCATGTAGCCGTAAACGTAGAAGTGCAGCCGCAGCAGGTTAAGCCCCAGGCGCGACGCCGCATCGCGGTTGCCGCCCATGGCGAAAATCTGGCGGCCGAGGCGGGTAAAGTTCATCAGTACGCCGGTGACGATAATCACCGCCAGCAGGCACAGCAGCGGCAGCGTCAGGCCGTAGTCATAACCGTCGGACCCCTGGAACGAGAACCAGCTGATGCCATCCATAAACCAGTCGGGGAAACCGTACAGCCAGGTGCCGTTGGTGGCGTACACCAGTAAGCCGTAGAACAGGTTCAGGGTGGCGATGGTGATGATGATCGCCGGCACCTTCAGCCAGTAGACCAGGAAACCGTTCACCAGCCCGAGCAGCAGGCCGACGCCCATTGCCAGTGCGAACGCCAGCGGGAAGCCGCCGCCGTGTTGAATGACCCAACTGGCCATCACGTACTGCGCGATGGCGGTGATTGCCGGGAATGAAATGTCGATGCCGCCGGCAATCAGCACCACGAACAGGCCGCAGGCGAGAATGCCGAGAATGGCGTAGCTGGTGGCGACGTCGGTCAGGTTACCCAGCGTCAGAAACTCGCTGGTGCTGATGCTCAGCCCTATTGCCAGCAACAACACCAGCAGGCCCAGATAAAACTCGTGCCGGCCGGCCAGGCGGGCCAATAATGACTTATCCATTCACCACCTCGGCGATCTGTTGTTCGGTACTGTGGTGCGGCGAAAACTCGGCGATCAGCTCGCCCTTGCGCATCACAATCACCCGATGGCTGTTGTAATAGGCTTCCGGGATCTCGTCGCAGATCATCAGTACCGCCATACCGAGCGCGGCCAGATCTTTGGCGATCTGGTAGATCCCCTCTTTGTTGGCGATATCCACCCCGACGGTGGGCGAGTCAAGGATCAGGATCTTCGGCTGCGTTGCTACCCACTTGGCGATGGCGATACGTTGCGCATTACCGCCCGACAGGGTTTTTACCGGCAGCGTGCTGTCGGAAACCTTGATGTTCAGATCGCGAATCAGCCGGTCAACCAGCTCGGTCGCTTTGGCATGGTCCAGCAACCCGAGCGGGGTGTGCAGTTGATCAAAGACCGTGACGATGGTGTTGTCGTAGATCGACTGCTCCATGATCAGCCCTTGCGTAAGACGATCCTCCGACACATAGCCGATACCCTGGCGTACCGCTTCACGGTTGTTGTGCAGCTGGACCGGATGGCCGTCGATGCGAATTTCTCCGCTGTCGGGACGGGTCATGCCGAACAGGCTGAGGCACAGCTCGGTACGGCCCGCGCCAAGCAGCCCGACGATCGAGACGATCTCGCCGCCGTGCAATGAAAGATTGATGTCCTGGTATTTTCCGCGCCGGCTGAGATTGCGAACCTCGAGCAACGGTGCGCTGTCGGTGGACGCCAGCGCTGGCAGTTGGCTGTAATGGAAGCGTTGGCCGGTCATCAGGAACGCCAGTTCATGACTGTCCAACTGGCTGGCCGGATAAGTGCCGACCAGCTTGCCGTCGCGCATCACGCTGATGCGGTCGGCGACCTCCATCACTTCATCCAGCCGGTGGCTGACAAACACCACGCAAATGCCCGCCGCTTTCAGTTCGTTGACCACCCGCAGCAGGCCGTCGACCTCTTGCCGCGTCAGCGAAGCGGTTGGCTCATCCATGATCACCAGCCGTGCTTCGGCGGCAATGGCGCGGCATATGGCCACCAGTTGGCGATCGGCAATCGACAGTTTTTCAACTTTCTTGTCGGGATCGATATGCACGCCGACGCGCGCCATGGCATCCAGCGCCGTCTGGCGCATCACCTGTTTGCGCACCCAGAAATGGCCGCCGGGCAGGTAGCGGTGAATGGCGATATTTTCCGCCACGGTCAGGTTGGGGAATAACGACAGATCCTGATAAATTACCTGAATACCGTAATAGCCGGACAGCTGCGGCGTCAGAGAATGAAAAAGTTTACCTTCCAGCGAAATATTGGCGCCTTTTTCCGGCTGATAAACGCCGGAAATAATTTTAATGATGGTGCTTTTTCCGCAGCCATTTTGCCCGGCCAGGCAGTGCACTTCGCCAATATTTAGCGTCAGGTTGATCTGGTCCAAGGCCAGCACGCCTGGAAATCGCTTACTGATATTTTCCAGGGTGATAAATGCGGTGGATGTGGTCATAGCGTTAACCTGTGCAGGTTTTTATTATGGTCGTGACTGAAACTCGGGGCGCATATATTGCGCCCTTCGTTGTTTCATGACTTTCCCGGTGTGGCGTAATATTACTGAAAATTAAAATCCTAGCGATTTGGCATTATCTTTAGTGACTTCAAGAATTTTATTAAACCGAATCACTTTTTTATCCATGTCGACGTCGGCTTTACCCAAACCTTCGATCGACAAATCTTTGGTCACTTCTTTGCCTTGTAACAGCTGATCGGCCACCGTCACCAGGGCATAACCGGCGTCTTTCGGATCCCACAACAGGGCTTTCTTGATGTCGCCGCGTGCCAGGTAAGGCGCGGCCTGCGCCGGCATGGCAATACCGACTACGGCGATCTTGTCCTTGGCGCGTTTCTTGGCGACTGCCTGGCCGGCACCGATCGGGCCGAGCGAGCCGAAACCGATAATGCCTTTCATCTGCGGGTAGGTTTTCATTAAATCCAGCGTGGTGGCGTAGGATTTATCGATGCTTTCCGCCACCGGCAGGCGCGAAGTGACTTCGAACATGTCCGGATATTTGGCTTTCTGGTACTTGATGGCGGAATCCGCCCAGGCGTTGTGCAACGGCACGGTCAGCGAACCCACGTAAATGGCATAGCCGCCTTTGCCGCCCATGTCTTTCGCCAGCTCATCGACGTTGGCCTGCGCATACTTCTCGCTGTCGATGGTTTCAATGTCCCACTGGCCAATCTGCTGGTCCGGGGATTCATGCGTCAGCACCACGATGCCTTTCTCGCGCGCCTTTTTCAGCACCGGTTCCAGCACTTTGGCGTCGTTAGGCACCACGATGATGGCGTTGACGTTCTTGGCGATCAGGTCTTCAATCACTTTCACCTGTGCGGCCGGGTCTGGGGTGGACGGCCCGGTCTGGTAGGCATTGACGTCGAGCTTTTTGGCCGCGTCGTTAACGCCGACTTCCATGCGGTTGAACCAGGGAATGCCGGTCACTTTGGCAACCACGGCAATCTCGTACTTTTCAGCAGCAAAGGCAGGTGTTGTCGATAACATGCACGCAGAAACCACACATGCATTTAATAATGCGAGGTTAAATTTCATTCGCTGTACCTTTTTTATCTGTAGGGGTGGCTGTTTTTCCACCTGAGCAGATTACAAAGGAATGGAAGAGGGGGCGTAACGATAGTTGGGGAATTGTGATCTGTGCACGTTGAAGTAAAATTATGACGTTTTTAATGTTAATTAAATGTTGAATAATTCAGTGGTGGTAATTTTACCACGAAAAATCATCATAAAATTAACAATAAAAACCATAATTATTTACATATTTAAAACAAATTAGGCGGAGCAATCGGGTTTTATAGGGGAAAAAATGCCGGACTGAGCGCCGGCATTGAAGCATTTTAGCAATATGTGAACAAGATCACCTTATGAACCTGTTACAACACGCCCTGTGCCAGCATGGCGTCGGCTACCTTGACGAATCCGGCGATATTGGCGCCGTGTACGTAGTGGGTTTGCTTACCCTCGCCGCCGTATTCCACGCAGGCGTGATGAATATCCGCCATGATATGTTGTAAACGTACATCCACTTTCTCGGCGCGCCAACCAATGCGCGCGGCGTTCTGCGCCATCTCCAGCCCAGAGGTGGCAACCCCACCGGCGTTGGCCGCCTTGCCTGGCGCAAACAGTACCCCGGCGTCCAGGAACGCATCGGTCGCCTGAATGGTGGTCGGCATATTTGCGCCTTCAGCCACAGCTTTGACCCCGTTGCGGATCAGCGTCTGTGCCGCGGCTAAATCCAGCTCGTTTTGGGTGGCGCACGGCAGAGCGATATCCACCGGCACGTTCCAGGGCTGCTGGCCGGCCAGATAGGTCAGGCCGCGTTCGCGGGCATAATCTTCCACCCGACCATAGCGCTGATTCTTGATCTCCACCAAATGGGCCAGTTTTTCGGTGGTGAAACCGGCTTCATCGACCAGGGTGCCGCCGGAGTCTGATACGGTGATCACGCGCGCATCCAGCTCCAGCGCCTTTTCAATGGTGTATTGCGCCACGTTACCTGAACCGGATACCGCAACCCGCATGCCTTCAAAACCCAGCCCGTGACGTTGCAGCATGGCGTCGGTGAAATAGACCAGCCCATAGCCGGTGGCCTCTGGACGGATCAGGCTGCCGCCGAATGACAGCCCCTTGCCGGTAAACACGCAGGCGGTGTTGTTGGACAGTTTCTTCATCATGCCGCTCATAAAGCCGACTTCACGACCGCCAACGCCGATATCCCCGGCGGGCACGTCGGTATCCGGTCCGAGGTGACGGTACAGCTCGGTCATCAGCGCCTGGCAGAAACGCATGATTTCCGCCTGACTTTTCCCTTTTGGATCAAAGTCAGAACCACCTTTTCCGCCGCCCATCGGCAGGGTGGTTAACGCGTTTTTAAACGTCTGTTCGAAGCCGAGGAACTTCAGAATCGACAAATTGACCGACGGATGAAAGCGCATGCCGCCTTTATAAGGCCCGATGGCGGAGTTGAACTGCACGCGCCAGGCGCGGTTGACCTGCACCTGGCCGCGATCGTCCACCCAACTGACGCGGAACTGGATGGTACGCTCGGGCTCTACCAAACGCTCCAGCAGCGCATATTCGCGATAGCGCGGATTACGCTCGATAAAAGGCCACAGCGAAGTGAAGACTTCCCTGACCGCCTGTAAAAATTCCGGTTGATGGGGATTATGTTGTTGAAGCGAGGACAAGAAAGACTCTACCGATACGGTATTTTCCATGGATAACTCCTTTATACCCGTTGCCTTCCAAACTGTAGCGTTGTAGCCCGGCCACAGCCCGAAATTCATAGGGTAATACTGTTAATTTCCCCCATTATTTTTATAAATATGGGTATGGATAAAACCTGGGGGAGGATGTTGTGTCTTTAGCGACTATATCACTGGAGGGCGGTTGATTATCAAGCGATTAATTAGGTTGGCGGAATGAAAAACGCCCGCAATCGCGGGCGTTGGGCAAGTCTGTTTAGCGGCGCCGACTTAATCTTCGGCTTTTTCGTCTTCGTCACGCAGCGGCACAATCAGCATGTCGATGTGCACGGTGTTGATCAACTGACGTGCGGAGGACATCAGCTTACTCCAGAAATCCTGATGGTGGCCGCACAGGACCAGGTCCATATCGTATTTCTTGATGGCATCAACCAATACCTGCGCCAAATCGCCGCTGCCGCTCAGGGTTTCGGTAATTGGATAGCCGGCATTTTGCGACAGTTCGGTCAATGCGTGGTGAGTTTCTTCGGAAATGCGTTTTTGCATATCGCCGAGATTAACGTCGATCAGGCCGGTATACAGGTCGGAATAGTTAACATCTACGTGGATCAGGGAAACTTTGGCGTTGTAAGGACGCGCCATAGATACGGCTTTCTCCACCAGGATTTTACTTTCCGGGGACAGGTCTACCGCAATCAGAATGTGTTTGTAAGCCATGAGAATACTCCTTCCATATAATGCCGATTAAAAGGTTAGCAGGCATTTAGCGTACCAGCCTGGCGCTTCAGGTTTACCTGCATTTTATCATTCAGATAACGCAATGATATGTTGGGGCGATCACAATGCACCGCATCAAAAAACTCTCTTTATCTCTCTACCGTCAGTTTTACACCCGCTGGGCAGAAAAGCCTATCGCCCATGATGCGGTTGCTGGGTTGACCGATTGAAATATAAGCGTTCTTAAACAGAGTATAGCCCCAAATGCCCTCAGGGGCAGTGGAAAAGACCGGCGGCGTCTGGCGGGGCGGTTATCAGTTATAACCAATAGGTGGATGACAAATGGGTGGGTTGCGGTAAATTTTATCTACTGCTCAGGCCAGTTTGCGTTTCATTAACCTACAATAATGACTATAGGCCTTATCATTTCTCCTCTGAATCAAACCTACGCGTGCGCATCGGCATGGCGATAGGCTGTCTCCAGAGGCGGTGGGTTATGCGCGGCCTGTACGGTGTAAAGGGGATCGGAGCGGTAGGCTCCAGCAGTAATGGGTATCGAGGTAGGGCAGTTGGACCCGGCGGAGCGCCGCGGATAACAACGCCTTGAGGAGGCAATCATGATCAGTACCGTCGCGCTGTTTTGGGCTCTGTGTGTGGTGTGTGTGTTAAACATGGTGCGGTATTACTCTTCTCTGCGCGCGCTGTTGGTGGTTCTGCGCGGCTGTGACCCGCTGCTGTATCAATATGTCGACGGCGGTGGTTTCTTTACCGCTCATGGCCAGCCGAGCAAGCAGATACGGCTGGTACGCTATATCTTCTCGCAGCGTTATGTCGAGCATCATGATCCGGAGTTTATCCGCCGCTGTGAGCGAGTGCGCGGGCAGTTTATGCTGACCTCAGCCCTGTGCGGACTGGTGGTTATCAGCCTGGTTGCGCTGATGATTTGGTATTGAATCCGACCGATTCTGTCTGCAACAGACAAAGAAAAAGGCGGCCACCAGGGCCGCCTTTCTCACCGGGCAAACTGCTTAGATCACCTTAAGCGCCAACCAGTACAGCGAACCGGAAAGCAGAATCGAGATTGGCAGGGTTAACAACCAGGCCAACAGGATGTTCTTCACGGTTTTGCTTTGCACGCCGCCGCCATCCACAATCATCGTCCCGGCTACCGCCGAAGAGAGTACGTGGGTGGTGGAAACCGGCATGCCGGTATAGCTGGCAACGCCAATCGACAAGGCTGCGGTCATCTGAGCCGACACGCCCTGAGAGTAGGTCATGCCCTTCTTACCGATTTTCTCGCCGATGGTGGTGGCGACGCGACGCCAGCCGACCATGGTACCGAGCGACAACGCCAGAGCAACCGCGACGATAATCCAGATCGGTGCATACTCAACGGTTTGCAGCAGATCCTGACGCAGGTTTTTCAGGAAACGTTGGTCCTGGGCCGAGGTTTCCGGCAGCTTGGCGATCTTGTCTGCGGTATCCGTTACGCACATCAGCAGGCGGCGCAGATGACTACGCTGTTCTACCGTCAGTTGATCGTAACTTTGCAGATTGTTCAGCAAGCCCTGAGTCAGCTCAATCGCCGGCATGGCGCGAGCGCTGTCACAGTGGAACTCGATAGGTTTATCCGGCGAGACGTCCTCATCCGGGCTTGGCACCAGTGGGGTCAGAGTGACCACGTGCGCCAAGGCGTCGCTGTGCTGCTGGTAATATTGCTGCAGGTGGGTCACGGCATCACGCGTACGGGTGATGTCATAGCCGGTTGCATTCATATTGACCACGAAGCCGGCCGGCGCAACGCCGATCAGCACTAGCATGATCAAGCCGATGCCTTTCTGACCATCGTTGGCGCCGTGCGAGAAGCTAACGCCGATGGCTGACAGGATCAGTGCGATACGGGTCCAGAACGGCGGCTTGCGTTTGCCGTCGACCTTTTCACGTTCCGCAGGGGTCATGTGCATACGCTGGCGTTTCTTGGTACCACTCCAATAGCGGCGCAAAGCAAACACCATCAACCCGGCGACCATCATGCCTACCAGCGGCGAGATGAGCAATGACAGGAAAATACCGATCATTTTCGGGACGTTAAGCGCATCCACTACCGAAGTGTGGGTCATCAGTGCGTTGGTTAAACCCACACCGATAATTGCGCCAATCAGCGTATGAGAGCTGGAGGCCGGCAGACCGAAATACCAGGTGCCGAGGTTCCAGATGATAGCCGCCAGCAGCATGGAGAACACCATGGCTAATCCGTGCGCTGAACTGACGTTCAACAACAGATCGGTTGGCAGCAGATGAACAATGGCGTAAGCAACACTCAAACCGCCGAGCATAACGCCAAGAAAGTTGAACAAGCCAGCCATCACAACCGCAAGTTGCGAGCGCATGGCACGGGTATAAATTACAGTAGCAACCGCATTGGCCGTGTCATGAAAACCGTTAATGGCTTCATAAAACAACACGAACAACAATGCGAGAATTAACATCAGGCCGGTATGGAAATCCAGGCCAGCGAACAAATGCAGCATAAGCGTTACGCCAGTTTGTGGACATGAACGCCGCGCATTATCAGTGACAACCGGGGCCGGGGAAAAGGAAAATATGACGTTTTTTTGATTTCGATATGACGAAACGATGGCGCTGGTATGACAAATACATGAAATATCAGCGCGTTATGCTGAATGGCTCGCTGTAATATTTTCTTACTATGGCGTTGAGGGCGGCATGGCTTTACAATCTGCCGCCGTAAAGTTGTCGGTTACCGGCAGCGAAACGGCGTAAAATGGCGGCCTTTTGTCGCGATTGTGGTTTTTATTCAGAGAGGCGCAGGTGGAACAGTTTGATGTCGTGGTAATAGGTGCAGGCGCAGCGGGCATGTTTTGCGCGGCGCAGGCAGGGCAACTCGGCTGCCGGGTGCTGCTGCTCGACAACGGCAAAAAACCGGGGCGCAAAATCCTGATGTCCGGCGGCGGACGCTGTAACTTTACCAACATGTACACGGAGCCTGCCGCTTACCTGTCGAATAACCCGCATTTTTGCAAGTCGGCGCTGGCGCGTTACACCCAGTGGGACTTTATCGATCTGATCAACCGTCATGGCATCGCCTACCACGAGAAAACCCTGGGACAACTGTTTTGCGACGACTCGGCGCAGCAGGTGGTCGAACTCTTGGTGAAAGAGTGCGAGCAGGGTCAGGTGACGACACGCCTGCGCAGCGAAGTGCTGGGCGTAGAGAAAACCGCAGAAGGCTTCGAACTGGCGCTGAATGGTGAGAAAGTGAGCGCTCGCTCACTTGTGGTGGCCAGCGGTGGGCTGTCGATGCCGGGCCTGGGCGCGACGCCGTTCGGCTATAAGCTGGCGGAGCAGTTTGGCCTGAAAGTCCTGCCGACGCGTGCCGCGCTGGTGCCTTTTACGCTGCATAAGCCGCTGCTGGAGCACCTGCAAACCCTTTCTGGCGTGTCTGTGCCGGCGGTGATCACCGCAGAAAACGGCGTCAGCTTCCGCGAAAGCATTCTGTTTACCCACCGCGGCCTGTCCGGCCCGGCGGTATTGCAACTTTCCAGCTACTGGCAGCCTGGAGAGTTTGTGAGCGTTAACTTACTTCCTACGCTTGATCTGGCGGGCTTCCTCAATGAGCAGCGTCAGGCACACCCGAATCAAAGTCTGAAAAACACCCTGGCGTTGCATCTGCCGAAGCGCTTGGTGGAATGTTTGCAGACGCTGGGGCAACTGCCGGAAGCCACGCTCAAGCAGTTGAACCCGACGCAACAGGCCGCGTTGGTCGAAACGTTGCAGAACTGGCGTGTGCAACCCAACGGCACCGAAGGCTACCGCACGGCGGAAGTGACGCTCGGCGGCGTCGACACCAAAGAGCTTTCCTCCAAGACCATGGAGGCCGCCAAGGTGCCGGGCCTGTACTTTATCGGCGAAGTGGTGGACGTGACAGGGTGGCTGGGGGGATATAACTTCCAGTGGGCCTGGAGCTCTGCCTGGGCCTGCGCTCAGGCGCTGGTGGCGCAGAAGCAATAATCTCGCCGCCGGAATGTTTTTAAAACCGCTATTTGCTGCGTGGGATCGGAACCTGCGCGGTAAATAAATTTATGGCGTAAAGATGAATTAAATATCGTACGCCATGAGAAAAATAGAGTGATGAGATAATTTTTAAAACGCCCTTTAAAATGATTTCAAATAGAGAGTATTTTCAGATGGTTTCCGTATTAATGATTTTTAATTAATTAAAATAACAACGTAATTCAATCAGTATTTTATTTTCCGTAATAAATAAAAACCTAACCTATAATTATTTCTCATATTTTCGAGTGAGAAATTGTCGCGAACGGCATTTTCTTTACCCGGCAATGACCTATTACCCCAGCCATTCAGGTTACAGCGTTAACAAAACAAGCCAATGGCTTTCTGCGCTATAACAATATCAATGACCTGGCACACAGCGGTTCCGCAGCCATGGCCTGGTTCCTGAACCGTGGCAACACGCAATTATCCGGCTGCACAGGATCCCGAGTTCATCGCGACGGTTTCAGCCCTGCGTTGAGGCGCTGATGGCGTTGCACGTTATCAGGGAATAGGGCCGTAGCAGGCAGCACCAGCCAATAAAACTCCGCCCTGCGGGTTATCCTGGCTCACTCCGCTGCAGGGCCTTTCAGCTCCACGTGATTGCCGTCCGGATCGGTGAAATAGAGAGACGGCCCGTCGCCCTCTGCGCCGAATCGGGACTCGGGGGGATCAACGCTGATCCCCTGCGATCGCAAATAGGCCAGCAGTTCGCCCTCGTTGAAAGGTTCGATGCGCAAACAGAAATGATCGACATTCTGCTGGCGAGCATCGGGATGCTGGCCCCCTTTTTTCCCCAGCACGCCGTCGACGTCGACCAGATCAAGCATGGAAACGCCGACGCGCAGATGCACCAGCCCCAGATCGGGACGCCGTCTGGCGATTTCACACCCCAGTATCTGGGTATAAAATTGAAGGCTTTTTTCCAGGTCGGTGACGCGCAGTACCAGGTGATCGATTTTCTTCAGGCTGAATGGGCGCACGCTGATGTCCTCAGATCGACGGATAATTAATCAGTATAATATACCCGTCGCCTTTCACGTTGCAGCGTCGTTACCTGCACTAAGTTACGTGGCCCTACCTGAATTTGTCAGTGCCCGTCATTGCCAGCCAGGGTTGCCACTATGGCTTCCAGCGCGGCATGCGGCGCTGCTGCGAGTGTAGGTCCCGCCTGCGTATTTTCCGCCAGCAGCCGCTGCAGCCCGACCAGCCAGTCGTAGATATAGAAGGCAGCATTTTTCGCCGGCGTGGGCGCCAGTTTGGTCAGGCGTTGCTGATTACCCCAGTCGACCGCGGGCTGCGGTGGTGGGGTAAAGATTGGCTGGCCGGGATTGATCCGGCTGGCGGGGCGTAAAGCCGCCTCGCGCTGCTGGAAGCCCAGCCAGGCAACGAAATCGCTCAATACCGTCAGCGCCTGGCTGACCTGGCGATCCTCCCCTTGTTCCGGCAGGGTGCCCGCGGCCAATACGCGCTCCAGCGTTGCGTCAATCTCCAGGCGGCAGGCGGCGCTAATCAATGCATCGACCAGCAGTTCCAGCTGCGGTTTATCGACGCCCAACAGGGTCAGCAGTTGGGCATTGTCCGGCAGGCAACGCAGATGGTTAACCCAGTCGGCGAATACCTTTCGGGCAAAGGACGAACGCCCATGTTCCAACGAGCTGGCCGCGGCGCTATCCCCCTCACCAAACAGGTCGATCTCCACGTCGAAGGGCGGTGCGGCGACAGTCGGCGCCGGTGAAGCATGCTGTTGCTGCACGAACAGTTGGCGCAGCCTGTCGCGCTGCGGTAACAGCCATTCCAGCAATTCGCCATGCGCCCCAGCCTGCGCCTGCAAGGCTCGCAGCAGTTGTTGGCTACGCTGTTGCAAAGGCTGCGGATCCGCTGCGACAAGCCAGTTGCCGAGCAGGCTTTCACTCAGCTCACGCCGCAATTCTTGTTGCAGTTCCTGAATGCGCGCCTGTTTCAATGCCGGGCGCGCCTGCACCATCAAATAGTCCGTCATGCGGCGGCAGTCGCGTTCATCCATGGCCAGCAGCGTGGCCCAACTGTCGCCGGGCTCACCGACATAGCGCTGAACGGCGTCATCGGGGCGGGCTTTCCCTTCGCGCGACGCGTCGAACGGCGTGATTACCCAGATTAAACCGGGCTTACGACGGCTGCGTACCGCAGCATTTTCTCCCTGGGTGCGTTTAACCCAGTAGGCCAGCGCATGGCCGGTTCGACTGGCCTCCTGTGGCGTGCCGGCGGCATCGCTGACCAGCAACAGACTGGCCTGCAGATTATCGGCGTAGTGGGCCAGCAGATTGGCGCGTTTGGCCTGTTGCATACGCCATGTCAGATCGCCATCTGAACGACGGAGGCTGGCTGGAATATCGAGAAGCTCAACGTCGGCGGGCAGCCCGGTGGGCAGAGGTATCGTCACTTCGGCAGCCAACCACGCCAGATCGGCCTGTGGGATCGCCACGACGGCGCCCTTTTCTGTCAGCACGGAGAGTCTCACCTCGGCTGGCGTGTTGACCGCGTGGGCATGCTGAATGCCCACTTCCTGATCCAGTGCCTGCTGCGAAGCCTGCACGCGTTCACTACATCCCAACGCTTGCAGGCTATGTGCTAGCTGACGATAAAACATGGTCAGCGCCGGGTCTTCACCCCACAGCGGTGCGAACAGGCGAGCCCGGTCGTCAATGCTCAGATAGGGGGCCAGTGAGACGGCCTGCGGCCAGAAATGCCGGTCCAGCGCCTGTTGCCATTTGCCCCCGTGGTAACGAAGAGTGTCCCACAGCGCCACGATGGCATTGCTGTCCATGCCGTCAATCGCCATCGGCTGGCGATGGCGTTCCAATGTATTCAGGTGTGCGGCAATAGCTCGTGCGTCTCCATCCGGGCGAAAGCCGTTGTTCAACGCTGTACTGGCCGTCATGGCGAGCAATTGCGCGTTATCCAGCAAGGTGATGACCACCGGATAAGCTGGAGGGGTTACGACGGTGGGCACGCAGTAGCGTACTGCCAGCGCGCAATCCTCTGATAGCAGCTCGGCACCGGGGGCCAATGCCGTCAGAAGGTGAGCCTTGGCGCCCGCGTTATGGCCATAAAGGCCGATGGCGACGCGGTGAGGCGTGGCGGCTTCCAGCTTGCGGGCTTTGTTGTAGCTGCGGCGCAGGCGAACGGTCAGGTTATCGGCTTCCCGGTCCAGGCGTGTGGACTGTTGCCGTGCGCCGGCGACCCAGTCAATGGCCTGGAGGATCCCGTCGCTGAGGCGGTTTATCGGATCAGTGGTGATAGGTTTCATCGTTGATAAATGCTCCCGCTGTCGATCCAGTAATGGGTTGCGCCAGAGGCGCTGGCAGCCAGGGTATTGAGTTTAAGCTGTAGCTGATGCGCGTGAACCGGGCTGCCGTCGGCCAGCATGGCCTGGGCAATTTTAACGCCCTCGGCACCTTGCTTTTCGCTGCCGGTAATGGCCAACCGCAGGCTGATGACCGCATCGCCTGCCAGCTTGCGTGCCAACAGGGGGTCGGTGATGGTCAGCGTATATAACGGCGATGCCGGCCAGCGCGGGTTGTCCAACTGACGGAACCCCAGGCGCAAAGGACCGCGCAGCTGGAAGCACCCGGCGGGATCCAGCGCAAAATCGGCGCGATCCAGATCGATGTCGCGATAGTAGACGTTATCGTCCGCCAGCATGTTATTGCCGTCCAGCATGCCCAGATGGCGAACGGTGGAGTAAGGCTGGAAATCTCCGACGTTGAAATAAAAACTCTCGAGGCGCAGGTCGATGGCCAGCAGGCACAGCATCGCTCCCACGGCAGCGGTGGATTTGGGGTTATCGATACGCCCGCGTTTGTTAAACGGATACCAACTGCGGGTGTGATAGCCCTCGAGCGGCAAGATGCGGCTGGCGGGCAGCGGCTGCAGATGGCGCAGCAGGGCCTGAACGCCGGGGAAACGTGCCGGGCGGCCGGTTAGCAGCAGCACATCGCAGGCGTACAGCGCCACCACTTCACACAGCAGCCGTAGGCAGCGGCCAATGCCAATCCGGTCAGACAGGAAGGCGCTGTGTAAGTCACCCAGGCGGACGACCAGCGGCGTGTGCAAAATATCGAAAGAAGAAGTGCCGGTTTCGCGCTGGATCTCGCCGTTGATAAACGCCAGCACTTGCGGGGTTGGGGTTTGAGACAACAGATCGCCCAGGCTGGCGGCCATTTCTGCCTGGGCGTCCAGCGGGTCGTAATCCTCATAGGCTGCCAGCAACGCACGCCCGATAGGCATGAAAATCTGCAGCGCGGCCTGTTGGCGCAGGGTGGAAAATCCGTCCATGCGGCCTTCATTGCCGAAAAGCTTATCCATCACGGCCGCCGGAGCCGCGACCCCGGCGTCTTCGATCGCCTGCTGCACGGCGGGCAAGATAAACAGCTGGATCACGTCCAGCAAAATATCGTCACCGGCAACTTTAAAGCCTTCGCGGAACAGCAGGCGAGGGTTGATCTTGATGTTACTGCCTACGCCATCGTCCAGCCTGTACTGGGTGATCGCCAGATCGGTGGTGCCGCCGCCGATGTCGATGGAGGCGATACGCAGCGTTTTTCCTGCCGGCTCATCGGCTGCCAAAGGGCGATCCGGTCGGGCCATGCTGGCAAAAAAGGCGTCGGTACGGCCGGCGAAGTTCACCTGGGTTTCGTTGTACAGATAAACCATTTGGCCGCAGGTCGCTTCGTCCCATTCCATGTGCACCTGCGGAACGGGGAAGCGGGTTTGCTGGCCGTCGAACGGCGCGTCCAGCGGGTGCCAGCCCATGGCTTTCCACACCAGGCCAATCGCTTCCTGCATGCGGCGGCGGAAAATTTCCCGTTCCGGTTTCGGCATCGCCGAAGGCAATGTCAGGATGATAGTACGCAGGCGGCGCGGGGCGGTGGCATTCGGCATTTTTGCCCGTTGGGCGACGCTGTTGATCTGCATCAGCGCCTGCGCCAGCAACTCGGTCAGCATCAGCGTCATGACGGCGCTGCGGCTGTAATGGGCGGCGAATACCGGTAGCCGTTCCGCCAGGGGCAGCGCAGAAAGCGGAACGCCTTCGTCGTTTAACAGAGTGGTCAAGGGCGCGGCGGTGGCCATCGGCTCCAGCTTGCCGTTAAAACGCCAGCCCGGCGCATAGCGTTCTTCGTCCCACAGGTAGCGACGAGGGCTGGAAATGCCGGTGGTGCCCTGACTGCCTTGCCTTTGCTGTGCCAGCTGTGCCGCCTCGCGGCCCACGCGGGTGATGGAAGGCCAGACAAAGGCGTCGTCGCGCCCGCTCTGGAACGAGAGGCCGGGTTTGCCGAACGAGACCTGAGAAAACTCGACCCGGCTTTCGAACAGTTCGTTGTACACGCAGTGCGGCGCGCTGAGCGAGCGTAGCTGCAGTTCATAGGTCTGCTTCAGGCCGTTGCTTTCTTCCGGATGGTCTTCGACCAACACGCCGCAGGTGTGGGAGTTGCCGACGTCCAGAATCACGTCCACGTTGACCGCGGGCTGCTGCAGCGTGGCAGCAATAATTTTTATCTGCGGCACCGTCAGTTGGTCGCCGAGCATATTCAACACGTTGAGGTAGTGCGCCTGATATTCGAAAGTTTTCAACCCGGTGTAGACCTGAGCTTCGGCACGTTGTTCCAGCGTGGCTGCGGCTTCGGTAAAGACCTCTCGCAGCCAACCGTCCACCCAGGTCAGATCGAGAAACTCGCCCAGATCGTGATTGCGGTGGGCCAGCGCAAAGCTTAGTCCGGTGTCGAGATCGCTTTCGCTCGGGGCTAATGGCTCCTGGCCTGGTGCCGCGATACGGGTATCGAACGCCAGCACCACCCGCAGCGAGTTACCGTCCTGATCGGGGGTGTCCAACTGAAGGATCTGCATGCGCGCCCAGTTGTCCGGTCCGGCCAGAAACGCGCCAGAAGGGGTGTAGCGAAAGAACGGCAGGGGCAGCCAGGTCTTATCCAACAGGCGCAAAGATTGCTGCAGGGGATAACTGAATTCAGGGCGCACCACTTCATCGGCCTGCCCCGGCTGCGCGGGCAACAGGTATTTGCCGCTGTCGGTATGCCATTGCAGGCGCAATAGCGGGCCGCTTGCCGTCTGGCGGACAAACTTGCCCGGGAAGTCGGCATCCAAAACCGGCGTCAGGGCAAAGTCCAGAAATTGGATGCCGCTGTCCTGAATCAGCGTAATGGCGTTTTTATAGTCCATAAGGGAGGCCAGCATCATTTACTCTCGCGCTTTAACGTCATGGGATAAACCGTGTCCGCAGCGTAACGGCCGGTGCATTCCGCCGGGCCGGTCTCATTTTGCCTGCAGACGATTTCCGGCAGTGGGTAGCGGCTGCCGTCGCTGCAACGCGCTTTGGTGCGGCTGTTGATCACCAGATTGCCTGACTGCATCAGCCCGGCCTCTACCGGCGCCCGGCAGGTGATGGCGTCGCCGTAGGTGATGCTGGCGGTGCCTTTGCCGTTATTGAGACGGTATTGCAGGCTGGGCCGTTTGCCGGTCAGCGGATCTTTCAACGCTACCGTCGCGCGCCATCTGCCGTTGAGAAAACGGGTGGAGCCGGCCTTGACCGCTTCGGCTGGCAGTACCAGCGAATTTTTGTCCGCCGGCGGCAACACCACCGGGACGGGCGGCGGCGGCATTAGCGTGGCGTGCGCCAATGGCAGATGCAGTTTGGGGATCGGTTTGGCGACGCGGGCCGGCAGTGGGGCGCGCGATGGCACCGCCGGAGAGGTGATCGGTTGCCGGTTTGCCTGGTACAGCCAGCCTGCCAGCAGGGCCATAAGGAGCATCACCGGTGCCATCCACACATAGTGGCGCCACGGCCTGCGCACCGGCGCGGGGATAATCTCTGGCGTCAGGGCTTCGGGTTCCGCAGCAGGTTGCGGCTCGGGGGCGGCGACTGCGCGCGGAGTGGCGGCAATGGGCATCGGTTTTTCTGTCGGCTCCTCGGCTGGGCGCAGACAGGCCAGCGGATCGTCCTGACACTGTGCCTGTGGCCTGATAAAGCCCCAAAAGGTCAGCACCGGTTTATCGCCGACCAGATAGACATGGTTGGGATCGGGTATTTGCATCGCCTTGCTTAACAAGGCGCCGAAAAGGCGTTGGCTGGGATGGTCGGTCGTCTGCGTCTCGGCGATCAGGGCATTGAAGGTTGCCAGGCTGCGCTCCAATTGGCGCACGGCCTGAGCGCGTTGAGCCTCGTTCGCCGCCAGCCAGGAGGTGACTTTTCCCGGGAAAGGTGAGTACCAGTCAATGTGAGTGCCCGCCTCGTTCGGCTGCGGGATCGCCAGACAATCAGCGGCCGGCTGCTGTTGACGAATGCGCAGGGTTTCCCGCAGCTGCAACGCGCAGGCGTAAACCGGCTGTCCATTCTCGCCCAATGCGAGCACATCATCCAAACGGCCACTGCGTAAAAAGGGTTTTCCCACTGCCAAGCACCTTATCCTGTTACCGATAAACGCATAAACGGTCATGGTAACCTGCGAACTAAAGCGGCAAACGGCCAAGGACAGGCGTAAAAAGGCACCTCTTGCTTTAATGGGCGTGTTTTTGGAAATGCTTGAGGCGATGTTCCGTCGAGCTAAGCAGTAAGCTAGGCCTTGTGCGTCGACAGCAGGATGCTGGTTTCGGTGCTGGAAATGCCGGCAATGCGCCGAATACGGCCGAGGATTTTGTCGAAGTTCTCCAGGCTGTCGGTGCGGATCTCCACCAGAATGTCCCACTTGCCGTTGGTGGTGTGCAGGGTAAACACCGCAGGCTCGCCGCGTAGCTGTTGCAACACGCTTTGCGCCTTGGTGCCTTCGACCGCCACGGACATCCAGGCGCGGATGCGGTTATGTTCCACCCCCGGTTTTACACGGATGGTGTAGCCGGTAATGATCCCTTGCGCCTCCAGCGCCTCAATTCTTTTTTGCACCGTAGCGCGTGAAACCCGGACCTTATTGGCTAGTTCGGTCACCGAGCTACGGGCATTTTCGCGCAGCAGCGCGAGGATTTGGCGGTCGGTATCGTTCATGGTGTCAAAGTGTCGGTTCGAAGTGGCGATTTGTAAAAATATAGAGCAATTTAGCCAGTTATCACACTGTTTGGCGTCAAATTGATTTTCCATAATAGGGCGGCGTCGCTATCCCGAACCCTGTGAGAAACATCATGCAAACCACCCAATCCGTTTTAATGGTGCGGCCATTCGGCTTCGCCGCCAATCAAGAAACCCGGCACAGCAATTTCTTCCAAAAAACCACGGAAAATAATGAAAATCAGGCGATGGGGGCATTAATTGCCTTTAATGACTACGTCGATGCACTGACGCAAGCCGGTATCGACGTCACGGTGATTGACGATGCCGGCGGGCAAGAAACTCCGGATGCGCTATTTCCCAATAACTGGATTGCACTGCTGGCTGACGGCAGCCTGTTCACCTTCCCGATGGAAGCGAAGAACCGACGACGGGAGCGCCGTCAGGACATTATCACGCAGCTTGCCAATGCGTTTGTGGTTGAACGGCAAATTGATCTTTCCGCCCACGAACTGGCGGGGCACTTTCTGGAGGGCACCGGCTCGCTGATCCTGGATCATCCGCATAAGCTGGCCTATGCCTGTCTGTCGTCACGCAGCTCGCCGGAGGTGGGCCGCGAATTTGAACGGCACTCTGGCTATCAGATTGTCTGGTTTGAGGCTGCGGACCGCCATAATCGGCCCATCTATCACACCAACGTGATGCTGAGCGTCGGGGTGAAATATGCCATCGTTTGCCTTGAAAGCATTCGCAACGAAGCCCAAAAAGGCACGCTGATCGCCACGCTGCAACGCAGCGGGAAAACCATTGTTGACGTCAGTTTTGCCCAGATGGAAGCCTTTGCCTGCAACGTACTGGAGCTGCAGGCCAAAGACGGCCACCCGGTTTACGCTATGTCTACCCGGGCCTGGTCCCATTTCACTGCGCAGCAACAGGCTCTGATCGGCGACTATGCCCGCCTGGCGCTCGGGCCGATTGATATCATTGAAGATCTGGGCGGCGGCGGGGCGCGGTGCATGCTGGCGGAGATTTTCTTGCCACGGAAACTCGCCTCGGCCTGAACCCCGTCGGCCGCTCAGTTCAATCCCAATTGATTCAGCAGCATTTTGTTCAATTCGATGCTTTTGTGGACGTTCAGTTTGCGCATCGCCGAGCGCTTATGGGCGCTGATGGTCTTCTGGCTGCGCTGCAGCATGCCGGCGATGGTACAGGCGGACATACCGGAGCTCATCAGCTTCAGCACCTTTTTTTCGCAGCTGCTCAGGGCGGCAATACGGCACTGTCGGCATTTCCAGATGCCGCTGGCGTGCAGGGCGATCCAGGGTTGCTGGCAGAAACGCTCCAACGCCAGCTGCAGTTTGGCGCGGATGACGGCGTCATCATCGCGCCGATGAATGCTAAACAGCGCCGGGTGCTTGTGCTCGTAGTGGGCATCGCGGTCGTTGAGGATCAGCACGGTCATTTGCCGGTGGCGGGGTATCTGATAAGGGCTTTGATAGCAGTGAGCGCAGCCGCAACTGTCTTCCAGCGTGCGAAAGACGATTTCTATCGGCTCCATACTCTGCAAGCCGGCCGAGGCGCTGCGGCTGCTTGCATTCAGGTTATGAAGGTAATCTTCCACCAGCAGGCGCAGCCCGAGCTGATAAAATTTATCGCTACCCAACAAGGTGAACCGGATATTAAGCATAGTTACTCCTCAAAGCGCGCATCGTGCGGAAACAGTCGCTTGGCCTGGCGTTGCAGATCGGCGGCTCGCTGGGGCTGTTGCAGTAACCGGCTGACCGCCATCAAATTGATGTAAATATTGGCGTCCGGCCGTACGAGGATTTCGTTTTCTGCCCACTGCCGGTAGTTCAGCAACGTAGCGACATCGCGGGTTTGCGGGTATTGCAGCAGCTGCCGTAACTGGACGTCATAGTCGTAACGGACCTGCCAGGGCGTTGGCGTGACGACCTGGCTCATGGAGCCGAATTGCCGCAGGCCGCTTTTTTCCACCGCGGTAATGATCAGCGCGCTGTGCAGGCCGTTAAGCAGATACGGCACCAGCAATGCAGCGATGCCCGCGGTGGTCAGCCGCAGCGGGAGTTGCAAACGGGAGGGCAGCGGCAAACGGCGAGGAACGTCGCCAACGCGCAGGATAGCCAGCAGCAGCACCGCATGGGCGGCGGAGAGGTAAAGCGGGTATTCCACCATCATGTGCAGCAGGATCGGCAACGCTGCCAGCCAGGGCGCAGGTCGTAACGCCAGGGCGCGGGTACGCCGCAGCAAACGCCACAGCCCCCAGACGATCAGGGCGATACCGATCAGGCACAACAGGCCGCCTTCGATGCCCCACAGCAAGAGTTCGTTGTGTGGGTGGCTGATGGCAACGCTTTCCATGCCGCTGCTGTGAGTGGTGTAGAAATGATGCAGAAAATCGTGCTGAAAATGGCCGTAACCCCAGCCCAGCCAAGGGCGTTCGGCGATCATGCGCAGGGCCTCCTGCCAGTAAGCCAGCCGATAAAAAATCGGCTCCGCCACGGTGATTGCCCGCGTGGCGCCATTTAGCATCACCAGCAACAGTCCGGCGGTTACCCCGGCCATCAACAACAGCAGGGCGACGCCGGCGCGGCGGCGGTTAAGGCGGTACAACATCCACAGTTGGAGCGGTGACAGCAGCGCCGCCGCCAGCAGCCCGACGCGTGAGGCGATAACTATTAACAACAGCGGTGCCAGCAGCAGCATGGCGGCGGCCAGCCATTGCAGACTGCGCGACAAAGGGCGACGGGTGCTCAGCAGATACAGTGCCAGCGCCAGGCCGGTGGCCATAAAGCTGGCCATCAGGTTCCACTGTTGGAAGATGCCGTAAGGGCGGTTTTTCAGGGTGTTGTAGCCGATCCAGTTGCCCGGCTGCAGCAGGCTGTATTGCACCAGCCCCAGCAAGGCTTCGATGACCGTCGCTGCCAGCAGCAGCATCAACAGCCTGCGCCGCCGCAGGCGGTCGAGTGGAATTTGCAGCAGCGCAAAGTAGGCCAGAACGCCCAGCGCCAGCCCCATCAGGCGCGGCAGGGCCTCGCTCAGCCAGGGCTGCTGAGCCCACAACAGCGGCAAGAGCAAAATCAGGCTGCCTGACGCCAGCAGGTTAAAGAAGCCGGAGGTGACCAGCGGCGGACGGCTGAACAGCATCGCACCCATGATCAACAGGGCGATAAAGATCCCGCCAACCAGGTTCCACGGCAGATAGAATCCGCTGCCGCCGCGATTGGGCCAGTAAATGTGCATGGCGATCAGGCAATAAAATGCCGCCAGCCCGAATAACCAGGCCACTTTGGGTTTGGACATCATGACGTGTTCCTGCGGCGCCGACTTACTGATAAGCCAGTACGAAATTGGCTACCGAGCTGAATTCACCCTCGGTAATGGTTTTATTCTGTATCGCGCTGGGATGGCCCTGCACATAGGCGGTGAAATTCAGGATATTGGCGCCGTCCTGCAATGTCACCGCGCTGGTGGCCTGGTTCAAATCAATGTCCGCGCCCTTGCTGTCAAACAGGGCGATCGCGGCACCGTTGGCGCCGTTATTGATCGCCAGCTTGCCCGGCAGTTCGCTGTCCTCATTCCCGCTGAAGGTGACATTGACGGTTTTGAACACCGCCGTTTTGCAGTCGGTCAGCTTGATGTTGAACGGCACCGGGTTGCTATGGCCGTAGCGGTACAGGGTTTTGACGATCACCGTGTCCATTTCCACCACCTGATCGGCCGACTGCGGTTCGATATTGCAGGGGCGACTCACCACGGTGCCGTGGAACTGCAGCGGTGAGCCGACCAGCTCGGTGTCCGCCAGCGTCGGCAGTGCCGAAAAGAGTAGCGGCGTGCAACTGAGCATCGCTAAAGCGCGTAAACGCATCGTCTGTTTCTCCCTGAATTACTCGAAGGCCGCCACAATGGTGGCAGAGGCGTTGAATTCCCCTTCCGCGATTTCTTTACCGCCGTTGGCCAACGGCGCGGCAACCAGGTTCCAGCTACCGCCGTTACCGATATTCGGCACCGGGTAAAATTCATTCGGGATCACCAACTGGCCGTTATGTTTGATCTCGATACCGAGGTCGGTTTTATCGGTTTTAAATGCGTTATTGGTGAAGGGCGCCGGGGTGCCGGAGACCGCCAGTTTGATATTCAGCGTGCCGTCCTCGAAGCTGCCGCCTTCACATTGGAAGCGCACCGGGATGCTTTGCGGGTAGCTGGCACCGTTCAGGTTGCTGCCGCCGATTTCGCCGAACTCGACGTTGATCAGTTGGCCTTCGTTCACCACGCATTTATCCGGCACGTAGAGAATGGCGGACTGAATAAAGACCTGCGCCATCGGGTTGGGGCCGAAACCGGCGTCGGTTGATCCTAAACGGCCATACATCTCGATGATCTGCCGGTCGTTGATCTGTACGCCGTTGATGATTTTTTTGCGCACCCGGAAGGTGATTTTGCCTTTGGAACCACTGCCATAGTTATTGACCTGTAAATAAGGTGGTTTACAGGAGTGCTGGTTGAGCAGATTGGACTCGTTATAAAACGGCACGGTGATATAGGCATTTTTATTGCCGGCGATCCAAACCTCGGCTTTTAGGTCCAGAAAATCATTCAGTTTTAAATAGCCGTTACCGTAGTCGGAAGGCGGCAAAGCCGAATCCGATTTATAAAAATGCGGGCTGAGGGGAATGGGAGTGTCGCAATAGACCTTACCGGTATAAGTACCGCCCAGATTATAGGGAAACAATTTGGTGAAACCGACGGTATTTGTAATGTTGGTTTCATTCAGGTCGATATAAAACTGTTTTGCCCCGCCGTCCGGCGTCACGTAGCCGTTGGCCCAGACGGCCGGAGCCGTCAGCGCCAGTGCCAGCGGCAGGCAGGAGTTAAGGTAGGTTTTTTTCATCGCGTTTGTGAACCTCACAGGTAAATCACCTGAATGTGCGCCACGCCGGAAAAACCGGCCGCCATCACCGCTCGCTGCGTGGACTCCACGCTGGCGCTGAACCACAGCGTATTGCTGCCGGGCTGCAGAATGTAAGGCCGGCTCTGCTGGTTGAGCGACAGCGCATGGCCCTGCTGATCCTTCAAACGCAGGCCGATGCCCTGTACGCCGCCGTTCAGTTTCAGCAGATCGGGGTTGTTGATGTCGCTTTCGCCGAGAAACACCAGCGTGGCGGCCTGCTCACCCTGCAAGTAGAGCTGCCCGGCATCGCCGTTGCGCTGCCCGGCCGGGTTATCCGCCAAGGCTTTGGCCCCCAGCAGGCAGTTGCGGAACGAGAGGCGAAAACGCACCGGCGTACTCTGATCGCCGGCATTTTGGAAGTCGCGCGCGTTAACATCGCCCAAATCAATCGACTGATCCTGGCTGTCCGGCGTCAGGCTGCACGGGGAGCTGAGCAGGCCGCCATGAAAGCTGACGGTGCCGGTGGTGCCTTGGATCACGCCCAATGGCGTTGCCGCCGTCGCGCTGCCGCTAACCAGCAGCGCGGCGATCAGCAGGGGCCGCAGGCGGCCGCCGGTGAATTCAGCCATGCGGAATCTCCTTATTTTTTGGTCTCGGGCACGGCGTTGCACACGCTGCCGTTACAGGCGAAGCGCAGTTCCGGGTGACCGCCGTAGTCATTGATATAGGTAACGACAAAGCTGTTGAGGCCGTTGTCGCGCACTTTAACGGTTTCGCTCGATTTCGGTTTCAGCATCACCGGCTGGAAGTCGCCCAGCGCGCCGCCGCCCTGTTTCTGCGTTTGGCGGGTCATGCCGGTCAGGGTGATGTAAAACGGCGTAGGGTTTTCAACGGTGAAACCGCCGGTGCTTTTACGAAACACCAGCTTTTCCTGCCACACTTCGCCTTTCGGCGCGACGATGGCCTTTGGCCGGTAAAACAGTTTGATTTGGGTTTGCAGCGCCAACTGCATCACATTGGTTTTGCTGCTTTTCGGCGGAATTTCACGCAGGTTGAAATAGAACACCGATTCGCGATCTTGAGGTAAACGGTCGGCCTCCGGGGTCTTGGTGATGCGCACGACGCTGCGCTCGCTGGCCTCGACCCGTTGCAACGGCGGCAACACCACCAGCGGCGAGGTGATTTTCTGGTGCTGCTCGTTTTCCAGCCAGGACTGCGCCAGGAAAGGCAGCTCCTTGTTTTCGTTGACGATATTCAGGCTGATGGATTTCGCGTCGCTGAGGTAAACGGCGCGGGTACGATCCAGCGATATCGCTGCGTTGGCGGCCGGTACTGCAGCGGTCAAAGCCAGGCCCAGTGCGGCCATTTTTGCTAACGGAAAGTTGTTCATAATCATCAATTCTCTGCGTTACGGATTACAGTTTGGCGCACGGCAGCAGTAGCTGGTCCAGCGGCTTGGCGGCGCCCGGTATAACAATGCGGCACTGGCGTTGGCCTTCCCAGGCGACGTCCAGCTGCTCTTGCGGCTGTACGCCGGTCAGGTAGACCGAGCCGCCGTCGTTCACGACCGCCACCTCGCGGCCTTTTTCGCTCAGCACGGTGGCGCCGAACGGCGGTTCGCTGCCGTCGGCAAGTTTGATGGTGGCCAACAGCTTGCTGCCTTTCACCACATCAAAGTGGCGGTAACCGATGGCGCCCTCGGTCAGCGTGCCCTGCACCACCGCTCGGGTGGCCTCCACGTCGTCGGCCAGGGTATTGACGTCGATGCGGGTGTCGGTGTTGTAGTAGCTGGTGATGTCGGAGATCACCGCCAGGCCGAAGCGGTTGCTGTAGGCGCGGCCGTTGTTGATCGGCACCCCGGCGATGCCGTCGGTGTCCAACATCATCCGGCTGCCGCCGTTGCTGGAGTTCTGGTGGGCGGCTATGCCGTGTCGGGTGGCGGTAATGCCGCTGCGGAAGGTCCCGCCGATCGACGAATAGCTGTCCTGCTGGTAAGAGGCGCTGGCGTTGAGCGATCCGAACGAGGCGTTATGGCTGTAGTAGCCACGGGCCAGCGATTTGCCGGACTGGTTAAAGCCGCCGCTGACCTGCCAGGTGTTGTTCGGGTCGGTATAGTCGTTGTAAGACGCCATCTGCGTCACGTCGCTGTTGCTGGTTTGCAGTGAGTAACCCAGTCGACGGCGATCGCCAATCGGTATGCTGAAGTTCAGCATCACGCTGTCATCGGTGCGGCCGTGATAGGTGGTACGGTAGGCCGACAGCGAGGCGGTAACGTTGCTGACATTGCCGACGTTGAACAGTTTGCTGGCGGATAACCCGTAACGATCCTGCGCCCTGGCATCCCAATAGGTTTGGTGCGAATAGGTCAGGTAAGCGGTGATCGCCTTGGCGCTGTCTTCCGCCATAAAGGTTTTGCTGGCGGTAATGGTGTACAGCTCTTTTTGGCGGCCGTTGTAGCGTTCGTCGTAGTCGTTGTAACGCTCTTGCAAATACTGCGACATGTTCATGAACTTGCGCTGTGAGAAGCGGTAGCCGGCGAAGGTGATCTGGCTGTTGAGCTCATCGAAACGCTTGGCGTAGTTGACCTTGAACGACATGCCGCTGGCGGTGGGTTCATTGGGCAAACGGGCGATGGACTGCGTCACGTCCACCGACATGGCGCCGAACACGTTAAGATCGCGACCCAGGCCGAGCGCCCAGGCGTTGTAATCGCCGCCGAGCAGGGCTCCGCCGTACAGCGACCAGGCGCTGGTCAGCCCCCAGGAGAAGTCGCTGGCGGAAAACAGTGGTCCTTGCGTGCGGTGATCGTATGCCGAAGGTTTGCCCACCGCGACGTTGTAGCGGACATAGCCGGGACGCGTCAGATAAGGAATGGTGGCGGTGTCGACCTGGAAGGTGGAGACGCTGCCGTCTTGTTCTTCTACCTTCACGTCTAACCGGCCGCGTACCGAACTGTTGAGGTCCTGAATGGCGAACGGCCCGGCGGGAACGGTGGTTTCGTACAGCGTACGGCCTTCTTGCGAGACGGTGATCTTGGCGTTGCTTTTGGCGATGCCGCGCACTTCCGGCGCGTAACCCTGCAGGTTTGGCGGCAGCATGCGCTCGTCGCTGGCCAGATTCAGACCGGTAAAGCGGTAAGAATCAAAGACCCCCGAGTCGAGAAAGATTTCACCGAGCGTCAGCTTGGCAGCCTGCATTGGCAGCGCGCGGTAGGCGTAGATCTGGTTCCAGTCGAAGTTGTTGTCGCGCTCGCCGGCCTGCTGATTGTAATTGGCCTGATAATCGGCGCGCAGGCGCCAGGCACCCAGGTTGGCTCCCACCGTCCCGTAGCTGCTGAGGTTTTCGGCGGTATTGTTATTGTGGCTCTGCTTGCCGACCTGGCCGCTGATGCTGTAGTCCAGCAACAGTCCGGGAATGCCGTCGTCCCACTGCTCCGGCGGTGTCCAGTCCGGGTCGGAATATTTCATCCAGGCCTGCGGGATGGTGATGGCCAATACGCCGCCGCCGATGCGGTCGGAGATGGTCGCCCCTTTGATGCCGCTGATATCGGCGCAGCTGTTGTCGTGCCACAGCGTAATTTTTTTGAGGACGTCTTCTTTCAGCGCCATTTTCTCGACCAGATCCGGCGGCAGGCAGACGCGAGAGCGATCCTTTTTATCCGGCGACGGATAATATTGAATGCTGCGCTGCGGCAAGGTTTTCTGGTTGATTTTGATATCCAGCAGATAGGCGCCGGGCATGACGTAATCGGCGTCGGAAAAACGCGATAAATCCACTTTGCTGCGATCGCCAATATCCAATACGTCGGTATTGAATTCCGTGGCGGAAAAAGCCGAATGCACCCAGAGGAAAGATAGAATGACGGTAAGGGGTATTTTTTTCCGTGTCAGTAATGACGTCATAGAATAATCACTCATGGCAAATCCGCGCCCAATAGCAGGTCATCCTGTACGACCTGAATACGTAATACGTGATGTCATTCAGTGCCTGACGGCGGCACCCGCCTAACGAGGCGTTACTTACAGATAAGACAGGGTGAATTTCGCCAGTGAGCTGAATCCGCCGGCTCTGGCCCTGTCGGGATGAATGCGTAACTGAGCGCCAAAGCGCAGCGTGTTGTCGCCGGCGACAATCTGGTAATCCGCGGTGGTACTGCCCAGCGGTATCTGAACGCCGTTGGCGGTCAGTAATTCAATGGCCACGCCCTGCGCTTCGCCATAAACCCCCAAGAGATCGGGATCCCGGCTGTCGGCGATACCGTTGAAAGTGACGGTGGCCGCGCGGTAGATAAAGTCGGGTTTCACGATGCTGGCCAATTCGCAGTTAACCAGCTTGATCTCAAAGTTGCGGCGGCTGCCGATCAGCACCGGCTGCGTATCCAATGCCGCATCGGTCATCGAGATCAGCCCGAAATCAACGGTCTGGTCCAGGCTTTCGCTGGCTATCCCGCAAGGGGTTTCGACGATCTCTCCACCCAGGTTGAGTGTGCCGTGGCCCTGATTTTTCGCCGTCGCCTCTGCGCTGCAAAAGCTGAGCGCGATAAGCAGTACGCGCCAAATCCGGTTTGTCATGCTGGCGTCTCCCTGTAGCCGTTGGTCCCGTTACCCAATGTCCGTGCAGGTAAAACGGGGACACCTAAAGGGCGTCCCCGAGGGGGGGATTACAGGTAAGCCAGTGTGAAGTTTGCAACGCTGGTGAATTCGCCTGGGACCACGGCGCCAGAAGCGCTGCTGCCTTGCAGATAAGCGGCGAATTTCAGGGAGTTGTTACCTTCGGTCAGACCCTGACCATCGGTCGCGGTACCCAGTTCAACGTCTTTGGAGTGCAGGTTGTCATAGATGCGGATGCCAGCGCCGGTTGCGGTGCCGCTCAGTGCCAGCAGTTTGCTGTTGTCTGGATCCGGTGTACCGGTGAAGGTTACCTGGACGTTCTTCATGGTCGCAATGGAGCAATCTTTCAGTTCGATGCTGAATGGCTCAGAGCTGGATTTGCCTTCTTTAGCCAGCAGACGGCTGCTGATTTGGCCCATAGGGACAGTTTGGTCAACAGATTCCGGTGCTACGCTGCATGGCGCGTCAATAATTTCACCGGTAAAAGTGACTTTACCGCTGCCCTGGTTAGATGCGGCGTGAGCAACAGATGCAGAAGCGAAAGCAATCACGGTTGCCAGCATTAATTTATTCAGTTTCATTTCTCAAGTTCCTGTAGAGAGTATTTAAATAAAAAGAACAGCACATCTAAATCCCCCACAACAGCGGCAACGTCATGTCGCCGACGCCGTAGTTGGAGCCAGATCCTTTTGCTCTGGGCAATACGCCACCCTCCGTTATTCATGGGTGAATAACGAAATATTTTGGAAGTCGTACAAGCGAAATCCATAAAAGAAAAATAGGTATATCACCATAGCGTCTTGCTGGGATTATTCTTGCAAATAATAGGTGCGGTTGGAAATAGCTTTTATTAAGTTAAGTCAAATACAGAATATAAAACCAAAAGGAAAAAGAAATATATATAATTGAAAATCAATAGATCGTATACAAATATTATCCAGAATAAATGACTATATAAATAGCAATATGCGAGATATTAGATCGCCAGAATTAGTGTTCGCACTACAATTAGCAATATTGTTTTGATAATATCGCCCTCAGACAGCAGAAGATGAATTCTGCGCGTTAATCGCGGGTAAAAAGTTAACTCTTTGTTTTTATGGATGAACAGGTCGGTAATACGGGCCTGGGATGTGACATTCATTCATTGTGACTACGATAATTCCTTTTTGGATTTTAACAAAAACATAACAATACAGATGTGTGTCGGATTATTACCAATACCCGACTGTTATTGTGCGTTTCTGTTATTTAACTCGTTAGGATTAATCAGAAGCAGTCAGATAAAACAGGGCTTCGCGACATAATAATGACCTAAGTGATAATTAAGGGATGATAAACGGAATGATTACCATAATTAATGATTCAACTCGCCGTTCCGCCGTCGCTACGGCGGTGATGATAATGTCCTGTTTACTGCTGTCCGGTTGCGTAGGAAAAAATGGCACCGGTACGGTTGCCATGAAAAAAGTTTCACAGAGTAATCCTAAGGAAAACACTGATGAGCAACGGATCGCGCTTTGTCAGCAGCGGGTCAACTCACTTAAGAATATTAATCCGCAAAGCTATCAAAAACGGATTGCTTATTTTAACGGGCTGTTGTCCAACGCCTCGGGATATGCCGGCATTCGCAGTAATGTCGATGAAAGCACCCGTAAAGCCATAGATGCGCTTTATAAATATAAAACCGAGAAATTCTGCGCCGACGTTGAACATGAGCTGATGTCCGATCTGTCGAGCCGGGTGGAGAGCCTGTAACCATGAAAAAGTGCGCGGAAGGAGCCGCGGCTTTGCTGCTGTTGTTGGCATGTGGCGCTGCATCGGCGGCAGAGACTGCACCTGGCAAGGATGACGGCATTCCCGCATTGCTGAAATTTGCCCAGCAACAGCAGGCGGCGCCGGTGGTGGAAACTGCACCTGTAGCGCCTCCGCCGGTGACTGCCAAGCCCAAACCCGCCGCTGTTGCGCGCGGAGACAACGCCCGTCTGACCGCGCTGAATCAGGCCCTGCAACGGCAGGCCGAGACCATCCGCCAATTGGAACAGCAGCTGGCAGCTCAGGCTCAACCGGCGGCGCCAGCCATCAAGGCAACACCCAAGCCAGATCCTATTGATATCCGGCCGCTGGTGGCAGCGTTGAAAGGTGTTCGTCAGGCCATCACCACACCGCCAGACTTGATCGCCATGGCGACGGCTCTGGCCCGGCAACAACGGATCGCCACGCAGCAAGAGCTGCAGTTGCAGCAACTCAACCGTCAGCTAGCCGCGCAGCGACAACCGCCGGAGCTGGTCAGCGATGCGGATAAGCAGGCCTACGCCGCCGGGGTTTCGCTGGGGCGTGACATTATGCATTTACAGGAAGAGAACCGCCGTTTGGGAATTGAAGCCGATCGCCCGCGTCTGCTGGCGGGCATTGCCGATACGCTGGCGGGGCGGCAACGCCTGGATGATGCCGCTATCGACCGCGCGCTAAAGGCCGCAGACGCTGCCTTGCAGCAGACCCAACGGCAGCGGCAGCAGGCGATACGAGTGGAGGGTAAAACCTATCTCGCCGATTTCGCCAAACAACCCGGTGTGCAAAAAGATGCGCTCGGTTTCTATTACCGCGTGGACTATGCCGGTAGCGGGCAGATAAAAGCCAATGACAACGTCGATATCGTGGTACGCGAAAGCCTCCCCGATGGGCAAGTGATTAAGGATATGGACTTGGCCGGCACCACAATCTCTTTGCCGTTGGCGCAATACCCGCCGCTGTTTAGGGCCGCCATCGGCAAGCTGAATAAGCACGGGTCCATGACGCTGGTGGTCCCCCCCGCCTTGGCGTATGGCGATAAGGGAAGTCCGCCCGCGATCCCGCCGGGGGCCACCATGATTTACACCTTGCGCGTGGCCGACGTGCTGCCGCAGGACAGGAGCAGGCAAAAGTAACTCAAGGAGTACGCGATGGCCAAGGCGCCGATAACATATGAAATCAGGAAGTCACATATGCTAAACGTGTTACGAAAACTCTGTATGGAACGCGCGTCGGGAGCAGGGGAGCATCATCCTCCGGCACCGGAACACTGGCCTAAAACCAGGGAGCTGGCAGACAAGTGCGGTGAAAATATTTACACCACGCGCACGCTGTTATTAGCATTGGAAAAAGAGGGTAAAGTTCGTTGTACCCATCGCAGCATCAATAACTCGTTACGCTGGTATATTTGTGCATCACCCAAAAAAGTGTAATTCCTTTCCTGTTTCGTCATTTTGACTACCCTTCACAGCGGATCAATACAGGGCTGACGGTGCGAAAAGCGCCTCAGCCCGACTCCTTAATGACCAGCCATTGCTAGTGTAATTTTTGAAGCTTTATACTGGCTGCCTGGGGACAAATATTTTCATGAGGGATGCGAGTTTATAATGAAGGAAAGCAAAGACATACTGATATTAAATGATATTCATTATCAAATAGGTGATCAGGTTATTTTGGATTCTGTGTCTTTCGGACTGAATCAGGGGGAATTTAAACTGATTACCGGGCCGTCGGGCTGCGGTAAAAGCACCCTGCTAAAAATCATTTCTTCCCTGATCGACCCGACTCGTGGAGAAATTATCTTTGACGGTAAGGCCATAACCGATATACCGCCGGAAGAATATCGCCAGCAGGTGTCTTACTGTTTTCAAACCCCTTCGCTGTTTGGTGACGCGGTGTATGACAATATCGCGCTGCCTTACCAGATCAGAAAGCAAAAACCGGACAGGAAAAAAATGCAGGCCGATCTGGCGCGTTTTGGGCTGCCGGAAAATATGTTGGATAAAAGCGTAAACGAATTATCGGGCGGGGAGAAACAGCGAATTTCATTGATCCGTAACCTGCAATTTATGCCCAAAGTGTTGTTATTGGATGAGATCACCAGTGCGCTGGATGAAGATAACAAACGCAACGTTAACGACATTATTCATCAACTGGTGGCGCAGCATGGCGTAGCGGTGCTGTGGGTCACGCATGATAAAGACGAAATCAAGCATGCGGATGATGTGATTACCCTGAGTGCGCAGGGTGCACGGGCACAGGAGACGACCCATGAACCAGCATAATATCAGCAATGAATCCTTGGCTTTGTCGATGGTATTGGTGATTGTCGCCATTTTAATCAGCCACAAAGAAAAGCTGGCGCTGGAAAAAGACATTATCTGGAGCATTTGCCGGGCGGTGGTGCAGCTGATCATTGTCGGCTACGTGCTGAAATATATTTTTGATGTGAATAACGCCATTCTGACGGTGCTGATGGTGTTATTTATCTGTTTTAACGCTGCTTACAACGCGCAAAAACGCAGTAAATATATCGATCATGCTTTTGTGACGTCGTTTATTGCCATAACCACCGGCGCGGTATTAACGCTGGCGGTATTGGTGCTGACCGGCTCGATAGAATTTACCCCAATGCAGGTGATCCCGATTGCCGGCATGGTGGCCGGCAATGCGATGGTGGCAGTTGGCTTGTGCTACAACAACCTGGGACAGCGTTTCAAAAGCGATCAGCAGAAGATTCAGGAGATGCTGAGCCTGGGCGCCTCGCCGAAGTTTGCTTCGGCGGCGCTAATCCGCGACAGTATCCGTGCTTCGTTGATCCCTACGGTGGACTCTGCCAAAACCGTGGGGTTGGTCAGCCTGCCGGGCATGATGTCGGGTCTGATCTTCGCCGGTATCGATCCGGTCAAGGCGATTAAGTACCAGATTATGGTGACTTTCATGCTGTTGTCGACCGCCAGCCTGTCGACCATCATCGCCTGCTACCTGGCCTACCGGAAGTTCTACAACGAGCGCCACCAACTGGTGGTCAGCACGTTGAAATAATACAGAAAAAAAAGTAGGGCGCTGCACGCAGCGCCCGGTTAAATCAGGGGCAAGCATTACCCTTGCAGCAGAGCGATGCTCTGACGGATTTCACGTTCTATATCCGCTGGCGTCCAGCTGTCCAGCTGCGACGAGAACGGCTCGAAGGCGTAGAGACCGCGGTAACCGAGGCGCTCCAGATTCTGCACCTGCTGTTTGCTCTCCAGCCTATCCTTGTCACTTAGCATAATGCGCTCTTCATCGCTTAATGCACTTTTAGCCCGCGGATCTTCTACCCCGGAAAGGTGCACCAGCCCAATGCCGTCAATCTGAATTTGCGTATCAAATTCAGGCTGTGCCACGTCGCTTAAACAGTGGTGGAAGGTATCCAGCACGATTTTGTAAGGCGCGCCAGAATCCCGGATCAGGGACTGCGTCAGCAGCGACGAGCGCAGTGAACTGATACCGAACCCCAGCGGCTCCACATAGCCCTGCACACCGTATTGCTTGAACAGCGGAGCCAGCAGCTTAAGGGCCGCCAGCGTGTCAGTTTTTTTCTGCTCTTCGCTGCGGTTATCGCTCGCGCTGCAATGCGGGCACAGCACCAGTGCCTTGCTGTGGATTGCCTGAGCTTGTGACAACAGCGCCTTGGCGTTTTTCAGCAACGCGGCTTGATCGTCCAGCAGGTTAAACATGCCGAGCGCATTAATGGTGATGATTTCGATACCGTATTTTCCCGCCAACGCATTTAATTGATCGTTGCTCAGGTTATCTGTCACCTTGCCGCTCGGCATATCGTTGCGCAGCTCTACTTTGTTGAGCCCGCACTTTTTCACCAGGCTGAAAAACTGTTCCAAATCGAGATTTGGCGCGATCTTGCGGTTGATGCAAAAACGGTCTGGCGCAATGGTCATGATGCATTACTCCTGAATGAGTTGATAAAGCCTGATATTTGCCGACTTACAGCGGCGTGCGTTGTATTTCGGGTTGGGGTTGGCGATAGCGTTTTGCCATGACCACGTCCTCCATTTTTTCCAGCGATACTCCTCGTGTTTCAGGAATATAGCGGCCGATAAACCAGTAACTGAACAGGCAGCAGACGGCGAACACCCACATCGGGAAGGCTCCGTGGAAGCTGGAGAACAGGTAAGGGTTATCGTTGATCATCGGGAAGGTCTGGGACACGACAAAGTTGGCCAGCCACATGCAGCCGACGGCGATGCTCATGCCCTGGGCGCGCATGCGATTGGGGAAGATTTCTGACACCAGAACCCAGGCGCCCACGCCCCAGGAGAGCGCATAGAACACCATAAAGAACAGCATGCCAAACAGCGCGAAGTAGCCGGTGGCCTCGGTATAGAGCGCATAGGAGGTGATCAGCAGGCCGGCGACGACGCCCAGCGTACCCCAACGCATCAGCGGGATGCGGCCCATGCGATCCATCAATATGGCGCCGATGACGGAGCCGACCAGCTGCATCACGCCGATCCAGATGGTTTGGAACAGAGCCTCCTGCGCGTTTACGGTGACGGTTTTCAGCACCACCGGCGCGTAATACATCATCACGTTAACCCCGGTGACCTGCTGCAGCATGGCGATCATGCAGCCAACGAACAGAATGAAGCGGACCCGTTTATCGGCATAGCTGAGTTTTTTCTGGCTGGCTTGCTGATCCTGCCGTATCGAGTCTTTGATTTCCTGCAGCACTTTTTTCGCGTGTTCGGCATTGGACACTTTGGTCAGCATCGCCAGCGCCTGCTCGTCCCGGCCGACCATCACGCTCCAGCGCGGTGACTCTGGAATGATAAAGACCAAAATGCAAAACAGGATGCAGGGCAGCACACCGGAGGCGAACATCCAGCGCCAGCCCATCTCCACCAGCCAGGCTTCACTGGCGATGCTGGCGATTTTGAAGTTAACGTAGAAGATCACGATTTGGCCGAACACGATGGCGAATTGCTGCATGCTGAGCGCACGGCCGCGCATGTCTTTGGGGGAGACTTCCGACATGTACATCGGCGAAACGGTCGCGGCGATACCCACCGCCAAACCGCCGATAATGCGGTAAATCACAAACCAGGTGAAGGTCGGCGCCAGTGAAGAACCCACCGCCGAAATGGTGAACAGCACTGCCGCCAGCATCAGGGCCTTCTTACGGCCATATCGCCCGGCTAGCGGCCCGGCGGCAAAGGCACCGACCACGCAGCCGATCACCACGTTGGAAACGGCCCAGCCGGTTTCGGCGGGGCTGAGATTAAAATAGGTTTTCAGGGATTCGATCGCGCCGGAAATCACGGCGGTGTCGTAGCCGAACAGAATGCCGCCAAGTGCCGCAATGCCGCATATTCGCAGTATGTACCCGGTATTATGCTTACGCTGAGATGACATGTGTTGCTCCGATTTTTTTTCCTGGCTTCCACCCGCGCTGTTGGTTGTAGGGAAGAGGAGGCGGAAGGGGTTGGACCCTGCCTGTCATTAAGGCGGTGATAGTCGAGTTAATGCTTCGGTAAACAAGAACATTTATTTCATAATTAGTGAATAATGAAATATTGATTTTTAGATCCAGTTCAAAAAAAACCGCAAATGCCCCACAGGCGTTACCGCGCGATCCTTTAACGTCTGGCCGGGTCGCATTTCCCCACGGGCTGCCTATTTCTGTATAAAAGTCAGGGCTAATTCCCTGTCGTTGGCGTGTGAACACCGGGACCGCTTTTTTTCCCGCATGTAATGGCCTTGTACAGTGACGTGGCAAAACTGCGACCTTCCGCACTAAAAACAAATTTTCTAAAATAATTTATTTGAAACTTTTTTTTCAATGAAATAGAGTTTGCTTCATCCGGTCAGGATTTAGCCTGCTTGCGGGCAGTCTCCGGCAAGCGGTGTGATGAAAACGCTACGGCCGCAGGCGGTCAGGCGACAGCGGACTTAAAAGAGGGTGAGACATGAAAACCGTGGGTAACTTTATTGGCGGGCAGGTGTGCCTGAGCAGCAGCAATCAAACCGTCGACGTGCATAATCCGGCTTCCGGGCAGGTTGAACGCCGCGTGACGCAGAGCACTGCCGCCGAGGTGAAGCAGGCCATTGACGTGGCCCACCAGGCATTTGCCGACTGGTCGCGCACCACACCGCTGCGCCGTGCGCGCATCATGTTCAATTTTAAGGCGCTGCTGGAACAGCATCGCGACGAGCTGGCTGCGCTGATTGTCAGCGAGCACGGCAAGGTTTATTCCGATGCGCTGGGCGAACTGACCCGCGGTATCGAAGTGGTGGAATTTGCCTGCGGCATTCCGCATTTGATCAAGGGCGAGTATTCGGCGGACGTCGGCAGCGGCGTTGACAGCTTCTCGCTGATGCAGCCGTTAGGCGTGGTGGCCGGTATTACTCCCTTCAACTTCCCGGCGATGGTGCCGATGTGGATGTTCCCTATCGCGCTGGCCTGCGGCAATACCTTTGTGCTCAAACCCCCGGCGCTGGTGCCTTCGGCCTCGGTTCGCATGGCCGAACTGCTGAAAGAAGCCGGGCTGCCGGACGGCGTATTCAACGTGGTGCATTGCGCAAACGAAGAAGCCGCGCAGCTGTGCACCGATCCCCACATTCAGGCGGTGAGCTTTGTAGGCTCCTCTGCGGTGGCGGAACATATCTATA
Source organism: Serratia liquefaciens (assembly GCF_027594825.1). Taxonomy (NCBI): domain Bacteria; kingdom Pseudomonadati; phylum Pseudomonadota; class Gammaproteobacteria; order Enterobacterales; family Yersiniaceae; genus Serratia; species Serratia liquefaciens. Next base: position 2,652,842 of record NZ_CP088930.1, on the reverse strand, counting down.
CTACCGCCAGCGCCCACGGTAAGCGGGTGCAGGCCTTCGGCGCGGCGAAAAACCAGGCCATCATCATGCCGGACGCCGATCTGGACGCGACGGTCAATGCCCTGATGGGCGGCGCATTCGGCTCGGCCGGCGAGCGCTGCATGGCGTTGCCGGTGGCGGTGGTGGTCGGCGACGACACGGCCGATAAACTGATTGCCAGACTGAAGCCGCTGATCGCTCAGCTGCGCGTTGGCCCAGGGCTTAAACAGGGTGGCGAAGAAAACGAAATGGGGCCGCTGGTATCCTCGGCGCACCAGAAGAAAGTATTGGGTTATATCGATCTGGGCGTGGAGGAAGGCGCCACCCTGGTGGCCGATGGCCGTAACTATCAGGTGGCGGGTTACCCGGACGGCTATTACGTTGGCGGTACCCTGTTTGACCACGTTACGCCGGACATGCGTATCTATCGCGAAGAGATCTTTGGGCCGGTGCTGGGCATTGTCCGCGTGCCGGACTACCAGACCGCCATCGATACGGTGAATGGCCATGAATTTGGTAACGGCAGCGCTATCTTTACCAGCAACGGCCACTATGCGCGCCAGTTCGTGCAGGAAGTGCAGGCCGGCATGGTGGGGGTCAACGTCCCGGTGCCTGTCCCGATGGCGTTCCACAGCTTCGGTGGCTGGAAGCGCTCGGTGTTCGGTGCATTAAACGTTCACGGCACCGACGGCGTGCGTTTCTACACGCGGATGAAAACCGCCACCGCCCGCTGGCCAACCGGGCAGCAAACGGTGTCTGAATACAGTATGCCGACGCTGGGTTAGGGTATATACCTTTCATACTGAAAGCTGCATCTGTGTTGGCTGCGTGCATTCGGCCCAGTCATCCTGTAGGGGGCGAATAAATTCGCCCCGATTATCGCGGGCGCAGCATGCAGCGCCCCTACGATGATGCAACGCCAATTATTTGGGGTCCATTCATACTTAATTGGGAGAATCACCATGTCCTCATTGCTCGCCAAATGTCAGCAGCCAAATGCCGAGGGGCGCATCCAGCACGTCACCCCGGAGAATGCCGACTGGCGCTTTGTCGGGTTTGACGTCTATCGTCTCGAAGCCGGTCAGTCGCTGCAGTTGGAAAGTGGCGACAAAGAGCTGTGCCTGGTGCTGGTCGCCGGTATCGCTTCTGTCGCTACCCTGCGAGCGGAATACCCGAGCATCGGTAAACGGATGAGCCCGTTTGAGCGCACCCCGCCTTACGCGGTATATGTGCCGCATCACGATCGAATTGAAGTGCGCGCGGAAAGTGCGTTGGAGTTGGCGGTTTGCAGCGCGCCCAGCCACGGGCACCTGCCATCGCGGCTGATCACCCCGGCGGACGTGGGCGTAGAGCGGCGCGGCAAAGGGCGCAACCAGCGTCTGGTGCACAATATCTTGCCGGACAGCGCGCCGGCCGACAGCCTGTTGGTGGTGGAAGTGTACACGGATGAGGGCAATACCAGCTCGTACCCTAGCCACAAGCACGATCAAGAAGACTCGCCGGATGAAACCTATCTGGAAGAGACTTACTATCACCGGATCCAGCCGGAACAGGGATTTTGCATGCAACGGGTCTATACCGATGACAGGTCGCTGGACGAGTGCATGGCGGTGTATAACCGTGACGTGGTCAAGGTGCCACGTGGTTACCACCCGGTGGCAACGCTGGCCGGTTACGACAACTACTATCTCAACGTGATGGCCGGGCCGGTGCGCCTGTGGAAATTCACCTGGGAAAAAGACCACGCCTGGATTAATAGCGACGGTTACCCGGCGGCGAAATAATTCGCATCAGGCCCGGCTAGCCGGGCCTTGTTGATCCTGCCCGTATTACTCTTCTTTGGCGTTATTCAGCGCCAGCGAGACCGCCAGGGTTTGCGCCAGACACATAGAGGCGACCTGGGAGCGGAAACCGTCCACCTGCGCTTCGCGTACCACAAAACACACGTCGCTGAAGGCGGCCAGCGGGCTGACCTGGCTGTCGGTAATGGCGATCTGTTGTGCGCCACGTTTAGCGCCTAACTCCACCAGTTCCAACGCTTCCTGCGCATACGGCGAATAGCTGATGGCGATCACGACGTCATTGGGCTTCACCATGCTTAGCTGCTCGGTAAACATGCCGCCCAAACCGTCGATCAGAAAGGCTCGGCGCTCCAGGTGACGCAGGGCATAGGTGAGGTAAGAGGCGACGCTGAATGAACGACGCAGGCCGATCACGTAGATATTCTCGGCGTTGTTCAGCAGCTCAACCGCGCGATCCAACTGCTCGGGACTGGTTTGCATCGCCAGCTGTTGCAGGGCCTGAGCATTGACCATGGTGAAAACGTTAAGAATTTCCGCCGGCTTTTCCGGCGCAACGTTATCGTCGGTAGAGGTCTGGCGAAACAGGCGAGCGCGTTCGGTATAGTTGACCGTTTCTTCCATCAGGTGCTGACGAAAAACCTGTTTCATTTCGTTGAAACCGCTGAAGCCAAACGCGTTGGCGAAGCGGATCAGGGTAGACGGTGGGACGCTGGCCTGTGCGGCGATGGAGGCGACGGTATCGAAAGCGATGCTGTTACTGTTATCCAAAATGTAACGCGCCACCTGCTTCAAACGCTTGCTCAGCGTTTCATAGCGGTGGCGGATCTCGTCCTGTAACAGCGAAAGTTGAGTTGGGTTGTTCATCCATTCGGCTCGCAGTGTGGGCTAAGGCGTATTGGCCTGACGCCTGAATTATTGACAGCTCATTCTAACAGATGGAGCGGAAGTTTCATTTCACCAAAAAGCGATTTATTCGATTGCAAGTTGCGTTACTTCACAGAAAACAGGCAAAAAAATCCCCTTAAAGCGGCGAAAATCCGTTTAAGGGGAGGTTTTTTCGATTAAGACGAGTGAGAGGTTGGGCGGTATTGGCGCCAGAAGCCAATCAGCGTCAGGTATTTTTGTTTCACCTGTTCGATTAACCCGGCGTCATCCAGCTCGCCCTGCAACCAGCGGCGTGAAGGCTGGCCGAAGATGGTGCGGCCGACGGCGAAACCTTTCACCCAGCGGGCGTCCGCCGCCGCGGCAAAACCGGCCTTCAGCGTTTCTTCCGGTGAGTCCAGCCCCAGTATCAATACGCCGCGGCAGAATGGATCGTTCGCCTCTATCAAAGCCCCCACTCGCTGCCAATTTTCTGCGCTCAGCGGCGGCAGCTTCCACCAGTCCGGTTTGATGCCCAGCTTGTAAAAGTGCTGCAACATCTCCAGATAGTAGCTTTCGGCCTTGTCGGCATTGCTTTCCGGCAGGATCACCTCCAGCAACAGTTCGTGGCCGGACTTGCAGCAGCCGCGATACACGTCGCCAATCAGTTCATCCTGCTCACGGCGCAGTTCGGCGGCGTCATGCGGGTGGTAAAACACCAGGCACTTCACCACGTGCTCCTGCGGCCAGTCGATCAGCTGCGAGCCAATATTGCCGTGCTCCAGTCGTAGCGGGCGTGAGCTGGGCAGCTCGATCGGCCGGCCAATCCACCAGCCCTGCCCGGTGATGCTGTTCAGCGCCGCCTGCCCATAGGTGGTATCGGCCAGAATGCCGCTGTTGCCTTGCAACCCGGCAACCTCGGCGGCTTGTTGCGCCGCGGTCAGCAGCAGGGTTTTCAGTTTGGGAATGCGTTCCTCGCTGACATTGGCTTCTCGTGCCATGTCCGCCAACTGTTTGCGGTGGTCGAAAGCGAACACGCACAGCTCCGGCCACTGCTGTTTGCGGGTAGTGACCCGGTGCAGATGGTTAAGCCGCGCATCGCGATCCGGGCGTTTTACTTCCTGCTCGCGCTGCAGGTAGTCATCCAGTTCCTGTTTGGTCGGCATCGCCGGCGCACAACCGTGACGCGAAACCACCAGTGCGCCACAGGCATTGGCATAGCGACAGGCTTGATCCCAACCTTCATCGTTCAGGTAACCGCGCAGCAGGCCGGACATAAAGGCATCGCCGGCACCCAGTACGTTCAGTACCTCGACCCTTACGCCGGAGTGCAGTTTGACCTGCTGCCAGCTTGCCGGGATCTCCGTTTCAAATACCGAGCAGCCCTGGGCGCCGCGTTTGCAAACCAGCGTAGCCTGGGTCGCCTTGCGCACGTTTTTCAACGCGGTCAGGGTATCGGTGCTGCCGCCGGCAATATGAAACTCTTCTTCGGTGCCGACGATCAGATCAAAGTGATGCAGCACCTCTTGCAGTTCGCGGGTCACTTTTTCTGACTCGACGAAACGGGTTTCCCCGTCGCCCAGCGACGTCAGGCCCCACAACACCGGTCGGTAGTCGATGTCCAGCGCGGTGCGCAGACCGTGGCGGCGTGCGTATTCCAGCGCCTTCAAAACCGCCGCACGGGTATTCGGATGCGACAGGTGGGTACCGGTAATGGCCAATGCCCGTGACGATGCAATGTAGGCCTCGTCGATATCGTCCGGCGTCAACGCCATATCGGCGCAGTTTTCGCGGTAGAAAATCAGCGGGAAGGTTTCCTGATCTTTTATGCCGAGGATCACCAGGCCGGTCAGGCGCTGGGGGTCGGTAATCAGGCTTTGGGTGTCGGCACCGACGCGTTGCAGTTCTTCGCGCAGGAAACGGCCCATATGTTCGTCGCCGACGCGGGCCAGCATGCCGGACTTCAGACCCTGAATGGCCGTGCCGTAAGCCACATTGCCGGAAGAGCCGCCGAGATATTTTGAGAATGTGCTGGCATCTTCCAGGCGCGCGCCGATTTGCTGTGCATAGAAATCGACGGCGATACGCCCGAGACAAATGACATCAAGCTGTTTTTCTTGTGTAGCCATACCCGTTTCCTTCTGTATTAAGCGAAACCCCGACTGCGAAGCATTTTTGGAGTATGAGGAATAAAAATTTCAATTTCAAGATTGAATGAAATTTACACCCCAAAAATGTGATGCATTTAAAACCCCGTTGTTACGGCGGTTAAGGGCATCGAAAACCCCGCCCGCACTGAGATGAAAATGCCGAAGGTCGGTAAGCGTCGCCCTGATGTCACAGGCTGATGGTGCCAAGGGTTGCGGCGAGTTCAGGCGGTGTGGGGCGGTCGCCGCAACGGGAGAAAGGGTGGCTAAGTCAGTGAATTCTAAAGGCATGGATGAAACGGGGTTTTCATCATAATGCGATCTTTATCGCAAAATGAAATGTTTCTTCTGTAATGTGATTTTATGAAAAATATATTTGTTTATAATCCCAACACGTTTCACGTTGTCGGCTTAAGCAGGGCAAAGCGCTTGCTGACGGCGAGTATCACACAGCTTCTCAGGTTCGGCATGCAGCTGGTGCCGGCGCGGGCGAGACTAATCTAAAAGGGTGAGTAAATGGGCAAGATCCGGTTAACCATGGCACAGGCACTCGTCAGGTTCCTCGACAACCAGTATCTGTTGGTCGACGGCGTGGAAACCAAATTCGTCAAAGGCATCTTTGCGATTTTCGGCCACGGCAACGTCCTCGGTCTGGGGCAGGCGCTGGAACAGGACAGCGGCGAGCTGGTGGTGCATCAGGGGCGTAACGAGCAGGGTATGGCCCACGCAGCGACCGGCTTCGCCAAACAGAAGCTGCGCCAGCAGATCTATGCCTGCACCTCTTCCGTCGGGCCCGGCGCCGCCAATATGATCACCGCCGCCGCGACCGCCACCGCCAACCGCATTCCTTTATTGTTGCTGCCGGGCGATGTTTACGCCTCACGCCAGCCGGACCCGGTGCTGCAGCAGATTGAACAGTCTTACGATCTCAGCATCAGCACCAATGACGCCTTCCGTGCGGTGAGCAAGTACTGGGACCGCATAGTGCGACCGGAGCAACTGATGAGCGCCTGCATCAACGCGATGCGCGTGCTGACCGATCCGGCGGAAACCGGCGCGGTGACGCTGTGCCTGCCGCAGGACGTGCAGGGCGAAGCCTATGACTACCCGGACTATTTCTTCCAAAAGCGTGTGCATCGGCTCGATCGCCGCCCGGCGACCGCAGGCATGCTGGAGGATGCGTTGGCGCTGCTGACCGCTAAACGTCGCCCGCTGCTGGTGTGCGGTGGCGGGGTGAAATACTCGCAGGCCGGCCAGGCGCTGCGTGACTTCGCCGAGCGTTTCCACATCCCGTTTGCCGAAACTCAGGCGGGCAAAGGCACGGTGCCGAGCAGCCATGAATTCAACCTGGGGGGCATCGGTGAAACCGGCTGTCTGGCGGCGAATACGCTGGCACGTCAGGCCGATCTGGTGATTGGCGTAGGCACCCGTTATACCGACTTTACCACCTCGTCAAAATGGCTGTTCCAGGATCCGGACGTCGATTTCCTCAATATCAACGTCAGCGCTTTTGACGCCGGCAAGCTCGACGGCGTGCAGGTGTTGGCCGATGCCCGCGAAGCGCTGTCCGCACTGAGCGAACGGCTGGCACAGGCGGATTACCGCGCCGGCTGGGGCAATGCCATTGTCGACGCGCGCAGCGCACAGCAGCAGGAAACCGCCCGGGTTTATGCGGTGGAATACACCGGAGAAGGATTTGTTCCTGAAATTGACGATCACCTCGATCGCGATCGCGTGTTTGCCGAATTTATCGAAAAGACCGACTCCTTGTTAACCCAAAGCCGGGTGCTGGGGGTACTGAACCAGCATCTGCCGCAGGACAGCGTGATCGTCGCCGCCGCCGGCAGCCTGCCGGGCGATTTGCAACGGGTGTGGCACAACCACGGCGAACAGGGTTATCACGTGGAATACGGCTATTCCTGCATGGGTTACGAGGTCAATGCCGCGCTGGGGGTCAAGCTGGCCGAGCCGAACCGCGAGGTGTATGCGATGGTCGGCGACGGCGCCTTTATGATGCTGCATTCCGAACTGGTCACCTCAATTCAGGAAGGCTGCAAAATCAACGTGGTGCTGCTCGACAACATGACCAACGGTTGCATCAACAACCTGCAGATGGAACACGGCATGGACAGCTACACCACCGAATTCCGCTTCCGCAATCCGCAGGGCGGCAAACTTGACGGCAATTTGGTGCCGGTCAACTTTGCCATGTTGGCTGCGGCCTACGGTTGCAAGACCTACAGCGTGACCACCGAGCAGCAGCTGATCGAAGCGCTGGCCGATGCCCGTCGGCAAACCGTGTCGACCCTGCTGGACATCAAGGTGCTGCCAAAAACCATGGTGCACAAATATCTCAGTTGGTGGCGCGTGGGCGGTGCCCAGGTTGCCGACAGCGAAAAAATTGTCGCCGTGGCCCGCAAGCTGCAGGAAAACATCGATAAGGCGCGCGACTACTGATCGTCACCAGGCTTGATTACCCAGACCTTGCGTCTGCCGCAACTATTTGAAGAGGATAACGAAAATGACATTGAACATTGGGGTTATTGGCACCGGCGCAATCGGTCGGGATCACATTCGCCGCTGCAGCAAAGTGTTGCAGGGCAGCCGCATCGTGGCGGTCAACGACATCAATCGCGACAGCGCCGCCAAGGTGGTGAGCGATCTGCAACTGGACGCCAAGGTGTATGACAACGGCCACGATCTGGTCAAGGCGGCGGACGTGCAGGCGGTGCTGGTCACTTCCTGGGGGCCGAGTCACGAAGAGTTTGTGTTGGCTGCGATTGCCGCCGGTAAGCCGGTATTCTGCGAAAAGCCGCTGGCGGTCACCGCTCAGGGCTGTAAAAACATCGTCGAGGCCGAAGCGAAGCACGGTAAGCGTCTGGTGCAGGTCGGCTTTATGCGCCCTTACGATCAGGGTTACCGCGCATTAAAACAGGTGCTGACCAGCGGGCAAATCGGCGAACCGCTGATGCTGCACTGCGCACACCGTAACCCGACCGTCGGCGAAGCTTACACCACGGATATGGCGATCACCGACACCCTGATCCACGAGATTGACGTGCTGCGCTGGCTGCTGGATGACGACTATGTCTCGGTGCAGGTCGTGTTCCCGCGTAAAAGCCCCAAGGCGTTCCCGCATCTGAAAGATCCGCAAATTGTGCTGTTCGAAACCGCCAAAGGCACGCGTATCGACGTCGAAATTTTCGTTAACTGCCAATACGGCTATGACATCCAGTGTGAAGTGGTGGGTGAAACCGGCATTGCCAAGCTGCCAGAGCCGTCTTCGGTGCAGATGCGCAGCGGTGCCAGACTGTCTACCGAAATTCTGACCGACTGGAAAGACCGCTTTATCGATGCTTATGACGTCGAGCTGCAAGGCTTTATCAATGACGTATTGGCCGGCAAGTTGACCGGGCCTTCTGCCTGGGATGGTTATGCCGCTTCTGTCACTGCCGACGCCTGCGTGGCTGCGCAACTCAGCGGTGAAATTGTGCCGGTGACCTTGCCGCCGCGCCCGGCTTTTTACGGCAACTGATGGGTTGAGCGCCGCACTTACGTTTAAAGAGGAATAACCATGAAGATCGCTTTTGATGTGGATGTCATCAGGGACCTTGGCATCACCAAAATGGTTGAGCAGGTGGCGGACTGGGGCTATCAGTATATTGAGCAGTCGCCGCACCCGCAGATCAATCCGTTTTACAAGCACCCGAAAGCCGGGCGTGAAGTGATGGCGGAATACAAAAATGCGCTGAAGGCCACCGGCGTGGAGATTTCCTCATTTATCGTGGTGTATCGCTGGTCCGGTCCGGGGGAAGATCGCCGCCAGGCGGCGGTCAAAAACTGGCGCCGGATGATTGAAATCGCAGTGGAAATGGGCGTCCAGGTGATCAACACCGAGCTGGCGGGCAACCCCAATGAGCCGGAGATCTGTGAAGAGCTGTGGTACCGCTCAATGGAGGAGCTGCTGCCGATTATCGAGCGCGAAGGTATCCGCATGGAGATCCAATCGCACCCGTGGGATTTCTGCGAGCTGAGCAACGAAACCGCCGATATCGTCAAGTCGTTACGCAGCGATCACGTGAAGTATCTCTACAGCGTGCCGCACACCTTCTACTACGACAAAGGCCAGGGCGACGTAGCCGGCATGCTGAAATATGCCGGTGACGATCTCTCGCACGTGTTGATAGCCGACACCATGAACCATACCAAGCACTGCCGCTATATCGTCAACCCGCCGGGCGTAGACGCCGCCGTGCACCAGCATATGGGTATCGGCGAAGGGGAAGTGGATTTCGATGCCCTGTTCCAGACGCTGCGCGATATGGAGTTTGCCAATCGTAATTTTAAGGTGGGTGGCGAATCCATTATCTGCACCTCGCTGTTTGGCTATCCGGAACGAATGAAAACTCAGGCGGTAGCGACCCGAGAGCGCATCGAAAAAGAGCTGTTGGGCAAATAAATTTCTCGGCTGCGTGGGTGTGAAATCACCGGCGTGCTGCTCCTATGATTGAGGCTGAAAATGAACAAAGACAACGTAAAACTGGCCATCGCCCCGATTGGCTGGACCAACGACGACATGCCTGACCTGGGCAAAGAGAACACTTTCCAGCAGTGCGTCAGTGAAATGGCACTGGCCGGGTTTACAGGCAGCGAAGTGGGCAGCAAGTATCCGCGCGATCCGGCGGTGCTCAAGCCGATGCTGGATATCCGCGGCATTCAAATCTGCAACGCTTGGTTCAGCACCTTCTTCGCCGATGGTCAGAAAGAAAAAACCATCGATGAATTTATTAACCACATGAATTTCCTGCATGCGATGGGCGCCAAGGTGATTGGCTGCTCCGAGCAGAGCAAAAGCATTCAGGGCACCACTAAAGGGGTGTTCGAAGAGAAGCCCTATTTCAGCGATGAAGAGTGGCAGCGGGTGGCTGACGGTTACAACGAACTGGCGAAAATTGCCGCCGGGAAAGGGATGCAGGTCTGTCTGCATCACCATATGGGCACCGGCATCCAGACCACCGCCGAAATCGACCGCTACATGAGCATGGTAAACGACGACGTCTATCTGCTGTTTGATACCGGCCACGCTTACTATTCTGAAGGTGGCCAGCAGGCGATGATGGCGATACTGGAAAAATACCTGCCGCGTATCAACCATGTGCATCTGAAAGACGTGCGTGACGACGTGGTGGCCGAGGTGAAAGCCAACAAGCTCAGCTTCCTCGACGGCGTGAAGAAAGGCACCTTCACCGTGCCGGGTGATGGGGCGATCGATTTCCGTCCGGTGTTTAAACTGCTGGATGAGCGCGGTTACAAAGGCTGGATGGTGGTGGAGGCTGAGCAAGATCCGGCGCTGGCCAACCCGTTTGAATATGCGGTGAAGGCGCGACGTTATATTAAAGAGACCGCCGGCCTTTAATTCGCTGGCGATCGGCAAGGGGCGCTTGAGTGATCAATGCGCCCCTTTTTATTGGCGGTATCAGGCGAGGGTTTTCCAGGTGGTGACCTGCCCGCCGGGCCATGGGGTTGCCGCATAGACACCACGGGCGATGGCCCGTGCCAGGGTGTCCGCCGCCAGTGCACCTGTCTGCAGCACCGCCAGCTCTCGGCTGCCTTGCACCTCACGCTGCCCGGTGGATAAGGCAAAGACCACGTCGCCGTCGAACGGGCTGTGCAGTGGACGAATGGCGCGTGCCATGCCGTCCTGTGCCATCATTGCCACGCGTTTCAGCTCCACCCGGGTTAAAGCCAGATCGGTGGCAATGCAGGCCAGGGTGGTGTTCTTCCTGCCGCCCGTCGGTTCTTCTGGCATCCAGTCTTCGCCCTGGCCGTGCAACTGCGCCAGCGCTGCGGTACCCCCGTTGCCAAACTCGCCGCCGATTTCATAAGGCGTAGCCCAAAAGGCGCGGGTCCCGGGGGCAACGACCGACCCCAGGCTATTGACCGCCACCAATGCGCCGACGATGGCGCCATTGGTCGCCACGATCGAAGCCGACCCCAGGCCACCTTTCAGCTTGCCCATGCCGGTCATGGCACCATAGCCGGCGCCAACGGTGCCGAGCGGGAAATCGTGACCGGCTTTGCTGGCGGCTTCTATCCCCAATTGGCGATAAGGCGGGTCGAGCTGCCAGTTTTTATCCCCTGCGTTGCTTAAATCGTACAGGCAGGCGGTAGGCACTATTGGAGAGACAGGTACGCCCGGGGCCGGGCGCAGGGCATAACCCCGGCCCTGTTGCCCCAGCCAGGCCGCCACGCCATCGGCCGCCGCCAGGCCATACACCGACCCGCCGCTCAGCACCAGGGCATCGAGGGTTTGCACCAGATTATCTTCCCCCAGCGCATCGGTTTCGCGGGTTGCCGGGCCACCGCCGCGCACATCGACTGCGGCGATCGCCGGGCGATCCGGCAGGATCACCGTTGTGCCGGTGCGCACCCGGCTGTCGTGGGCGACCCCGACTTTCAGGCCGGGCACGTCGGTAATCAGGTTACGGGCGCCGGTTCGTACGGCAGGAGAGGTTGGCATTGCGGCCCCCAGGAAGGTGGTGGGAGAGAGGATGCCGATAGCACCCGTTACGCAGGCCAGCGTTTGCACGAAGGTGCGACGGCTGACGGTGAAGGGGCGGTTTGCCGCCCCTGATCCTTTTTTTATCTCACTCATGAGGCTGTTTTTTTCTGCTGTTCACTGCGAAAACGCGCCATATGGTAAGAATCAACCAGCACCCCGTCGCGCATGGCATAAGCGCGGCTGGTGCCTTCGATTTCAAAACCGAATTTGCGGTATAGCGCGATGGCCGCCTGATTATCGGTAAACACCGTCAGTTCGATGCGCTCGATGTCTGCCCATTTGTCGCAAAGGTCGATCATCGCCTTCATCAGGCTGCTGCCGACGCCTTTACCGTGGTGGCGGTCATCGACGCCAATGCCGAAACTCGCCACATGGCGGCGGCGCACGCGTTGATTCAGCATCACGCTCAACTGGCCGACAATCTGCCCGTCGATGCAGGCCACCAGGCTATGGGTGCCCGGTTCGAGGTTGGCGAGGCGCTTGTGCCATAGCTCGACGGAGGGTAGCGGGAGATGTAGCGTGTCACGGTAAGCCTTCGGCTGAGAATAGAGTTGATGCAGGGCCTGTGCATCTGCCGTTTCCACGTGACGAACTACGATTTCACTCATTACGCTGCTCCTTTGGCTTACCGGTTGAATAACCTCTGAATTTATCGGTTTATTGTGTCGAGTCAATATTATTCCGGATTGGTTAAAAAAACGCTTTACAGGTGCGAATGATAATGATTATTATTGCGATGCGTTCCGGGGAGAGTATCAACCTTTGATACCCTCGCTGCGAAGGCACGACATTGCTCACATTGCTTCCAAGTATTACTTAGCCAGCTCGGGTGCTGGCTTTTTTTTTGCCTGTTTTCAGCTCATCCGCCTTCAACAAATTCCCTGCCAATGGCTTCGCTACTCCATCTAATTTTTTGAACAGAGAGATGAGTTTTTTACGCTTTCATATTCTGCTGCCAGGACTAGACTGTAAAAAACATTGAGGAGAGTTGAATATGATTTATCTACGTAAGGCAGAAGATCGCGGTCATGCCAATCATGGTTGGCTGGATAGCTGGCACACCTTCTCCTTTGCCAACTATTACGATGCCGATTTTATGGGCTTCTCGGCGCTGCGGGTGATCAACGAAGACGTGATTGACGCAGGGCAGGGTTTTGGCACTCACCCGCATAAAGACATGGAAATCCTGACCTACGTGCTGAGCGGCACGGTAGAGCACCAGGACAGCATGGGCAATAAAGAGCAGATCCAGGCCGGTGAATTCCAGATCATGAGTGCCGGCACCGGAGTGCGTCACTCCGAGTACAACGGCAATAACGATCGTCCGTTGCATTTGTACCAGATTTGGATCATTCCCGATCAGGTTGGGCTGGAGCCGCGCTATGAGCAACGCATGTTCGATGCGCCACAGGGCCGTCAACTGGTGCTGTCGCCGGATGCGCGTGAAGGTTCGCTGAAAGTGTTCCAGGACATGACGCTGTCCCGCTGGGCATTGAAGCAAGACGAACAGGCTGAGTGCCCGATTGAAGCCGGTCGTCGCGTGTGGATCCAGGTGGTGCGAGGCAAGGTCGTGGTCAACGGTCAGCAGGCCGGTACCAGCGATGCTTTCGCGGTGTGGGATGAAACCGCGCTGTCGATTCATGCCGATGAAGACAGTGAAATCCTGCTGTTCGATCTGCCGCCGGTCTGATTCAACAGTCAATACCGAGGGCTCACACAGTGAGCCCTTTTTGCGTTGTGACGTCCGATAACCAACAATATCGGCAGCGGTTTTTTTTTGCTAAAATGAGCGCCCATTCACGGTTAGCCAGTTCATTGATAATGAAGAAAAAACGGCCGGTACTTCAAGATGTCGCAGACAAGGTTGGCGTTACCAAGATGACGGTGAGCCGTTATCTGCGTAATCCCGAGCAGGTTTCTGCCATCTTGCAGCAAAAAATTGCCGTCGCACTGGATGAGCTGGGCTACATTCCCAACCGTGCGCCGGATATCCTTTCCAACTCCACCAGCCGCGCCATTGGCGTATTGTTGCCGTCGTTGACCAACCAGGTGTTCGCCGAAGTGCTGCGCGGCATCGAGAGCGTCACCGATGCGCACAATTACCAGACCATGCTGGCGCACTATGGTTATTTGCCGGAGCGTGAAGAACAGCGCCTGACCTCGCTGCTGTCTTACAACATTGATGGGCTGATCCTGTCTGAACGCCACCATACGCCGCGCACCATGAAGATGATTGAGGTGGCAGGGATCCCGGTTGTCGAACTGATGGACTGCGTTTCGCCCTGCATTGACCTGGCCGTGGGTTTCAATAACTTTGAAGCGGCGCGCCAGATGACTCAGCAAATCATCGCGCACGGTCATCGCCACGTGGTGTATTTCGGAGCGCGTCAGGATGAACGTACCATTATCAAACAACAGGGCTATGAACAGGCGATGCGCGAATCCGGTCTTGAGCCGTACAGCGTCATGACCGCGCGTTCGTCGTCCTATTCCGCCGGTGGCGAACTGCTGCGTCAGGCGCAGCGCGATTATCCGCAGATCGACAGTATTTTCTGTACCAACGATGACCTGGCGATTGGTGCGACCTTTGAGTGTCAACGGCAGGGGCTGTCGATCCCCAAAGATATGGCGATTGCCGGTTTCCACGGCCACGATATTGGTCAGGTGATGGTGCCAAAACTGGCGAGCGTCCTGACGCCGCGTGAACGCATGGGGCAAATCGGGGCTGAACGCCTGCTGGCCCGTTTGCGGGGCGAGACGGTCAGCCCACGCATGGTGGATGTCGGTTTCACCGTGATCCCCGGCGGCAGCATCTGATCGCTTTTAAGCCGTTGTTTCACCAATTTTAATTTTGAACGCGCGCCGCCCGGCGCGTTTTTATCCCCGCCTGTAAGCCCGTCTCTCGTTACCCCCATAAGTTTGATCTCTATCCCAGAACGTGAATTTTAGCCCGTTACCCGGTTCCGGCACTCCCGTTGTTACCGGTATCATGATACCGGTAACAACGAGGTCAATGACCTTGTGGCGGCGCGGTAGGGTCGCTACAGGGAGAAATAGAACCCTTGACTCAGCACCACCTACAGCTCGTCTTCTAACACCGGGAAGAGCCTAAAAATACAACAAACGCGCGCTTTACGGCCTATCGTAAAGAGAGTCTGCGATAAAAAGGTTGGAGAAAAAATATGCCATTAGTGATTGTTGCAGGCGGCGTCGCGCTGCTGTTGCTGCTGATGATCCGCTTTAAGCTGAACGGCTTTATCTCTCTGGTTCTGGTTGCTCTGGCGGTGGGTATCGCTCAGGGTATGCCAGTCGATAAAGTGATCGGCTCCATCAAGGCCGGCGTGGGCGGCACCTTGGGTAGCCTGGCGTTGATCATGGGCTTCGGCGCCATGCTCGGCAAGCTGCTGGCGGACTGCGGCGGCGCTCAGCGCATCGCCACTACGCTAATCGAGAAGTTCGGTCAAAAATACATTCAATGGGCGGTGGTACTGACCGGTTTTACCGTCGGTTTTGCGCTGTTCTATGAAGTGGGCTTCGTGCTGCTGCTGCCGCTGGTCTTCAGCATCGCCGCTTCTGCTCGCGTGCCGCTGCTGTATGTCGGCGTGCCGATGGCGGCTGCGCTGTCGGTGACCCACGGTTTCCTGCCGCCGCACCCTGGCCCAACGGCGATCGCCACCATCTTCCATGCCGATATGGGGAAAACCCTGCTGTATGGCACGCTGCTGGCCATTCCGACGGTGATCCTGGCCGGTCCTGTCTATGCCCGCTTCCTGAAAGGCATCGACAAGCCGGTTCCTGAAGGTCTGTATAACCCAAAAATCTTCACCGAAGCGGAAATGCCAAGCTTTGGCATCAGCGTTGCCACCTCATTGGTGCCGGTGATCCTGATGGCGCTGCGCGCGGTAGCAGAAATGGTGCTGCCGAAGGGCCATAGCCTGCTGCGTTTTGCCGAGTTCTTCGGCGATCCGGTGATGGCGACGTTGATTGCGGTACTGATCGCTATCTTCACCTTTGGTTTGAACCGCGGCCGTACTATGGATGAAGTGATGGGGACCATCACCGACTCCATCAAAATTATCGCCATGATGCTGTTGATCATCGGCGGTGGCGGTGCGTTCAAGCAGGTACTGGTCGACAGCGGCGTGGAGAAATACATTGCCGCTCTGATGGAAGGCAGCAACGTCTCACCTATTCTGATGGCCTGGTCGATTGCGGCTGCGCTGCGTCTGGCGCTGGGTTCCGCTACCGTGGCGGCGATCACCGCCGGCGGCATCGTGGCCCCGCTGATCGCCACTACCGGCGTCAGCCCGGAGCTGATGGTGATCGCAGTCGGTTCAGGCAGCGTGATTTTCTCTCACGTCAACGATCCAGGTTTCTGGTTGTTCAAAGAGTATTTCAACCTGAGCATCATGGAAACCATCAAGTCCTGGTCGGTGCTGGAAACCATCATTTCCGTCTGCGGCCTGGTAGGGTGTTTGCTGCTGGCGACGGTGGTCTAATATTCCCGCCGCCTTTCAGGCTGACGCAGCGTTGGCTGCCGCTTGAAATGCGCAGGGAATAACGAGGTTATCCGGCACCCCGTGGGGTGTCGGACATTATTTTGAGTTTGGGGCGCATTTGATGGCGCAGGCGGCGTAACCCGTTGCCAGAACGTACATCTGACTCCGTAAGGGCATGACATTATGAGTAATCCACAGCACCACGTATTTATTTTGATGGGCGTTTCAGGCAGCGGAAAATCTGCCGTAGCCAGCGCCGTTGCCCATGAAGCTCATGCCGCGATGCTGGACGGAGACTACCTGCACCCGCGCGCCAACATCAACAAAATGGCCGCCGGGCATGCGCTGGACGATAACGATCGCGCCCCGTGGTTGGCCGCATTGAATGACGCTATTTTTGCCATGGAACGCACCAACGACGTTTCCCTGTTGGTGTGCTCGGCGTTGAAAAAAAGCTATCGCGACCGCCTGCGTGAAGGCAACCGCAACCTGCATTTCATTTATCTGAAGGGTGACAAGGCGGTGATTGAAGAGCGGCTGAAGCAGCGCAAAGGCCATTTCTTCAAGCCGCAGATGCTGGTTTCCCAATTTGCCACCCTGGAAGAGCCGGGCGCACAGGAGCCGGATGTGCAGGCGATTGATATCGATCAGCCGCTGGATGGCGTAGTCGCCGATACCCTTGCCTATATTCGGCATGTTGCAGCCCAGTAATCCGGGCTGCCACCCTAAGCCGGCGCCGCACAGGCGCCCGTTTATTCACTACAACTTCATGTAGGCCCGCACGCCGTCCAGGAACATCTGGGTCGACAGCATCACCAGAATCAGCCCCATCAACCTTTCCAATGCGCTTACCCCTTTACTGCCCAGCAGGCGCAGGAACAGATCCGACATCAGCAAGATAGCGGCGGAAATGCCCCAGGCAATCAGCAATGCCACCACCAGGTGCGAAATCTGGTTCGGATACTGGTGCGAGAGCAGCATCAGCGCCGCCAGAATCGAAGGCCCGGCGACCAACGGGATCGCCAGCGGCACCAGGAAGGGCTCTTCCCCGGCGGAAAGCCCGCTGCTGTTGCCCTCCTGCGTAGGGAAAATCATCTTGATGGCGATCAGAAACAGAATAATCCCGCCGGAAATGGACACGGTTTCGGTTCGCAGGTTAAGAAACGCCAGAATTTTCTCGCCGGCGAACAGGAAAATCAGCATCAACAACAGGGCGATCAGCAGTTCGCGGATCACCACCACCCGGCGTCGGCGCGGTTCCAGATGTTTGAGTACCGACATGAAAATCGGCAAATTGCCCAGCGGATCCATGATTAAAAACAGCAACACCGTGACGGAAATCATCTCTGTCATCATTACCTCTGACTCTGAAAAACGTGTCGGCCATCCCGACCCACGCACTAACCCATCCCCGATGGCTTGAAAGACGACGGGGTATATAAGAAGGATTGCTGAGAATCGTTCAGCTATCGAATAAATTCACTTTGCGCCTGCGCTGACATTTTGTAAGGTGGAGAGATAGTGCACACAACTTATAGCAGTCATCCTCCAAGGCAGGACAGTCATATGAAAAACGTTGGTTTCATCGGTTGGCGCGGAATGGTCGGCTCCGTACTCATGCAACGCATGACGGAAGAGCGCGATTTCGACGCCATTCGCCCGGTCTTTTTCTCCACTTCGCAGCACGGTTCTGCGGCGCCGGCATTCGGCGGCCAGCAGGGCACGCTGCAAGATGCTTACGATGTTGATGCGCTGAGCGCGCTCGACATCATTATTACCTGCCAGGGCGGCGATTATACCAACGAAATTTACCCGAAGCTGCGTGAAACCGGTTGGCAAGGCTACTGGATTGATGCGGCTTCTTCTCTGCGCATGCAGGACGACGCGATTATCATTCTGGATCCGGTCAACCGCGACGTGATCCAGCAGGGCCTGGACAAAGGCATCAAGACCTTTGTCGGCGGTAACTGCACCGTCAGCCTGATGCTGATGTCGCTGGGCGGCCTGTTCGCCAACAACCTCGTCGAGTGGGCGTCCGTCGCGACCTATCAGGCCGCTTCCGGCGGCGGTGCGCGCCATATGCGCGAACTGCTGACCCAAATGGGCATGCTGCACGCCGACGTGGCGAAAGAGCTGCAGGATCCGGCATCGGCGATTTTGGACATCGAACGCAAAGTCACTGCGGCCACCCGCAGCGGCAAATTGCCAACCGATAACTTTGGCGTGCCGCTGGCCGGCAGCCTGATCCCGTGGATCGACAAGCAGCTCGATAACGGCCAGAGCCGCGAAGAGTGGAAAGGCCAGGCGGAAACCAACAAAATCCTAAACAGCAGCAGCGTGATCCCGGTTGATGGCCTGTGCGTGCGCGTTGGCGCGTTGCGTTGCCATAGCCAGGCATTCACCCTGAAGCTGAAAAAAGACGTTTCACTGCCGGAAATCGAACAGATGCTGGCGACCCACAATGATTGGGTGCGGGTGATCCCGAACGATCGTGAACTGACCATGCGTGAACTGACGCCGGCCGCGGTCACCGGGACGCTGAATACGCCAGTCGGTCGCCTGCGCAAGCTGAATATGGGGCCGGAATACCTGTCTGCGTTCACCGTGGGTGACCAATTGCTGTGGGGTGCGGCTGAACCGCTGCGCCGCATGCTGCGTATCCTGCTGTAACCTGAACTGTACTTCTCGAGGGCTGAGCTCTTTCAGCCCTCAAAAGCCTTATTTTCTTCCTTTTTCTCCGTTTCGGCGCGCTATGGACTAAGTCGCTGCAAAGGGGAGAAAGAGCACAAGTCATCGGCATTCCTCCATGCGGGCAGCAGCGCAAAGACGCTGTCAGGCTGGCAGTTTTCTTAATGAAGCTTTTTCCTGGTAATGCGGCAATGTTTTTAACCGACATTAGCTATGCTTAAAGCACTGGCGAATAAACTTTCACCAGCGCTAAAAATAAGCATAAAGAGCGGAATTCGGGTCGGGAAGGTGAGAATTGATCAATAACCGACCGCAATCACGCTTTAGACACCGAATGAATTGCATGATAACCAAAACGGCTATGGATTAAGCGTTACGCCCTGCGGATCTCAAGGTACAGCCAACGCCGCTGTAACCTGAAAGGCGATGGGCTGCGTGGCCTCTTATAAATCATGCTCTTAATCTTAGGAAGAAGACTATGCCTGTACTTCCCGATCGTGACGTGATTGATCAGCTTTTCTCCGGCAACTCTGCCGATCCTTTTTCCCTGCTTGGCATGCATGCGGTCGATAACGGCCTGCAGGTGCGTGCGCTGCTGCCTGACGCCAGCGAAGTCTGGCTGCGGGAGCAGCAAACCGGTCGCCGACTGGTGCAGTTGAACTGCGATGATGTACGCGGTTTTTTCAGCGCCACGGTGCCGCGCCGTAAAACCCCGTTCCGCTATCAGTTTGATGTGCGCTGGCACGATCACCAACAGATCGTCGACGATCCCTACCGTTTCGGCACCCTGCTGCAGGATATCGACAGTTGGCTGTTGGCTGAAGGTACCCATTTGCGTCCTTATGAGCGGTTGGGCGCTCATCTCGCCACGCTCGATGACGTCGAAGGCGTCACTTTTGCCGTCTGGGCACCCAACGCCCAGCGAGTCTCGGTGGTGGGGGAGTTCAACTTTTGGGATGGACGCCGCCATCCGATGCGCCTGCGCCGTGAAAACGGCATTTGGGAGCTGTTTCTACCGGGAGTGAAGGCCGGGCAGTTGTACAAATATGAAATCATCGACTGCTACGGCAATACCCAACTCAAAGCCGATCCTTACGCATTCGAAGCGCAGATGCGGCCGGACACCGCGTCGTTGGTCACTCCGTTGCCTGAGGTGGTAGAAAACACCCCGCAACGTCAGCGGGCCAATGATTTTGACCGCCCGATTTCTATCTACGAAGTGCATCTTGGCTCTTGGCGCCGCCACACCGACGATAATTTCTGGCTCAGCTATGGCGAATTGGCCGTGCAGCTGATTGATTACGTCAAGGATATGGGATTCACCCATATCGAGCTGCTGCCGATTAACGAGCACCCGTTTGACGGCAGTTGGGGTTATCAGCCGCTAGGGCTGTATGCCCCGACCCGACGTTTCGGCACTCCGGCCGATTTTAAGGCGTTCGTGGCTGCGGCGCACCGGGCCGGTATCAATGTGATCCTCGACTGGGTGCCGGGGCATTTTCCCAGCGACGCCTATGGCCTGGCGAACTTCGACGGCACCGCGCTGTATGAATATGCCGATCCGCGCGAAGGTTTCCATCAGGACTGGAATACCCTGATCTATAACTATGGCCGCAATGAGGTGCGTAATTATCTGGCGGGCAATGCCCTTTACTGGCTGGAACGTTACGGTATAGATGCGCTGCGCGTCGATGCGGTAGCCTCGATGATCTACCGTGACTACAGCCGCGCCGACGGCGAATGGGTGCCGAATTACTACGGCGGCAATGAGAATCTGGAGGCCATCGCCTTCCTGCGTTACACCAACCAGACCGTCGGCAAGGAGCGCCCCGGCGCAGTGACGCTGGCGGAAGAGTCTACCGATTACCCTGGGGTGACGCTGCCGCCGGAATCCAACGGCCTGGGGTTCCACTACAAATGGAACCTGGGGTGGATGCACGACACGCTTAACTACATGCAATGTGATCCGGTGCACCGTAAATATCATCACAATCAGATGACTTTCGGCATGCTGTACGCCTACACCGAGAACTTTGTGCTGCCGATTTCCCATGACGAAGTGGTGCACGGCAAAAAATCGGTGCTCGACCGCATGCCCGGCGATGCCTGGCAGAAGTTCGCCAACCTGCGTGCCTACTACGGCTTTATGTGGGCGCATCCGGGCAAGAAGCTGCTGTTTATGGGCTGCGAGTTTGCCCAAGGGCGCGAATGGAACTTCGACAGCAGCCTCGACTGGCACCTGCTGGAAGGGCTGGACGGCTGGCACCACGGCGTACAGCGGCTGGTACGCGATCTCAACCATTGCTATCAACAGCAGGCGCCGTTGTATGAACGCGACTACCGCCCTGACGGCTTTGAGTGGTTGGTGGTGGACGACCACGACAACTCGGTCTTTGCCTTTGCCCGTTACGACTCCCAAGGGAATGAGCTGATCGCCGTCAGCAATTTCACCCCGGTGCCGCGCCACCATTATCGCATCGGCATTTCCCGCGCCGGCGAATACCGGGAAATCCTCAATACCGACTCACATCATTATCACGGCAGCAATACCGGCAATCAGGGCCGCGTAGTGTCCGAACCGATAGGCAACCACGGCCGCGAGCATTCGATTAGCGTGACCGTACCGCCATTGGCGACCATCTACCTGTTGCGGGAGGCGCAATGACTGAGCTGACGCCCGGCATCGCCGCGCCTCTCGGGGCGCACTATGACGGTAACGGCATCAACTTTAGCCTGTATTCCGCCCGAGCCACGGGGGTGGAGCTGTGCCTGTTTGACGAACAGCAGCAGGAAGTTCGGCTGCCGTTGACGGCGCGCAGCGGTGATATCTGGCACGGCTACTTGCCGGGCGGTAAACCGGGGCAGCGTTACGGTTTCCGCGTGCATGGTCCGTTTGATCCTGCTCGGGGGCTGCGTTTTAACCCCAACAAACTGCTGTTGGATCCCGCTGCGCGTGCGGTGGAGGGACCGGTGGCGGATGACCCTTACCTGCATGGCGGCTATGACCGGCCGGATCAGCATGACAGCGCCGAACTGATGCCCAAGTGCGTGGTGATTGATGAAGCCTATGATTGGCAGGATGACCGCCCGCCGGCTACGCCCTGGGGCAAAACGGTGATCTACGAAGCGCATGTCCGCGGCCTGACCTTGCAGCACCCGGAGATCCCGCCGGTGCTGCGCGGCAGCTTCGCCGCGCTCGGCCATCCGGTGATGATCGCCTATTTCAAGCGGCTCGGCATCACTGCGCTGGAGTTGTTGCCGGTGCAGCAGCACAGTTCTGAACCGCGTCTGCAGCGGCTCGGATTGATTAATTACTGGGGCTATAACGTGCTGGCGCCCTATGCGCCGGATAACCGTTATTCCAGCCTGCGCACGGATACGACGCCGCTGCGCGAGTTTCGCGATGCGGTGAAGGCGCTGCATAAAGCCAGCATTGAAGTGATCCTCGACGTGGTGTTCAACCACAGCGCCGAGCTGGATACCGACGGCCCGACGCTGTCGCTGCGCGGTATCGATAACCCAGGCTATTACTGGCTTACCCCCGACGGTGATTATGTGAACGATACCGGCTGCGGCAACACCCTGCGGTTGGATCAACCACAGGGTGTCGCCTGGGTGATGGACTGTTTGCGTTTTTGGGTTGGCGAGTGCCATGTTGACGGCTTTCGCTTCGATCTGGGCAGCGTGCTCGGCCGTACGCCCGCGTTCGACCGCGATGCGCCGCTTTTCCAGGCGATGCTGGCAGACGACCTGCTGTCGCGCTGCAAGCTGATTGCCGAGCCGTGGGATATTGGCCCCGGCGGTTATCAGGTGGGTGAGTTCCCTGGGCGATTCGCCGAGTGGAACGACCATTATCGGGACGATATCCGTCGTTTCTGGCTGCAGGACGGCGTATCGCTGGGCCAGTTCGCCCAACGTTTCGCCGCTTCCAGCGATTGGTTTAACCAACGCGGGCGTGCGCCGTACGCCAGCATCAACATGCTGACCGCTCATGACGGATTCACCCTGCAGGACTTGGTCAGTTTTAACCGCAAGCACAACCAACTGAACGGTGAAGGTAACCGTGACGGCAGCGACCGTAACTTTAGCAATAACCACGGTGTTGAAGGCCCGATTGCCGACGATGCCATTTTGCAACGCCGCAGGGCCAGCCGGCGAGTGCTGCTCGCTACGTTGTTGCTGTCCCAGGGGACGCCGATGCTGCTGGCCGGCGACGAGCATGGACACAGCCAGCAGGGCAACAACAATGCCTATTGTCAGGACAACGCTATCACCTGGCTCGATTGGGCCACGGCAGATGACGCTCTCACCGATTACACCGCCGCACTGATCCGTTTGCGCCAACAAATCCCTGCCTTGCAGCAAGACCGCTGGTGGCAGGAGGGTGACGGCAGCGTGCAGTGGCTGAACGCGCAGGGGCAACCCCTCGACGCGCAAGAGTGGGAGCAGGGTGAACTGCGGTTGCAGATCTGTCTGTCGCAACGTTGGCTGGTGGTGGTGAATGCCACGCAGCAGGCGGTGGAGATGACGTTGCCCGTCGGCGATTGGCAGCTTGTCGCCCCCTTTACTCAGGAAGATTCGCGGGCGATTTTACCCGCCTGGCACCAGGCTGCGCACTCGATTTGCGTGCTGGTAAAGAAAAAATAAAAGGAGTCAGCTATGGTTAGGTTTGAAAATAAAGACCCCCTGATGTTGGCACGCCAACTGCCGATTAAGTCCGTCGCCCTGATCCTGGCCGGTGGCCGCGGTTCGCGTTTGAAAGATTTAACCTCAACCCGGGCCAAGCCGGCCGTCCACTTTGGCGGTAAATTCCGCATTATCGATTTTGCCCTGTCGAACTGTCTGAACTCGGGGATCCGCCGCATCGGCGTGATCACCCAATACCAGTCCCATACTCTGGTGCAGCATATCCAGCGCGGTTGGTCGTTCCTCAACGAAGAGATGAACGAGTTTGTTGACCTGTTGCCGGCCCAGCAACGCCTCAGTACCGAGCACTGGTACAAGGGCACGGCGGATGCGGTGTACCAGAACCTGGATATCATTCGCCGTTACGACGCCGAATATGTGGTGATCCTGGCGGGCGATCACATCTACAAGATGGATTACTCGCGCATGCTGATCGACCACGTGGAAAAGGGCGCGCAATGCACCGTCGCCTGCTTGCCGGTACCCCGTGAGGAAGCCAGCGAGTTCGGCGTGATGGAAGTGGACGAAAACGATCTGATCCTCGAATTCCTGGAAAAGCCCAGCAACCCGCCGCCGATGCCGGGCAATCCGGATATGTCGCTGGCCAGCATGGGGATCTACATCTTTAACGCCGACTACCTGTTCCAACTGCTGGAGGAGGACATGTCGACGCCGGGCTCCACCCACGATTTCGGTAAGGATCTGATCCCGAAAATCACTGCCCAGAAAGCGGCTTGGGCGCACCCGTTCACGCTGTCCTGCGTGACCTCCAACCCCGATCTGCCACCGTATTGGCGCGATGTGGGTACGCTGGAGGCCTACTGGCGCGCCAACCTCGATCTGGCTTCGGTAACGCCGGAGCTGGATATGTATGACCGCGCCTGGCCGATCCGCACCCACATGGAACCGCTGCCGCCGGCCAAGTTTGTGCAGGATCGCTCCGGCAGCCACGGCATGACCATGAACTCGCTGGTGTCCGGCGGTTGCATCGTCTCCGGTTCGGTGGTGGTGCATTCGGTGCTATTCCCGCGGGTGCGGGTGAACTCGTTCTGCACCATCGACTCTACCGTATTGCTGCCGGACGTTAACGTCGGCCGTTCTTGCCGTCTGCGGCGCTGCATTATCGACCGTGCCTGTCATATTCCCGAGGGGATGGTGATTGGCGAAAACGCCGACGAGGACAGCAAACGCTTTTATCGCTCGGAAGGTGGCATTGTGCTGGTGACGCGCGAAATGTTGTCAAAGTTGTGAGTTAAGGTAGTCGGCAGAACGATAGCCTGCCGCCATATAAACGGACTGATGGCTTGCACAACGCGGGGTTAACAACAGCGGCAAGCCTGCTTTTCCAGAGTAATTTTGCCGATTCTCAGGAGTGATAATGCAGGTTTTACACGTATGTTCTGAAATGTTCCCCCTGTTGAAAACCGGGGGGCTCGCAGACGTGGTTGGCGCATTACCCGCGGCTCAGATCGCCGAGGGCGGCGATGTTCGGGTGTTATTGCCCGCTTTTCCTGACGTGCGCAACGGCATACCGGATTCCGTGCTGGTGGCAGAAATCGATTCTTTTGCCGGCCGGGTCGGCTTGCGTTACGGCACCTACCACGGCGTGGGCATTTACCTGATTGATGCCCCCTGGCTGTACGAGCGGCCGGGCAGCCCGTATCACGACCAATCAATGAATGCCTATTCCGACAACCACCGGCGCTTTGCCCTGCTGGGCTGGATGGCCTGCGAGCTGGCCAAGGGGTTGGATCGGTACTGGCGTCCGCAGGTAGTGCATGCCCATGACTGGCATGCGGGGCTGGCTTGCGCCTATCTGGCCGCCAATGGCCATCCGGCGCGATCTATTTTCACCGTGCACAACCTGGCCTATCAGGGGCTATTCTCCGCCCATCACGTGGCAGAGCTGTGGTTACCGCCTTCGTTCTACAACGTCTATGGCCTGGAGTTTTACGGCCAGATGTCATTCCTGAAGGCGGGTTTGTACTACGCCGACCATATCACCGCCGTCAGCCCGACCTACGCACGGGAAATCACCCGGCCGGAGTTCGGCTATGGCATGGAGGGGCTGCTGCAGGAACGCCAGCATCAGGGGCGCTTGAGCGGCATTCTTAACGGCGTAGATGACAAAATTTGGGACCCGTCCCACGATCCGCGTCTGACCGCCCGTTACGACGCTGACGATCTGAAGAACAAGGTCAAGAACAAGCTGCACCTGCAAAAAGCCATGGGCCTGAAGGTGGACGAGTCGCTGCCGGTGTTTGCGGTAGTGAGCCGTCTGACCAGCCAGAAAGGGCTGGATCTGGTGCTGGAAGCCCTGCCGGCGCTGCTGGAGCAGGGGGGCCAACTGGCGCTGCTGGGGGCCGGCGATGCGGTGCTGCAACAGGCGTTCCTCGCCGCTGCCGCCGACTATCCGGAGCAGGTTGGCGTACAGATTGGTTACCACGAAGCCTTCTCGCACCGCATCATCGGCGGGGCCGATGTGATCATGGTGCCGAGCCGCTTTGAACCCTGTGGGCTGACCCAACTCTATGGCCTGAAATACGGCACGCTGCCGCTGGTGCGCCGCACCGGGGGGCTGGCGGACACGGTGGTGGACTGTGCGTTGGAGAATCTGGCCGACGGCAGCGCCAGCGGATTTGTGTTTGATGATTGTGACGCCACCGCACTGGGCAACGCCATTCGGCGCGCCATGGTGCTGTGGAGCAGGCCGAAGCATTGGCGTCACGTCCAGCGCCACGCCATGAGCGTGGATTTTGGCTGGCAGGTCGCGGCAAAAGAATACCTGTCGCTTTATCAGCGTTTGTTGTAGACGTCATGACGTGCAGCGACACCCGCTATTGTAGGTTGTAGGGGCGCAACATGCGGCGCCCGAGTTCAGTGGGGCGCATCTATTCCGGGCGAATATATGCGCCCCCTTCAGGGGATCGAAAAGCTATGACTTCACCGATTAGTTACACCTCACCCACGGTCAGTGTTGAAGCGCTGAAACACTCCATCGCCTATAAGTTAATGTTTATCGTCGGCAAGGATCCGGCTATCGCCAACCAGCATGACTGGCTGAACGCCGTGCTGTTTGCGGTGCGCGACCGTATGGTGGAGCGCTGGTTACGCTCTAACCGTGCGCAACTTTCGCAGGATGTGCGCCAGGTTTATTACCTGTCGATGGAGTTTCTGATTGGCCGGACGCTGTCCAACGCCTTGCTGTCGATGGGGATTTATCAGGATATCGACGACGCGTTGAATGAGATGGGGCTGAGCCTGGGCGAACTGCTGGAGGAGGAGAACGATCCCGGGCTGGGCAACGGCGGGCTGGGCCGATTGGCCGCCTGCTTCCTGGATTCGCTGGCGACGCTGGCGCTGCCGGGTCGGGGCTACGGCATTCGTTACGAATACGGCATGTTCAAACAGAATATCGTTAACGGCCAACAGATGGAGTCACCGGACTATTGGCTGGAATACGGCAATCCGTGGGAGTTCCCGCGTCATAACACCCGCTATAAGGTGCGCTTTGGCGGACGGATCCAGCAGGAAGGCGCCAAGGCGCGTTGGGTGGAAACCGAAGAGATCATCGCCACCGCTTACGATCAGGTGATCCCCGGTTTTGATACCGACGCCACCAATACGCTGCGGCTGTGGAGCGCGCAGGCCAGTAATGAAATCAACCTGGGTAAATTCAATCAGGGCGATTACTTTGCGGCGGTTGAGGATAAAAACCATTCGGAAAACGTATCACGCGTGCTCTATCCCGATGACTCGACGTATTCAGGGCGTGAGCTTCGTCTGCGGCAGGAGTATTTCCTGGTATCGGCCACGGTGCAGGATATCCTCAACCGCCATTGGACGATGCATAAAAGCTTCGACAACCTGGCAGACAAGATTGCTATTCACCTCAATGATACCCACCCGGTGTTGTCTATCCCTGAGCTGATGCACCGGCTAATCGACGAACATAAGTTCAGCTGGCTGGATGCCTGGGCGGTGGTCGAGCAGGTGTTTTCTTACACCAACCACACGTTGATGAGCGAAGCGCTGGAAACCTGGCCGCTGGACATGATTGGCCGGATCCTGCCGCGTCACCTGCAGCTGATTTTCGAGATTAACGATCACTTCCTCAAACAGGTGCAGGAAGTGGCGCCGGGCGACAATGAGTTGCTGGCGCGGGTGTCGATCATTGATGAAACCAATGGTCGTCGTGTGCGTATGGCGTGGCTGGCTGTGGTGGCGAGCCACAAGGTTAACGGCGTTTCGGCGCTGCACTCCGAACTGATGGTGCAATCGCTGTTTGCCGATTTCGCCCGTATTTTCCCTAATCGCTTCTGCAATAAAACCAACGGCGTCACCCCACGGCGCTGGCTGGGGCTGGCTAACCGACCGCTGTCTGACGTGCTGGATGACAGCATCGGTCAGACCTGGCGTACCGATCTCAGCCAACTGAGCGAGATCAAGGCCAATATCGATTACCCCAGCTTCCTGAAGGCGGTGCAAAGCGCCAAACGGCAGAACAAGGAGCGACTGGCGACCTACATCGCCAAAACGTTGAATGTGGTGGTCAACCCGGACGCGCTGTTTGACGTGCAGATTAAACGTATCCACGAGTACAAACGGCAATTGCTCAACGTACTGCACGTGATCACGCTGTATAACCGTCTGTTGCAAGATCCGGAAACCGAGCGGGTGCCGCGCGTGGTGATCTTTGCCGGCAAGGCGGCTTCGGCCTATTACGCCGCCAAGCAAATCATCCGCTTGATCAACGACGTCGCCAAGGTGATCAACAACGATCCGCGAGTGCATACGCAACTGAAAGTGGTGTTCATTCCAAACTACAGCGTCAGCCTGGCGCAAATGATTATTCCGGCGGCGGACCTGTCCGAACAGATCTCGCTGGCAGGCACCGAGGCATCCGGCACCAGTAATATGAAGTTCGCGCTTAACGGTGCGCTGACCATCGGCACGCTGGATGGCGCCAACGTTGAAATGCTGGAGCACGTAGGGGCGGAGAACATCTTTATCTTCGGCAATACCGCCGAACAGGTCGAGGAGCTGCGCCGCAACGGCTACAACCCGCATCTGTACTATGAGCAGGATCCCGAGCTGCATCAGGCGCTTACCCAGATCGCCACCGGCGTTTACAGCCCTGAGGAGCCCAAGCGCTACAGCAACCTGTTTGATTCCCTGGTAAACCTGGGCGATCACTACCAGTTGCTGGCAGATTACCGCAGCTATGTGGATACGCAGGACAAGGTGGATGAGGTGTATCGCAATCAGGACGACTGGACGCGTCGGGCGGTGCTGAATATCGCCAATATGGGCTACTTCTCTTCCGACCGCACCATTCAGGAGTATGCGGACGAAATCTGGCACATCAAACCCATCAAGCTGTAATGTAAAAAAGGGCCGGATATCCGGCCCTTTTTACGTTTGGCGTCTTACGATGCCAGAGACAGCATTTTCGCTTTCGCGTGTTCCGCCAGCCAGGCTTTGACTCGTGCCTGCTGCGCTTCGTCCAACCACATACCCAACTTGGTGCGGCGCCAGATAGCGTCATCCAGCTCTACCACCCACTCTTTTTCGATCAGGTAGCGCAGCTCGGCTTCATGCAGGCCGTGACCGAAATCTTCGCCCAGATCGTTGAGGCTGTTGGCACCGGCCAGGATCAGCTCACTGTGGCTGCCGTAGGTGCGAGCAAAGCGACGCGCCAGTGCTTCAGGCAACCAGCTGTGCTCGCGGCGCAGTTTTGCGGCGTAGCTGTCGCGATCGCCACCGATGTCGCCGCCTGGCAGCGAACCGTTTTTGGTCCACGCCGGGCCGCAGCCAGGGTAGTAGTGCGCCAGTTTTTCCATCGCATGCTCAGCCAGCTTGCGATAGGTGGTCAGCTTACCGCCGAACACCGACAGCAGCGGCGCTTTGCCCTGTTCGTCATGCACGTCCAGCGTGTAGTCGCGGGTGACCGCCTGCGGTGAGTCCGATTCGTCGTCGCACAGTGGGCGCACGCCGGAGTAAGTCCAGACGATATCGTCACGGCCCAGCTGTTTCTTGAAGTGATCGTTATACACTTTCAGCAGGTAGTTGATTTCGTTATCGTCAATCTTCACGTCTTTCGGATCGCCGTGGTATTCCACGTCGGTGGTGCCGATGATGGAGAACTCGTCATTCCATGGGATCACGAAGACGATACGGTGGTCTTCGTTCTGCAGAATATAGGACTGCGGCTGATCGTGTACGCGCGGCACCACGATGTGGCTGCCTTTGATCAGGCGGATACCGTAAGGCGATTTCAGCTTCAGGCCGTCGTCGAAGAAGTGCTTCACCCATGGGCCAGTGGCGTTCACCAGGCCCTTGGCACGCCAGGTAAAGGTTTTGCCGCTGTCGACATCGACCGCTTCAACCATCCACAGGCCATTCTCACGCCATGCACGGGTGACCTTGGTGCGAGTGCGAACTTCGCCACCGCGTTTTTCCACTTCCTGGGCGTTCAACACCACCAGGCGAGCATCGTCAACCCAGCAGTCGGAATATTCGAAACCGCGCTTCAATTCAGGCTTCAGCACCGATTCTGGTCCAAAGCGCAAACCCTTGCTGCCCGGCAGGCTGGTGCGTTTGCCCAGGTGATCGTACAGGAACAGGCCGATACGGATCATCCAGGCCGGACGCAGGTGTGGCTGGTGCGGCAGGCGAAAGCGCATTGGGAAGGCAATGTGCGGTGCCAGTTTCAGCAGCACTTCACGTTCTGCCAGCGCTTCGCTGACCAAACGGAATTCATAGTGTTCCAGGTAGCGCAGGCCACCGTGGATCAGTTTGGAACTGGCGGAAGACGTAGCACAGGCCAAGTCTTGCGCTTCCAGCAGCAGTACGGACAGGCCGCGCCCGGCAGCATCCGCCGCGATGCCGGCACCGTTGATGCCGCCACCGATAACGATCAAGTCTTTGGTTTCCACGTCAACTTCCTCCAGATGTTCGAAATAGCTCTTTCATGTTCGTTTTCGCTCACGATTGTAATCAAAAACCAACAAACAAGCCAAGACTTAACCAAACAAAAACATTTAGGCGTGATAGAGGTAACAGTTTGATGATAGTAGTTATACAAAAAGAGGGGGTATTTCGATTGGGAATGACCGGGGTCAGCAGGCTGAACCCCGGAGAAAACGGCGGGCGTAATGGCGCTGAAAAGCGGTACCGCAGGGTTAAACGTGGCGGAAAGGGCTTAGCACAGTTCGAGCTGTACGTCGTACTGCTCGAT
Source organism: Serratia liquefaciens (assembly GCF_027594825.1). Classification (NCBI taxonomy): domain Bacteria; kingdom Pseudomonadati; phylum Pseudomonadota; class Gammaproteobacteria; order Enterobacterales; family Yersiniaceae; genus Serratia; species Serratia liquefaciens. The sequence continues at coordinate 2,622,339 of NZ_CP088930.1, read as the reverse complement.
GATTTTCATCACGCTTGGCGGTGGCAGCTGGTCGGTAAACAGATAGTCGATCAGGTTCATGTTACCAAGGTTGACCATCGCATTGCGGCCGAATTTGGAGTGGTCGGTCACCAGCATGACGCAGCGCGAGTTTTCGATAATTGCGCGTTTGGTGCGCACTTCGTGATAGTCGAATTCGAGCAGCGAGCCGTCCATATCGATGCCGCTGATACCCAGAATGCCGTAATCGAGACGGAACTGAGAGATAAAGTCCAGCGTGGCCTCGCCCATGATGCCGCCGTCGCGGGTGCGCACTTCGCCACCGGCCAGGATCAGGCGGAAATCTTCTTTGGCGGTCAGCAGGGTGGCGACGTTCAGGTTATTGGTCACCACGCGCAGGTTCTTGTGGTTCATCAGCGCATGAGCGACCGCTTCCGGCGTGGTGCCGATGTCGATAAACAGCGTGGCGCCGTCCGGGATCTGGCTGGCGACGCGTTGGGCAATACGCGCTTTCTGTTCCGACCACATCACTTTACGATCGTTATACGCGGCATTCACCGAGCTGGAGGGCAGCGCGGCCCCACCGTGGTGGCGTTGGATTTTGTTCTGATCGGCCAGGTCATTCAAATCACGGCGAATCGTTTGCGGGCTGACGTCAAAATGTTCGACCAGTTCTTCCGTGCTGACATAGCCCTGCAGGCGCACCAGCTCGATAATTGCGTCATGACGCTGTGTTTGCTTCACGGTAATCCCCTAAAACGCCCGGCTTGTACCTGGCTGTTATTGTTCGTTGTGCGCGCGATGACGCGTGTCCCAAAATGCCATCAATAACCCTAACACTAAACCGGCTACGTGTGCCGCGTTAGCGATCGACATTCCTAAAATATCGAAATATCCGGCCACCAGCCACAGCACCGAAAACACCATCAGGCCGCGTGGCAGCATCAGACCGCGTTCCGGCGCACGTTCGCCGCTAAGCCAGCAGTAACCCATCAGCGCATAGACCACGCCGGACAGACCACCGAACAAGGCACCGCTGAACAGCGACTGCGCCCAACCGCTGAAAAAGGCCGAGACCACCGCCAGCACGAACAGCTTGCCGGCGCCGAGGCGTTTTTCCATCGGGCCGCCGAGATACCACCACCACATCAGGTTAAAGGTGATGTGCAGCAGCGAGAAATGCAGGAAAGCATGGCTGACCCAGCGCCACAGTTGCGTGTACTGCTCGCTGTTCTGCGGCCAGGACAGCCAGTACATTACCGCGTCGTCGCCCAGTATCTGCATCAGGATATAGACCACAATGCACAGCGCCATCACGCTCAGCGTCAGCGGGCCGGCCTTGCTGCGCAAGGTTTGCAGATAAGAATAGCCCTGGTAGTGCAGCTCGGCGTCGGTCTTGCCGGCCTGCCAACTGGCGGCCCGGTAGCGGCTGTTGAGCGGATCGATCAGAAACTGCTGCAGCTCATGTTGCACCTGTTCCAGGCGGCTGTCGTCAGCCAGCCAGATTTCCGCCGCTTCGCCGCTGTTGTGCACCCGTAGCTCGATGCCCTGTGTCGCCATATAGTCGACAAAGGCCTGCGCCAGGCGGGGGTTGGATACGGCGATTACTCTAACCATGGCTTTTCCGTCTAAGTGAATGATTTTAGCCGCCGGTTTGCCCCGATGGCGTTGACGGCCGATTATACCGTCGAAACCCTGAGCGCAGGCAGCAGATCTGTGAAAAACCCGCAAAAACACTCACTAAAAGCGCGAAAAAGGAACCCGCCGAGACGGCGGGGGGAGGATTATGCGGAGGTTTCAACGTCCTGAGGATACTGGCGAGCCCAGGCCTCAAAGCCGCCGTCGATGCTGTACACCGCGTCAAACCCCTGATGCAGCAGGTATTGCGCCGCGCTGCGGCTGCTGTTGCCGTGGTAGCACATCACCATCACCGGACGATCAAAGTCGTTTTGCTGCATGAAGGTTTGCAGGCTGGCGTTGGTCAGGTGGAAGGCGCCTGGCGTATGCCCGGCTTCAAAACTCTGGGGATCGCGGATGTCGACCAGCGCGGCGCTGTCGTCTTTCCAACGGCTGTGCGCCTGCTCAACGTTGATCGCTTCAAACTGTTCCATAACTGCCAACTGCCTCGTAATAAGAATATGCCGCCATTGTAATCAATTTCGTGCCAATTAAGACCAGATGAAGACTATGGTTTATCACACCAGCTGTACTTCAACACCTTGCAAGCGCAGCTGCTCTACGATAGCTGGAGATGCGTCACGGCCGGTTATCACCATGTCGATTTGCTCGGTGCGACTGAACAGCATGCCTGCGCGCTGACCAATTTTGCTGCTATCGACCAGCACCACCAGTTTACCGACATAGTTCAGCATCTTCTGCTCGGCCATGGCGGTCAGCATATCGGTTTTGTACAAGCCATCGGCGGTCAGGCCGATGCCGCTGGTGAACATCCAGTGGCCGGCATACAGAGAAGCGTCGCCGTCCTGCGGTGCCAGGGTGATGGACTGAGTTTTATTGTACTGGCCACCCATGATCACCACGCTGTCGTGCTCTTGCTCAATCAAGTAGTTGGCCAACGGCAGGTAGTTGGTGATCACCTGCACGTCTTTGCCGCACATCTCACGCCCCAGCAGAAAAGCGGTCGAGCCACAGTTAATCACTACGCTTTCGCCCGGCTGGCACAGTTGCGCTGCCGCTTTGGCAATACGCATTTTCTCGTCCAAATGCTGGGCCTGGTGGATATTGAGTGGCGTCCATGCTGCGCGAGGGGTGCTGGTGGCTTCTGCCCCATTGCGAACCTTACGCAGTTTACCGATCTCATTCAGTTTGTTGATATCGCGGCGCGCGGTGGCGGGGGATATTTCAAACGCGGTTATCACGTCCGCTACGGAGATCTGCCCCTTATGCTGTAAGAGATCGAGAAGGGCATTATGGCGTTGGGACTCAGTCATGCAGGCTCCATCAGGGAGTGGGGACAGTTTTTTTGATTATATGCGCAGCTTCTGACGATTTGAATCATTGCTGTTCAAAAGTGCGCATAGGTATGACATCAAAATGCCCCATAGCCTGGTTACAGGAAGGATTTGAATGGCAAATCGGGTTCAAGGGTAAAGCAGTCGTCAAAACCGCGTGGGTAGTGGTACTCCAGATTATCTTTATCCAGCGGCCAGGTAAATTTGCCGCCAACCTGCCAGATAAAAGGCTTGAAGCCGTATTGGAGCCGATCCTTTTTCATTTCCCAAAGCATGCGGATTTCCTGCGGATCCGCCTGGAAATTTGACCATATGTCGTGATGGAACGGGATCACCAGTTTGGCATTCAATGATTCCGCCATGCGCAGAATGTCGGCGCTGGTCATTTTGTCGGTGACGCCACGGGGGTTCTCGCCATAGGAACCCAACGCCACGTCGATTTGATGATCATTGCCGTGTTTGGCGTAGTAGTTGGAATAGTGCGAGTCACCGCTGTGGTACAAGTTGCCGCCCGGTGTTTTGAACAGGTAATTTACCGCTCGCTCGTTCATGCCGTCCGGCAGCACGCCGGCGGCTTTTTGTTCCACCGGCAGCGTGATCAAGGCCGTGCGGTCAAAAGCATCCAGCGCGTGAATTTCCACATCCTTGATTTTGATCACGTCCCCCGGTTTTACCGTGATGCAGCGTTCGCGTGGCACTCCCCAGCCGATCCAGATGTCCACGCAGCTTTGTGGCCCGATAAAAGGCACCGAAGCCGCGCAGTTCTGCATTACGGCGGCGGCAACGTTAACGTCGATATGATCGTTGTGATCGTGGGTGGCCAGGACGGCATCAATGTCCTTGATCGCAAAAGGATCGAGCACACAGGGGGTGGTGCGCAGGTTGGGTTGTAATTTTTTTACCCCGGCCATGCGTTGCATCTGGTGGCCGTTCTTCATCAGTGGGTTGCTGTGGCTTTGTTTGCCGGTACCGCACCAGAAATCAACGCACAGGTTTGCGCTTCCCTCCGACTTCAGCCAGATGCCGGTGCATCCCAGCCACCACATGGCGAAAGTGCCTGGCGCGACCTGCTCGCGTTCAATTTCTTCATTCAGCCAGGTTCCCCATTCAGGGAAGGTGTTCAGTATCCAGGATTCGCGCGTAATCGTTGCGACTTTGCTCATGGTTAACCTCTCATCATTTGCGGTTCAGTGACTTAAGTAATCACATATAATCATTTAAAGATTTAATGTGATCGATTTTGACTGAATCTAGCACCGTTTTTTTAAGCTGGCAATGCAGTAAAGCGTTTGGCTTGCTAGCGGGTCAGCTACAGGTCATGGATGGAAAATGAGTAAAAGGTAATTTAATTCAATGGGTAATCGGTGGGGCAAATCTTAGGGTATTGAATCAACATAGAATTGTTTTATATCTTGCGAGGTTGTTCACAAATAATCATTTATAATCTTTTTGTGATTCTTGGTGATTGGTATGGTGAGGCTGTTCCTGCGTGACTGCGACGCCTGGCGTTGGTGCTGGTAGCGTCCGCCAATGCGCAACAAGCATGCAAACGCTACCGGGAGAGCCAGATGGATACCCTTTACACCATTTTCACCGTTTTTTTTAATCAGGTGATGACGAACGCCCCCTTGTTGCTGGGGTTGGTCACGCTGCTTGGCTATGTCTTGCTGCGCAAAAGCGCGGCCGTGATCATCAAAGGCACCATCAAGACGATTATCGGCTTTATGTTGCTGCAAGCCGGTTCCGGTATTTTGACCAGCACCTTCAAACCGGTGGTGGCGAAGTTATCGGAGGTGTACGGCATCAACGGGGCTATTTCTGATACCTACGCCTCAATGATGGCCACCATTGAGCGTATGGGGGACGCCTACAGCTGGGTCGGATATGCAGTGCTGCTGGCGCTGGCGCTCAATACCCTCTACGTACTGCTGCGGCGCATTACCGGCATCCGCACCATCATGCTCACCGGCCATATCATGTTCCAACAGGTTGGGCTGTTAGCCGTATTTTTCTACATCCTGGGCTACGGGATGTGGACTACCGTATTGTGCAGCGCGCTGCTGGCCTCGCTGTATTGGGGGATAACCTCCAACATGATGTTCAAGCCGACGCAGGCAGTAACCGAAAACAGTGGTTTTTCTATTGGCCACCAGCAGCAGTTCGCCTCATGGGTGGCTTATAAGATCGCCCCTTATCTGGGCAAGAAAGAAGACAGCGTGGAAGCATTGAAACTGCCGGGCTGGTTGAATATTTTCCACGACAATATCGTTTCCACCGCCATCGTCATGACGCTGTTCTTCGGCATCATTCTCTGCTCATTTGGCCTGGACACGCTGCAGATCATGGCCGGGAAAACGCACTGGACGATTTACATTCTGCAAACCGGGCTGATGTTTGCGGTGGCGATTTTCATCATTGTGCAGGGCGTGCGCATGTTTGTGGCCGAGCTGACGGAAGCCTTCAATGGCATTTCTCAGCGGCTGATCCCCGGCGCGGTGCTGGCGATTGACTGCGCCGCCATTTATAGCTTCGCACCGAATGCCGTGGTCTGGGGCTTTATGTGGGGCACCATTGGCCAGTTGATTGCGGTGGCGGTACTGCTGGCGCTCGGCTCCTCCATCATGATCATTCCCGGTTTTATTCCGATGTTTTTCTCAAATGCCACTATCGGCGTGTTTGCCAATCATTTCGGCGGCTGGCGTGCTGCCATGAAGATATGCCTGGTGATGGGCATGATCGAGATCTTCGGCTGCGTCTGGGCCGTCAAGCTGACCGGGCTGAGCGCCTGGATGGGTATGGCGGACTGGTCGATTCTGGCACCGCCATTGATGCAAGGCCTGAGCCTGGGCCTGTGGTTTATGGGGGTGGTGATTGTGATTGCACTGCTTTACATGTTCTTCGCCGGGCGCACCCTGCGCGCGGAAGAAGATGCGGAAAAACAGCTGGCTGAAACGGCCTCACAGTAACGGGAGAGCACCATGACAGTACGAATTTTGGCGGTATGCGGCTGCGGGCAAGGCAGCTCGATGATCATGAAAATGAAAGTCGGTCAATTCCTTACCCAGCAGGGCGTTAATCATACGGTGAACAGCTGTGCGGTCGGGGAGTACAAATCCGAACTGGGCAGCGCGGACATTATCGTCGCGTCGACTCATGTGGCGGATGAGATTGTCGTCAGTGGCAACAAGTATGTGGTCGGTGTGCGCAATATGCTTTCTGCGGCCGACTTTGGGCCCAAGTTGATGGAAGTGATTGGGGCGCATTTCCCCAAAGACCTGAGCCAGTGAGGGAACGGCCATGAAACTGAGTGACTCACTGGCACAGAACAAGTCAGTCCTTCTGCAGGCGGAAGCCACCGATTGGCAGCAGGCGGTGAAATTGGGCGTTGATCTGCTGGTCGCCGCCGGGGTGGTAGAACCCCGCTATTTCAACGCCATCCTGGCCGGCGTTGAACGACACGGCCCTTATTTTGTATTGGCACCGGGGCTGGCGATGCCGCACGGTCGCCCGGAAGAAGGGGTGCTGAAAACCGGTTTTGCTTTGGTCACGTTGAAAACGCCAGTGTGTTTTGGCGATGAGGGTAACGACCCTATCGATATCTTAATCACCCTGGCCGCAGTGGACAGCCGTACGCATCAGGAAGTTGGCATTCTGCAGGTGGTGAACCTGTTTGAAGACGAAGCCAATTTTGAACGCTTGCGCGCCTGCCGCTCGGTGGCTGAGGTGCTGGATTTAATCAATCAAACGTCCGCGGCTGCGGCAACGCATTAACCAGGAGAGCATGATGACCCAACATTTACCTATGCTGCAGGTGGCGCTGGATAACCAGTCAATGGACGATGCCTATCGTACGACACGCCTGATCGCCGACGAAGTCGACATCATCGAAGTGGGCACCATTTTGTGCGTGGCTGAAGGGGTGCGTGCCGTGCGTGACCTGAAAGCCTTGTACCCGGATCGCATCGTATTGGCGGACGCTAAAATTGCCGATGCGGGTCAGATCCTGGCGCGCATGTGTTTTGAGGCGCATGCAGACTGGATCACCGTGATTTGTTGCGCCGATATCAATACCACCAAAGGTGCGCTGGCCGTGGCGAAAGAGTTCAACGGCGACGTGCAGATTGAACTGACCGGCTTTTGGACCTGGGAACAAGCGGTGGAGTGGCGTCAGGCGGGCGTGCAGCAGGTGGTTTATCACCGTAGCCGCGATGCACAGGCTGCCGGTGTGGCCTGGAGCGATGAAGATATCGCCGCTATTCGGCGTCTTGCCGATATGGGCTTCAAGGTGACCGTCACCGGTGGGCTGGCGTTGGGCGATTTGCCGCTGTTCCAGGGCATTCCTATTCATGTATTCATCGCCGGGCGCAGCATTCGCGATGCTGCGGATCCGGTGGCAGCGGCACGTGAGTTCAAGCGCGCTATTGCTCAACTGTGGGGGTAAATTATGGCTATGTTGCAAAAGGCCGTCCCTTTGGGCATCTACGAAAAGGCACTGCCGGCGGGAGAGGACTGGCTGACGCGTCTGCAACTGGCGGGTGAACTGGGATTTGATTTCGTAGAGATGTCGATAGATGAGAGCGACAGCCGTCAGGCACGGCTGGACTGGAGCCGCGAGCAGCGCCTGGCGCTGGTTCAAGCCGTTGCGACCAGCGGCGTACGGGTGCCTTCACTGTGCCTGAGCGCTCACCGCCGGTTTCCTTTAGGCAGCGAGGATGATGGGGTGCGCAACCAGGGGCTGCTGATTATGCAAAAAGCCATCCGGCTGGCACAGGATCTCGGTATCCGGGTGATTCAATTGGCGGGTTATGACGTTTACTACCAGCAGGCCAATGACAATACGCGCGAGAGGTTCCGCGACGGTTTGAAACAGGCGGTGGAGATGGCCAGCCGTGCCCAGGTGACGCTGGCGATGGAAATTATGGATTACCCGTTGATGAACTCGATCAGCAAGGCGCTGGGCTATGCCCATTACCTGAATAACCCGTGGTTTCAGCTGTATCCGGATATTGGCAACCTGTCGGCCTGGGACAACGACGTGCAGATGGAACTGGTGGCCGGTCGCGGGCATATCGTGGCGGTACATGTAAAAGATACCCGCCCGGGCGAGTTTAAAAACGTGGCCTTTGGCGAGGGGGTGGTCGATTTTGAACGCTGTTTTAGTACCTTGTTGCACAGCGGCTATCGCGGTCCCTATCTGATTGAGATGTGGAGCGAAACTGCGAGCGATCCGCTACAGGAAGTGAGGGCGGCGAAAGCCTGGGTGACGGAGCGCATGGCAAGAGCCGGGCTGGCGATAGGAGCTTAGTATGCTGGAACAACTGAAACAGCGGGTCTATGCCGCGAATATGGCCCTGCCTGCGCATGGGCTGGTGACTTATACCTGGGGCAACGTCAGCGGCATCGATCGTGAACGGGGGTGGGTGGTGATCAAACCCAGCGGCGTGCCTTATGAAAGCATGCAGCCTGAGGATATGGTGGTGGTGAATATGCAGGGAGAGGTGGTGGAAGGGCATTTACGGCCTTCTTCCGATACCCCTACGCATTTGGCATTGTATCGGGAGTATGCGCAAATTGGCGGTATCGCGCATACCCACTCTACCCATGCCACCGCCTGGGCGCAGGCCGGTAAATCGATACCGGTGCTTGGCACTACCCATGCCGATTATTTTGCCGGGGATATAGCCTGCACGCGTGCCCTGACGGCGGAAGAGGTTGCCGGCGAATACGAGTTGAATACCGGGCGGGTGATCATCGAAACCTTGGGGGGCCATCAGCCGTTGTACACACCGGGCATTATCGTGTTTCAGCACGGCCCTTTCAGTTGGGGTAGCACGCCGGATGAGGCGGTGCATAATGCGGTGGTGCTGGAGGAGGTGGCGAAAATGGCCTGGATCAGCTGCGGTATTAACCCCCAGCTGCGACGTATTGATGACCATCTGCTGGAAAAGCACTTCAATCGTAAACACGGCGCTGCTGCTTATTACGGGCAGGGGTAAAACCGATGAGGTTATCCCCGTTGGTGATTATCCTGGGGTGTTATGGCGGGCTTCAATCAACGATCTCAGGAAAAGGGCGGCCCCTTTTCCTGACTCATTACGCGCCCGTTTCGACCGTCATCTTTTCGTAGCGATCGTTGAGCAGCTCTATCTCCGCCGTCACATTGAACCCTAGCTTTTGGTACAGGGCTTTCAGGTGGGGCTTTTTGGTATCGGCCAGAAGGCCGACTTTATTGAGCCCTTGCCGCCCGGCTTCCTCAACGACACGGTTAATCAGAGATTTTGCTATCCCTCGTCCTCTGCACTCCGGCAGGACGGCCAGGGAATCGATATATATTTCATCGGGATCTGATTCATTTTCCATTTCAGCTCGATGCTCTGTTATGGCCGTGAACCCTGACTCGTCTTCCCCTTTGAAATAGAGGATACAGCCAAGGATTTTTTCCTTGTCCCGAGCCACGAAGACATTTTTATAGCCAAAATACACATCATGGCGGCCGAAGTTCACTTCGTACTGAAAAAGGGCTTCGTTGATATCGTCTTTGCCAGACAGGGCCAATACCGCGTCTTTATCCGCCAGTGCGATAAGCCTTACGACCTCTCCCGCATCAGTTTTTTTAGCGTTGCCAATAATGACATCTTCCATAATCGATTAGTCCTTTCTGTATTCGTCAGGCGCCGTACCCCATCATCTTCAGCAGTTGCTGCGCCTGCTGTACCGCTTCCTGGCGGTGGGCTACGCCCAACTTTTGGTACAGGTTGCGGATATGGGTTTTGATGGTGGTGGCTGCCACGTCCAGTTCGCCGGCGATTTGGTCGTTGCTGTAGCCGGAATAAATCAGCCCCAGTACCTGCCATTCGCGCTGCGTCAGCGGACTGGTGCGGATCAGTTCCGGTACCTGAGGGTGAGTTAGCAGCTTATCGACGAAGTTCTCGTCAAAATGCGCGAACTTATGCCGATGATGCTGGTTGATATCGCGCAGAATACGTTGAGCGCGATGATTTTCCAACTCCGGCAGCGTATTAAGCTGAATCAATTGGCGCAGTTGCTGCGCCATCGCTTCGCCTTCAATGACGAAATGGCTGATAAATCCGGTGCGGCTGGCCAGTGAAAGCGCCTCCATCAGAACTTTTTGCGCGTCGCTTTTACGCTCCATCTGCCAGTAAAGCTGGTTGCTGAGCAACAGGTTACGGTTCAGATCGCTGACCAGACGCAGGCGGCGGGCATTGTCGTTGAGCTCATCGAGCACCACTTCGGCCTCTTCATACTGGCCCAGCATGATCTGCACCCGGGCAATGTTGCGCCACTGGCCCTGCATAAAGTGGTTGTCCGCCATGCCGGGTTTTTCGGTCTGGCGCAGCCATTGGGCCGCGGCTGCGGTGTCGCCGGTCATCTGCCAGTGGATCACCCGCGGTTTGTCGGCATTGGTCAGCCAGTCGCGGTGGTATTGAGAGCCGTGCAGCAGGACTTCGCAACGTTGCATATGCGCATTGGCGTTATCCAGATCGCCGCGCGCCAGCGAGCACTTGGCCAACATGGCAATGCACTGCAACTGCTGTTGGGGCTGGTAGTTGGCCAGGATTTTCAGGCCTTCGCGGGCGGCGTCTTCCGCTTCGTCCAGCCGCGACCAGGACCACAGAATTTGTGAACGGATACGCAGCAAGAACTCGTGCATCGGCAGCTGTTCCAGATGCTGTTCGCGCACCAGCTCAAAAGCTTTGTCCTGCGTTTCGTAAGCGGCCTGCAGGAACCCCTGGGCAATCAGAATTTCGCTCTGCTGCAACAGCGCCCACAGCGCGTAGTGGTATGCCTGATGGCGTCGGGCCATCTGCTCGGTTTGCTGCATCATCGGCAGTGCGCGAGCCAGCTCGCCTTTGCAGTGATGGACTTCGCCGGTGACCGAGGTGGCGACGATGCGGCTGTAATAGCTGGAAAGCGGCAGGAATTTCAGCGCTTCGGTGGCCAGGCGTTCGGCCTCTTCCGGCTTCCCGGCGTTGATTGCCACCTGCGCGCGCAGGGCATCAAATTCGGCGTGCAGGGTGCGATCGACGTCAATTTTATGCTCGCGCATCGCCTGTTCGGCACGCTCCAGCAAGGTGTTCACTTCGATATAGCGGTGCTGACTCTGCGCCAGCCAGGCCTGCAGCAGTGCAAGCTTGGGGTTTTGGATCAGCTTTTCGTAGGGAAGCGCGTTCAGACACTCTTCCAGCAGGGCCAGCTCACTGTGGTGGAACAGCGACCAGGCGTGCTGCAACAGAATATCGCGTAGCATGCTGACGTCACTGGCCGCCAGCGCGTGGTGGATCGCCTCTGCGGGATACCCCAGCGCCAGCCAGCCTTCGGCGGCGGCCCGGTGCAGGCCCGGCAGCTCCAGCGCCAATTCCCATTGGCAACGCTGACGCAGGAAGGTGGCGAACAACGGGTGGAAACAGAACCACTCGCCGCTGTCGTCCATGCGGTGGATAAACAAGCCCTGACGCTCCAGCTCTTCCAGCCGTTGCTGGCCGTTGTCTTCGCCGGTCAGGCGGACGATCAGCGCATCGTTCATGGAACGCAGCACCGAACAACGCAGCAGGAAGGCGCGAGCCTCGGCATCGACGTGATCCAACACTTCGTCCACCAGATAATCCGACAGGTGACTGGCATTAAGGCCCGCCAGGCGTTTGGCCGACTGCTGGGCGGAAGAGGTGGACTGACGGGCGGATAACGCAATGAGCTGCAGCGCGGTAGCCCAACCTTCGACCTCATCGCACAGCCGGCTGCTGTCATGCTGTTCCATGGGGGCCGTCAGGCGGCAGTCAAAGAACTGTTTGGCTTCTTGATGGGTAAACGCCAGCTGCTGCGTGCCCATTTCCAAAAGTTGGTCACGCACGCGCAGGTTGGCAATGCCCAACGGCGGCAAGGTGCGGGACAGCAGGATCAGCGTCAGATTTTCCGGCTGGTGGCGCAGGAAAAAGCGCATGGCTTCATGAATCACGTCATTGGTGATCAGATGGTAGTCGTCAATCACCAGATACAGTGGCTGATGCCAGTCGGAAAGCTCGATAAACACTTGGGCGAACAGTGCCGACAGGCTGGCGTACTGATGCTTTTGACTCAGTGCTTCGCTTTTGACGCAGTGGCCGCCGCTGGCGTGTTGCAAGGCGGCGATCAGGTAGCTGGCGAAGCGCTCGGGCTGGTTGTCGCTTTCATCCAGCGAATACCAGCCTAAATCTGATTTGCCGGCCGCCCACTGAGCGACCAGCGTCGTTTTCCCGTATCCCGCAGGGCAATTGACCAATGTCAGACGATAGTTGGCCGTGCTGGCTAATTTGGCCAGCAGGCGATCGCGGATCACGGTATTTTGCAGCCGTACCGGACGGCTCAGTTTTGATGGGATTAGCATAGTATTCCAGAGTGAAAATCGCGGTTTCCGTAGCCGTTGGCCTGCCCGTTGACGTTCATTGCATCGCGACGCCTGCCGGGATCGGAGTGGGGTTAATTATTTTATGGCTCGTAATTAATCCCCCTCCTAACTTCTGACAACGTTAAACGTATTGCAACAAGGTTCCGCATCGGCTTGGAGTTATATTGCTATTGATCACACTTTTTTACGTTTACAGCTAAAGCCCTGTGGAAGCGTGGTGTTTTAGCGCGCTTAAGTGACGCAGGTACAGGAAAGCATTTATGGGCGCGCAGGCGACTGTAGCCTCTGCAATAACTGTGCTAACGTCATTGAACAAGTTTTCACCTTGTTCTCAGTGCTCACTGCGTCCGTCGGTGGGCTTTTTTGCATGATGCAAGGGAGTCAAAAAGTGCCTGAGATCACAATTTTAGCTACGCCCCAATCCTCCTCCCCAGCTAATCCCCAGGCGGGATGATGCCTTCACTCTTTCTCCCCGGCACGATAACGCTAATTTGACCCACTTACTGGATAGAGAGTTTTTTATGTCCCAGCCTACGCTTAAAAAGGATGCTTTCCTGGCGGCACTGACCCGTCAGTGGCAAAAGTTTGGCCTCAGTTCTGCACAACAGATGACTCAGCACCAATGGTGGGAGGCGGTAAGCGCGGCATTGGCCGAGCAGTTGGCTGCACAACCTGCACCGCGCAAAAGCAGCAAGCCGCTGCGCCACGTGAACTACATTTCGATGGAGTTTCTGATTGGTCGCCTGACGGCCAACAACCTGATTAACCTGGGCTGGTATGACACCGTCGAGCAGGCATTGGCGGAACAGGATATCAAGCTGGCGGATCTGCTGGAGCAGGAAACCGATCCGGCGTTAGGCAATGGCGGGCTGGGGCGTTTGGCGGCCTGTTTCCTGGATTCGATGGCGACGGTGGAGCAACCGGCCACCGGCTACGGGTTGAATTACCAATACGGGCTGTTCCGCCAGTCGTTTAGCGACGGCCAGCAGCAGGAAGCGCCGGATAACTGGCAGCGCGAAAGCTACCCGTGGTTCCGCCACAACGCCGCGCTGTCGGTGGATGTGGGCATCGGCGGGAAACTGGAGAAATTGGCCGATGGCCGCGAACTGTGGCGCCCGGCATTTACCCTGCGCGGCGAGGCCTGGGATCTGCCGGTATTGGGCTTCCGCAATGGCGTGACTCAACCGCTGCGCCTGTGGCAGGCGACTCATCAGCATCCGTTTAATCTGAGTGATTTCAACGACGGTAAATTCCTGCAGGCGGAGAAGCAGGGCGTTGAAGCGGCCAAGCTGACCAAGGTGCTGTACCCGAATGACAACCACCAGGCGGGCAAGCGCCTGCGCCTGATGCAACAATACTTCCAGTGTGCCTGCTCGGTGGCGGATATCCTGCGTAAGCACCATCTGGCGGGCCGCAAGATTGAAGATCTGCCGAAGTACGAAGTGATCCAGCTTAACGACACCCACCCGACCATCGCCATTCCGGAAATGCTGCGCATTCTGTTGGATGAACATCAGTTGGCGTGGGATGCCGCCTGGGCCATCACCAGCAAGACCTTCGCCTACACCAACCATACCCTGATGCCGGAAGCGCTGGAGTGCTGGGATGAGAAGCTGGTACGCAGTCTGCTGCCCCGCCACTTCTCCATCATCAAGCAGATCAACGCCAACTTCAAAAAGCTGGTGGACCAACACTGGCCGGGTGACGACGCGGTGTGGGCCAAGTTAGCGGTGCACCATAACAAGCAGGTTCGCATGGCTAACCTGTGCGTGGTCAGCGGCTTTGCGGTCAACGGTGTGGCGCAATTGCACTCCGATTTGGTGGTGAAAGATCTGTTCCCGGAATACCACCAACTGTGGCCGAACAAATTCCACAACGTCACCAACGGCATCACGCCGCGCCGCTGGCTGAAGCAGTGTAACCCGGCGCTGTCTGGGCTAATCGACGAAACGCTGAAGGTGGAGTGGGCTAACGATCTTGACGCGTTGAAAGGGTTGGAGAAGTTTGCCGATGACGCGGCGTTCCGTCAGCGCTATCAGCAAATCAAACGCGATAATAAAGTTGTATTGGCCAATTATGTGCACGACGTCATGGGGTTGAAACTGAACCCGGACGCGATTTTCGACGTGCAGATCAAGCGCCTGCACGAATACAAACGCCAGCACCTTAACCTGCTGCATATCCTGTCGCTGTATCGCCAACTGCGCGATAACCCTCAGTTGGATATCGTACCGCGCGTGTTCCTGTTTGGCGCCAAAGCGGCTCCGGGCTATTACCTGGCGAAAAATATCATTTATGCGATCAACCAGGCGGCTTCGAAGATCAACAACGATCCGCTGGTGAAGGATCGCCTGAAAGTGGCGTTTATTCCTGATTACCGCGTTTCCGTCGCTGAGCTGATGATCCCGGCCGCGGATATCTCCGAACAGATCTCCACCGCCGGTAAAGAAGCTTCTGGGACCGGCAACATGAAGCTGGCGTTAAACGGCGCGCTGACCGTCGGCACGCTGGATGGCGCTAACGTGGAAATCGCCGAGCAGGTGGGCGAAGACAACATCTTTATCTTCGGCAACACCGTGGATCAGGTGAAGGCGCTGCTGGCGAAAGGCTACGATCCGCTCAGCTACCGCAAGAAAGACAAACACCTGAAAGCGATTTTGGACGAATTGGCGAGCGGCGCATTCAGCAACGGCGACAAGCATGCTTTCGACATGATGCTGCACAGCCTGCTGGAGGGCGGCGACCCTTATCTGGTGCTGGCGGACTTTGCTTCTTACTGCAAAGCTCAACAGCAGGTAGACGAACTCTATCGTGACCGTGATGAATGGACGCGTCGTACTATTCTTAACACCGCACGCGTTGGGATGTTCAGTTCGGATCGCTCGATCCGCGACTACCAGCAGCGTATCTGGCAAGCCAAGCGTTAAGGAGAGCGAATGGATCGCAAGGTCATCGATCAGGCGGCAGCTCAGGCGGGTATCGCTGCCGATTATATTAATGCCCATGGTCAACAGCAGGCGATCGCTGAGGACACCAAGCGCAGGCTGCTGGACGCCATGGGTCGGAGCGCCAAACCGCAGGAGGCTGCGGTGACGCCGCTGCCGGCGGTGAAGGTGTTTTATCAGGGTGCGCCGGTGGCATTGCCGCTGGCGGGCAGCGGTGAGTATCAGTGGACGCTGCTGCGTGAAGACGGCGGCCGGCAGCAAGGCCGCGCCAGCGCACGCAAAACCTTCACCCTGCCGGCTGAATTGCCAACGGGCTACCATCAACTGACGCTGACACAGGGCGAACAGCAGTGGCAGTGCCGGTTGATTGTGGCGCCGAAACGCTGCTTCGAACCGGATGCCTTGTTGACCGGCAAGAAGCTGTGGGGCGCTTGCGTCCAGCTTTATACCCTTCGCTCCGATCGCAACTGGGGCATCGGCGACTTTGGCGACCTGCGCCAGATGGTGGAGCAGGTCGGTGAACGGGGCGGCGCTTTTGTCGGACTGAACCCGATTCACTCGCTGTATCCGGCCAACCCGGAAAGTGCCAGCCCGTACAGCCCGTCATCGCGCCGCTGGCTGAACGTGATCTATATCGATGTGAATGCGGTGGAAGATTTCCAACGCAACGAAGCCGCCCAGCAATGGTGGCTGAAACCGGCAACGCAAAAAAAGCTGGCGGAGGCCCGTGGCAGCGATCGGGTGAATTACACCAAGGTGACGCAGCTTAAGCTGGCGGCGTTGCAATTGGCATTCCCGCTGTTCCAGTCGCGCAAACCCGGTGACGAGCAGCGCCAGGCATTCGAGCAGTTTGTTATCGACGGCGGTGAAAGTTTGTATCAGCAGGCGGCATTCGACGCGCTGCATGCTCATCTTGCGGCCGCTGATGACAGCCTGTGGGGTTGGCCGGCCTGGCCGAAAGAATATCAGCAGGGTGACAGCGCTGCGGTAAAGCAATTTTGTCAGCAGCAGCAAGAACAGGTGCGATTTTACCTGTGGCTGCAGTGGCTGGCTGCCAGCCAGTTCGCCGACTGTTTCCGCCAGAGTCAGCAACAGCAGATGCCGATTGGCCTGTATCGCGATCTGGCGGTTGGCGTGGCGGAAGGGGGAGCGGAAACCTGGTGCGAACGCGAGCTGTATTGCCTGAAAGCCTCGGTTGGCGCACCGCCGGACATTCTCGGGCCGCTGGGGCAAAACTGGGGGCTGCCGCCGATGGATCCGCATGTGATGGCGGCTCGTGGCTATCAGCCGTTTATCGATCTGCTGCGCGCCAATATGACCAGCTGCGGTGCGCTGCGTATTGATCATGTGATGGCGTTACTGCGTTTATGGTGGATCCCTTACGGTGAAACCGCCGTTCACGGCGCCTACGTGAAATATCCGGTAGATGATCTGCTGGCGGTGCTGGCGCTGGAAAGTCAACGTCACCGCTGCATGGTGATTGGTGAGGACCTCGGTACCGTTCCGGTGGAAATCGTCGGCAAGCTGCGCGACAGCGGCGTTTATTCCTATAAGGTGCTGTACTTCGAACGCGACGGCGAGAACCACTTCCGCGCCCCGCAGGCCTATCCGGTTCAGGCGATGGCGACCATCACCACGCACGACCTGCCGACGCTGCGCGGTTATTGGCAAAGTGGCGATCTGAAGCTTGGCAACAAGCTGGGGCTGTATCCGGACGCGGAGATCCTGAAAGAGCTGTTCGCCGATCGCGAACGCGCCAAGCAGGGGTTACTGGACGGTTTGCATCACTATGGCTGTGTGCCGCAGAAAGTGGGTAAAAAGGCGGCGTTGTTGAATATGAGCCCGCTGCTTAACCGTGGTTTGCAGCGTTATGTTGCCGACAGCGCCAGCGCCTTGCTGGGTCTGCAGCCGGAAGACTGGCTGGATATGGCGGACCCGGTCAATATTCCCGGCACCAGCAATCAGTACCCTAACTGGCGGCGTAAACTGACTAAAACTCTGGAAGAGATGTTTGCCGATCAGCAGGTCAATCGCCTGCTGAAGGATTTGGACAAGCGGCGGCGCAAGGTCTCGGTGGGGTAATTGCACATCGTGAAAATGCCGGATTGGCTTAACCTAATCCGGCATTTTTTTATCCGCCCTGGGCAGGCAGCCCTGGTTCAGGAGATCAGTAGTAAGAGTGCTCGCCGCGCTGGTGCTCGGTCAAATCGCGCACGCCTTTCAGTTCAGGGAACTTCTGCAGCAGCTCTTTCTCGATGCCTTCCTTCAGCGTCACGTCGACCATTGAACAACCGTTACAGCCGCCGCCGAACTGCAGGATGGCCAGGCTATCATCGGTGATTTCCATCAGCGTCACGCGGCCGCCGTGGCCGGCCAGCTGTGGGTTGATCTGCGACTGCAGCACGTATTCAACACGTTCCATCAGCGGTGCGTTGTCGTCTACCTTGCGCATTTTGGCGTTTGGCGCTTTCAGCGTCAGCTGCGAGCCCAGTTGGTCGGTGACGAAGTCGATTTCGGCATCTTCCAGATACGGTTTGCTCAGCTCGTCGATATAGGCGGACAGCTTTTCGAACTTCAGCTCGGTGTCTGTCGCTTCCACGGCGTCCGGCGGGCAATAAGAGACACCGCATTCGGCCGTAGGCGTACCCGGGTTGATCACGAATACGCGGATTTGGGTGCCTTCCTCTTGGTTTGCCAGCAGTTTGGCAAAGTGTTCCTGTGCAGTATCTGTTATACGAATCATGGCATTAGCTCGTTAGTTCAAATAGTTGACTTTAATACTAGGTTATAATACGCCCATTGCCCTGGCACTACAACGTGCGGCAAACGCACCAGATCTGGATCGATGCGACTCCCTGCCGCTGCAACAACTTAGCGATTTCCATGACCGTGCTGCCGGTCGTCACCACATCGTCCAGCAGGGCGACGTGTCGGCCCGTCATGGCTTCATGGCAACGAAACGCACCGCGCAAATTGCGCCGCCGCGCGCGGGCCGATAGCCGTAGCTGCGGGGCCGTTTTACGCACCCGGCTCAGGGCGGCGGAGCGATAATCGCACCCTAGCCAGTGGGCCAGCGGCCGCGCCAGCAGATCGCTCTGATTATAGCCGCGCCGCCAGCAACGTTTTGCCTGTAAGGGTACCGCTAAAATGATATCGGGTCTGTTCAGATATTGCTCTCGATGCGCCTGTTGCCAGTTCAGCAGGATTAGCCGCGCCAGCAGCGGGGCCAGCTCCGGCGTGTGCTGAAACTTGAACTTTTTTATCAGTTGGCGCAGCGGCGCGGCGTAGCCATTGACGAACACCAGCGCCTGCCAGGGTGGCGGCTGTTGCAGGCAGCGGCCACAAGGTAATCTGGCATCGCCGGCGGGCAGGCCGCAGCGGGGGCAGCACAAAGGTTTGGCGGGCATGTGGCGCAGGCAGTAGCTGCAGATCCCCTGACCATGAAGACGCAGCGACTGTCGGCATAGCCAACAGCGGCTCTGGATTGATAGCATAACCGTCCTCCCTGACGGATGAGAATGAAAGGACAATAACGGATGAGTGCGTTGTACTGGCAAACAATAGGTGAAGGCGATCGCGATCTTGTGCTGCTCCACGGCTGGGGGCTGAATGCCGAAGTGTGGCATTGCATGATTGAGCGACTGACGCCGCATTTCCGCCTGCATCTGGTCGACCTGCCGGGCTATGGCCGTAGCCTGGGATTTGGCCCGATGTCACTCGAACAGATGGCGGAAACCGTAATGGCAGCGGCGCCGGCGAAGGCCTGGTGGCTGGGCTGGTCGCTGGGCGGGCTGGTGGCCAGCCAGATTGCATTGCTGCAGCCGCAACGGGTGAGCGGGTTGATCACCGTAGCTTCATCACCCTGTTTTGCCGCTCAGGATGACTGGCCGGGGATCCGCCCGGAGGTGTTGAGCGGTTTTCAGCATCAGTTGGGGCAGGATTTTCAGCGTACCGTAGAGCGTTTTCTGGCATTGCAGACGCTGGGAACGGAAAGCGCGCGGCAAGATGCCCGCCTGCTGAAATCGGTGGTACTTAACCAACCGATGCCAAGCGTTGAGGTATTAAACGGTGGGCTGGAAATACTGCGAACTGCCGATTTGCGCCAGCCGCTGGCCAAGCTGCCGTTGCCGCTGTTGCGGGTTTACGGTTATCTGGACGGATTGGTCCCGCGAAAGGTCGCCGGGTTGCTCGATGTCAGTTGGCCAAACTCGCCATCAATCATCATTGCAAAAGTGGCTCATGCGCCTTTTATTTCCCAGCCTGATGAATTCGCAGAAATAATTGGCACCTTTGTGGCCGAAAATGGGATCTGACCCCAAATCGCACAATAAAGCGCTAAAAAAAGAGCCGCTTAGTGGATAAAAAATAAACCTGTTCGATACTTAGGTGGGTAACTGCGTTGGCTGCAAAATGAAAAAACGCGTGCGTATTTTCATTCGGCGTTTCGTCTCTGGGAAAACGGTCTCGTCAGGGAAAGCAACGAGGTCCGAAGATGTCACGGCAGCCAGTGTTATCGCGCATTTACTCTGGACGGCTTTCATAACAAATAAATTATCCCTTGAGAGGTATGGTAATGAAATCTTTGAAAATGATTGTTGCAGCGTTAGTTGTGGGTTCCGTGTCTTTCAGCACCCTGGCGGCGACCTTGCTGACCAAGGAAGATCTGGATAAGAATCCGGGTAAATACGAGAAGCTCGGTACGGTAACCACCACCGCACAAACCACATCGCCGATGGATGCTAAAGAAGAGCTGTCCAAACTGGCTGATGAGAAAGGCGGACAATATTACGTGATCCTGGCAGGCCGTGAGCACGGCAAGTTCAGTGCTATCGCCGAAGTGTACAAAGACAAGCAATAATCCAGAAGGGGGCGCGTCTCGTGCCGCGCCCCACCTCTCAGTGTTTTAACCGATATATCACCGTACTGCTGCACGCTTTGCCTTCTGGACAGCTTTTGCAACTGCCGCTCAGGCAAGCGCTGTTATCCTGCTCGATACGCTCCACTTTTCCCATCGCGACCAAACGCTCCAGCATTGCCTGCACCAGCGGCAGCGGGGCCGCCAACTGACGGCTGAGCTGAAGCGCCTGCACGCTACCGTGCAGCGCCAATGTGTCGCGGATCTGCAGCAGGCCGGCCATCAGTGGCAATTGCCCTTGGCACCCTGACAACAGGCCGCCGGAGTGGCGTTGCTCAGGCGTACCGTGACCCGACTACGTGCCCGACGCAGGCCGAACAGGATCAGCAGATTGAACACCACCACGATGGCGATCGCCGTCAGGCTGTACTGCGGATGCTGGCTGAAGGTGGCAATCTGATAAAACAGCGTGGCCAGCGAGTAGGCGACGTTCAATCCCCAGAGAATGGAGAAGGTCATCCAGCCGCGGCTGGATTCGCGGGCGATGGCCCCCATCACCGAGACGCAAGGGACGTACAGCAAGACAAAGATCAGGTAACTGTAGGCCGAAACCCCGGAACCGAATTTGCTGCTCATAACGCCCATTGAGCCGACGTCCATTTCCCCGTCGCCTTTGCTGGCCTCAATCGGGTTGGACAGTACGCTCAGGCTGAAGGTGTCTTTCAGCCCTTGCCAGGTGGTGTCCAATGCGCCACCCAGTTCATCCAGCAGGTTAAAGTTGGCGGCATCAAACTCGGTGCTATTGATATGTTCGGCGGTGTACAGGGTATTTAGCGTACCGACCACCACTTCTTTCGCCATGGCACCGGTCACCAGGCCGACGGTTGCCTGCCAGTTGTCGCTGTGCACACCCATCGGTTTCAGCAGCGGCGTCAACACCTTGGAGACCGACGCCAGCGCCGAGTCATTAATGTTATCCACCGGTTTGCCGCTGAACGAAAAGCTGTTCAGGCCGCCAATAAAGATGCTGGCAATCACAATCACCTTACCGGCGCGCAGCACGAAGCCTTTCAGGCGCTGCCAGGTTTGCAGCAGCAGGCTTTTCAGGTGCGGTACGTGGTAAACCGGCAGCTCCATCACGAAGGGGGAGGCTTCACCGCGCATGATGGTGTACTTCAACACCAATCCGGTGAGGATCGCCACCACAATGCCGAGCATATACAAGGAGAACACCACCCCCGCGCCGTCCTGGCCAAAGAAGGCGGCAGCAAACACGGCGAAGATTGCCAACCGGGCACCGCAGGACATGAAGGGTGCCATCATGATGGTAATCAGGCGTTCGCGCTGCGCATCCAGCGTGCGGGCACCCATGATTGAAGGAACGTTACAGCCGAAGCCGACGATCAGCGGCACGAAGGACTTGCCGGGCAACCCGAGCGCCTGCATCAGGCGATCCATCACGAATGCCGCACGCGCCATATAGCCGGAGTCTTCGAGGAACGACAGGAACAGGTACATCATGCCGATTTGCGGCACCAGCGGCAGCACGGTGTTGATACCGCCACCGACCCCCTGCGCCAGGAAAATGGTCAGCCATTCAGGGAAGTGCAGGGTATAGCCCAACCATTGAATACCCTGAATAAAGATTGCCGCCGAGCCGATATCGAAGATCGGTTGCAGTGCGCCGCCGAGGTTGATGGCCAGCAGGAACATCAAATACATCACCAGCAGGAAGATGGGCACCCCTAACCAGCGATTGAGGATCACTTTATCCAGCGCTTCGGTCAGGCGGTTCGGCATGGCCTGCTGTGAATTGCTGACGGCATCGCACAGGGTGGCGATTGACTGATAACGCGCATCGGCAATCACCAGGGCCGGGTCTTCCTGTTGCTGCCGTTGCAGCGCCTGTCTGGCGGCCGGCAGCAGGGCCGCCGCAGGGCCGGCAAGCTGGTGGCTGTAGATATCGCCTTCCAGCATCTGCAGCGCCAGCCAGCGGCGTTGCTCGCTTGGCAGGGTCTGCGGCATGGCGTCGCTCAGCGTGGTCATTTCCTTGAGCAGCAACGGCGGGTAGTTCACCAGCGCTCTTAATTCGTTGAACTGATGGTTGTCGATCATCTGCTTCAGCACGCCAATGCCGTCGGCTTTGGTGGACACCATCGGCACCACCGGGCAGCCGAGACGCGCTGACAGTGCCGCGATATCGATATTAATTTTTTGGCTTTTGGCGATATCCAACATATTCAGCGCGACAATGCAGGGGATGCCCAGCTCCAGCAGTTGCAGCGTCAGATACAGATTGCGTTCCAGGTTGGAGGCATCGACCACGTTGATCAGCAGATCGGCGTCGCCGCTGAGAATGTAGTGACAGGCAATTTGCTCGTCGAGTGAGGTTTGCTCCGAGATGGTGGTCAGGGAGTAGGTGCCGGGCAGATCGACCAGTTTCACCTGCGATTGCGGCGTGGTGAACAGGCCTTCTTTGCGCTCAACCGTCACGCCAGCCCAGTTACCGACCCGCTGGCGCGCCCCGGTCAGCTGATTGAACAGCGTGGTTTTTCCGGAGTTGGGGTTGCCTATTAAGCCAATCGTGAGTTTTTTCATAGTTTAGCGTGATATCAGTCGAAGAAAATTGGGCCAGGCGATGAGCATGGCCAAGGCACAACGGCTCAGGATTGGCCGTCTAGCAGGATCAGGGCCAGATCTTTCCGGCGCAGCACCAGGCTGACGCGGCGGGTTTTGATTTCTATGGGATCACCCAATGGCGCTACGCGTACCACTTCAAACGACGACCCTGGCAGCATGCCGAGGGATAAAAGTTTTTGGCGATAAGCCGGGCCGATTTCATTGGCGAAGCCGGCGATCTTATAAGATCGTTTAGGCAGAAGATGCATGTAACCTTCTCTAAGCCCAGGCTATTGGGCTGGTGATGATAAAAGAACGTTCCAATGGCAGTCCCGAGATAAAAACCACGGGCTGCCGACGCTTTCAATCCATGAGGCAATGCAGTGAACACGCAAAATAATAATAGTGAGAATAATTATCGTATTCAATACAAAAAATAGGGGTATTGGTAGCCAAAGGTTGTGGCGATCACATTTAGTGAATGCAATTGCCTGACAGCGCTATTTTTATCACCGCGCCGGGCGGGGTGCAAATGCGAATGGTGAGTTAAATCAGTTACGTTATTGTAGTAATTTTTTCTACTTTGAAAAAATTAACGACATATTCGACTGCTTTTATTCGATGGCGTCACTATCGGTATTTATTTGGCAACATTTAACAGGCTGAATACGAGCGCTAACCATTTGTGTTTCGCTGGGAAATGCTGAAATGAGAATTTAATGTTAATAACGATGTTAATGAATG
Source organism: Serratia liquefaciens (assembly GCF_027594825.1). Lineage (NCBI taxonomy): Bacteria > Pseudomonadati > Pseudomonadota > Gammaproteobacteria > Enterobacterales > Yersiniaceae > Serratia > Serratia liquefaciens. The sequence goes on along the minus strand of NZ_CP088930.1, from coordinate 2,598,822 downwards.
GCGATTCGACGCTTTTTTCGGGCTTAACGTCGGAGTGATTATTGCTGTCGGTGACGCGGAAGAATAATGCAGTTTTATTGAGGCGGGTCAAAAAAAGGTGAGGATATTTAGCGGAAAAGGGAGAGGTTAACCCCTCCCTGTGCATCTTGCGTTTTGACTACGACTTTTTGCCGAAGGCGGCAGCCAGTGCGTCGCCCATGGCGCTGTTGCCAGCCGAGGTGTTGCCACCGCGCGGTTTAGCCTTATTGGCCTGCGGTCGGGTAGCGTTGTCCCGGGCCGGCGCCGAATTGCCGCCCCGGCGTGGGGAACCTTCACCCGGTTGCTCGTCCAGGCGCATGCTCAATGCGATGCGTTTACGTTGCAGATCCACTTCCATCACCTTCACTTTGACGATATCGCCGGCTTTCACCACGGTGTGCGGATCTTCGACAAACTTGTCCGCCAGCGAGGAGATATGCACCAGTCCATCCTGATGCACGCCGATATCCACAAAGGCACCGAAGTTGGTGACGTTGGTGACCGAACCTTCCAGGATCATTCCCGGTTGCAGGTCGTTGAGGGTTTCCACGCCTTCGGCGAAGGTTGCGGTTTTGAATTCCGGACGAGGATCGCGGCCCGGTTTCTCCAGCTCCTTCAGGATGTCGGTCACCGTCGGCACACCGAACTTCTCGTCGGTAAAGTCGCTGGCCTTCAGGCTACGCACCGCCGCCGGGTTGCCCATCAGATCCTGCAGAGCCTGACGAGTTGCCGCCAGAATGCGTTCGACCACCGGGTAGGTTTCCGGGTGAACCGTCGAGGCGTCCAGCGGATTGTCGCCGTGATTGATACGCAGGAAGCCGGCGCACTGTTCAAAGGCTTTCGGCCCCAAGCGGCTGACTTTCAGCAGCTGTTCGCGGTTGCTGAAGCGGCCGTTTTCGTCGCGCCAGGTGACGATGTTCTGCGCCATCATGCGCGTCAGGCCAGCTACGCGGGTCAACAGCGGCACCGAGGCGGTGTTCAGATCGACGCCGACGGCATTCACGCAGTCTTCGACCACGGAATCGAGCTTTTTCGCCAGTTGGCTTTGGCTGACGTCATGCTGATACTGGCCGACGCCGATGGATTTCGGGTCGATTTTGACCAGCTCGGCCAGCGGATCCTGCAGACGACGTGCGATGGATACCGCCCCGCGCAGCGAGACGTCGAGGTTAGGGAACTCCAGCGCCGCCAGTTCGGAAGCGGAGTACACCGAAGCGCCGGCTTCGCTGACGATCACCTTCTGCGCTTTGACTTCGCTGAACTGCTGTTGCAAGTCGAGGTAAAAGCGTTCGGTCTCGCGCGATGCGGTGCCGTTGCCGATGGCGACCAGCTCCACTTTATGCTTGATGCACAGTGCGGCGACGATGGCTGCGGCTTTGGCGGCCTGGCCCGTGTGCGGGTAAACGGTGTCGGTGGCGACCAGCTTGCCGGTAGCATCGACTACCGCCACTTTGACCCCGGTACGCAGGCCCGGATCCAGCCCCATGGTGGCGCGCATACCGGCCGGTGCCGCCATCAGCAGGTCATGCATGTTACGGGCAAAGACGTTGATCGCTTCGTCTTCCGCACGTTCGCGCACGGTGCTCATCAGTTCGGTTTCCAGATGCAGCAGCACCTTGATACGCCAGGTCCAGTTGACCACCGCTTTGCGCCAGGCGTCCGCCGGAGCATCATTCAGGCGCAGATCCAGGTGGCTGATGATGATCTGCTCCGCCTGGCTTTCGCGTGGGGCTTCTTCAAACTGAGGATCGGCATTCAGCGCCAGCTGCAGTACGCCTTCGTTACGGCCGCGGAACATGGCCAGCGCACGGTGCGATGGCACCTGGGCAATGGGTTCATGGTGATCGAAATAGTCGCGGAACTTGGCCCCGGCCTCTTCTTTGCCTTCCACCACTTTGGACACCAGATGCGCATGTTTCCACAGGTAGTTACGGACCTTGGCCAGCAATGCGGCGTCTTCGGCGAAACGCTCCATCAGGATGTAACGCGCGCCGTCAAGGGCGGCTTTTACGTCCGCCACGCCTTTGTCTGCATCAACGTAGCCTTCGGCCAGTTGTTCAGGTTGCTGCTGAGGATCCTGCCACAGGGTGTCCGCCAGAGGCTCCAGACCGGCTTCAATCGCGATCTGACCGCGGGTGCGGCGCTTGGGTTTGTAAGGCAGGTAGAGGTCTTCGAGTTCGGTTTTGCTTTGCGTGGCGGTGATCGCCGTCGCCAGCTGTTCGGTCAGTTTGCCCTGCTCGTCGATCGATTTAAGGATGGTCTGACGGCGGTCTTCCAGTTCACGCAGATAACCCAGGCGGGTTTCCAGCTGGCGCAGTTGGGTATCGTCCAGACCCCCGGTGACTTCCTTACGATAGCGTGCAATAAAGGGCACGGTATTACCTTCATCCAGCAGACGGATGGCGGAGTCAACTTGCTCCGGCCGGGCCTGCAGTTCTGTTGCAATAATGCGGCTCAGTGGGTCATTCATAAGTCTGGTATCTGTTGAGAACGGTTGGTAAACAGGGGGACAGTTATACGGATTGCGCGGGGAAAATGCCAGTGGAGCGGGCCGCCTCTCGACAGTCATAGCGCGTAAAGCGGCCTGTACTGCGGCGGCGGGCGGCCGCTCGGAAAAAACTGAAATCTTATTTTACGTACTCGATCTCATTCACGTACCACAGGGCATCGCCGACCGGCGTATTGACGGTGGCTGCATCGCCCACTTCTTTTTTAAGCAGCGCGCGGGCCATAGGCGAATCGATGGAGATGTAGTCTCGGCGGCCAAAAATTTCGTCATAGCCGACGATGCGGAAGCGTTTAATGTCGCCGTCCTCATTTTCTACCACCACCCAGGCGCCGAAAAACACTTTGCCTTCCTGCTGCGGCGAGTAATCGACAATCTTCAATTGCTCGAGGCATTTGGTCAGGTAGCGCACGCGGCGATCGATTTCCCGCAGTCGCTTTTTATTGTACTGATAATCGGCATTTTCACTTCTGTCGCCGAGGCTGGCTGCCCAGGTCACTTTTTTGGTGACCTCTGGCCGATCTTCGCGCCAGAGAAAGTCTAATTCCTGCTTTAGCTTGTCGTAACCTTCGCGGGTTATCAGCTGCGTTCTCATCGTGGTTCCGCCTTTAGGGGCATATCAAAGGGAAGGACGTCATTGCATTGGCAAAGTGTCGCACAAACTCGCATCGGGCTGTAGGCTGCTGTTGCACAATCAAATGAGCGTTAATCATCGGCTACGCGGCAAAATTGCCGGTGCTCGCGTTTCTTATCGCCCCGGCTGAGTTACACTGCCGAATCAGCCGTCGGGTATGCCCGCCTGCCATAAGACGCGGTGCTTGTAAATTTAACCTATGCGCATCGGGATTTTGGCGGATCGTCGCGGGCATTTTGATGAAAATTGTTGATAAATGGGCAAAAGAATAAGCTTTGTAACAATTTCGTCTAGAATATATACCATTAAACGCTGTCCGAAATGACAGGGTTTTTTAACAATATTCACGTCAGGCAATAAAGCCTTTGGGAGTAATACAATGCAAGAGAATCATAAGATTCTGGTCGTCGATGATGACATGCGCCTGCGTGCGCTTTTAGAGCGTTATTTAACCGAACAGGGTTTTCAGGTTCGCAGCGTAGCCAACGCTGAGCAAATGGATCGCTTGCTGACTCGTGAATCATTCCACCTGATGGTGCTGGACCTGATGTTGCCGGGCGAAGACGGGCTTTCCATCTGCCGCCGTCTGCGCAGCCAAAGCAACCCTATGCCGATCATTATGGTTACCGCCAAAGGTGAAGAAGTCGACCGTATCGTTGGCCTGGAAATCGGCGCCGACGATTACATCCCAAAACCCTTCAACCCGCGCGAACTGCTGGCCCGTATCCGCGCAGTGTTGCGCCGTCAGGCCAATGAACTGCCGGGCGCTCCCTCACAGGAAGAGGCGGTGATCGCCTTTGGTAAATTCAAACTGAACCTGGGCACCCGCGAAATGTTCCGCGAAGACGAGCCTATGCCGTTGACCAGCGGTGAGTTTGCGGTGCTGAAGGCGCTGGTGAGCCATCCACGCGAGCCGCTTTCACGCGATAAGCTGATGAACCTGGCCCGAGGCCGTGAATACAGCGCCATGGAACGCTCCATCGACGTGCAGATTTCTCGTTTGCGTCGCATGGTAGAGGAAGATCCTGCGCATCCACGCTACATCCAGACCGTTTGGGGTCTTGGCTACGTCTTCGTCCCGGACGGCAGCAAGGCATGAGACGATTGCGCTTTTCACCGCGTAGCTCGTTTGCCCGAACCCTGCTATTGATCGTCACCCTGCTGTTCGTCAGCCTGGTGACGACCTATCTGGTGGTGCTGAACTTTGCCATCCTGCCCAGCCTGCAGCAGTTCAATAAGGTGTTGGCCTACGAAGTTCGTATGCTGATGACCGACCGGCTGCAGCTGGAGGATGGGACGCTGTTGGAAGTGCCGCCGGCGTTCCGTCGCGAAATCTATCGCGAACTGGGAATTTCTCTCTACACCAATTCTGCGGCGGAGGAGAGCGGCCTGCGCTGGGCGCAGCACTACCAATTCCTCAGCCAGCAAATGGCGCAGCAGCTCGGCGGGCCAACCGACGTCCGGGTGGAAGTGAACAAAAACTCACCGGTAGTGTGGCTGAAAACCTGGCTGCAGCCGGATATCTGGGTGCGTGTTCCGCTGACTGAAATTCACCAGGGCGATTTCTCGCCGCTGTTCCGCTATACCCTGGCGATTATGCTGTTGGCGATCGGCGGCGCCTGGCTGTTTATCCGTATTCAGAACCGCCCGCTGGTGGAGCTTGAGCACGCCGCTTTGCAGGTGGGTAAGGGCATCATTCCACCGCCGCTGCGTGAGTATGGCGCATCGGAAGTCCGTTCGGTAACGCGGGCCTTTAATCAGATGGCGTCGGGCGTCAAGCAGCTGGCGGACGACCGCACATTGCTGATGGCCGGGGTGAGCCACGACCTGCGTACGCCACTGACGCGTATCCGTCTGGCGACCGAGATGATGAGTGCCGAAGACGGTTACCTGGCGGAGTCGATCAATAAAGATATTGAAGAGTGCAACGACATCATTGAGCAGTTTATCGATTATCTGCGCACTGGCCAGGAGATGCAGACAGAAATCAGCGACTTGAATAGCATTCTGGGCGAAGTGGTGGCCGCCGAGAGTGGCTATGAGCGGGTGATTGAAACCGCTTTGGCGCCGGGCGAGCTGATGATGAATGTGCATCCACTGTCGATCAAGCGTGCGGCGGTGAATATGGTGGTGAATGCGGCGCGTTACGGCAACGGCTGGATCAAAGTCAGCAGCGGCCGTGAGCTGCAGCGCGGCTGGTTCCAGGTGGAAGACGACGGTCCTGGCATCAAGCCGGAAGAGCTGAAGCATCTGTTGCAGCCATTTGTCCGTGGTGACAGCGCGCGCAGTACCAGCGGGACCGGGCTGGGCCTGGCTATCGTACAGCGCATTATCGATGGGCATCATGGCGCACTGGATATCGGCACCAGCGAACGCGGTGGGCTGTTGATCCGGGCTTATATTCCGTTACCGATGGAGAAAAAAGAGTCGGGCAACGGGCATCAGGCAGCGAAAGACACCGCCAAACTCCCCTGACAGTGAGGTTGCCCTGTCAGGGCTTTCTGCTCATCACGTAGTACTCCGCCGCTTCTTCATGCAGAAGCCTACCGGTGCTGGCTTGCCAGGGATCGATTAACTCAATGCCGCAATGGATAAAGTCTTGGGTATTGCGCGTGGCCAGGGTGGCACCGTAATGCAGGCAGGTGGCGGCGATTTGGGTGTCAGGAAAGCTGACGCCGATGCCTTGGCGGCGGTTGGCACCCATTAATTCCGCATGCTGCAGAGCGCAGCCAGTATCAAAGGGCAAAACTCTTTCCGAAAACTCCTCATGCAGCATGACACCGAGATTGGTTTGCAACTCGGACTGTCTTTTGCCATAGGGCATACGGGCTATGCCGGTATAGAGTTCCGCGACTACGACAGCGCTCAGATAGAATTGATAGGTGTCTTGTTGGTCCAGCCACCTTAAGACGTGATAATGAGGCGCCGGACGCAGCAATTCTAAAACTACATTGGTATCGAGAATAATCATACCTGGTCATCGTCGTCGTCAAAGGTGACAATCCGCGGCGGTGTTTTATCACGCGGCGGGATCTCCAGCTCAACGCCACCCAATTCGGCAAAGTGTTGATGCATACGCGTGCCTAAACCATAGCGCGGCGGTTTTTTCACTAAGGCCTGTTTCAAAATCATTCGAGCTTCCTCCTCCATGGAATGGCCATTTTTTGCTGCCGAGACGCGCAGCAACTCCTTTACTTCGTCGTCCAGATTTCTGACGGTTATGGTAGCCATTGAAACCTCCTTTGCTATCAATGATTGCACTGCATTATTATCACTTTGTGCTGCTCAAAAAACAACCGATTAAAATAAAAAAAGGCGTGGTATCCACGCCTTAGATGAAGCTGTAAAAAAGAAGGTATTACAGTTTTGGACCGGCGCTGACCAGTGCGGCACCTGCCGGGGTGTCAGTGTATTTGTCAAAGTTGGTGACAAAACGCTCGGCCAAATCCTGTGCTTTCTCTTGCCATTGCTCAAGGCTGGCGTAAGTGGCGCGGGGATCCAGAATGTCCGGGTTAACGCCCGGCAGTGAGGTTGGCATCGCCAGATCGAAGATAGGCAGAGTAATGGTTTCTGCCTTATCGATTTCACCGCTGAGGATCGCATCGATAATGCCGCGAGTATCTTTGATCGAAATGCGTTTACCGGTGCCGTTCCAGCCGGTGTTGACCAGGTAGGCCTGGGCACCCGCAGCCTGCATGCGCTTCACCAGGACTTCGGCGTACTGCGTTGGGTGCAGCGACAGGAAGGCTGCGCCGAAGCAGGCGGAGAAGGTTGGGGTCGGCTCGGTCACGCCGCGTTCGGTACCGGCCAGCTTGGCGGTAAAGCCGGACAGGAAGTGGTACTGGGTCTGGTTGGCGGTCAGGCGAGAAACCGGTGGCAGCACGCCGAAGGCGTCTGCGGTCAGGAAGATCACCTTGGTGGCGTGGCCAGCCTTGGAAACCGGCTTGACGATGTTCTGGATGTGATAGATCGGGTAGGAAACGCGGGTGTTCTCGGTTTTCGAGCCGTCGTTGAAATCAATCGTACCGTCGGCCAGCACCGTGACGTTTTCCAGCAGCGCATCGCGTTTGATGGCGTGATAGATATCCGGCTCGGCTTCTTCGGACAGCTTGATGGTTTTGGCGTAGCAACCACCTTCGAAGTTGAACACGCCGTCGTCATCCCAGCCGTGTTCGTCATCGCCAATCAGCTGGCGTTTTGGATCGGTGGACAGGGTGGTTTTGCCGGTGCCGGACAGGCCGAAGAATACCGCCACGTCGCCTTTTTCACCCACGTTGGCCGAGCAGTGCATGGAAGCGATGCCTTTCAGCGGCAGCAGGTAGTTCATCATGGAGAACATACCCTTTTTCATTTCGCCGCCGTACCAGGTGCCGCCAATCAGCTGCATGCGTTCGGTCAGGTTGAAAGCGACAAAGTTCTCCGAGTTCAGGCCCTGTTGCTGCCAGTTCGGGTTAGTGCATTTGGCGCCGTTCATCACCACGAAGTCCGGTTCGAAATCCTGCAGTTCTTCTTCCGTCGGGCGAATGAACATGTTTTTGACGAAGTGTGCCTGCCAGGCAACCTCGGTGATAAAACGGACTTTCAAGCGTGAGTCGGCATTGGCGCCGCAGAAGGTATCCACCACAAACAGGCGTTTGCCGGAGAGCTGCGTGGTGACCAGCTGTTTCAGGTCAGCCCAAATTTCCGGACTGAGGGGTTTGTTGTCGTTTTTTCCTTTGCCCTGATCGGCCCACCAGACGGTGTCGCGGGTGATGTCGTCACGGACGATGTACTTATCTTTCGGGGAACGGCCGGTAAAAATACCGGTGTCGACGGATACAGCACCCAGCTTGGTTACGACCCCACGTTCATAACCTTCCAGAGATGGGTCTGTTTCTTCCTTGAACAGCAAGTCATAACTCGGGTTGTGAACGATTTCGCCGACGTTATGAATCCCATAAGCGGCCAGATCCTGAGGGGTTATACCTTTAACACGCATGTCACTACTCCTTGGTCACAGAATTTCTGGCGCCAATTGTAGGGATTCAGCAGCGAGTAACCGCGATAGGTATCAAATATTTAACGTTTTAGTCGGTTTTTCGTTACGATCTGAGAGATAGCACACGGAAAAAAGCAAACGTGCAAACGAGGTGAATGAGCGGGCGCAGGGCGCGCCCGCCGATATGGGGTGCTACTTAGTGCAACTGCTCGCTTTCGTCGGTGTTACCAGTGTACAAGGCGGCAACATCCACGGCGTCAAACACATAGTGATTGCCGCAGTAATCGCAGTGCATATCAATATTGCCATCCTGCTCGAGCATTTGGGCCACTTCTTCCGCCGGCAGGGTGATCAGCGCATCAGCGCAACGCTGGCGTGAACAGGTGCAACGGAAGATCACGTCCTGCGGTTCATACAGCGTGACTTCTTCCTGGTGATACAGGCGATACAGCACTTCGTTGGCCGGCAGGCTGAACAGCTCTTCGCTTTTCACCGTGTTGGTCAGCTGTACCAGATGATCGAAATCATCGGCATTGCCGTCCTGCGCCGGCAGTACCTGCAGCAACATACCGCCCGCGGCCGGTTGGCCTTCGAACTCGCCGGTGCGGATGAACAGACGGGTTGGCAGCTGTTCGGACTGGCGGAAGTAAGCCTCAAGGCATTCGGCCAGCGTTTCGCCTTCCAGTGCCACTACGCCCTGATAGCGCTCGCCTTCGGTTGGCGCGATGGTGATCACCATGACGCCATTGCCGATCAACTGATGCAGCGTGCTGTCATCGGCGATTTCGCTCTGTACGCGCGCTACGCCACGCATTTCCTGGCGGTTATTGCCGTTAATCACCGCCAGCTTCAGCGGGCCGTCGCCCTGCAATTGTACGGTGATATCGCCGTCGAACTTCAAGGTTGCGGTCAGCAGGCTGGTGGCTACCAGCAACTCACCCAGCAGTTTTTTAACCGGCGCCGGGTAATCATGGTTGTTCAGGACCTGCTGATAGGTTCCGCTGACGGTAACCAGCTCACCGCGCACCGCGTAGTTTTCAAACAGGTAACGGTGCAATTGGTCATGGTTAGACATAGTTTTCTCTCATTGCGGCGAGGGGTTATTCCTGCTCACCAAATTTAAATTTAATCAGGTCGCGCCGCTCTTTCTTGTCCGGACGGCGGTCCGGATGCGGCATGGTCAGCGCATTCATCTTGCGTGCGAGCGCCACTTTCTCTCGGTTGGCGATGCTGGCTTCGGTTTCCTGATACATTTGCTGCGCCTCGTCGGCGCCGCGCCGTTGGCTGGCCAGAGCCAGGACGATCACCGTGCGCTCATCATTACCCTGACGCAGCTTGATCTCGGCATTGAGCTCGACAATCTTGCTCGGCTTACCGCGCTGTCCGTTGTAGTGCACCTTGCCGCCGTCGATCATGTCCCGCGCCAACGCGCGGGTTTTGTAGAAACGAGCCGCCCAAAGCCATTTATCCAGCCGGACCGCGTCGTCCCGTGTTTCCTTATCTTTCATTGCTCCCCCTTGGCTAACGCCGGAATCAACAGGCGGTAGTCGCGCATTGCCGGGTAGTGTCGGAAAGTTTTCTCCGCCATGCTGGAGTCCGGATTCTGAACGCCCAGGCAATAGCGGATCCCGAAGGTGCGGGCAGCATCCAGAATAGGTTCACCGTCGTCGACGAACAGGGTGCGTTGCGGATCAAATCCGGTGTGTTGCTGCACGGCCTGCCACAAACGCTGATCTTCTTTCGGATAACCAAATGTGTGGGTAGAAAGTAATAAATCAAGGTGCCGATCCAAACCGGTATGCTCAATTTTTACCGCCAGGCTGTGCGGATGGGCGTTGGTCAACAGAATAGTCTGGTGACCTGCGGCTCGCAATGCCTGCAAAAAGGGCTCGGTGTCTTCACGCAGGCGAGCTCGGCTGCCGACCTCCGTGGTCATGCGGTAAATATCAAGATCCAGCCGTTCGCTCCAGTAGTCGAAGCAGTACCAGTTCATGGTGTGCTGTACTGCCAGATATTCCTGGTGAATGATTTTACGCGCTTCGTCGAACGGAATAGCACGCTGCTCGCTCAGGGCCTGTGGTACCAGGCTGAGCCAAAAGTGGCTGTCGAACTCCAGATCGAGCAGGGTGCCGTCCATATCCAGCAGCACGGTATCAATTTCACGCCAGTCAAACTCGGGAACCATGAAAACTCCATAGGCGAACAGTCGCGGGTCCGCAGGATAAGGGGAATAGCGTTAGCCTAGCATAAAGTGGGTGACAGGAAGCAGGCCGACGGATGACTCAGGGCATCGGCCGCAATGACATCGGGGAGAGCTGCGGGTTAAAGCAGCTTTCGTAATAGCGCTGGATATCGGCGGTTCGGTGCTGGTTGATACGGCGGCGCTGTACCAGTCGCCAGGTGTTGTAACCCAGAACGACGGCGACCGTCAGCAGCAGCAGGCTGGTGCCGAGATAGCGCCACAGGGTGATGATATCCGGCTCGCTGTGCAGCGCAATATGGCGTGTGCCGTTGGCGTCGACGCTGATATTGGTGATCACGCCCTGAGCTTCAAACGGCGTATGCAGCAGCATGCTGGCCAGGCGTTGCAGCTCATTCCACTGATCAAGTGCGTTGTATTCGTTTAAGGGGACCGCAGGCTGGGGATGATTGACCAACTGCTTGCCTTCATCGCTGCTGATCAGGAACCCGCCAGGCGGAGGGCTGTTGAGCGCGGCGGCGGCCTGCCGGGTTTCGCTGTAGACAAACGACGATGCGGCAACCTTGGTCAGGCTTTCCAGCGATTCGGCGCTCACCGGGCGCAGCAACACGTTGACCCCCTGCAAAGCGCCCGACTTGGCGCGTTTTACCAGGGTTGCCCAGTTTTTGACGTTACCCAGGTTCACCAGGGCGTTCTTCAGCCGGACGCAGTCGTTGTCCGCCTGGCATAAATCCTGCGTTTTCAGCACAATATCGGAAAAATCATCCAACAGGATCATACCGGATTTTTCAATCGCGCTGGCCAGCTGCGGGTTGAGTTTCTGATCGGTACCGTCGGGATGCAACTGGGTATTGACCGTCGCCAGCAAGGCGGAGGCTTTGTCGATGATATCGGATTCCGGCTGCGGCAGGGGGGCGGCGTTGTTCCAGTAAATGCCTGAACAGTCGAAAGGCATAAAGTTGGAGGTGTGCGAACCGTTAACCGGTGGCGGCACATAACACATACCGTTGCCTTGCGCTTTCAGGGTATCGCCGATGCGCAAGGTTGCGCCTTCGAGAGCCTGAACGTTGGTCACTTCGATTTTTTGCGCGCCCTGCAGCCAAGCCATGCTCAGCTTAAGCGGCAGGCTTAGCGGAATATAGGTCAGCAGCAGCACCAGCACCAAAAACGAACTGGCCATCAGCACCGCGTTTCTGCCCCATTGCTGCAACGGGAAGTTTTTCACCTCATCATGCAGTGAGAGGAAACGTCCCTGACGCAACACCTGGCGGTTAAGGTAGATATCCACGTCGGTGGTCTTGCCCAGATCCTGGGTGATATAAGGCTGCCAATGCGGCGGATAAATCAGATCGATGATGCCGAGTGAGATATTGCTGATCTGTCCCTGATTGGATTCGCCAAACAGCCCCCAGCGCTTGGGAGTGCCCCGCAGGCAGTGCACTTCTTTCAGTTCACGCGTTGCCGGCCGACGGAACAGGTTCCAGCAGCCCCAGGAGATCATCAGCACGGCAACCAGAATCATCCAGGGGATAACCACCACCGGGCTTATCAGGCTGAAGAACAGCAGCAGCAGGGCGGCCGAGATAACGGCGGCTTCCTTGATGCCGTTCGGGCGAGTCAGCGCGTGTTCTTCCGGTGTTTCCTTGCGGATATTCACCAACTCGACGTGTTCGCTCTCCTCCTTGCGAATGGAGGCATTTTGACTCGGGGCGGCTTTCACCACCGGCGGTTGCGGCCGATCGTGAATATGATCTTTCAGCGAATGCCCGTTGAGGGAGATGACCAGCGGTAACGTCTGGGTTCTGATCACTTCCACATGGTTATCGGCGCTGATGTACTGCTCCCAGAACGGCGGCAGATGCACCTCTTCGGCGTCCAGATAATAGCGCCACTTGTTGGGGTCATCGCTGGCCAGCCCGTAGCGGGTAATGGCATGGGTAATGGGATAGACGTTGTCGCTCTGCGGTGTCAGAGCCAGCTTGGCGGAAGGCAGCGAGCTGTTGCCGGGCAACAGTTTGTTGCTCAGCTTATTTTGCTGGCCGAGATAATGCTCAACGGCAGCGCGCTCTTCGCCAGTCAGTTTACGGTGTGTGGGTTTGATAAAGGGCAACGCGCGCGTTAGCAGCGGCTGATTGCGGGCTTTAAACCAGAGATACAGGCCGGCGGCAATCAGGCAGGCAAGCACTAAGGCCAATATCAACACTATTGTGCTCATGCTATCCCCATCTTGAACCCGTGAACCTCACCAACCTGATGAATCGTGGCGCATTATACGCAGCCAAATCATCAAGAGACACCCCGAACAGTGACGGGAGAACAGATTCTCCGTTGGGATCTCATTTATTGATAATAATTGCCCGTTTTATCGCCATGCCTTACCTGTGTGATGATAGCAATCGGGCTCTTCTATCGGTATCGGCATTATCTTATTTTAATGCACTCTTTTTTGCCTGAGAGAGGCAGAAAATCGGCCAGCGCTGGCTACAGTTGTTAAAAAAAAGTAAATTACTGCTTGTGCTCGTTGCGGCAAAGGTTCTCATTAACGCACAATGTGATCAAGATCGGATTTGGTCAGCGTTTGAACGCAAGTGAACTGCGCGTCACGCCAATCACTATTCTGGTTATCCGCGCTATCACGCCTGAAACTGTGGCCTGTCGCGGATAACTCATTTGAGGCAATCATGGATAAACACCTGCAAAAACCTAAAATTCTGAAAGTGGAAACGGTCGCGCGTTCGCGTTTATTTAACGTTGAGTCCGTCGATCTGGAGTTCAGTAACGGTGTACGGCGGGTGTACGAGCGGATGCGGCCCTCGGACCGTGAGGCCGTGATGATTGTGCCGGTGATTGGCGACGACTTGTTGCTGATCCGTGAATATGCGGTGGGCACCGAATCTTATGAGCTGGGGTTTCCCAAAGGGTTGATCGATCCTGGTGAAGGCGTGCTGGAGGCGGCGAACCGCGAACTGATGGAAGAGGTGGGCTTTGGCGCCAGGCGCTTTGACTTCCTCAGCAAGCTGACGATGGCGCCGTCATACTTTTCCAGCAAAATGAATATCGTGCTGGCACACGATCTCTACCCGCAGAGTCTGGAAGGGGATGAGCCGGAGCCCTTGCCGCAGGTACGCTGGCCGATTGCCGATATGATGGCGTTGCTGGCTGAACCGGATTTCCGTGAGGCGCGCAATGTCAGCGCGTTGTTCCTGACTGAGGCATTTTTACGCGGTTCGCGTTAATCTTTGAATCCTAAATAAAAAAAGGCCAGATTTCTCTGGCCTTTTTTTGTTAGAACAGCTCGTGGCTCTCACCGCCGGGATCCGTCAACGTAGTGCCGGTATCTCGCGATGGGTAGTCCGTTGGCTGAGTCCCTTCGATGAAGTACTCGGAGCGACTGCCGCCGCCGCCGCCAGAAAGCTTGCCGCTGCTCTTGTCGATGGTGACGCTGATGATGCCCGGTGGCGGAGTGACCTTCTGCTCCGGAATGCCTTCCAGCGCGGTTTTCATAAAGTCGTCCCATGCCGGCTGTGCACTCTTCGCACCGCCTTCGCCGCCGGAGACCTGATCCGGTATCGCACCTGAAACCGTAGCACGGCCAAGGTCGCGGCGATGGTCATCAAAACCAATCCATACCGAGGTCACGGTATCCGGGCCATAACCGGAGAACCAGGCGTCTTTCGAGCTGTTGGTGGTCCCGGTTTTACCGCCGATATCACGACGCTTCAGATCGCGTCCTGCACGCCATGCCGTGCCCATCCAGCCCGGTTCGCCAAAGATGTTGCTGTTCAGCGCGTCGTGCATCAGGAACGCCAACGGGGTGCTGATCACGTGTGGCGCATACTGCTGATCGCCATCCTGGAGCACCTGAGCCGGAGTCACCTGCTCCAGTTGCGGCATAGGCACGCTGCCATTCTTGCCTTCCTGCGACGTCGCGACATTTTCAATATTGTCTTCAGAAAGTACGGCAGAACGGTGGGTATCACCGTAGATCACCGGCAGGTTACAGCTGCTGCAGACAATCTTAGGCTTGGTTTCGAACACCGTGTTGCCGCTATCGTCTTCAATCTTGGTGATAAAGTACGGATCCACCAGGTAACCGCCGTTGGCCAGAACCGCATAGCCGCGCACCAGTTGCATAGGGGTGAACGAAGCGGAACCCAGCGCCAGCGATTCGGTGTGCACGATGTTCTGTGCCGGGAAGCCGAAACGCTGCAGGTATTCTGCCGCATAATCGACGCCCATCGCGCGCATAGCACGTACCATTACCACGTTTTTAGACTGCCCCAGCCCCTGACGCAGGCGAATCGGCCCATCGTAGGTTGGCGGTGAGTTCTTCGGTCGCCAGTCGGTGCCGGCGCCCGGATCCCAACGGGTGATCGGCAGGTCGTTCAGGATGGTTGCCAGGGTCAGGCCCTTGTCCATCGCGGCGGTGTACAGGAAAGGTTTGATATTCGAACCGACCTGACGCAGCGCCTGGGTAACGCGGTTGAACTTGCTCTGGTTGAAGTCGAACCCGCCGACCAGCGCCTTCACGGCCCCGTCATTCGGGTTGATCGACACCAAGGCCGAGTTGACGTCCGGCACCTGTGACAGCCACCAATTCTCGCCCACCTTACGCACCCAGACTTGCTGACCGGCCTGCACTACGTCGGTAACGCGTTTCGGCGTAGGGCCCTGCTGAGTATCGGATTTGTAAGGACGCGCCCAGCGCATGGTCGCCATCGGTAGCGCAATATGGCTGCCGTCAGCCATCATGGCCGTCGCTTCTTCGGCGTTGGCCGCGACAATCACAGCCGGAGACAGCGGGCCGTAGTTCGGCAGATTCTTCAGCGAATCAACGATCTGTTTTTGATCCCACGCTGCTTCGCCGACTTTCCACAGCACGTTGGACGGGCCACGGTAACCGTGGCGCATATCGTAGGCCAGCACGTTGTTACGTACCGACTCCTGCGCCGCCAGCTGCAGCTTTTTGGTGATGGTGGTGTAGACCTTGTAACCGTCGGTATAGGCGTTGTCGCCATAACGTTTGATCATCTCCTGACGCACCATCTCGGAGAGATAGGGGGCGGAGAAGCTGATTTCCGGTGCATGGTAGTTGGCCACCAGTTCTTCGCTGCGAGCCTGATCGTACTGCGCCTGAGTGATGTAATGCTCATCCATCATGCGCGACAGCACCACGTTGCGGCGCGCGACGGCGCGATCGTGGGAGTAGAGCGGGTTGAAGGTAGAAGGCGCTTTCGGCAAACCGGCGATGGTCGCCATTTCGCTTAAGGTGAGCTGGCTAACGTCTTTACCGAAGTAAACCTGAGCCGCGGCACCCACGCCATAGGCGCGATACCCCAGATAGATTTTGTTCAGGTACAGCTCGAGAATTTCGTCTTTGCTCAGCATCTGTTCGATGCGAATCGCCAGGAAAGCTTCCTTGATTTTTCGCATCAGGGTGCGTTCCGGGCTTAAGAAGAAGTTCCTCGCCAACTGCTGGGTAATGGTACTCGCCCCCTGGGACGCATGGCCGGAGACCAGCGCAATAGAGGCAGCACGGAAGATACCGACCGGGTCGACGCCATGATGCTCATAGAAGCGGCTGTCTTCGGTGGCGATAAACGCATGCACCATAACCGGTGGAATTTGGTTCAGTTTCAACGGAATACGGCGTTTTTCACCGTATTGGGCGATCAGTTCGCCGTCGGCGCTGTAAACCTGCATCGGTATTTGCAGCCGCACATCTTTCAGCGTCGCAACGTCAGGCAACTGTGGCTCGACATATTTGTACAAGCCAAAGATCGAGGCTGCCCCCAACACGATGCAACACACTGCAAGGATTAGTAAATACTTTACGAACTTCACCTGAGATTTCCCATTTTCATGTCATTTGGGCAGTTTATAAACAACCGCGCGGTAGTATAAAGGCAAGCCTGCAACATGGATATGTTCTTTTATCATCTGACGATATGGAGGTCGGGCGAAATATGTTCACACAAGCATGGCAGGTGGGGCTGGATATACAAAGTCACTGCATTCGCGCTCTGGCAGCACAGCGCCGCCGCAACGGCTGGCAACTGCGTCACTGGTGGCAACAAAGGCTACCGCAACCGGTGTTGCGAGAAGGCTGCCTCGAACACCCCGAGCTGCTGATTCAGGCATTGCGACAATGGCGAATTCAGTTACCAAGACATATTTCCTTACGCATTGCATTGCCCGCCCCGCGGGTTTTACAGCAGCAGATGCCGCTGCCGGATGCCAGGCTGAAAGAGCCGGCTCGCGGTGAATACATCACCAGTCAGGGTTTAAAACAGTTCCCGCTGGACAGCCAGACGCTGGCACTGGATTACCGACCCTCCCCGCCGGACCCCGGTACTTTGCTGCTCACCGCCGCGCGACAGCAGGAGTTGGAGCAGTGGCTGCACTGTTTGCATCAGGCCAACCTGCAGCCGCAGGCGGTCGATATCACTCCTTGCGCACTGCGCATGATGGCGACGGCGGCAGGCGTGTCGGCTGAAGCCGGTTTACTGCACCGTCTCGATCAGGAGTGGTTATGGGTCGCCCCCTCTCCCCAGGCCCTTGCCTATGGCATTGTCAGCCTGGGGGAGGCCGAAGAGCCTGACCAGGCGCTGACGGCGATGCATGCCGCCTGTCCGTCGCTGGCGACGCAGCAGATTTACTATAGCAGCGTGCTGGATGAGCTGCCTCCGTCGGGGAGTTTACCCTGGTCACCGTTCAGCGCTTTCAGCCAGCTGCGTCCGCCGCAGCCACCCGTGCCGGCGGCGTTTGTATTGGCCGGCGGTTTGGCGCTGCGCGCAGAGGACCGCTGATGTATCAGGTTAATCTTCTGCCCTGGCGTGCGGGCATCCAGCGTCGGCACGCTGCTTTCTGGTTACGCCTGTTTGTGCTGCAACTAGTGCTGGTGTTGGCGGTGCTGATGGGGGCTTATGGCTTGTTGAATCAGCAACAGGAACAACAGCATCAGGCATTGTTAACGCTGGCCCGGCAGCAGGCGGAATTGACGGGGCGCTATCAGCAACGGCAACAGGCAATGACTCGCCTGGCGAACCTGACCGCACAGGCGGAGCAGCATGGCAGGAATCTGGCGCACAACCGACGCTACCTTAACTTGCTGCAACAACTCTCGGCCCTGCTGCCTGCGCCGCTGTGGCTTATTGCACTGGAAAGCAATACGCACAATCTTACGCTACGGGGTTTGAGCCACCGCTATGAGGCTATAACCCAGTTTGAGCAACAGCTGACTGCATTGCCGTTGTTGCGGCGTGGCCAACTGGCCGAGGTGGCACAGCGTCAGGATGGCTTGTTTTCATTTGCCCTGGTGGCGCAGTGGGGGCGGGATGAATAAGCCGCTGCCGTTTTGGCTGACGAAATGCCTGATCCTGCCAGGGTGGAAGCTGTTAAGCATGCAGTGGCTGGCATTGAGTGGGCTGTTCCTGCTGTTCGGCCTGCTGCTGTTGCAGGGCCCGTGGCAACAACTGGGCAAAACCCAGGCGGAGCAGCAACGAGTTACGCAACAAATAGCCCCTTTGGCGGCACAGCTGGCTCGCATGCCGACGCTGGAGGCGCTGAATCAAAAGCTGCAACAGGTTGAGCCCCTGCCTGCCGCGAGTGAAGCGTTGTCGGAGATATTGCAGCGGATAGGTGCGGGGCTGCAACGCTGGCAGCAGCAGGAAAACTCCTCGCGGCAAACCCTGCAACTGCACCTTGATTACGGCCGCTTGTTAAGGTTACTGGACGCGCTGCCTGCCAAACTGCGTATCGACCAGATGACGGTTGAGACACAGCAGGAGGGGCTAACGGTGCAGTTCACTTTTCAGGATGTGGCTGAGGCTGCAGCGGTAACGCCCAATGAATAAAAATCTCGGGTTATGGCTGCTGTTGCTGCCGATATCGCTGCTGGCGCAACCGCGGGACCCTTTCAGGCCGCTGCCCTCGTCTGACTGCGCGACACCGGCGCAATCGCCGGCGAGCTGGCAACTAAAAGGCATCATCGGGCAAGCGACGTTGCGCTATGCCTGGATCGTTACCCCCGCTGGGCAGTGGCTGCGGGCCAAACCTCGGCAAACGCTGCTGGCCGGGCGCTGGCAAGTAGAGCAGGTACTGGAACGGCAATTGACGCTCAAAGAGGTGCTGGGTGATCCGGCGTGCCCGGCCGCCGAGAACGCAGTGGTGCTGACGTTGGGAAAACATAAGGAAGAAAAATGAAAGGATACCGTTGGCTGCCTGCCGCGCTGCTGTGGGGGAGCGCTATCGCAAACGCAGGGCAGGAACCCGCCCCCATTTCACTGGAGTTTCAGGATGCGCCGGTTGCGGTGGTATTGCAGGCGCTGGCGGATTATCAGCAACTGAATGTGGTCACCGCTGCGGGTGTAGAGGGTAACCTGACGTTGAGATTGGATAACGTGCCCTGGCGGCAGGCGCTGGCCGTGATTTTACGCATGGGGAAATTGACCATGACGCTGGAGGGCAACGTCATGATGGTGTTTCCCGAGCCGAGCGAGCAGGAAAAGCAGCGGCAACAGCAGGCACTGGCGCAAAAACAGCCCTTGCACAGCGTGACTCTGCCGTTGAACCATGCCGATGCGACCGAGATTGCCGAAAACCTGAATGCTCAGGGCGGTATATTGCTGAGCGAGAGGGGCAGCGTGGTGGCGGACAAACGCACCAATGCCGTGCTGATCCGAGATACCGCACCGACAGTGGCGTTATTGACTCAGCGGATCGCGGAAATGGATACGCCGTTGGCACAGGTGCAATTGGCGGCGCATATCGTCACCATCAACAGCGAAAGCTTGCGGGAACTTGGCGTGCGTTGGGGATTGGCACCGGATGCGCGGCCGGCAAAGTCGTGGCAGTTGGATGGCTTCAACGTGGCGTTGCCGTTGGATCGCAGCGCCGTCAGCGCGGGTTTTCACCTGGCACGCATCGGCGGACGATTGCTGGATCTGGAGTTGATGGCGCTGGAACAGGAAAACCGGGTAGAAATTATCGCCAGCCCTCGGCTGCTGACGGCCAACCTGCAAACCGCCAGCATAAAGCAAGGCACTGAAATTCCCTATGAGGTGAAGAGTGGTTCCAGTGGGGCGACATCGATGGAGTTTAAAGAGGCGGTGCTGGGGATGGAGGTCACGCCGCAAATTTTACCCAATGGGCGCATTACCCTGACGTTGCAAATCAGCCAGAACATGCCCGGGCGTTCAATCAGCCGTGGGGCAGGCGAGGCGCTGGCGATAGATAAGCAGGAGATCAAAACCCAGGTGACGGTGAAAGATGGCGAAACCATCGTTTTGGGCGGCGTATTTCAGCGTCATGGGGCCCGCGGGGCCGATAAGGTGCCCGGTATTGGCGACGTGCCGCTGTTGGGATCTTTGTTCAAACAGAGTAGCAAACAGCATAAACGGCGCGAGCTGGTGATATTCATTACTCCGACATTGATTAAGGCCTGAGCGGCAATGTGTCAGGTTCGTGGGAAATCACCTAAAGTTGATGAGCAGATGCACTTTTTTATCGCCTTGGGGGCATCTGCGTTTGACGCTGCGACCGATTTAGCTTACAAGGGTTACCGAATTGAGCACCGAGGTTTTTTTGTTAGCGCCAAGACGCCGTTAAAAACGTATGGTTTCCCTCCTGCGGCGTGGATTGCGATTTATTCGGTTGCCAAACTACCAAGAGTGTTGAGATAATTTTCCGTCTGATCTCGCACTATCGTTCATGAGGTTTCAGTTTAGGTCCCGCCGCTGATTTGATTGGCGGGGCGGGTTAACATTAACGAATTGTCTTAGTAATACCGAAAAACATGGCAGAGAAACGCAATATCTTTCTGGTTGGGCCTATGGGTGCCGGCAAAAGCACTATTGGCCGTCAGTTAGCTCAGCAACTCAATATGGAGTTTTTCGACTCCGATCAAGAAATTGAGCGACGTACCGGAGCTGACGTGGGCTGGGTATTCGACGTGGAAGGTGAAGAAGGTTTCCGCGATCGTGAAGAAAAAGTCATTAATGAACTGACGGAAAAGCAAGGCATCGTGCTGGCTACCGGTGGCGGTTCGGTTAAATCGCGTGAAACGCGTAACCGTCTGTCGGCGCGTGGCGTAGTGGTGTATCTGGAAACCACTATCGAGAAGCAATTGGCCCGTACCCAGCGCGACAAAAAGCGTCCGCTGTTGCAGGTTGATTCTCCTCCGCGTGAAGTGCTTGAAGCGCTGGCGAAAGAGCGCAATCCGTTATACGAAGAAATTGCAGATGTCACCATCCGCACCGACGATCAAAGCGCCAAAGTGGTTGCCAACCAGATTATCAACATGCTGGAAAGCAACTGATTGCGGTTTCCGTGTTCGCCACGGCAAATGCGGAAAGACTGATTGTGTTCCCCGCAGTAGCGGGGATAAACCACATTGAGAACTGAGCGCGACATGGAGAGAATTACCGTAACGCTTGGGGAGCGCAGCTACCCGATTACCATAGCCGCCGGATTGTTTAACGATCCGGCTTCTTTTATGCCGCTGAAGGCGGGTGAACAGGTAATGCTGGTCACCAACCAAACCCTGGCGCCACTCTATCTGGACCGCGTCCGGAAGGTGCTGGAGCAGGCCGGCGTCATGGTGGATCAGGTGATTTTACCTGATGGCGAACAGTACAAATCCCTTGCCGTGCTTGAGCAGGTGTTCTCGGCGCTGTTGGAAAAACCGCACGGTCGCGATACCACGCTGATTGCCCTGGGCGGCGGCGTGGTGGGCGATCTGACCGGTTTTGCCGCCGCTTGTTATCAACGCGGTGTCCGCTTTATTCAGGTTCCTACCACGCTGCTGTCGCAGGTGGACTCTTCCGTTGGCGGTAAAACCGCCGTCAATCATCCGCTCGGCAAAAACATGATCGGCGCCTTCTATCAACCCGTTTCCGTGGTGGTTGATCTGGATTGCCTGAAAACCCTGCCGGCGCGTGAGCTCTCCTCTGGTCTGGCTGAAGTGATCAAGTACGGGATCATTCTCGACCGCGATTTCTTTGTCTGGCTGGAAAACAATATCGATGCGCTGATGGCGTTGGACATGCAGGCTCTGGCCTATTGCATCCGCCGCTGCTGTGAACTCAAGGCTGAGGTGGTCGCCGCCGATGAACGCGAAAGCGGTCTGCGTGCGCTGCTGAATCTGGGCCATACTTACGGTCATGCTATCGAAGCCGAAATGGGCTATGGTGTATGGTTGCACGGTGAGGCCGTTGCCGCCGGCATGGTGATGGCGGCAGAAACCGCGCACCGTCTCGGTCAGTTCTCCGTCGAAGATATTGAACGTATTAAAGCACTGTTGCTGCGCGCCGGTTTGCCGGTGTGTGGTCCGCAGGAAATGGCACCGGAATCTTATCTGCCACATATGTTGCGCGATAAGAAAGTACTGGCCGGTGAGCTGCGCCTGGTACTGCCGACGGCCATTGGCCAGGCGGAGGTCCGTGGCGGGGTGGGGCATGAAATGGTGCTTGCTTCGATCGCAGCTTGCCTTCCTGCACGGAATGCCTAAGTAAATCGGACGAAGTAACAGTGGCTTAGCCGCCGTTTACATCTATATTAATATGTGTAAAGCATGCATGGCATCGCTTTACCATCATCGGGTTAATCTGCCCGTGCCACGGTAGGTCTACAGTGGTGGGCTTTTGCCTCTAGTTGGAGGGTTTCAGATGGATGAGTTTAAACCGGAAGACGATCTCAGACCTGATAGCAGCGATCGTCGTCCTGCACGTTCGCGCAAGCCGGCTCCGGGACCGCGTTTCGCCGTTTCACGTCAGCATTTAATGATTGGTATCGGTATTTTGGTGCTGTTATTGCTGATTGTCGGCATTGGCTCGGCGCTGAAAGCGCCAACCAAGCATGAAGCGGCTCAGGAAGGCGCACAAAATGGCGCAGCCAAAGACATTAACCTGTCTGGTTCTTCGTCGCTGACGGCCGGTAATTCCGGCGTACCAGGCGGCACTACGGACACCAATGACAATAACGGCGTGAGCAGCAGCTCTCAGCCGCAAACCGTCAGCGTTCCACCGATCGCCAGCACCCCTACGGAAGCGCAACCGCAGCCACAACAGGGCGGCGCGCAGCAACGGGTCGATTTGCCGGGCAATATGTCGGACGCGTTGTCCGCCCAGCAAGGGCAGGTTGATACCGCGACGCAAGGCATTACGGGGCCGGCTTCGACTCTGCCGACGGCTCCTGCCACCCTGATGAACGGCGCAGCGGCGAAAGAAACCGTACGCCCGGTTCAGGGAACGGCGCCACAGCAACACAAAACGCCGGCAAAAACCGTCACCAAGCCAGCGGCTACCGCCTCGCAGCATAAAGCGCCGACCACGGTGTATACGCCAGCGCCGACCTCTTCTGCCAAAGCGGGAGCGGCAAGTGCCAAGGCAGGCGCCGTAAGCGGCAGCGCTGGTTCGCTGCAGTCTGCACCGGCAGGCCATTATACTCTGCAACTGAGCAGTGCCTCACGCTCCGATACGCTCAATGCGTATGCCAAGCAGCAGAAATTGCAGCATTATCTGGTGTACTCGACCCAGCGTGACGGCAAGCCTTGGTATGTGCTGGTGAGTGGTAACTATGCCTCTTCGGCAGAAGCGAAGCGTGCAATCGCGACGCTGCCGGCGGATGTTCAGGCGAAAAAACCATGGGTTCGACCTGTACGCCAGGTACAGCAAGAACTGAAAAAGTAACCCGGTAGATTTCAAGCTGCAGTCAGACGGCAAGAGCAGGGGTTTCAGACATTGAGGGGCGCAGCATGCTGCGCCCATGTTAATCGGGGCGCGCCATTTAGCCCGCGACAGATGACTGAAGTGGCCTGGAAACAGGCACGAACGACCGTGCGTGGCCAACGATGCTGCGGCTTGAAGTATGAAGGGTATCAATCACTTAAATTTGTGCGCTGATGTGCTGTCTGAAACAGAGTACAATCCGCCGCTCTGAATTGTATAATAAGTAGCTAATTGACGGCATGAAGAAAAACCGCGCTTTTTTAAAATGGGCTGGTGGAAAATACCCGCTGGTGGACGAGATTCGTCGTCATCTACCAGCAGGCGACTGCTTAATCGAGCCCTTCGTGGGTGCGGGTTCAGTCTTTCTGAACACGGAATACGATGCCTATATTCTCGCCGACATCAACAGCGATCTTATTAATCTGTATAACATCGTTAAGCTGCGTACGGATGACTTTGTACGTGATGCCCGCCTTCTTTTCACCGATGAATTCAATAAGTCGGATCAGTTTTACCTGCTGCGCGAAGAGTTTAATACTAGTGCCGATCCTTATCGCCGCGCGCTGCTGTTTCTTTATCTGAACCGCCACTGCTATAACGGCCTGTGCCGATATAATCTTCGTGGGGAATTCAATGTCCCGTTTGGACGTTACAAGAAACCGTACTTCCCGGAGGAAGAGCTGTACTGGTTCGCCGAAAAATCCCGCAACGCCACTTTTGTCTGCGAGCATTACCGGGATACCATGGCAAAAGCCGAGCGTGGTACCGTGGTGTATTGCGATCCGCCGTATGCGCCATTATCGGCGACGGCGAATTTTACCGCCTACCACACCAACAGCTTCAGCATGGCCGATCAACAAAGCCTGGCGTTGATGGCGCATCAGCTTTCGGTCGAAAGCCAGGTGCCGGTATTGATTTCCAACCACGATACCGAACTGACGCGTGACTGGTACCAGCATGCTTCGCTGTACGTGGTGAAAGCGCGCCGCACCATCAGCCGCAATATTCTTGGTCGCAGCAAAGTGAATGAACTTTTGGCGCTTTATCGTTAAACCGGGGTTACGCCCCGGCGTATAACAAATTCGAACCCTACGTTTGGAGATAGCGGATGAAAAAATTTTTGATTGCCCCGTCCATTTTGTCGGCAGATTTTGCTCGCCTGGGTGAAGACACGGCCAACGTGCTGGCCGCCGGTGCCGACGTAGTGCACTTCGACGTGATGGATAACCACTACGTTCCCAATCTGACCATCGGGCCGATGGTTTGTCAGGCGCTGCGTAACTACGGCATCACCGCACCGATTGACGTGCATCTGATGGTGAAGCCGGTAGACCGCATAGTGCCGGACTTCGCCGCAGCGGGCGCCAGTTACATCTCTTTCCATCCGGAAGCCTCCGAACACGTCGATCGCACCATTCAATTGATTAAAGAGCACGGCTGTAAAGCCGGCTTGGTATTCAACCCGGCGACGCCGCTGAGCTATCTCGATTACGTGATGGACAAAATCGACGTGATCCTGCTGATGTCGGTCAACCCTGGCTTTGGCGGCCAGTCGTTTATCCACGGCACTTTGGATAAGCTGCGCCAGGTGCGCAAGCTGATCGACGAAAGCGGTCGCGATATCCGTTTGGAAGTGGATGGCGGAGTGAAGGTCGACAATATCGCCGAAATCGCCGCAGCCGGTGCAGACATGTTTGTCGCCGGTTCAGCCATCTTCGGCAAGCCGGACTATCGCCGGGTGATTGATGATATGCGCAGCGAACTGGCGAAGGTGACGCATGGCTGATTTCAGTGCCATCCGTGCTCTGGCGTTTGATCTCGATGGCACGCTGGTAGACAGCGCGCCGGGACTGGCTGCCGCTATCGATATGGCGCTGGCGGAAATGGGTCTGCCGCAGGCCGGTGAGGCTCGGGTCAGCACCTGGATTGGCAATGGCGCAGACGTGCTGGTGCAACGCGCGCTGCGCTGGGCCGAAGTGGAAGCCACGCCGGAACACTGCCTGCAGCTGCGCGAACGTTTCGATCACTTCTATGCGCAAACCGTGGACAGCGGCAGCCGCCTGTTTCCTCAGGTGAGGGAAACGCTGACTCAATTGGCCGCGCAAGGGTATCCCATGGCGCTGGTGACCAACAAGCCGACGCCGTTTGTCGCCCCCTTGCTGGCTGCGCTGGGCATTCTCGATGACTTCTCGCTGATTATCGGCGGTGATGACGTGGTGGAAAAAAAACCGCACCCGGCACCGCTGTATCTGGTTCTCGGCAAGTTGGGCCTGCGTGCCAACGAGTTACTGTTTGTGGGCGATTCCCGCAATGATATTCAGGCGGCGCAGGCGGCTGGCTGCCCAAGCGTTGCGCTGACCTATGGTTATAACTACGGCGAGGCGATTGCCCTGAGCCATCCCGACCGCGTGTTGGAGCGCTTTGCCGATTTGTTGCCCGCTCTTGGGCTGTCATCTTTAGAGAATCAGGAAATTTAAACATGAGTAAGCCCATCGTATTTAGCGGCGCACAGCCGTCCGGTGAACTGACCATTGGCAACTACATGGGTGCCCTGCGTCAGTGGGAGAAAATGCAGGACGATTATGACTGCATCTACTGCATCGTTGATTTGCACGCGATCACCGTACGTCAGGACGCAGAGAAACTGCGCAAAGCTACGCTGGACACGCTGGCGCTGTATCTGGCCTGCGGCATCGATCCGCAAAAGAGCACCATCTTCGTGCAGTCTCACGTGCCGGAGCATACGCAGCTGAGCTGGGTGTTGAACTGCTATACCTATTTCGGCGAACTGAGCCGCATGACCCAGTTCAAAGACAAATCCGCACGCTATGCGGAGAACATCAACGCCGGCCTGTTCAGCTACCCGGTGCTGATGGCGGCGGATATCCTGTTGTACCAGACTAACCAGGTTCCGGTCGGTGAAGACCAGAAACAACATCTGGAACTGAGCCGTGACATCGGTCAGCGTTTCAATGCCTTGTACGGCGATGTGTTCAAAGTCCCTGAACCGTTTATTCCCAAGTCCGGCGCTCGCGTGATGTCGCTGCAAGAGCCGACCAAGAAAATGTCCAAGTCGGACGATAACCGCAACAACGTGATTGGCCTGTTGGAAGATCCGAAAGCGGTGAGCAAGAAAATCAAACGTGCGATGACCGATTCCGAAGAGCCGCCGGTCGTGCGTTACGACGTGGCGAACAAGGCGGGGGTATCAAACCTGCTGGATATTCTCGCCGGTGTGACCGGCAAGAGCATCGCTCAGCTGGAAGCCGAGTTTGAAGGCCAGATGTACGGCCACCTGAAAGGTGCGGTAGCCGAAGCGGTATCAGGCATGCTGGGTGAGCTGCAGGAGCGTTACCACCGTTTCCGCAATGACGAGGCCCTGCTGCAACAGGTAATGCGTGACGGCGCGGCCAAGGCTCGTGCTCGTGCGCAGGAAACGTTGGCCAAGGTTTACCAGGCGGTTGGCTTCGTGTCGCCACTGTGATCCTCGCCATAAATGAAAAGCGGCCATTGGCCGCTTTTTTTACGTCTGGATTAAGCCATTTGCGCCAGCGGCGGTGGTGATTCCTGGCTGGAGAACCAGTTCAGTTTGCTGCGCAGGCTCACCACGCTGCCGACGATGATCAAACTTGGGCTGGCGGCTCGCAAGGCCAGGGTTCCCAGCTGGTTCAGTTCCCCTTCGATCACCTTTTGACGACAAGAGGTGCCGTTCTCTACCAACGCCACCGGGGTGGACGCCGGCATACCGTGTGCAACCAGTTGGCGCTGGATCTCTGCCGCCTGCGTCAGGCCCATGTAAAACACCAGCGTTTGTTGTCCGGCGGCCAGCGTTGACCAGTTCAACCCGCCATCGCGCTTGGCGTGCCCCGTCACCAGCCGTACGCTTTGCGCATGGTCGCGATGGGTGAGGGGAATACCGCTGTAGGCTGAACACCCGGAAGCGGCGGTAATGCCCGGCACCACCGAGAATGGAATATTGGCGTCGGCCAGCGTTTCCAGCTCTTCGCCGCCACGGCCAAAGATAAACGGGTCACCGCCTTTCAGTCGTACCACACGCTTACCTTGTTGCGCCTGCTCGAGCAGGATTTGGTTAATCTGATCTTGCGGCACGCAATGGTTGCCGGCACGTTTGCCGACGAAAATGCGCTCGGCATCCCGGCGAACCAGCGTCATGACCTCATCGGAGACCAGGCGGTCATAAACCACCACGTCAGCCTGCTGGATCTGCTGCAGACCTTTCAGGGTCAACAGGCCTGCGTCACCCGGCCCGGCACCCACCAGCACCACTTCACCGCATTGTTGCTGTTGATGGCTAAACAGCTCCTCGATCTGCCGATCTGCCAGCGGTTGGTCATTATTGGCCAAAGATTGCGCCAGGCGGTCGTGGGCAAACAGCTTTTCCCAAAAACGGCGGCGCGCACCGATATCGGCGAAGTGTTTTTTCACCCGTTGACGCAATGAACCGCCCAACTGCGCCAGCTTGCCAAGGTGCTGAGGCAGCATGGCCTCCAGTTTTTCTCGCAACAGCCGCGCCAGCACCGGCGCTTTACCGCCGGAAGACACCGCGACCATAATCGGTGAGCGATCGATAATCGACGGCATGATAAAGCTGGCACGCTTGGGATCATCCACGACGTTGCAGAACACCCGTTGCTGATTGGCGCATTGATACACCAACGCGTTGACTTCGACCCGATCGGTGGCGGCGATCACCAGCCACTTTTCTGCCAGCAACGCCGGGCTGAACTCGCCTTCTGCCAGCGTGACCCGGCCAAGCGCGGCCCATTCGTGAAATTGCGGGCTGAAGCTGCAGGCGTTGACGGTCAACGCCGCGCCGGCATCCAGCAGCAGACGGGCTTTGCGTTCGGCAATCTCGCCGCCACCGACCAGCAGGCAGGCTTTGTGTTGCAGTTGGCAGAAAATCGGCAGGTAATCCATCGGCAATCCTCGGGGCAATCAGCAGTGGGGCGCCAAGCGCCCCGGAATATTATGCGGTTTGACGCGTTGCGGCTTTTTCAGCCTGCGGCCGTTCGGCACGCGGTGTGGCGTACCAGTAACCCAGGCCCATCAGCACCGAGCCGGACAGGATATTACCCAGCGTCACCCACAGCAGGTTATGGCCGATGCCACTCAGGGTATAGGCCTCGCTGTGATGGCCGAACCAGGACAGGGCGAACAGCGCCATATTGGCGACCGAGTGTTCATAGCCGGAAGCAATAAAGGCCAGCAGACACCACCAGATGGCGATGAACTTGGCGGCACCTTCCACGCGGATCGCCATCCAAATTGCCAGACAGACCAGCCAGTTACACAGCACGCCCTTGAAGAACAGCACTTCCGCCGGAGCGGTGGTTTTCGCCAACGCGGCGGTGTGCACCAGACTGGTGTCCACCGGCAACAGGCTGCCGCCGCCGTAATAGTACATCAGCGCCACCAGCACCGAGCCCAACAGATTGCCTAACCAGGTCTGCGGCAAGACCGCCCACATTTGGCTTTGACGGATGGTGCCGGCCTTGACGCCGAGCGTCAGGAATAGGGTGTGGCCGGTGAACAGTTCGGAACCGGCGATGATCACCAGCGTCAGCGCGATGCCGAAGGTGGCCCCCATCACCAGCGGACGCAGGGAGGGATCGACCAGATTGCCGAGGGTGAAGATTAAAATGATGCCGAGGCCGACGTAGGCCCCGGCCATTGCCGAGCTGATCCAAAAGCCCAGCGGGCTGTGTTTTGCCAGCCGGACGATGCGCGCCGCATTGGCGGCGCATTTGTTGATGGTATCGGTGAACATGCTGCTTCCCCTGAGGTTAAAGTAGAAATATCAGGCCGCGACCTGCACCATGCCGTCCAAAACCCGGCTGGCGAAATGCGAGACGGAGCGGCTGTCATCTTCCAGACAGTAACCGTCGTGCAGGCGGAAATGTTGTTTTTTTAACGGGCTCGCGACCCACAGCTCACCCTGATGTTCGGCGATCAGCCCGCGTGATAACACGCTGGCCTGGGCGAAGGGATCAATATTGCTGATGGCAAAGACCTGCTCGTCGGCATAGGGACGGAATATCGCCACCTGCTGGTCGCCAATCAGGGCACACACGCCGGTGCCTGGCAGAATATCGGTGATGGGGCAAAGGGTTGTCCACTGGCTCATGCGTTGTTCTCCTCGACTTCCAGCAGGGTGACAGGAATGCGTTCGTCTGGACGGGCCGGGCGATGCTGCTCGCGTTCGGCGACCACCTGGACGTTCGGATCGCGCTGGCTACTGTTGATAAAGTGGGCGAAGCGGACCTGAGATTCGGGGTGCTCAACGGTTTCTTTCCACTCGCAGATCACCGCGTCGCGAAGGCGGGCGATTTCGGCTTCCAACTGAGCGTTGATGCCCAGTTTGTCGTCAATGATCACTTTGCGCAGGTAATCGATGCCGCCTTCCAGGCTTTCCAGCCATACCGAGGTGCGCTGCAGCTTATCGGCGGTGCGGATATAGAACATCATAAAGCGATCGAGGTAGTGCTCCAGCGTCTCGCTGTCGAGGTCAGCCGCCAGCAGATCGGCATGGCGCGGTTTCATGCCGCCGTTGCCGCAGACGTACAGATTCCAGCCGTTTTCGGTCGCGATAATACCGACGTCCTTGCCCTGCGCCTCGGCGCATTCACGGGTGCAGCCGGAAACGCCAAACTTCATTTTGTGCGGGGTGCGAATGCCTTTGTAGCGGTGTTCCAGCTTGACGCCAAACCCGACGCTGTCGCCGACGCCATAGCGGCACCAGGTGCTGCCAACGCAGGTTTTCGACATGCGCAGCGCCTTGGCGTAGGCGTGGCCGGTTTCAAAACCGGCGGCAATCAGTTTGCTCCAAATAGCCGGCAGGTCGTCTTTTTGCGCGCCGAACATGCCGATGCGCTGAGAGCCGGTCATCTTGGTGTACAGATTGTATTCCTTGGCGATCTGGCCGACCGCCATCAAACCGTCCGGCGTGATTTCACCGCCGGCGGAGCGTGGGATCACCGAATAAGTGCCGTCTTTCTGGATATTGCCGAGGAAATTGTCGTTAGTGTCCTGCAGCGGCGTATGTTGCGGTTTGAGCACGTACTCATTCCAGCAGGAGGCTAGCAGTGAGCCAACGGTAGGTTTACACACTTCGCAGCCGTAACCCTTGCCGTATTTGGCCAGCAGTTCGTCGAAGGATTTGATGCCTTCGACGCGGATCAGGTGGTAGAGCTCCTGGCGTGAATAAGCAAAGTGCTCGCACAGGTGATGGTTGACTTCGATGCCCTGTTTGGTCAGTTCGGCGTTCAGCACCTGGGTGATCAGAGGAATACAGCCACCGCAGCCGGTACCGGCCTTGGTTTCAGACTTGATGGCGGCGACGGTGTGGCAGCCCATGCTGACCGCCTTGATGATATCGCCTTTGCTGACGTCGAAGCAGGAGCAAATTTGCGCGGTTTCCGGCAGCGACTCGACGCCAATCGCCGGCTTACTGCCTGCGTGCGACGGCAGGATCAGACCGTCCGGGTTTTCCGGCAGTTCGATGGCGTTTAACGCCAACTGCAGCAGGTTGCCGTAGTCGCTGGTATCACCCACCAGCACCGCGCCGAGCAGGGTCTTGTTGTCTGCGCTGACCACGATGCGTTTATAAATTTCTTTGCTTTCATCCAGATAAACGTAGCTGCGCGCCCCTTCGGTGCGGCCATGGGCATCACCGATGCCGCCGACGTCGACACCCAGCAATTTCAGCTTGGCGCTCATGTCTGCGCCCAGGAAGGTATTTTCACGCCCCAGCAGATGGTCAGCCGTGACCTGCGCCATTTTATAGCCTGGAGCAACCAGGCCGAAGGTGCGGTCGCGCCACGAAGCGCATTCGCCGATGGCGTAAACGTCAGGATCTGAGGTTTGGCAACTGTCGTTGATCACGATGCCGCCCCGGCGTGCGGTAGCTAGCCCGCACTGATGGGCCAGTTTGTCCTGGGCACGGATGCCGGTGGAGAAAACGATAAAGTCGACTTCCAATGCGGTGCCGTCGGCGAACTGCATGGTCTTGCGCGCCTGTTCCCCGCCGTTGACGATTTCCTGGGTGTTTTTACCGGTGTGAACTTTGACGCCCATGCGTTCGATTTTACGACGCAGCTGATCGCCACCCATTGGATCGAGCTGTTCTGCCATCAGTACCGGCGCAAACTCAATGACGTGGGTTTCTACGCCCAGGCTTTTCAACGCGCCTGCGGCTTCCAGCCCGAGCAGGCCGCCGCCGACCACGGCACCGCGTTTGCTGCGGCGTGCGCAAGCTTCGATGGCGTTCAGATCTTCAATGGTCCGGTAGACAAAGCAGTCCTGGCTGTCCGAGCCTTTGATCGGCGGGATCCACGGGTAAGAGCCGGTGGCCATGATCAGCTTGTCGTAGTAGACCGTGCGGCCGGTGTTGGAGTGAATGACTTTTTCACTGCGGTTGATGGTAATGGCACGCTCGCCGACCAGCACTTTTACGCCCTGTTTTTCGTAAAAGCCTTCGCGAACCAGCGAGAGTTCTTCGGCGGTGTGGTGGGAAAAATAAGAAGACAGGTGCACGCGGTCGTAGGCGATGCGCGGTTCTTCACAAAATACGGTGATGTCGAACTGGTCTTTGTCTGCTTTTTCCAACAGATCTTCGATAAACCGGTGGCCGACCATGCCGTTCCCGATGACAGCAAGTTTGACTCTGCTCATTATTGCCTCAAAATTCTGGTTTCCTAGGGTTACCTTATTCTTCCCCACGGGCGATTTATTGATGCAAATCAATCGCCCCTCTATATACCTCTTATGTGGTATATGGATGATTTTTATCGATATTTGATAAGTTGCGGTTTTTATTCATCTTTAGCTGAAACGAGCCAGTTAACACGAATTCTACTTATTTGGGAGTAAGGGCGGGGTAATAACCGCAAGGGCGCTTTGTCAGTCTGATCCGCTGCCAGTATGATGAATAAAACAGGCTGGAACAGCAGAGGTGAAGCGTGGCCAAGAGTCCATTGAAGTTTATCGATAACCTGCGTTTAAGCGGGCATGAAGGGCTGTGGCAACTGGCCATTGAACAGGGGCGCATCGCCCATATCGTGCCGCAGCCGGAAGGGCAAGAGTGGCGCAACGACGTGCTGGATGCGCAGGGCGGGCTGGCGCAGCCGGCATTTGTCGAGCCGCATATCCATCTGGATACCACCCAAACTGCCGGGCAACCGGCCTGGAACCAGTCAGGTACTCTGTTTGAAGGCATTGAACGCTGGGCGGAACGCAAGGCGCTGTTGACCCACGAGGACGTCAAGCAACGCGCCTGGCAGACGCTGAAATGGCAGATCGCCAACGGCGTGCAGTACGTGCGTACCCACGTTGACGTTTCAGACCCGACCCTGACGGCGTTGCGTGCGATGCTGGAAGTGAAGCAGGAAGTGGCACCCTGGGTTACGCTGCAAATCGTCGCCTTCCCGCAGGAGGGCATCATGTCTTATCCCAACGGCGAAGCCCTGTTGGAAGAGGCGCTGCGGTTGGGGGCCGACGTGGTGGGGGCCATCCCGCACTTTGAATTCACCCGGGAGTACGGCGTGGAGTCGCTGCACAAGGCGTTTGCTCTGGCGCAGAAATACGATCGGCTGGTGGATGTCCACTGCGATGAGATTGACGACGAGCAGTCGCGATTTGTCGAGACCGTGGCGGCGCTGGCGCTGAAAATGGACATGGGTGCCAGGGTGACCGCCAGCCACACCACGGCGATGCACTCTTACAATGGCGCCTATGCTTCACGGTTGTTCCGCCTGCTGAAAATGTCAGGCATCAACTTTGTTGCTAACCCGCTGGTGAATATCCACCTGCAGGGACGCTTCGACAGTTATCCGAAGCGGCGCGGCATCACCAGGGTGAAAGAGATGCTGGAGGCGAATATCAACGTCTGCTTCGGTCATGACGATGTGTTCGACCCCTGGTACCCGCTGGGGACTGCCAACATGCTGCAGGTGCTGCATATGGGGCTGCATGTGTGTCAACTGATGGGATACGGCCAAATCGATGACGGGCTGAAACTGATCACCAGCCACAGCGCACGGACGTTGAACCTGACCGATTACGGCCTGACGGCAGGGAACAGTGCCAACCTGGTGATTCTGCCGGCGGAAAGCGGTTTTGACGCGGTGCGCCGACAGACGCCGGTGCGCTATTCGATACGGCAGGGAGCGGTGATCGCCGAGACCCAGCCTGCCGAAACCACGCTGTATCTGGCGCAGGATGAGAAGGTGGATTTCCGGCGCTAAGGCGCCGGCTTCAGCATAAAAAAGGGCGCCGAGGCGCCCTTTTCACATCACGTCGGCAGGTTAGTGCGTCACGTGACCGTGGCTGCGGTGCTTGGTCACGAAACCGAGCAGCAGACACATGACGAACACCGCCAGGTACAGGCCGTTAGCGGTAGTCAGCGCCGCATGCGCGCCGCCTTTCGCTACGATCGGGCCGGTGACCACGAAGGTCAGCATGGTGCCGATGGTGCCGCAGGTCAGGATGAAGTTAACCAGTTTCGGCGAAGAAACCTTGGTCTGCAGCGAGCCCAGAGTGATCAGCGTAGTGTAGATGGCGCTGGAAACGAAGCCCAGAGCCATAATGTAGTAGCCCAGGTGTTCCGGATTGTCGGTGCTGACGAACATGTACATCGCACCGGTCGCCAAAGCGGCCAGAATGGTGACGATACGCTGCAAGTCGAAGAAGCGCAGAATAAAGCTGAACACCCACATGCCCACCATGTATGAGGTCCAGAAATCGCTCACCAGTTTACCGGCCTGGCTGATATCCATACCGAATGACTTGGTGGCGTATTCCGGCACCCACTGGATGAAACCAAGCTGGCCGAGGATGTAGCACAGTGCGGCGATCGACAGGAACAGCACGCCGATACCCCATTTTTCTTTCGCCACCGGCTGGCCGGCGTCGGCGCCTTTGTTGCCCAGCACCGGGAACTCGGAGAACAGGGTCAGCACAAAGATACCTACATACAGCAGGCCGATGCAGGCGTACACCCAGTACCAGCCGATCTGACGAGCCAGCAGCATTGCGGCGACAATCGGGAAGATCATCCCGGCCATGCTGAAGAAGGAGTCAGTGAACAGCAGGCGCGAACCGCGTTGGCGGCCGGCGTACATATGGGTGATCAGGAAGGTGCCTATCGACATGGTGATACCGCTGACCACGCCAAGGACGAACATGCACAACGAGAACATGGTCAGGCTTTTGCCGACCATCAACCCGGCGACAGCCAGCACCATCAGGACAAAGCCGAACATCAATTGACGTTTCAGCGGGATGATTTCCATCAGCCAGGCATTGAGGAAGATCGAAATCAAAATACCGGCGTTAAGAAAGGTAAAGGTATTGCTCATGCTGGAAACCGGCAGATTAAAGTACTCTGCAATGTTCCCCATCACCATCCCTGTGACGATAACTAAAGCACCGGTCAGCGCGTAAGAAAAATAGCTGATCCAGGTAAGCCGTAGACGGTTGCTGTCATTCATTATATAGGCCTGATTATGTCTGTGAGGAGTTTAAAACTGGCATAAGGCCGCTGGCTTTTCCTGGCAAAAGCAGAAAAAAGTCCCGATCAGGCCACCAGGGAGCGGATCCTAGCACAGACAACGGGAGTTTTTGTGATGGCTGTCGATTTTTTGATGCAATGAATGAGCGGTGGTGAAATATTTTTGTGATCTGTTAGCTCACCGTCACGATGGAGTCTCGACTGATAACGATCGGCGAGAAGCTGACCTCTGGCGTAGTCGGATCAATCAGCCGCCTTGCCGCGTATTGCGCCATTTCGGTAATCGGGAAATGTACGCTGGTCAGCGCCGGGCGAACGAAAGGCGCACGTTCGCCGCTGTCGTAACAGATCAGCGAGATATCTTGCGGAACCCGCAGACGGTGCTCGTTGATCGCCAGCAGCGCGCCGATGGCCATCTCTTCATTGCAGCAATAGATAGCGCTAGGCGTGGTTTTCATTTGCAACAGCAGATCGGCGCAGCGATAGCCGCTTTCCAAATCGTACAGCCCTTCGACGCAGGCAACCGGTTTGATGTGCGCAGCCTGCATTGCCTGTTCAAAGCCTTGCAGCCGCAAGTGGCTGGAGGGGCGGTCGCGGGGGCCGCTGATGCAGGCGATGCGTCGGTGGCCGGCATCAATCAACTGTTGGGTCGCCATGCGGCTGGCGCGTGGATGATCGAAAGTGACGCAGCGGTCTTCCAGACCTGGCACCAGGCGATCGAGCAGGATAAAAGGGCGTTGCTCGGTCGCCAACTGACGCAGTTGGTCGTCGCTGAGGAAGCGGACATGGAGGATCACACCGTCGCAGCGCAGGCTGAACAGCCGTTGAATCGCCTGCCATTCATTTTCGGCGCTGTTGCGGCCTTGGGTCACCAGCAACTGTTTACCGTGGGATTCTGCTTCGGTTTGTACAAAGTCCATCAGCGCGCCGAAGAAGCCGCCGCGATATGAGGTCGTGACCAGCCCGAGGGTATTGCTGTGGCTGGAGGCCAATGCGCGTGCTGCAGGGTTGGGGGTGTAGCCGAGCTGGGCCACCGCGCGTTCCACTTTCTCGCGGGTCTGCCCTTTAACGTTAGTGTCGCCATTCACTACGCGGGACACGGTGGCGCGGGACACGCCCGCCAAGGCTGCGACATCTTCCAGTGTCACCATCATCCGACTCCTGATTACGACAAAAATGGGGTCGACGTATCGACCCCCTACAGATTAGTTATAGCAATGTATCAGCAACCGCGGCTGGCCCGGCGGTTATTTAAACTGTGGCAGATAAGGTGCATTCACCGCCAACACTTCATCCAGCAGCGGCTGGGCCACATTGGCATTGCCAACCAGTGGATTGGTCACCAACGCCAGCAGACCGCTACGGCGATCGCCATGCACTGCGGCTTCGATGGTAAGACGCTCGTAGGCTTTCACCTGTTGAGTCAGCGCGTGCATCGAATCCGGCAGCGTACCGAAGGTCAGCGGGTGGGCGCCCTGAGCATCGACAATACAGTTGGTTTCTATCACCGCATCGTCCGGTAAACCGCGAATGGCACCCCGGTTTGCCGTATTGACGACTAATTGCGTGCCGAGATTATTATGGATCGCACGAATTAGCTCCAGCGCGACTTCCGAATAATATGATCCGCCGCGGAAACTTAATTGTTCCGGTTTGCTGTCGAGGTGTGGATCGGCATATAGCTCAAACAGCTCTTTCTCTACTTTCATCACCTGCTCGGCACGGGTGCCGCGCTCGGCCGCCGCGGCAATTTCTTCGGCCAGCATCTCTTTGGTTTGGTAGAAATAGCGGTGGTACGGGCAAGGGATTGCCCCCACGGCGCGCAGGAAGTCCGGCTGCCAAGGCTCTTCCTTGATGTTGTTCATGGTCAACGCGGCGCCATCGCACAGCATATCGATCACCTTGGCGGTGACGTCACGGCCGTTTTGCAATACCTGGTGTACCCACACCATGTGGTTCAGCCCAGCGAACTGCAACTGTACCTCCTGATAAGGGCTTTTCAGCATATTGGCGATCATATGGTGCATGCTGATCGGCACGTTACACAGCCCGATGATTTTTGCTTTGGTATAACGTGAGACCGCTTCGGTGACGATACCGGCTGGGTTGGTGAAGTTGATGATCCAGGCATCCGGCGCCAGTTTTTCCACCCTGCGGGCGATATCCAGCATCACCGGGATGGTGCGCAGCGCCTTGGCAAAGCCGCCGACGCCGGTGGTTTCCTGGCCTATCAGATCGTATTTCAGTCCCAAACGCTCGTCGGCGGCGCGTGCGGGCAGCTGGCCGACACGGAACTGGGTCAGAACGAAGTTCGCGTCCCGAATAGCCTCATCTAGCTCGAAATGCACGCTGACTTTGACCTGTTCCAGACCGTGGCGCGCCAGCATGCGTTCGGTCAGCGCGGCAATGATCTCCACTTTTTCGCGGCCGGGTTCAACGTCCACCAACGCCAGTTCGGTCACCGGCAGCTCTTCGATACGTTGGATCAGCCCATCAACCAATTCTGGCGTGTAGCTGCTGCCGCCGCCGATCACGGCGATTTTCAAGGCGCTCATGCGCGAACCTCCATCTGGGCCTGGCGGCGATAAAGTTCAATCATGTCATCCGCCAGATCCTGGATCACCATAGCGTTCATCAGATGATCCTGGGCATGAACGGTAATCAGGTTGATGGCCAGTTTGCCGCAGCCTTCATCCATGCCGATCAGTTGGGTCTGGATAAGGTGTGCCTTTTTCACCGACTGTTTGGACTCGGCCATGTGCTTGGCTGAGGCGGTAAAGTCACCGGCACGTGCCTGCTGCAAGGCCATCAGCGCACTGCTGCGGGCGCCACCGGAGAACACCAGCAGCTCCATGATGGTGCTTTCAAAATCGGGGCTGATTTCCGTCATCAATTCACTCACATTATTTCTCCTGTTATTGCGCGGCGGCGGTGCCGGCGGATATTCGTTATTTTCGCTGTCACCCTCAAAATGAGAGCGCTCTCATTTGTTTAGATTAACCGGAACAGGAAATGAAACCGGGAGTTGTGTCGCAAAAAGCGAGCAAGGCGTAAAAAGGGCAAAAAATGCGTGATGCAGTTGGCAAAAAGGTCTAAGGCGATCATACTTTTGGCAGTAAAATTCGGGGCTGGCTGAGATAAGTCCCACAATTGCGTAAATATAGGTAAATGGCTGGCACTCGCAGGTTCAGCTCTTTAGAATCAAAGCGCTTTTCCGTTGTTTGTCTCTTAGAGAAAGGACCCGTTAATGTTCAAACGTACTTTAGTGACCTTCGTTGCGCTGTGTTCCCTGACAGCAATGGCACCCGCTGCGCTCGCCGCCGGTGAAACTCATGTCATGCTGACCACCTCAGCAGGGAATATCGAATTGGCGCTCGACAGTCAGAAGGCTCCGGTTTCCACCAAGAACTTCATCGACTACGTGAACAGCGGCTATTACAACAACACTATTTTCCACCGCGTGATCCCGGGCTTTATGGTTCAGGGCGGTGGCTTCACTGCGGATATGCAGCAAAAATCCACCCAGGCACCGATCAAAAACGAAGCGGATAATGGCCTGCGTAACCTGCGCGGCACCATTTCGATGGCGCGTACCGCCGATAAAGACAGTGCTACCAGCCAGTTCTTCTTGAACGTGGCGGATAACGCCTTCCTGGATCACGGCCAGCGCGATTTCGGTTACGCGGTGTTTGGCAAGGTGGTTAAAGGTATGGACGTGGTAGATAAGATTTCCCAGGCGCCGACCGGCAACGTGGGCCCCTATCAAAATGTTCCGAGCAAACCTATCGTCATTCTGTCAGCGAAAGTGCTGCCATAATGATTTTGCGCCGGCCCCCGGTGGGCCGGCTGCGTTGCTTTCCCCGGAAGCCTTGCCTGCATCACTGTTTTTTTCCCCGTCGCATGCTTTAATCGCCAGCTTATAATCAGACCGGAAACCCGGCGTTCTGCATCTGTTTTGTTAAGGGATGAGCTGCTGCCATGTTTGAATTTAGCCAGGTTCTGCTGCTGCTACAGCAGATGTGCGTCTATCTTGTCATTGCTTATTTACTGAGCAAAACTCCGTTATTTATTCCGCTGACTCAGGTGACTATCCGCCTGCCGCACAAGCTATTGTGCTACGTCATTTTCTCGGTGTTTTGCATCATGGGCACCTATTTCGGGCTGCATGTCGAAGGATCGATTGCCAACACTCGCGCGATCGGCGCCGTGCTGGGCGGCCTGTTGGGAGGGCCTTCGGTAGGGTTCCTGGTGGGGTTGACCGGGGGCCTGCATCGCTACACGCTGGGCGGCATGACCGATATCGCCTGTGCGGTCTCTACCGTGGCGGAAGGGTTGGTGGGAGGGCTGGTGCACAGCATCGCCATGCGCCGGCGGCGTATCGATCTGCTGTTTAACCCCTTGTTTGTCGCCGGGGTGGCATTGGTGACCGAAGTGCTGCAAATGGCGATTATCCTGGCGATCGCACGGCCGTTTGGCGAGGCGCTGCGGCTGGTGGAACACATTGCTCTGCCGATGCTGATCGCCAACACGCTGGGCGCGGCGATGTTTATGCAGATCCTGTTGGACAGGCGAGCGATGTTCGAGAAATACACCGGCGCGTTCTCCGCCAAGGCGCTGAAGATCGCCGAGCGTACCGAGGGTATTCTGCGTCAGGGGTTCGATCAGGAAAACAGCATGCGGGTGGCGCGGGTGCTCTATCAGGAATTGGGGATTGGCGCCGTAGCGATAACCGACCGTGAGAAACTGCTGGCGTTTATCGGCATCGGTGATGACCACCATTTACCGGGCACTCCGATCTCCTCAGGGCACTCGCACCGCGCGATCGACAACAATGAAGTGGTTTACGCCGACGGTAATGAGCTGTCCTACTGCTGCTCGATCAACGCCAACTGCAAGCTGGGTTCAACGCTGGTGATCCCGTTGCGCGGTGAGAACCAACGGGTGATTGGCACCATTAAACTCTACGAGCCGAAAAGCCGTTTGTTCAGTACCATCAACCGCACGCTGGGTGAAGGTATCGCCAACCTGTTATCCGCACAAATCATGGCCGGTCAGTATGAGCGCCACACGCAGCTGCTGGCGCAGTCGGAAATCAAATTGCTGCATGCGCAGGTCAAT
Organism: Serratia liquefaciens; assembly: GCF_027594825.1. Taxonomy (NCBI): domain Bacteria; kingdom Pseudomonadati; phylum Pseudomonadota; class Gammaproteobacteria; order Enterobacterales; family Yersiniaceae; genus Serratia; species Serratia liquefaciens. The sequence goes on along the minus strand of NZ_CP088930.1, from coordinate 2,559,113 downwards.
CCGCATTTCCTGTTCAACGCCCTGAATACGCTGGTGGCGGTGATCCGTCGTGACGGGGACCGGGCCTGTGAGCTGGTGCAGTACCTTTCGACCTTTTTCCGCAAAAACCTCAAGCGTTCGGACGACGAAGTCAGCCTGGCCGACGAACTTGAGCACGTTAACGCCTACCTGCAGATCGAACAGGCGCGTTTTGCCGACCGGCTGGAGATTGCGGTATCGCTGCCGGAAGAGCTGTTGGCGGTACGTCTGCCGGCCTTTTCACTGCAACCTATCGTTGAGAATGCCATCAAGCACGGCACTTCGCAGTTGCTGGGCATCGGGCGCATAGATATTGGCGCTCGGCTCGAGGGCGGCTGTCTGTTATTGCAGGTGACCGACAATGCGGGCTTATACCAGCCTTTGCCGAACAACAGCGGGCTGGGAATGAACCTGGTAGATAAACGTATTCGCGTACGCTACGGCGACGGCTATGGCGTACGGGTGGCCTGTGAGCCACAAACATTCACCCGCATTACGCTCAATGTCCCCTTGGCGAGGGCTGCCTGATGCTAAACGTACTGATTGTCGATGATGAACCCTCTGCGCGCGATAACCTGCGACATTTGCTGGAAGCGGAAGAGGGCATCAGCATTGTCGGCGAATGCGCCAATGCGATAGAAGCCATCAGCGGGATCCATCGCCTGCAGCCGGACGTGGTGTTTCTGGATATTCAGATGCCGCGCATCACCGGGCTGGAGATGGTGGGCATGCTCGATCCTAATCGCATGCCGCATATCGTGTTCCTGACCGCCTATGACGAATACGCGGTGCAGGCCTTTGAAGAGCATGCGTTCGATTACCTGTTGAAACCGGCGGAACCGAAGCGGCTGAGCAAAACGCTGCAGCGCCTGCAGCAACAGCGCGGGCAGCAAAACATCGCCGCGCTGGATGAAAGCGCCGGCTACCTGAAATACATCCCCTGTACCGGCCACAGTCGCATCTATTTGCTGCGTTTTGACGAGGTAGTCGCGATACGTTCGCGGCTGAGTGGCGTGTTTGTGGTACGTAATGACGGCATGGAATGTTTTACCGAACTGACGCTGCGAACGCTGGAGCTGCGGACACCGCTGGTACGCTGCCACCGTCAGTATTTGGTCAATCTGGAGCAGGTGCGTGAAATTCGCTTCGACGACGGCGGGGCGGCGGAAATGATCATGCCGGTGGGTGAGCCGGTCCCGGTCAGTCGCCGCTACCTAAAAGCCTTGAAAGAAGAGCTGGGGCTGCGGGGGTGATTAATCCTTTGGCCATTGGCGGCGGGAGTGTACGACTGCCAAAATAATAAGAAGGTCGTTTTTTATTTCATAAATCAGTAGGTAAGAATGATGAATGACCCATTCACGAGTGCCTGAAACCCGACCCACTTTGCCACTTGATGGGTTTCGGGATAGTTGGCTTGCCGCCGCAGAAATCAAAGCATCAATCTCTGCGGCAGCTGTCGGGTTCTTTGACGCCAGATAGTCATAAATTGCCATACGGTCAGCAATTGCGGGATCCGTCCACTTTAGCTTCACGATATTTCCTTATCGTTTTACCGCATTGATTTTACCCTGCGCTCGGCGAAATAGGCCTCAACGTCCTCATTATCAACCACTCTTCCTTCCTGGAGCGCTTTTCGGCTTAAATCGACCTTTTCCTGCAACCACTGTTCATATTCTTTTTGCTGCGATTGTCGACTGACAAAATCTCGCATGAAATCGCGTAAAAGTTGGGATGCCGTACGATCCGCTGCTTTGGCCGCACTGGCGAAAGCCATTTTTAACTCGTCATCCACGCGGATAACCACGGTAGATTCAGACATGGTAAATACCTCGTATATACAGAGTACTGCTTACTATATCACTGGTGTTTTATTGTTCAAGCGGGTTATGGCATGACGGTAATGCGCTAAGCGGAATCCTAAATTTACCTGTCCAGTTGGCGGGTTAAGGGGCCGATTTTTGTTTGTCCTTGACGGGGTTAAGTCCCCCTTATAGCTTTATTGACATCAACAGGCGCTTTTTGCGTCGCGTCCAAGGAAAAGAAAATGAGTGAAGCACGGATTATTGCCAAAGCGATGAAAGACGGGAAACCCGTACAGGATCTGGTCATCCTGCCGGCATTGGCGAACCGCCATGGTCTGATCACCGGAGCGACCGGGACAGGTAAAACCGTGACGCTGCAAAAAATGGCCGAGCAGTTTTCGCGCATTGGCGTACCGGTCTTTTTGTCTGACGTGAAGGGAGACCTGTCGGGTATTGGTACCGAAGCCGTGCCTTCCGAGAAGCTGCAGGCGCGTTTGGCGGCAATTGGCGTCACTGACTGGCAGCCTCAGGCCTGTACTATTATTCCGTGGGACATTTATGGCGAGAAGGGCCACCCGATCCGCGCCACCGTATCCGATCTGGGGCCGCTGTTGCTGGCCCGATTGCTGGATTTGAACGAAGTGCAAAGCGGCGTGCTGCAGCTGGTGTTCAAAATAGCCGACGACAATGCGCTGCTGCTGCTGGATATGAAAGACCTGCGCGCCATGGTGCAGTACGTGGGGGACAACGCCAAACAGTTCCAAACCCAATACGGCAATATCTCTTCGGCCTCGGTCGGCGCTATTCAGCGCGGATTGCTGACGCTGGAAGAGCAGGGGGCGAACCAGTTTTTCGGCGAGCCGATGCTGGACATCAATGACCTGATGAAAACCGACGCCAACGGCCACGGCATCATCAACCTGCTGGCGGCGGATAAGCTGATTAATCAGCCGAAACTCTATTCGGTGTTCCTGCTGTGGCTGCTGGCCGAGCTGTTCGAACACCTGCCGGAAGTGGGCGATCCTGAACAGCCGAAGCTGGTGTTCTTCTTCGACGAAGCTCACCTGCTGTTCAACGACGCACCGGCGGCGCTGCTGACGAAAATCGAACAGGTGGTACGCCTGATCCGTTCCAAAGGTGTCGGCATCTACTTTGTTACCCAAAACCCGCTCGACATTCCGGACAGCGTGCTCGGACAGTTGGGCAACCGTGTGCAGCACGCGCTACGCGCCTTTACCCCTCGCGATCAGAAAGCGGTGAAAGCCGCAGCGCAAACCATGCGCGCCAATCCGGCCTTCGATGCGGAAACGGCGATCACCGAGCTGGGTGTCGGCGAGGCGCTGGTCTCTTTCCTCGACGAAAAAGGGCGGCCAAACGTGGTGGAACGGGCGATGGTGATCGCGCCGGAGTCCAAGATGGGCATGCTGGGGGCGGAAGGGCTGAACAGTGCGATCAACAAATCGCCGCTGTACGGTCGTTATGAGGATATGGTGGACCGCGAGTCTGCCTACGAGAAGCTGTCTGCGGAAGGTTTCGCAACCGTCGGTGCACCGCAAGCGGGCCAACCTGCACAGCAACCCCAGGCGCAGCAGCCGGCGGGCGGCGGCCTGATGGGCGGGCTGAACGATATTTTGTTTGGCTCTACCGGCCCACGTGGCGGCAAGCGCGACGGCATAGTTCAAACCGCCGCCAAGAGCATGGCACGCGATCTCGGGCGTCAGATCCTGCGCGGCGTGCTGGGCTCGATCATGGGCGGTCGCAAGAAGTAAGCTGAAATTATCGGTAGCGGCACTATCGTGGGGGCGTTGTATACTGCGCCCGTGTAAATCGGGGCGGCATATTCGCCCCCTACGATGATGTCTGTTGGAAACACTATGCTGCTGTTGATCGATAACTACGACTCTTTTACCTATAACCTTTACCAGTACTTCTGCGAATTAGGCGCCGAGGTGCTGGTGAAGCGTAACGATGAGCTGCAACTGGCCGATATCGAAAGGCTGGCGCCGCAGCGTCTGGTGATCTCTCCTGGGCCCTGTACCCCGAATGAAGCCGGCATCTCATTAGCCGCCATCCAGCATTTTGCCGGCAAGCTGCCGATCCTCGGCGTTTGTCTGGGGCACCAGGCGCTGGGGCAGGCATTCGGTGCTAAGGTGGTACGCGCCCGCGAGGTGATGCATGGCAAGACCTCGGCGATCCGCCATCTCGACAGCGGTGTTTTTCACGGTTTGAACAATCCGCTGACCGTTACCCGTTATCATTCGTTGGTGCTTGAAGCCGCCACGCTGCCGGACTGTTTTGAAGTCACCGCCTGGAGCGAGCGCGACGGCGCTCGCGATGAGATCATGGGCATCCGCCACCGGCAGTTGGCGCTGGAAGGGGTACAGTTTCACCCAGAAAGCATCCTCAGCGAGCAGGGGCATCAGCTGTTGGATAATTTCCTTAAAAGTTAACTACTTAGATTTTTTTTAGCCGCCAAGGCGATTTGAGTTTGCCCTTAACTGGTTTTTTATGCATATTTTGTGATTATATTTTCACTTAATTGCAATCAAAAGACTGAGTCACTTTCAGGGTGGACCCCATAATGACCGAAAAATCTGCAGTAACCCGCAGCACCTTTGATCAGGTTATCCTGCCTGTTTATGCACCTGCTCAGTTTGTCCCGGTCAGGGGCAAAGGCAGCCGCGTGTGGGACCAGCAAGGGAAAGAGTACATCGACTTCTCCGGCGGTATTGCGGTGACGGCGTTGGGACACTGCCACCCGGCGTTGGTTGAGGCGCTGAAACAGCAGGGCGAAACCCTGTGGCATACCAGCAACGTGTTCACCAACGAACCGGCGCTGCGTCTGGCGACCAAGCTAATTAACGCCACCTTTGCCGATCGGGTGTTTTTTGCCAACTCCGGCGCAGAGGCTAACGAAGCGGCCTTCAAACTGGCGCGTCATTATGCGATTACCCGCCACAGTCCGTACAAAACCAAAATCATCGCCTTCTATAACGCGTTTCACGGCCGCACGCTGTTTACCGTTTCTGTAGGCGGACAGGCCAAGTATTCCGACGGTTTTGGACCGAAACCGGCCGATATCGTCCACGTGCCGTTCAACGATCTGGCCGCGGTGAAAGCGGTGATGGACGACCATACCTGCGCGGTGGTGATGGAGCCGATCCAGGGTGAGGGCGGGATTACCCCGGTAGATGCCGACTTCCTCAAGGGCGTACGCGAACTGTGCGACAAGCATCAGGCGCTGCTGGTATTCGACGAAGTGCAAAGCGGTATGGGACGCAGTGGCAAACTGTTCGCCTATATGCACTATGGCGTGACGCCAGACATCCTCACCACGGCCAAAGCGCTTGGCGGTGGCTTCCCGGTCAGCGCCATGCTGACCACCGAAGAGATTGCATCGGTGATGCAGGTGGGTACCCATGGCACCACCTACGGCGGCAATCCGCTGGCCTGCGCGGTGGCGGAGGCGGCGCTGGACGTGATCAATACGCCGGAAGTGCTCAGTGGCATTGAACTGCGTCATGGATTGTACGTGCAGGCGTTAAAACAGATTGGTGAGAAATATGGTGTTTTCAGCGACATTCGCGGCATGGGCCTGCTGATCGGTGCCGAATTGACTGCGCCGTATCATGGCAAGGCGCGCGATTTCCTGACTGCCGCTGCTGCGCGCGGGTTGATGATCCTCAATGCCGGGCCAAACGTGATTCGTTTTGCGCCTTCGCTGGTAGTAGCAACCGAGGATATTGACGAAGGGATGGCGCTGTTTGAGCTGGCGGTACAGGACGTGATTAACGCTTAATGCGTCGTGTTGATGACGAGGGCGCCAGACGGCGCCCTTATTGATCGCGTAGTTTGCGTTTCAGCCAGATGCCATGGTGTGGACGCTGGCGCCAGGCCAACGACGAAATGGTGTGCATGACGCTCAGGTGGGACAAAATCCGCCGCAGGTGACGTTCCATTTCGGTTACCGGCATCTCCGGGTGCAAATCCGGCGGCTGCATAATGGCGCTGCCACTGCTCGGGCCGTCGTATTCCAGCCGCTGCTGACAGCTTTGCAGCGCGATTTCACAAGTCTGCAGATACTCCTCCGCCAGCTTTGGCGTCAGCATATAGTGTTCGCGCGCCAGAATGGTCATCGCATTCAGGTGTTCGACAATAAACTGGCTGTGCGTGACCCACAGGCGCATATCTGCCAGATAGCTCGATTCAAACCCCGGTTCCTGCATCGCCTGATTAAGTGAGGTGAACAGCGCGTTGTGCGCCTGATTGACCTGCATACGAGCATAGGCCAGCGCACTGGCATCGGGCTCTTGTTCTTCCAGCAACAGGCGCAGCGCCTGCTGATCGTTTTCCAATGCCTGATGGGCATTCTTGCGTAGCAAACCGCTTTGCCACTGAGGCCACAGCCAGATGGTGCTACCGAACACCAGCACGCAGCCGATCAGCGTGTCGATCAGGCGCGGCACCAGGAAGTGTGTGCCGTTCAGTGCCAACAGTTGCAGGGTATAGACCGCCGTCACCGTAAAGCCAATCACCGCCAGCCCGTAATTTTTACGTGAAACCAGGTAGGCCAGCAGCGTGATCACCAGCATCACGCCCAGCGTCTCAGCCTCGGGCAGCTGCAGTTGCAGTAACCCGGCGGCAATCACCAACCCAACCAGGGTGCCGAGCGCACGGTGCTGGATGCGCACCCGAGTGGCGTTGTAGCCGTTTTGGCTCACCAGCATGATGGTCAACAGGATCCAGTAAGGCTTTGGCAGATTGAACATCATGCCCAGGCTGCTGCCCGCCGCCAGGGTGACTCCCAGCCGAGCCGCATTGCGCAGGGCGTTGGATTTGAACGACAGATAACTGACCAGCGCGGGCCAGAACGGCAGACGGTTTTGATTGGCCATCAGATCGCGTCGGTAGAGTGGGTGCTGGGTGCGCAGCAGGCGGGCGATGCGGCTGAAGTGGTAATAACAGAATTGGCCGACCGGGTTGTCCGGATGCTGCGCCGCCACTTTTTCCAGGGCGGCCAGTTCATTGTCCATATTGAAACGCTGAGAATGCTGATGATAGAGAATGTCATGCGCTACCGTGCGCAGCCGGTTGGCAATCACCTGTGCATTACGGCGGATGATGGCTTCGGCCTGGCTCTGTTCTACCAGCTTTTGCACCTCTTCCGGCAGATGCAGGCTGACGGTGATGTGCTCCTGCAAATCCAGTGCGACCTGGAAGGTGCGTTGCAAACGCTTTTGCTCGAGATTGCTGGCATGGGGCAGAAAATTAAGTTGTTGATACAGCAAAGTGATCAGGTCCATGACCTTTTGCTGGCGCACCAGCAGTGGCGGTAAAGCGGTCTGCGGATCGGTGTGCTGGGTTAACAGTGAATATTTGGCTTCGAAGTAGTCCGCCAGTTCCAGATAGAGCTGGTTGAGCGATTCGCGCATCGGTTGCTCTTTCCACAGCTTGAACCAGAACCAGGTAAACAGGCCGTACCAGGCGGTGCCCACGATATACAACAGGGGCGCGTGCCAAAGCGGCACCGTACCGGCCATGCTGAGAGAGAAGATGGCGGCAACCAGCGCGGCGGGCAGCAGGCGGGCGTGCAGCGGGCTGATTTCACCGCTGACGCCGAGCAGCAGCGCCAGGCCCAGCATCAGTATCGGCAGCGGCAACTGCCAAAGTAGCGCCTGTTGCAGCAGCAGGCTGCTGAGCGCAAAGAGCGAACCGCCGACGATCAGGCGTTTGAAGAAGCGCTTGTGGGGCGTGTCCAGCCCGGCGATGTTGCAGCAGGCGGGAACCAGAGAAAACAGCAGGCCGTATTGCAGTTGGCCGATCAGCAGGCCAAGCAGAACCGGCAGGCACAGCACCAGCGTTTGCCGCAGTGCGTAATTGACTTCCGGATGGTAAATCAGTCGGCGCCACATGATAAATCGGGGCATAAAAAAACGGCGCGAATCATCGCGCCGTTTTTTCAGTGATTAACGGGTGCCGTAAACGACAATAGTTTTGCCGTGAGCGGAGATCAGGTTTTGATCTTCCAGCATTTTCAGGATACGACCCACGGTTTCACGAGAGCAACCGACGATCTGGCCAATTTCCTGACGGGTGATTTTAATCTGCATGCCATCCGGATGGGTCATGGCATCAGGCTGTTTCGCCAGGTTCAGCAGGGTTTGCGCGATGCGGCCCGTAACGTCCAGGAAGGCGAGGTTACCCACTTTCTCAGAGGTTATCTGCAGGCGGTTTGCCATCTGGGCAGACAGGCGCATCAGGATGTCCGGGTTAACCTGGATCAGCTGGCGGAATTTCTTGTAGGAAATTTCAGCCACTTCGCAGGCGGTCTTCGCCCTAACCCAGGCGCTACGCTCCTGACCTTCTTCAAACAATCCAAGCTCGCCGATGAAATCCCCCTGGTTAAGGTAGGACAGGATCATCTCTTTACCTTCTTCATCCTTAATCAGCACCGCAACGGAGCCTTTAACGATGTAGTAAAGCGTTTCGGCTTTTTCACCTTGGTGAATCAGCGTACTTTTGGATGGATATTTGTGGATATGGCAATGAGACAGGAACCATTCGAGAGTAGGGTCTGTTTGCGGTTTGCCGAGAACCATTCGCTGTTATCCTCTGTTGTTATCGCTGCCTTGTGTCACAGGGGTCAGAGTTCCCTGTAAAACGTGCTGTCGCCGTTGTTTTAATGGTGGCTATCAGCAGGTTTTGAGGCGTGTCATAAATATACGCTGTCGCTCTAGCATATTAACTTGCCGGGAGAGCTGCAAGCTACATTCTGTTAACATACCGGTAAAGGAGCCTTTCCCTGGGAGTTTCCCTGAAATCAGTGTCCCGGAAAGATTTATTGCGGCTCTGTTTGTAGCACAGAGTGAGGCGGGTGTCTTGTGTTGTCTCGCTTCAGCATGATTAGCATCAGGTTCCGTTGCCAGTTTCTATGCGAAAGCGTACTGTGATTTTAAGAAATTAACCGGAGTGACCAGCATGCAGGCAAGAGTTAAGTGGGTGGAAGGGTTGACGTTTCTGGGCGAATCCGCGTCTGGCCATCAGGTATTGATGGACGGCAACGCCGGCGATAAAGCACCCAGTCCGATGGAAATGGTGCTGATGTCAGCAGGGGGATGCAGTGCAATCGACGTGGTGTCGATCCTGCAAAAAGGGCGTAATGACGTGCGTGATTGCGAGGTGAAGCTGACCTCTGAACGTCGCGAAGAAGCGCCACGCTTGTTTACCCACATCAACCTGCATTTTATCGTGAGCGGCAAAGATTTGAGCGACAAGATCGTGGAGCGTGCGGTGAACCTCTCGGCCGAGAAGTACTGTTCGGTTTCACTGATGCTGAGCAAAGCCGCCAGCGTGACCCACAGTTTTGAAATCCGCGACCTGGCGTAACGGATAAAGGGGCGCGGTTGTGCCGCGCCCTGTCGGCTACTCGATTTTTTTTCCTTCCAGCAGTCGCTGCACCAGCGGCGCCATGATCAGCTCCATCGCCAGCCCCATTTTGCCACCCGGTACCACCAGCGTATTGATATGCGAGATAAAAGATCCCTGCAGCATCGCCAGCAGATAAGGGAAGTCGATCTGGTCCAGCCCGCGGAAGTGGATCACCACAAAGCTCTCGTCCAGCGAAGGGATAGCCTTGGCGGCGAACGGGTTGGAGGTGTCTACCGTCGGCACCCGTTGGAAGTTGATATGGGTGCGTGAGAACTGCGGCGTGATGTAGTTGATATAGTCTTCCATCGAACGAACCACCGAATCCATCACCGCTTCGCGGGAGTGGCCGCGCTCACCGGTATCGCGGATCAGCTTCTGGATCCATTCCAGGTTGACGATCGGTACCACGCCAACCAGCAGATCGACGTGTTTGGCCACGTCGATCTGTTCGGTCACGACGCCACCGTGCAGTCCTTCGTAGAACAGCACGTCGGTGGGTTCCGGCAAAGCTTCCCAGGGGGTGAAGGTGCCGGGAACCTGGTTATAGGGCACCGCTTCATCGTAGGTATGCAGATACTTGCGTGAGCGGCCGGTACCGTTTTTGCCGTAGTCGAGAAAGCTTTGCTGCAGCAGGCCGAAGTCATTGGCTTCGGGGCCAAAATAGCTGATATGGCGGCCGAGATCGCGCGCTTTGCGGATCGCCGCGTCCATTTCCGGCCGGGTGTAGCGGTGGAAGCTGTCGCCTTCCAGCTCGGCGGCGCGGATGTTCAACTGCTGAAAGATTTTACGGAACGCCACGCTGGTGGTGGTGGTGCCGGCCCCGCTGGAGCCGGTCACTGCGATAACGGGATGTTTGGCGGACATGGTATAGGTCACTCCGTGTTAAATGCGCAGGCGTCAGATATCATTATTGGTCTGTTTGACGCCCTTTCGCCAAGGGCAAAATTCCGCGCGTTGGTTTGCAATAACGCATTGTTACCTGATTTTTTCCGTCAGTCATAGAACCGATCGCCACTAAATTTCTTCCTGCCCTGCGCGGAACTGGCCGCGCGGCATGATGTTGACGGTCTCATGCAGTTCTGACCAAACCAGCAACACCTCGCCGTTTTTCAACTGGCGGCGCACGTCTTCCACTTTCTGTTCCAGCGAACGTTCGTGCTCGCCGTAGTCGGTGCCTTCGCGTAGCACAAAGGACTCGATCAGGCTGTTCAGGGTCTCAGTTTCCAGTTCTTTCCAGGGGATAATCACTTGGCGGTGTCCAGATAAGGGGAAAGCCAGGATGGAATACGGTATTCCAGCCACATTTGGGGATGTTTCAAGGTGCCGCCGACAAAACCGACGTGGCCGCCAAACTCGGTCAACTGATACTCAATGTTGTGCGGCAGCGTGGCGACTTCGGGGATCACTTCGTCGGTCATAAAGGGATCGTCTTTGGCATGGATGATCAATAACGGCGTCTGGATCGCCGGCAACAGCGGCAGGGCGCTGCAACGACGGTAATAATCGCTGGCATCGCTGAAGCCATGGATGCGCGAAGTAATGGCATCGTCAAAGTCGCGGATCCGGCGCAACGCCTTGAGCTGCGGCAGTTTGAGCGGCAGGGTATCAGGATAGTGCAGCAGCTTGCGAGTGGCGTTTTGTTTTAACTGCCCGAGCAGATAGCGCTGATAAACGCGCGAGAAGCCTTGTTCCATACGCCACGAACAGGGCTCCAGCATCAGCGGCGCGGAGACCACGACCGCCGCCTGCAGCAGGCTTTCCGCCCCCTGCTGCGCCAGGTAGCAGGCCAGCATGTTACCGCCGAGCGAGACGCCGACCGCGGCGGTGGGCGCTTCACCGTAGGTTGCGCGCAGCCACTGCAGGAAGAAACGTGCATCTTCCGTTTCTCCGGAGTGATAGATGCGCTGCTTGCGGTTCGGCACGCCGCTGCAACCGCGAAAATGCATCACCACGCCAAGCCAGCCTTTTTCACGCCAGGCGTTGAGTTGACCATGAGCGTAGGGGCTGTAGAAGTTGCCTTCCAGTCCGTGGAACAGCACCACGCGCGGTTTGCCGGCAGCCTGAGCCGGATCTTCGCTCCAGGCGAGATCGACAAAGTCGCCGTCGGGTAACTCCAGCCGCTGCCAGTGCGGTTTGAGCTGCACTCGGCGACGCACCAGCCGTGGCAGCAGCGTCTGCAGATGCGGATTACTGGCCCCGGTCAAAGGGCGAAAGGATTCATGCATAACCTGAGTAAAAATCTTATTGGCGGCTATTGTGGGATTAATAGTGCGCTGTTAGCTTCACTATCCTGAACTGACAATAATACTGCAAAAAATCACCCTGGGTGAGGAGCACCCGCCTCATGGAACCGAGTTTATTTCTTTCGATGTTAGGCTTCCTGTGGGTCGCCGCCATCACGCCAGGCCCTAATAATATGCTGCTGACCACCTCCGGCGCCAATTTTGGCTTTATGCGCTCGCTGCTGTTGATGATGGGCATCATGCTGGGCATGCAAAGTATTTTGCTGCTGGTGGCGTTCGGGGTCGGCAGCCTGATCCTGGTTTACCCTGCGTTGCACCTGGTGCTGAAAATCCTCGGCAGCCTGTACCTGTTATGGCTGGCGTGGAAAGTGGCCACGGCCGCCTATGAAAAGCTGGAGACCGACGTGGCACCGCCCAAACCGATACGCTTGTATCAGGGCTGGCTGTTGCAGTTCCTTAACCCCAAGGCCTGGCTGATGGCGCTGGGGGCGGTGGCCAGTTTTAGCCTGGCAGGCGACAGGTACAACTCGTCGATTGTGGCGATCTCGCTGGGCATTTTGGTGGTGAATATCGTCGCCGGCGTGATTTGGCTCGGATTCGGCACGGTGATTGGTCGCCTGTTACACAGCAAAAAGGCCTGGATCATCTTTAATGTGTCTATGGGGCTGCTGACGGCGGCCTGTGTGTTACTCATCTGGCATTAAGGAGTTGCGGATGGCAGAAAATTACTTCCACGTAGTGGCCTTCACCGGCGAAGGGCTTCGCGGCAATCCGGCCGGCGTATGCCTGCTGAAACAGCCGTTGTCGACCGCCGAGATGCAAGCGATCGCCAATGAGCTGAACCTGCCGGAAACCAGTTTTGTCTGGGACGAGGGCGATATGTCGGCCATCCGCTGGTTCACTCCCCAGCGCGAGGTGGATCTGTGCGGCCACGGTACGCTGGCGGCGGCGCACGTGATGCTCAGCGCGGTCAATCCGGCGTTGCAGGATATCCGTTTCCGTTCGGCCAGCGGTGATTTGTACGTTAAGCGCGACGCCGAAGATGGCGAACGCTTGATCCTGGATTTTCCGTCCCGACCGCCGCAAAAAATCGCGACGCCTGCCGGGCTGACAGAGCTGTTGGGCGTTGAACCGCTGGAAGTGTGGCAAGCCAATGCGCTGCTGGTGGTGCTGGAAAATGAAGCGCAGGTGAGAGCGCTGCAGCCGGTTATCCCGGCGTTAATTGCTTTAACTGGTCGCGCGGTGATCGCCAGCGCCCCGGGCGAAACGGTGGATTTCGTTTCGCGCTATTTCACGCTGGACGGCGGTGAGGATCCGGTCACCGGCTCTGCACACTGCACGTTGATGCCTTACTGGAGCGCACGTCTCGGCCGTCATCAATTACACGCGCGGCAGATATCGGCGCGCGGCGGTGAGTTGTTCTGTGAACTGAAAGGCGACCGTACCCTGATAGGCGGCGATGCGCAGATTTTTTTGCGTGGCGAACTGAGCCTGTAATCAGGCAGAACCGCGTTCTACCAGCCGCCATTCGAGCACGTCATTGCGTGGCGGCTGTTGCGGATCCTTGATTTTTTCCAGCAGCAGCTGCACGCTGCGCACGCCGAATTGATGCATCGGCTGTTCGACGGTGGTCAGCGGCGGGGTGGTAATGGCGCCAAAAGGCACACCGTCAAAGCCCATCACGGCGACCTGTTCGGGGATGCGCAACCCTTGTTGGTGCAAGCTGCTCATTGCCCCGCCGGCAATCACGTCCGAAATGGCAAAGACCGCATCCGGGCGTGGCTCCGCGTCCAGCAGGCGGTTCATCGCCAGCGCACCGGCGGCATATTCCAATCCTTCGACGTATTCCACCCGGCAATAGTCCAGTTTGGCTTCGGCCAGCGCCTGTCGATAACCCTGCTCCCGCTGCTGTGAATAGAGATAGCGCATGTCGCTGTTGATCAGAGCAATACGTTGCCGGCCCTGCGCGACCAAATAACGTACGCCGGCCATCGCCGCCTGATGATTGTCGATGGTCACCGAGGAGGCGCGGAACTCGGGATCGCCTTCACCGCATTGTACCCAGGGGAAATCGCCGATCATCGCGGTCAGGCCGGGCAGGCAACTGACGGCGTCCATGGTAATAACACCGTCGACCACCTTACCGCTCAGCAGGCTGAGGTAAGCGGATTCCCGCGTCGGATTGGATTCAGAGTTGCACAGCAAAATGTGGTAGCCGTGACGTTCAGCCTCCTCTTCGATACCGCGTACTACCAGCGAGCAGAAGGGGTTGGTGATACTGGAAACCAGCACCAGCAACATGCGGCTACGTGAGGTGCGCAACTGACGCGCCAGCAGGTTGGGCTGATAGTCGCAGGCGCGGATCGCGGCCAGTACCTTGTCGCGAGTGGCCGGTTTGACGATCTGCTGGCCGTTCAACACCCGTGAAACGGTCGCGGCGGAGACGCCGGCGAGTTTCGCCACCTTTTCGATCGACATGGTTTGCTGTTCCTTCTGCCCATTTGCCCCGAACAATATGCTCAAGCACGGAAAAATGTCTGCGCCTGACCTCAGGATTGTGATGTTGATTACAAATTCATCTTATCAGCCCCTCTTATCACATTAATCGGGTTGCCGAAAAAAAGAAATCGATTACATTTTGCTCATGGTGAAAATGAAATCGATTACATTTTACGATTTCGCGGTATTTCGCTGAACCCATAATCTGAAAAGAGGTGGCGGATGCAGGTGCAACTGAGGGTAGCGGAAAGCGGCGATCGCCCGGAAATCGCGCAGCTGATTCATCTGTCGACCAATGCCTGGTACCAACGCCACGGCAGAGGGGCCATTTTTACCGCAGAGCCGGCCAGCTGTGGGCTGTTCGTTGACGTCTATCGCCAACTGGATCCCGGTCAGCACTGGATTGCGCGCGATGAGCAGGGCGTACTGTGCGGTTCCTGCTTTTTCCATCCGCGTGAGACACACCTCGGGCTGGGCATCATGAATGTGCATCCCGATTACTTCGGTCGCGGTATCGCCGCGCAGCTGATGGCGAAAGCCGATGAGCTGGCGGGATCGCTACCGATACGCCTGATTTCCAGCGCGTTAAATCTGGACTCCTACGCGTTGTACCACCGTGCCGGCTTCACGCCCTATGCGATTTATCAGGATATGGCGATCCCGGTGCCGACGCTGGGGTTCTCTTTTCCACGACTGACGCGCGGCAGGGTACGTGCCGCTCAGCAGGGCGATCTGCCCGGCATTTTGCAATTGGAGCGAATGCTGCTGGGCATTGAACGCCGTCGCGATATTGACCATTTCCTTAACGACACCAGCGGGCTGTGGCGTATCGCTGTGTGGGAACTGGACGGCGTGATTGGCGGCTATCTGGCGTCGGTGTCGCATCCGGCTTCACGCATGTTGGGGCCGGGCGGCAGCCACAGCGAAGAGATCGCCCTGGAGTTGATCAGTTGGATGCTGGACCAGCATCACCGCGGCACCACGCCGGTGGTGCTGGTACCGGCGCAACGTTCCGCCCTCAGTCAGGTGCTGTTGCAGTGGGGCGGAAGGATTTGCGAATTGCATTTGGCGCAGGTGAAAGGCCTGGCGCAGCAACCCGGCGGTGTGGTTATGCCGTCCTTCCTGCCGGAAAGCGGTTAACCACCACCACAACAATACCAATGGGGAAACTATGCAAACTGACAGCGCGGTCCTGGGGGCCAACAGCGCCACATTCAAATGGGTAGTGCCGCGGCTGGCACTGATGATGTTTCTGCAATTCTTTGTTTGGGGCGCCTGGTACGTCACGCTCGGCGTAGTGATGGGCAAGTTCGGCCTGGCGGCAATCATCGGCGATGCTTATTCCACCGGGCCGATCGCGTCGATTCTTTCGCCGTTCGTGCTGGGCATGCTGGTGGATCGTTTCTTTGCCTCGCAGAAGGTACTGGGCGTACTGCACCTGATCGGTGCCGGGTTGCTTTGGCTGATGCCGGGCTTTTTCAGCAGTGGGCAAAGCGGCCTGCTGTGGATCATCTTCGGCTATATGCTGTGCTATATGCCGACGATCGCCCTTAGCAACAACGTCGCGTTTTACAGCCTGAGCAACAGTGAAAAGGCATTTCCCGTGGTGCGGGCGTTCGGGACCTTCGGCTGGATTGTCGCCGGGCTGATCGTCGGCGCCAGCGGGTTGTCCGACAGCACCGGCATTTTCACGCTGGCGGCGGTCGCTTCGCTGGTGCTGGCCATTTACAGCTTCACCCTGCCACACACCCCGGCGCCGGAACGTGGCAAACCGGTAAAAATGCGCGACCTGCTGTGCGCCGATGCCTTTGCCATGCTGAAGCAACGGCACTTTCTGGTGTTTATCATCTGCGCGACGCTGATCTCCATCCCGTTGGCGGCCTACTACGCCTACGCCGCGCCTTTCGTGGCAGCCACGGGTTTTAGCAATGTCGGTGGCGTGATGTCGCTGGGGCAGATGTCCGAGCTGTTCTTTATGCTGTTGATCCCGTTCCTGTTCGCGCGGTTGGGCATCAAAGTGATGCTGTTGATTGGCATGCTGTCGTGGTTCCTGCGCTACGTGATGTTTGCGTTGGGTATCACTGAGGAACTGCGTTGGATGATTTACCTCGGCATCCTTTTACACGGCATGTGCTACGACTTCTTTTTCGTGATTGGCTTTATCTACACCGACAAGGTGGCGGGCGACAAGGTCAAGGGCCAGGCGCAGAGTCTGCTGGTGTTGTTTACCTATGGGCTGGGCATGCTGATCGGTTCGCAGATCAGCGGTGCGCTGTTTAATCGGATGGTGACGGCGGAGGGGGCGGCGGCGCTGCCGCAGTGGCAGAGCTTCTGGTGGTATCCGGCCATCGGCGCGCTGGTGATAGCGGCGCTGTTTTTCTTCACCTTCAATTACCGTGAAATCCCGCAAGCGGAGAAAGGCGATGACTGACCTGCGCGTACTGGTTGTGGGGTGCGGCAACATGGGAGCCTCGCACGCCGAAGCCTATCACGGCATGAAAGGGGTTGAGATCTGTGGGCTGGTGGCGTGCGGCGATTCGCGGCATCGGCTCAATGCCAGGTTGGGCGGCGGCTACCCGACGTTCAGTGATTTTTCACAGGCCCTGACGGCGACGCGTCCTGATGCGGTATGCCTGACGACCTGGCCCGATACTCACGAGGCTTACGCGCTGGCGGCACTGGCCGCCGGTTGCCATCTGTTCATTGAGAAACCCCTCGCCACCACCGTGGCCGGTGCGGAGCGCGTGATCGCCGCCGCCCGTGCTGCCGGGCGGCAACTGGTGGTCGGCTATATCCTGCGTCACCATCCTTCATGGCGGCAATTCGTTGAATTGGCGCGCGGCCTCGGCAAACCGCTGGTGATGCGCATGAACCTCAATCAGCAAAGCCACGGCGCGATGTGGGACGTGCATCGTAACCTGATGCAGTCGCTGTCGCCGATTGTCGACTGCGGCGTGCATTACCTCGACGTGATGTGCCAGATGACCCAGTCGGAGCCGGTCAGCGTCAGCGCCATTGGCGCACGGTTGAGCGATGCGCTGCCGCCGGGAATGTACAACTATGGCCAGCTGCAAGTGCGCTTTGCCGATGGCTCGGTGGGCTGGTACGAAGCCGGCTGGGGGCCGATGATCAGCGAAACCGCCTACTTTGTGAAAGACGTGATTGGGCCACTCGGCGCGGTTTCGATCGTGGCGCGACAGTCGGGTGCGGTAGGGGAGTCTGATAACGTTGACGGTCATACCCGCACCGATTCGTTGCGCGTCCATTATGCGGCGCTGGACGGTGCCAATCAGTTTGTCCACCCGGACCGCTGGATCGACTGTCAGGACGAACCGGACCATTTGGCGCTGTGCCTGAGCGAGCAGCGCTATTTTCTTCAGGCGATACAAGAGGGGCTGGATCTCAGCCGGCATTGGCAGGATGCCTTAAACAGCCTGCGCGTAGTCCTGGCGGCGGATGAAGCGGTACGCAGCCAGAGAACGGTAATGTTAGGGAGGTCATCACCATGAAAACCATTCAGGGGCCAGGGCTGTTTCTGGCGCAGTTTATCGGCGCGCAGGCGCCGTTCGATTCACTGGACGGGCTGGCCGGTTGGGCCGCGGGCCTGGGGTTCAAAAGCGTGCAGATCCCGACCGGCGCTCCGGCCATTTTTGATCTCGAACGGGCCGCCCACTGCCAGGAATATTGCGACGGCATACGTGAGCAACTGGCAGGATACGGCCTGGTCATTTCGGAGTTGTCCACTCACCTGCAAGGACAACTGGTGGCGGTGCACCCGGCTTACGATCTGGCTTTCGACGCCTTTGCTCCGGCAGCGATGCGCGGCAATCCGCAGGCCCGACAGGCATGGGCGACCGAGCAATTGCTGATGGCGGCGCAGGCGTCGCAGCGGCTTGGATTAACCGCGCACGTTACTTTCTCCGGTGCGCTGGCCTGGCCTTATTTTTACCCCTGGCCGCCCCATAATGCGCTGTTGCTGGAGGAGGCCTTCGGGCAGTTGGCGCGGTGTTGGCGGCCGATCCTCGATGCTTTTGACGACGTGGGTGTCGATCTTTGCTATGAGCTGCATCCCGGGGAAGATCTGCACGACGGCGTGACGTTCGAGCGTTTTCTGCGCCAGGTTGGCAATCATCCGCGCTGCCATATTTTATACGACCCCAGCCATCTGCATTTGCAGCAAATGGACTACCTGGGCTTTATTGATGTTTATCATGCGCGTATCCGGGCGTTCCACGTCAAAGATGCGGAATATCGGCCCAACGCCCGCAGCGGTGTGTATGGCGGTTATCAACCCTGGCTGGAAAGGCCTGGGCGTTTTCGTTCGTTGGGGGACGGGCAGATCGACTTCCCGGCGATCTTCAGCAAGCTGGCGCAATACGATTTTCCCGGTTGGGCCACCCTGGAATGGGAGTGCTGCCTGAAGTCGCCGGAGGCGGGGGCGCGTGAAGGGGCCGAGTTTATCGCCCGGCATATTATTCCTGTTGCCGATCGGGCGTTCGATGATTTTGCCGCCTCCGGCGTTGAGCGCAAACAGATCCGGCAGATGCTGGGTATCGGAGAACAGCCATGAGACTACGTTTGGGTATGGTCGGCGGGGGCGAAGGGGCGTTTATTGGTGCAGTGCATCGCCTGGCTGCGCGAATGGACGACGAATTCGAGCTGGTGGCCGGGGCTTTTTCCTCCGATGAGGAAAATTGCCGTCGTACCGGTGAGCGGCTGCACCTGGATCCGCAACGCAGCTATCGCGATTTCCGGCAGATGGCACAGGCCGAGGCGGCTCGCGAAGACGGCGTGGATGTGGTGGCGATCGTCACGCCCAATTATTTGCATGCGCCGGTAGCGACTGCCTTTCTCAACGCCGGTATCGACGTCATCTGCGACAAGCCGCTGTGCAACAGCTACGCCGAAGCGTTGCAGTTGGCCGAAACGGTGCGACGTAGCGGAAGGCAGCTGATATTAACCCATAACTACAGTGCTTATCCGCTGGTGCGCGAGGCGCGGAGCCGGGTGCTGGCCGGTGAACTGGGCGAGATCCGCTTTATCGAGGTGGAGTATCTGCAGGAATGGCTGGCACAGCCGCTGGAGTTGACCGATAACAAGCAGGCGGGTTGGCGCGCCCAGCCGGAGAAGGCGGGAGCCGGTTGCATCGGTGACGTCGGCACTCACGCCTGGCAGTTGGCGCAGTTTGTCAGCGGCCTGTTGCCGCAGGCGATCAGCGCCGAGCTGACGACGTTTATTCCCGGACGCAAGCTGGACGACGATGTGCGGGTACAAATGCGATACGCCAACGGCGCCAGAGGCAGACTGTGGGCCAGCCAGGTGGCTTGCGGCCATGAGAACGGCTTGCGGCTGCGAATCTACGGCAGTGAGGGCAGCCTGGCCTTTTGCCAGGAGCAACCCAACCAGCTGTGGATGCACCCACGAAATGCGCCAGCCTACTGCATCACGCGCGCTTCTTCATTCCAGTATACGGAGAACCGCCTGTTGGCGCGTGTGCCTGCCGGCCACCCCGAGGGGTATCTGGAAGGGTTTGGCCAGATTTACCGTGAAGCGGCGAGCCGTCTGCGTGAGGGGCCGCAGGCTGCACCCTTGTTGCCGGGAATTGAAACCGGCGTGCAGGGGATGGCGTTTATTGACGCCGCCCAGCGTAGCAGCGCCGCCGGAGGGCAATGGGTCGATTTGATTTGATTAAATATTCCCATAAGTAATAACGCAGAGTTTTTTATTCTTTTATAGCTCGTCAACGCTCGGATAAAACTGTCAGCAACTGAACAGACTTTTATCAACGGAGCGAACATGGCGAGCAAACTTTTTTCTCTACGCAGTGCGGCGCTGCTGGTGTTGTCACTTAGCGCAACCAGCGCCTATGCGGTGGACGTGACCGTGGCCTACCAGACTTCGGCGGAACCCGCCAAGGTGGCGCAGGCGGAAAACAGCTTCGCCAAACAGTCCGGTGCTACCGTTGACTGGCGCAAATTCGACAGTGGCTCCAGCGTGCTGCGCGCATTGGCTTCAGGTGACGTCCAGATCGGCAACATCGGCTCCAGCCCATTGGCGGTGGCCGCCAGCCAAAAACTTCCTATCGAAGTGTTTCTGATCGCCTCCCAGCTCGGCAGTTCCGAAGCGCTGGTGGTGAAAAAAGAGATTAAAAGCCCGCAGGATCTGATCGGTAAGCGCATCGCCGTGCCCTTTATCTCAACCACGCACTACAGCCTGTTGGCTTCTCTGAAGCACTGGGGCATCAAGCCAGAGCAGGTCAAAATCCTCAATCTGCAACCGCCGGCCATCGCCGCCGCCTGGCAGCGCGGTGATATCGATGGCGCCTATGTTTGGGCCCCGGTGGTCAATGAGTTGGCCAAACAGGGCAAGGTGCTGACGGATTCTGCCCAGGTCGGACAGTGGGGCGCCCCGACGCTCGACGTTTGGGTGGTGCGCAAAGACTTTGCCGAGAAGCATCCTGAAGTGGTGACGGCCTTTGCCGCCAGCGCGTTGAATGCCCAAAAAGCCTATCTGGCGCAGCCGGAGCAGTGGCTGAAAGACAAGGGCAACCTCAGCACGCTGTCCCGACTGAGCGGCGTGCCGGAAGAGCAGATACCGGTGCTGGTGCAGGGCAATACTTACCTGCCGGTCGCCGAACAGATCACCCAGCTTGGTCAGCCGGTGGACAAAGCCATTCATGACACCGCCGAGTTCCTCAAACAGCAGGGCAAAATTCCCCAGGTCGACAGCGATTACAGTGCCTATGTCACCGATCGCTTTGTGAAACAGGTGCAGGCTGCGCCGCAGTCGTAAGGGAGCAGAATGCTAAACGTTAACCACCTTTCAGCAGAGTATCAGGGGCGTCCTGCACTGCGCGACGTCTCGTTCCAGATTGACGCCGGACAACTGGTGGTGGTGCTTGGCCCCTCGGGCTGCGGCAAAACCACGCTGCTGAATTTGATCGCCGGGTTTATCGAGCCTTCAGCTGGCAGCATCACGCTTGACGAAGTTCCCGTAAAAGGCCCCGGAGCCGAACGGGGCGTGGTGTTCCAGCATGAAGGTTTACTGCCGTGGCGTAACGTGGTGGATAACGTCGAATTTGGCTTGCAGCTGGCCGGGGTCGGCAAGCCGCAACGTCGTGAGGTGGCGCTGCAGATGCTGCAGCGTGTCGGCCTGGCCGGTTATGAGCAGCACTTCATCTGGCAGCTTTCCGGCGGCATGCGCCAGCGCGTGGGCATAGCTCGCGCACTGGCGGCCAATCCGCGTTTGCTGTTGCTGGACGAGCCGTTCGGGGCATTGGATGCTTTTACCCGTGAACAAATGCAGGAACTGCTATTGACCATCTGGCGCGACACCGGCAAGCAGGTGTTGCTGATTACCCACGATATTGAAGAGGCGGTGTTCCTTGCCAGTGAACTGCTGCTGCTGTCACCGGGGCCGGGGCAGGTGGTGGAGCGTCTGGCGCTGAATTTCGGCCAACGCTATGCCGACGGTGAACCTTGCCGTTCGATCAAGTCTGATCCTGAATTTATCGCCCAGCGCGAATACGTGCTGGGCAAAGTCTTCCAACAGCGCGAGGCCTTGTTATGAGCCTGCATTCTGCCCTTAAAGAGGTTGCCCAGCCGAAGGCGGCGACACCGCGGCGCTTTAGCGTGCCACGCAACGTCTGGTTGAGCAGCGCCACCCTGTTGGTGGTGCTGGCTATTTGGTGGGGCGTGACCGCGTTGAACCTGATCAGCCCGTTGTTCTTGCCGGCGCCGCAGCAGGTGCTGCATCAGTTGATCACCATAGCCAGCCCGCAGGGTTTTATGGACGCCACGCTATGGCAGCATCTGGCCGCCAGCCTGGGGCGTATCCTGGTTGCGCTGCTGGCCGCGGTGCTTATCGGGGTGCCGGTGGGTATTGCCATGGGGCTGAACGACACGGTGCGCGGCATTCTCGATCCGCTGATTGAAATTTATCGCCCGGTGCCGCCGCTGGCCTATTTACCGCTGATGGTGATTTGGTTCGGCATCGGTGAAACTTCAAAGATCCTACTGATTTATCTGGCGATTTTCGCCCCGGTGACGCTGTCCGCCGTGGCGGGAGTGCGCAGCGTGGCTCAGGTCAGGGTGCGTGCGGCGCGTGCGCTGGGCGCCAATCGCTGGCAGGTGCTGCGTTTCGTGGTGCTGCCGAGCGCCTTGCCGGAGATTTTAACCGGTATTCGCATTGGGCTGGGGGTCGGCTGGTCGACGCTGGTCGCAGCAGAACTGATTGCCGCCACCCGCGGCCTGGGATTTATGGTGCAATCCGCCGGTGAGTTTCTGGCTACCGATGTGGTGCTGGCCGGTATTGGCGTGATTGCGATTATTGCATTTGGGCTGGAGCTGGGGCTGCGTGCCTTGCAGCGTCGATTGACCCCGTGGCACGGAGTACAGCAATGAACGAACGTTTAAGTATCACCCCCCTGGGGCCTTATATCGGTGCGCTGGTCGAGAATGTTGACCTGGCGCGTCCTTTGGGCGACGGCCAGTTCGAGCAGCTCTACCATGCGTTGCTCAAACATCAGGTGCTGTTCTTGCGCAATCAGCCGATCACGCCGTTGCAGCAGCGCAACCTGGCCGGCCGCTTTGGCGACCTGCACATTCACCCGGTCTACCCGCAAGCCGCCGATGTGAAAGAGATTATCGTGCTGGATACCCATGACAATAATCCGCCGGACAACGATAACTGGCATACCGACGTGACCTTTATCGAAAACCCACCGCTGGGGGCGATTTTGGCAGCGAAAACCCTGCCTACCACCGGCGGCGATACGCTGTGGGCCAGCGGTATCGCGGCTTATGAAGCCTTGTCTGCCCCTTTAAAGCAGTTGCTGGCTGGCCTGCAGGCGGAGCATGACTTCACCAAATCATTCCCGGAATTCAAGCACCGCGGCAGTGAAGAGGAACATCAGCGCTGGCAGTTGGCGGTACAGAAAAACCCACCGCTGTTGCACCCGGTGGTACGTACCCACCCGGTCAGCGGCCGGCAGGCGCTGTTCGTCAACGAAGGTTTCACGACCAGAATTGTTGATTTGGCTCCGAAGGAAAGTGACGCGCTGCTGAACTTCCTGTTTGCTCACATTACCAAGCCGGAGTTCCAGGTGCGCTGGCGCTGGCAGGAGAATGACATTGCCATTTGGGATAACCGCGTGACGCAGCATTACGCCAACGCGGATTATCTGCCACAGCGGCGCATCATGCACCGTGCGACCATTCTGGGGGATAAACCCTTTTACAAGGGGTGACATGCAGGGACGGCAGGCCGCCCCGTAGCCCTTAGGATTCGAACTCTTGCGTGAAGCGTTCCAACTGCTCCTGTGCGTCCAGCCAGGTCATTTCCGTTTCTTCCAAGGCGGACTTGGCCTGACTTTGTTGCTGTAGGCAGAGGGTCAGATCGGCCTTGCGGCTGATGTCGTACAGCGCGGAGTCCGCCAACTTCTCTTCTACCGCCGCCAGTTCGGCCCCCAGTTTTTCCATCTGTTGTTCCAGCTTGGCAATTTGCTTGCGCAGTGGCTGAGTCTGGTTGCGGAACTCGGCTTCGCGACGCTTCTGGTCTTTACGTGCCTGCGCACTGTTGCCGTTGTTCTCTTTATCCGGGGCGTCCTGCTGATTTTCCTGACGTTGCAGGTCGCTCAGCCATTGCTGGTAGTCGTCCAGATCGCCTTCGAACACTTCCACCTGGCCATCATGCACCAGATAGAGATCGTCCGTGGTGGATCGCAGTAGGTGACGGTCGTGCGAGACCACCACCAATGCGCCCTCGAAATCGATCAGCGCTTCGGTCAACGCCTGACGCATGTCCAAATCCAGGTGGTTGGTCGGTTCATCGAGCAGCAGCAGGTTGGGGCGTTGCCAGACGATCAGCGCCAGTACCAGCCGCGCTTTCTCGCCGCCGGAGAACCGTTCGGTGGCTTCGGTGACCTTATCGCCCTGGAAGCCAAAGCCGCCGAGGTAATCGCGCAGCTGTTGTTCCAGCACCCGTGGAGCGATGCGACTCAAGTGCTGCAGAGGGGATTCGTCGGCCCGCAGGAACTCCAACTGATGCTGGGCGAAGTAACCCAATTTAATCCCCTTTGCCAGGCCAATTTCACCGCTCAACGGCTCAAGCGAACCGGCCAGCATTTTGATCAGGGTCGATTTACCGGCGCCATTACGGCCCAGCAAGCCAATGCGTGAGCCGGGCACCAGGTTCAGCTTGATCGAGTTGAGGATCACCTTGTCGCCGTAGCCGGCACTGACCTTCTCCATACGCAGCAACGGGTTCGGCAAGCTTTCCGGCTGGCGGAAGCTGAAGCTGAATGGGTTATCCACATGGGCCGGCGCGATCAGCTCCATGCGTTCGAGCATCTTGATGCGGCTCTGCGCCTGCTTGGCCTTGGTGGCCTGCGCGCGGAAGCGGTCAATATAGCTTTGCAGATGCGCCACTTTCTCTTGCTGGTTCAGGTACAGCGACTGCTGCTGGGCCAGCTTGGTCGAACGCTGACGCTCGAACGAGGAGTAGTTGCCGGTGTATTCGTTGATGGTCTCTTGTTCGATATGCAGAATTTTATCGACGATCGGATCCAGGAAATCGCGGTCATGCGAAATCAGCACCAGCGTGCCGGGATAACCCTTCAACCAGCGCTCGAGCCAGATCACCGCGTCCAAATCCAGGTGGTTGGTCGGTTCGTCGAGCAGCAGCAGATCAGAACGGCACACCAGCGCCTGCGCCAGGTTCAAGCGCATACGCCAGCCGCCCGAGAAGGCCCTGACTGGATTTAGCAGCTGTTCATTGGAGAACCCCAGGCCGTGCAGCAGGCTGGCGGCGCGGGAGCGTATGGTCCAGGCGTCGATGGCATCCAGCTTGCCGTGCAGCGTGGCGATGGCGTGGCCGTCGTTTTTGTCGTTTGCCAGCTGCAGGTCGGCTT
Organism: Serratia liquefaciens; assembly: GCF_027594825.1. Lineage (NCBI taxonomy): Bacteria > Pseudomonadati > Pseudomonadota > Gammaproteobacteria > Enterobacterales > Yersiniaceae > Serratia > Serratia liquefaciens. The sequence continues at coordinate 2,534,214 of NZ_CP088930.1, read as the reverse complement.
CAAGCTGGCGGAATTCGCGATCACCGTCGATAACATACTCAAGTGCCGGCACGTCGAGCGCCGGCGTTTCCTGGTTTACCCAGGCCAGGGCCCAGTTGCCTGGAAAGGTGTAGCTGCCGCCGTCTGCGGCCATCTCACCCTTCAGCAAGGCCAGCAGCGTAGATTTGCCACAGCCGTTTTTACCCACCAGGCCGACCTTCTGACCTGGATTAACCGTCGCCGTGGCGTTGTCCAGCAGGACGCGGGTACCGCGTCGGATTTGTAGCGAGGAGAATACAATCATAAAGCGCCGTATGTTCAGAGTATGTTAAATTGAATGGATTCTAAGTTAACAGGACACAGACTGTCCTATTATTAGTCTTTGCGGAGCATGGTAACGGAAAACCGCTACCCTGACGACGCTTTGGAGGGGAATGATGTCGCAGCCGCCCAAGGTCTTGCTGCTGTATGCCCATCCGGAATCCCAGGACTCGGTCGCGAATCGGGTTTTGCTTCGACCGGCACAGCAGTTGGAACATGTCACCGTGCACGATTTATACGCGCACTATCCTGATTTTTTTATCGATATTCACCACGAACAACAACTGCTGCGTGAACATCAGGTCATTGTTTTTCAACATCCTCTCTATACCTACAGCTGCCCGGCCCTGTTGAAAGAATGGCTGGATCGCGTGCTGTCGCGTGGTTTTGCCAGCGGCATGGGCGGTAATGCACTGGCGGGAAAGTATTGGCGCTCGGTGATCACCACCGGGGAACCGGAGGGGGCCTATCGTACCGGCGGTTATAACCGCTACCCGATGGAAGATATTCTGCGGCCGTTTGAGCTGACCGCCGCCATGTGCCATATGCACTGGCTGACGCCGATGCTGGTGTATTGGGCGCGCCGTCAGAAGCCGGAAGTGTTGGAAAGCCATGCCACGGCGTATGGCGATTGGTTGCGTAATCCGCTGCCGCAGGGAGGAAGGTAAACATGGAAGGCTCAACGTTACTGACCGCAATTTTACTGTTTCTGTTTGCCGCCGTCGTCACGGTGCCGATTGCCCGTCGACTGGGTATCGGCGCGGTGCTGGGTTACCTGATCGCCGGTATTGCCATCGGCCCCTGGGGATTGGGTTTCATTCGCGACGTCGACGAGATCCTGCATTTTTCTGAGCTGGGCGTGGTGTTCCTGATGTTTATCATCGGGCTGGAGTTGAACCCGAGCAAGCTGTGGGAACTCAGGCGCTCAATCTTTGGCGTCGGCGCCGGACAGGTGTTGATCACCGCTGCGGTGCTGGGGGCATTGCTTTATCTGACGCATTTCGCCTGGCAGGCCGCCGTGATTGGCGGTATCGGGCTGGCGATGTCGTCAACCGCCATGGCGCTGCAACTGATGCGCGAAAAGGGCATGAACCGCAACGAAGGCGGCCAGTTGGGGTTCTCGGTGCTGCTGTTCCAGGACATGGCGGTGATCCCGGCGCTGGCGTTGATCCCGATCCTGGCCGGCGCTGGCGGCAGCAGCGACGATTGGGCACAAATTGCACTCAAGGTGGCGGCATTCGGCGGCATGCTGGTTGGCGGGCGGTTCCTGCTGCGTCCGCTGTTCCGTTATATCGCCTCTTCCGGAGTTCGCGAAATCTTCACCGCCGCCGCCCTGCTGGTGGTGCTGGGGGCGGCGATGTTTATGGATGCCCTGGGCCTGTCTATGGCGCTAGGCACCTTTATCGCCGGCGTGCTGCTGGCGGAAAGCGAATATCGCCACGAGCTGGAAATCTCCATCGAGCCTTTCAAAGGGCTGCTGCTGGGGCTGTTTTTTATCTCGGTGGGTATGGCGCTGAATATCGGCGTACTCTATACCCATCTGGCCGAAGTGCTGCTGGGCGTGGTGTTGTTGGTTGCGATTAAGTCAGGGGTGCTGTACTCGCTGTCGCGTATTTTCGGCCTGCGCAGTTCAGTGCGCTTGCAGTTTGCCGGGGTGCTCAGTCAGGGTGGAGAGTTTGCCTTCGTGCTGTTTTCGGCGGCGGGGGCGCAGAAGGTGTTGCAGCCCGATCAGCTTGCGCTGTTGCTGGTGGTGGTGACCCTGTCGATGATGACCACGCCGTTGCTGATGCAGATTATCGATCGCATCCTGGTGCGTCGTTATAACGCCCGGGATGAGGACGAAGAGACCCCGTATGTGGAAGACGATGACCCGCAGGTGATCATCGTTGGCTTCGGGCGTTTTGGTCAGGTGATCGGCCGCCTGCTGATGGCCAACAAGATGCGCATTACCGTCCTGGAGCGCGATGTCAGCGCCGTCGGCGTACTGCGGCGCTATGGTTATAAAGTGTATTACGGTGACGCCACCGAGCTGGAACTGCTGCGTGCGGCAGGTGCGGCGAAGGCCAAGTCGATTGTGATCACCTGTAATGAGCCGGAAGACACCATGGAAATTGTCCGCCTGTGTCAGCAGCATTTTCCCGAGCTGAGTATTTTGGCGCGGGCACGCGGTCGTGTGGAAGCGCACGAGTTATTGCAGGCAGGGGTCAAGCAGTTCAGTCGCGAAACCTTTTCCAGTGCGCTGGAGCTGGGGCGCAAGGCACTGATGGAACTGGGCATGCATCCTCATCAGGCCTATCGCGCGCAGCAGCACTTCCGTCGATTGGATATGCGGATGTTGCGTGAGCTGATGCCGCCGCATCATGGCGATGTGGCACAAATTTCCCGCGTGAAGGAAGCGCGGCGCGAGCTGGAAGAACTTTTCCACCGGGAGATGCAAAAAGAGAGTCGCCAGTTCGACGGCTGGGATGAATACGAATAATTTGGAGCATTGAGATGTCTGCAACACGGAAAAGATTTATCGCCGGGGCGGTCTGCCCAAGCTGTAAGGCTATGGATACGCTGGCCGTTTGGCGTGAAGACCAGGTCGAAGTGGTGGAGTGCGTCAAGTGCGGCCATCATCAGCGGCAGACCGAACAGCAGGTGGAAAAGCACGTCCGGCCGCAGGAGCAGGTGATCGGTATTTTCCATCCTGAATAGCGTTATCGAGCGCGTTTTTTTATGCTGTAGGGTACAGCGGGGCAGATTTCCGATACAATCTGTCCGGTAAAGGCGCGGCCTCATGACGGCTGCGTCCAAGTATCCAACGGTAGGAGATATCATGAAAGTAGCAAAAGACTTGGTGGTCAGCCTGGCTTATCAAGTACGTACAGAAGACGGTGTGTTGGTTGATGAGTCTCCGGTGAGTGCGCCGCTGGACTATCTGCACGGGCATGGTTCTCTGATCGCAGGTCTGGAAAAAGCACTCGAAGGCCACGAAGCGGGCGATCGTTTTGACGTTAACGTTGGCGCTAACGATGCGTACGGCAACTACGACGAAAACCTGGTGCAGCGCGTGCCGAAAGACGTCTTTATGGGCGTTGACGAGTTGGAAGTTGGCATGCGTTTCCTGGCTGACACCGATCAGGGCCCAGTGCCGGTCGAAATCACCGAAGTGGACGGCGATCACGTCGTGGTTGACGGTAACCACATGCTGGCTGGCCAGAACCTGAACTTCAACGTAGAAGTTGTCGCGATCCGCGAAGCTACCGCTGAAGAATTGGCTCACGGCCACGTACACGGCGAGCACGATCATCACCACGAACACGGTGAAGGTTGCTGCGGCGGCCATGGCCACGATCACGACCATGACCACGCGCATGATCACGGTCAGGCCAAGAAAGGCGGTTGCGGTAACGGCGGTTGCGGCTGCCACTAATAGCAGCGCAGTAACGGCAAAAAAATGGGCGGCCCTGAGGCTGCCCTTTTTTATGGTTTATCAATAATGTGGCGGCGGCGTTTCTTCCGACTGCGACGCGATCATTGACGTTTGGGTCGAACGCAGCTTGTCGGTCAGCACGCGCAGGTGATCCTGCAATTTCAGCATTTCAAGCTGGTGTTTCACCACGGTCTGATTGAGCTCTTCAATAGTGACTTCCTGAAAGGCCTGACGGCTTTCCAGTTCTTCAAGCCGCAGTAACAGGCTTTGGATATCGGCGTTGTGCATGATGCTACCTCTGACGCGGTTAAATCCTGGATCTGAGGCTATGGTAACAGCTGCCGGCGGCTTTGCGCTGCGCTATTTCACCTCGCTGTGTGCGGGGGCAGACGGAAAACGCCAGGGCACTGTGTAAAGTGCTGAAAAATAGAGCGATCGGCCTGAGGGTTTTTGTTACTGTGGATACTGCGGGCGCAGGAAAAATCTGACTTATCATACGGGTAGCACATTAAACGAAACTTCTGTTTAAAGCTGGAGTCACACTTTGACTCGATTGGTTACCTGTGTGACTGTTTTGTTTTGTTTCGGACAGCTATAGTAGCCCGGTTATCTTACTTAATGATTGTTTGGGGCACCGCTTCAGACACTGGAGAAATGGATGAAATCTTTGTTTAAAGTCACGCTTCTGGCAACCACCATGGCTTTTGCTTTGAATGCGACCCAGGTCATGGCTGCCGATGCAGCTAAACCGGCAGAAGCGGCGAAAGCTGCCGACGCGGCGCCAAGCACCGGCAAGTTCAAGAACGATGACGAGCAAGCGGCTTACGCACTGGGTGCATCCCTGGGCCGTTACATGGACAACTCGCTGAAAGAGCAAGAAAAACTGGGTATTAAACTGGACAAAGACCAGTTGATCTCAGGCGTTCAGGACGCTTTTGCCAACAAGAGCAAGCTGAACGATGCAGATATCGAAAAAACTCTGCAGAGCTTTGAAGCGCGCGTGAAGGCTTCCGCTCAGGCGAAGATGGAGGAGGACGCGAAAGATAACGAAGCGAAAGGCACCAAGTACCGCGACACCTTCGCGAAAGAAAAAGGCGTGAAGAAAACCGAGTCCGGCCTGCTGTACCAGGTAGAGAAGCCAGGGACCGGTTCTGCGCCTAAAGACAGCGATACCGTTGTGGTGAACTACAAAGGCACCCTGACTGACGGTACCGAGTTTGATAACTCCTACACCCGTGGCGAGCCACTGTCATTCCGTCTGGACGGCGTGATCCCAGGCTGGACCGAAGGCCTGAAACACATCAAGAAAGGCGGCAAAATCAAGCTGGTTATCCCACCGGCGCTGGCCTACGGTAAAACTGGCGTTCCGGGCATCCCGGCTAACTCCACACTGGTGTTCGACGTTGAACTGCTGGATGTGAAAGCCGCTCCTAAAGCGGACGCCAAGGCTGAAAAGCCGGCTGACGCAGCGGCAGACGCCAAAGCGCAATAAGCCTGTCTGAGTCCCCACACCGCCGCGAACGTCCTTCGCGGCGGTGTTCATTTTAATCCGCCAAATCAGCGCTAACTTTCACTTCCTGCCCACTGATCGCTTGACGCCTGCCGGGCATCGGGCTTAACGTCAATACCACGCGCAAACGCAAGGACTTTACTCTGGCTGTTTTGCTAGACTAATAATCCGGACTTATGAGTCATGCGCCTGCCCCTTAGGGCGTGTACCTAAAACTGTTCCTGGTCATCTCGGCCTGCGGACGCTCGTCGTGCTGTTTCAGACTGATATCAGCCAGCCCATCCCGCGTAACCTGAAGGGTGTGCCGCCTGTGGAAAGGAACCCGCACGAGCAGTTTTAGCTGCGCCCCCTGGCACAGGCGATCTTTGAGGGTGGTATTTTCGATGTCTAATTCGCTTTTATCCAGCGAAGCCAGCGAACTTGATTTGCTGAATGAACGTCCGTTTACCCAGACGGATCATGAAATCCTGAAGTCTTACGAAGCGGTTGTTGACGGCCTGGCGATGTTGATCGGCGGGCACTGTGAGATCGTGCTGCATGCTTTGGAAGATTTGAAATGTTCGGCGGTACGCATTGCGAACGGTGAGCACACCGGGCGGCAGATCGGCTCGCCGATCACGGATCTCGCGCTGCGTATGTTGCATGACATGGCCGGCGATGACAGCAGCGTGTCCAAGGCCTATTTTACCCGTGCCAAGAGCGGCGTGCTGATGAAGTCGGTGACTATCGCCATCCGTAATCGTGAACAGCGGGTGATCGGTTTGCTGTGTATCAACATGAACCTCGACGTACCTTTCTCCCAGGTGATGCAGACCTTTATGCCGCCGGAAACTCAGGACGTGGCGCCTTCGGTCAACTTTGCGTCGTCGGTTGACGATCTGGTGGCGCAGACGCTGGAGTTCACCATTGAGGAAGTTAATGCCGATCGTAATGTTTCCAACAATGCCAAAAACCGCCAGGTAGTGCTGAATCTCTACGAGAAGGGCATTTTTGATATCAAGGACGCCATTAATCAGGTGGCGGACCGTCTGAATATCTCAAAACACACCGTGTATCTGTACATCCGCCAGTTCAAAAGCGGCGATCTGTTGGGAACCGAGCGCGGATGCTGAGTTACTGCCTTTTGGTCACCGGCCCGGCTTACGGCACCCAACAGGCCAGCAGCGCCTATCAGTTCGCGCAGGCTTTGCTGGCCAAGGGACACCGCCTCTCCAGCGTGTTTTTTTACCGTGAAGGGGTGTTGAACGCTAATCAACTGACTGCGCCGGCCAGCGACGAATTCGATTTGGTGCGGGGTTGGGTGCAGTTGGCACAGCAGCATGGCATTGAGCTCAACGTCTGCGTAGCCGCGGCACTCCGGCGCGGTGTGACCGATGAGCAGGAAGCCGCACTGCAAGGATTGCCCAGCGCCAACCTTCAGCCGGGTTTTACCCTTAGCGGGCTGGGCTCGCTGGCGGAGGCTTCGCTGAGCTGTGACCGCCTGGTGCAGTTCTGAGAGAGTTTATGAAACGAGTCGCTTTTGTTTTTACCCAGAGCCCACACGGCAGCGCCAGCGGCAGGGAAGGGCTGGATGCGTTGTTAGCCACTTCGGCGCTGAGCGAAGATCTGGGCGTGTTTTTTATCGGTGACGGCGTGCTGCAGATCATCCCGGGACAGCAACCGGAAAAAATTCTGGCGCGCAATTACATTGCCACCTTTGGCGTGCTGCCGCTGTATGACGTTGAGCAGTGTTATCTTTGCCAGGCATCGCTACAGGAGCGCGGCCTGAGTCAGGTGACTGACTGGGTGCTGGACGCCGAGATCTTGGCGCCGGATGCGCTGAGTCGCCAACTGGCCAGCTATGACGTGGTGATGACATTTTAGGAAACCCTGATGCTGTATACCCTTAGCCGTTCCCCCGCTCAATGCGATTTGCCTGCGCTGCTGCGTTTGACCGCGCCGGGCGATGACCTGCTGCTGCTGCAGGATGGCGTGCTGGCCGGCCTGGCCGGTAGCGCGCACCTTGAATTGCTGCTCAATGCCCCCATATCCCTTTATGCGCTGCAGAACGACCTGGATGCCAGAGGGTTGTCTGGTCATTTTTCACACAAAATCACTGTCGTCGGCTATAATCACTTCGTTGAATTAACCGAAAAACATCGCAGCCAAATGGCCTGGTGATGAGAGTGATGTTGTATATTTCTTGACACCTCTACTACTCAGCCATAAAATTCTGCGTCCTCGTACTTTGCCAGTAGTGCATACGAGGGGATTTATCACGTGTTTACGAAGCAAAAACCAGGAGCTTTTTAATGGCAACAATTAATCAGCTGGTACGCAAACCACGCTCTGTGAAGGCTGCTAAAAGCAACGTTCCAGCGCTGGAAGCCTGCCCGCAGAAACGTGGCGTATGTACTCGCGTATATACCACCACTCCTAAGAAACCAAACTCCGCACTGCGTAAAGTATGCCGTGTGCGTTTGACTAACGGTTTTGAAGTTACCTCCTACATCGGCGGTGAAGGTCATAACCTGCAGGAACACTCCGTGATCCTGATCCGTGGCGGTCGTGTAAAAGACTTGCCAGGTGTGCGTTACCACACCGTTCGTGGTGCACTTGACTGCTCCGGTGTTAAAGACCGTAAGCAAGCTCGTTCCAAGTACGGCGTGAAGAAGCCAAAGGCTTAATGGTTCTCCGTTAAGTAAGGCCAAACATTTTCACTTTAATGTCAAAATAAACTCGTAGAGTTTTGGACAATCCTGAATTAACAACGGAGTATTTCCATGCCACGTCGTCGCGTAATCGGCCAACGTAAAATCCTGCCAGATCCTAAGTTCGGATCCGAACTGTTGGCCAAATTTGTAAACATCCTGATGGTAGATGGTAAAAAATCTACTGCAGAAGCAATCGTCTATACCGCGCTGGAGACCCTGGCTCAGCGTTCTGGTAAAGATTACCTGGAAGCTTTCGAAGTAGCTCTCGACAACGTTCGCCCGACTGTAGAAGTTAAGTCTCGCCGCGTTGGTGGTTCTACTTATCAGGTGCCAGTTGAAGTTCGCCCGGTCCGTCGTAATGCTCTGGCAATGCGTTGGATCGTTGATGCTGCTCGTAAACGCGGTGATAAATCCATGGCTCTGCGCCTGGCGAACGAGCTTTCTGATGCAGTTGAGAACAAAGGTTCTGCTGTTAAGAAGCGTGAAGACGTTCACCGTATGGCCGAAGCTAACAAGGCGTTCGCCCACTACCGCTGGTAATTGCCACGCAGTAGTTATGCTAACCAAGCGGGCGCTTCAAGAAGCCAACCCGCTTGGGTTAACCGAACTTGAACGCCTAAGGCAATAGAGGAATCAAATGGCTCGTACAACACCCATTGAGCGCTACCGTAATATCGGTATCAGCGCCCACATCGACGCCGGTAAGACGACCACTACCGAACGTATTCTGTTCTACACCGGTGTAAACCACAAAATCGGTGAAGTTCATGACGGCGCTGCCACCATGGACTGGATGGAACAGGAGCAGGAGCGTGGTATTACCATCACTTCTGCAGCGACTACTGCTTTCTGGTCTGGTATGGCCAAGCAGTTTGAGCCGCACCGCGTAAACATCATCGACACCCCAGGGCACGTTGACTTCACCATCGAAGTAGAACGTTCCATGCGTGTTCTTGATGGCGCTGTAATGGTTTACTGTGCTGTAGGTGGTGTTCAGCCTCAGTCTGAAACTGTATGGCGTCAGGCTAACAAATACAAAGTTCCACGCATCGCGTTCGTTAACAAAATGGACCGCATGGGTGCTAACTTCCTGAAAGTTGTTGGTCAGATCAAAACTCGTCTGGGCGCGAATCCAGTGCCATTGCAGCTGGCTATCGGCGCAGAAGAGAAATTCACCGGTGTTGTTGACCTGGTGAAAATGAAAGCGATCAACTGGAACGAAGCTGATGCTGGCGTGACCTTCGAATACGAAGACATCCCTGCTGACATGCAAGAACTGGCTGAAGAATGGCGCCAGAACCTGGTTGAATCTGCAGCTGAAGCTTCAGATGAGCTGATGGACAAATACCTGGGCGGCGAAGAGCTGACCGAGGAAGAAATCAAGACTGCTCTGCGTCAGCGCGTGCTGAACAACGAAATCATCTTGGTTACCTGTGGTTCCGCCTTTAAAAACAAAGGCGTGCAGGCGATGCTGGATGCGGTAATTGATTACCTGCCATCCCCAACTGACGTCCCTGCAATCAACGGTATCCTGGACGACGGTAAAGATACTCCGGCTGAGCGTCACGCTAGCGATGAAGAGCCGTTTGCTGCTCTGGCATTTAAAATTGCTACCGACCCATTCGTGGGTAACCTGACCTTCTTCCGCGTGTACTCCGGTATCGTTAACTCCGGTGACACCGTTCTGAACTCAGTGAAGGCTGCTCGTGAGCGTCTGGGCCGTATCGTTCAGATGCACGCCAACAAGCGTGAAGAGATCAAAGAAGTTCGTGCGGGCGACATCGCTGCAGCAATCGGTCTGAAAGACGTGACTACCGGTGACACTCTGTGTGATCCAAACCACGTGATCATTCTGGAGCGTATGGAGTTCCCTGAGCCGGTAATCTCCGTTGCAGTTGAACCAAAAACCAAAGCTGACCAAGAAAAAATGGGTCTGGCTCTGGGCCGTCTGGCGAAGGAAGACCCATCATTCCGCGTATGGACTGACGAAGAATCAGGTCAGACTATCATCGCAGGTATGGGTGAACTTCACCTGGATATCCTGGTTGACCGCATGAAGCGTGAATTCAACGTTGAAGCTAACGTGGGTAAACCTCAGGTTGCTTACCGTGAAGCGATTCGCGCGAAAGTTACCGATATCGAAGGTAAACACGCCAAGCAGTCTGGTGGTCGTGGTCAGTACGGTCACGTTGTGATCGACATGTACCCACTGGAGCCGGGCTCAAATCCGAAAGGTTACGAGTTCATCAATGACATTAAGGGCGGTGTGATCCCAACGGAATACATCCCTGCCATTGATAAAGGCCTCCAGGAGCAGCTTAAGTCTGGTCCACTGGCTGGTTATCCGGTAGTTGATCTCGGTGTGCGTCTGCATTTCGGTTCTTTCCACGATGTTGACTCCTCCGAATTGGCGTTTAAACTGGCCGCTTCTATCGCCTTTAAAGATGGCTTTAAGAAAGCAAAACCTGTTTTGCTTGAGCCTATCATGAAGGTTGAAGTTGAAACGCCGGAAGAGAACACTGGTGACGTCATCGGTGACCTTAGCCGTCGTCGTGGTCAACTGAAAGGTCAGGAATCCAACGCTACTGGCGTTCAGATTCACGCTGAAGTTCCGTTGTCCGAGATGTTCGGCTACGCAACTCAACTGCGTTCTCTGACCAAAGGCCGTGCTTCTTACTCCATGGAGTTCCTGAAGTACGATGATGCGCCGAACAACGTCGCTCAGGCCGTTATTGAAGCCCGTGGTAAATAAGCTTTCGGGTTTAACACATTGATCAGTGCTCTCTCCATGAGGGGAGAGCATAAGAGTAAGGAATATAGCCGTGTCTAAAGAAAAATTTGAACGTTCCAAACCGCACGTTAACGTTGGTACTATCGGCCACGTTGACCACGGTAAAACTACCCTGACTGCAGCAATCACCACCGTTCTGGCTAAAACCTACGGCGGTTCTGCACGTGCTTTCGACCAGATCGATAACGCGCCAGAAGAAAAAGCTCGTGGTATCACCATCAACACTTCTCACGTTGAGTATGACACCCCGACTCGTCACTACGCGCACGTTGACTGCCCAGGGCACGCCGACTACGTTAAAAACATGATCACCGGTGCTGCTCAGATGGACGGCGCTATCCTGGTTGTTGCTGCGACTGATGGCCCTATGCCTCAGACCCGTGAGCACATCCTGCTGGGTCGTCAGGTTGGCGTTCCTTTCATCATCGTATTCATGAACAAATGCGACATGGTTGATGATGAAGAGCTGCTGGAACTGGTAGAAATGGAAGTTCGTGAACTTCTGTCTGCTTACGACTTCCCTGGTGATGACCTGCCGGTTGTTCGTGGTTCAGCGCTGAAAGCACTGGAAGGCGAAGCTGAGTGGGAAGCTAAAATCATCGAGCTGGCCGGTTACCTGGATTCTTACATCCCAGAACCAGAGCGTGCTATCGACAAGCCGTTCCTGCTGCCAATCGAAGACGTCTTCTCCATCTCCGGTCGTGGTACCGTTGTTACCGGTCGTGTTGAGCGCGGTATCGTTAAAGTGGGCGAAGAAGTTGAAATCGTTGGTATCAAAGACACCGTTAAGTCTACCTGTACCGGCGTTGAAATGTTCCGCAAACTGCTGGACGAAGGCCGTGCTGGTGAGAACGTAGGTGTTCTGCTGCGTGGTATCAAGCGTGAAGACATCGAACGTGGTCAGGTACTGGCTAAACCAGGTTCAATCAAGCCACACACCAAGTTCGACTCAGAAGTGTACATCCTGAGCAAAGAAGAAGGTGGTCGTCATACTCCATTCTTCAAAGGCTACCGTCCACAGTTCTACTTCCGTACAACTGACGTGACCGGTACCATCGAACTGCCAGAAGGCGTTGAAATGGTTATGCCTGGTGACAACGTGAACATGGTTGTTACCCTGATCCACCCAATCGCGATGGACGACGGTCTGCGTTTCGCAATCCGTGAAGGCGGCCGTACCGTTGGCGCTGGTGTTGTTGCTAAAGTTATCGCTTAATCGCAAATAATTTTTCGACATAAAAGAGGGCACTTCGGTGCCCTTTTTTTATGCAATTTGCTCAAATCTTAATTGAAATAAAAAGCATTCCTATTTAGACTTACAGGATTGGTTAAGAAGTGAGTCTCTTATGTACGTATGTCTGTGTAATGCCGTGACTGACAAAGCGATCCGTAAAGCCGTGCGTCAGCACAACCCGCATACCATGAAACAACTGCGTGAACTTGTGCCGATTGGTACCGATTGCGGAAAATGCATTCGTCAGGCAAGACAGATTATGGTGGAGGAAAGCGGAACCATTATTCCAATGCACGAAGTTGCCTAACTAAAGGTAAGGTTATTTTTTGACTCTTGGCTTACAGCTTCTACACTTTTAGAACTGGCCAGGAGGATTTACCTATGAAAGGCGATAAAAAGATCATTGCTCACCTCAACAAACTGCTCGGGAACGAGCTGGTTGCCATCAATCAATATTTCCTGCACGCCCGAATGTTCAAAAACTGGGGGCTGACTCGTCTCAATGAGAAGGAATACCACGAGTCGATCGACGAAATGAAGCATGCCGATCGTTACATCGAGCGTATCCTATTTCTGGAAGGCCTGCCGAATTTGCAGGATCTCGGCAAGCTGAACATTGGCGAAGATATCGAAGAAATGCTGCGTTCGGATCTGGCTCTGGAATTGGACGGTGCCAAGAATCTGCGTGAGGGTATCGCCTATGCCGATTCTATCCATGACTATGTCAGCCGCGACTTGATGATTGAAATTCTCGCGGATGAAGAAGAGCATATCGACTGGCTGGAAACCGAGCTGGATTTGATCGCGCGTCTGGGTATCCAGAACTACGCGCAAGCTCAGTTGTAGTTTACCCACTTGAATAACGATGTTCCTCTGCCGGCATGAGTTTCTCCGGCAGGGCAGGGGAGCAGCGACAAAGCCTTGCCCTGATCCTGATGATTTCCCCCTCGGTTTTCACCCGTTAGCCACCCTCCGGTAAAAAATGCCGATATCCTGAGCATATTTCCATCTGCGCCTTGCTTCTCGCTCTGTTTTGCGTATAATGCGCGGGCTTACCTAATCTTGGTAAGCCTGATTTTAGCGAATCAGTCGATAGGCAGGACTTTCTGCTCTTCGAACAATACTCCCGATATGGGGGTTATATGTTGACGATTACACTCCCCCATCAATCGAAATGGGTGTGAGGAGTAATTATTTACGTTTATAAATAATTGGAGCTCTGGTCTCATGCAGAACCAAAGAATCCGTATCCGCCTGAAAGCGTTTGATCATCGTCTTATCGATCAATCAACCGCGGAAATCGTCGAGACTGCAAAGCGCACTGGTGCGCAAGTCCGTGGTCCGATCCCGCTGCCAACTCGCAAAGAGCGCTTTACCGTTCTGATCTCTCCGCACGTTAACAAAGACGCGCGTGATCAGTACGAGATTCGCACTCACAAGCGTCTGGTTGACATCGTTGAGCCAACCGAGAAAACCGTTGATGCTCTGATGCGTCTGGATCTGGCTGCCGGTGTAGACGTGCAGATCAGCCTGGGTTAATCAGGTCATTGAGCGATTGAGAGGTTGAAACAATGATTGGTTTAGTCGGTAAAAAAGTGGGCATGACTCGTATCTTCACTGAAGATGGCGTTTCTATCCCAGTAACCGTGATTGAAATTGAAGCGAACCGCGTGACTCAGGTTAAAGACCTGGCTAACGATGGGTACCGTGCCGTTCAGGTTACCACTGGTAGCAAAAAAGCTAACCGTGTGACCAAACCGGAAGCGGGCCATTTCGCTAAAGCTGGCGTTGAAGCTGGCCGTGGTCTGTGGGAATTCCGCCTTGCAGAAGGTGAAGAGTTCACTGCAGGTCAAAACATCAGCGTAGAAATCTTCGCTGAAGTTAAAAAAGTCGATGTTACCGGTACTTCTAAAGGTAAAGGTTTTGCTGGCACTGTAAAGCGCTGGAACTTCCGTACCCAAGACGCTACCCACGGTAACTCCTTGTCTCACCGCGTTCCGGGTTCTATCGGTCAGAACCAGACTCCGGGCAAAGTGTTCAAAGGCAAGAAAATGGCTGGCCACCTGGGTGACGAGCGTGTAACCGTTCAAAGCCTGGACGTAGTACGTGTTGACGCTGAGCGCAACCTGCTGCTGGTTAAGGGTGCTGTACCGGGCGCAACCGGTGGCAACCTGATCGTTAAACCAGCTGTGAAGGCGTAAGGGGATAGCAATGGAATTAGTATTGAAAGACGCGCAAAGCGCGCTGACTGTTTCCGAAACTACCTTCGGTCGTGATTTCAACGAAGCGCTGGTACACCAGGTTGTTGTTGCTTATGCAGCAGGTGCCCGTCAAGGTACCCGTGCTCAGAAGACCCGCGCTGAAGTGACTGGTTCCGGTAAAAAACCGTGGCGCCAGAAAGGTACCGGCCGTGCGCGTTCAGGTTCTGTAAAGAGCCCGATCTGGCGTTCAGGTGGCGTGACCTTCGCTGCAAAGCCACAGGACCACAGTCAGAAAGTAAACAAAAAGATGTACCGCGGCGCGCTGAAAAGCATCCTGTCCGAACTGGTACGTCAAGATCGTCTGATCATTGTCGAGAAGTTCTCTGTAGAAGCGCCTAAAACTAAGCTGCTGGCACAGAAACTGAAAGATATGGCTCTGGAAGATGTGCTGATCGTGACCGGTGAACTGGATGAGAATCTGTTCCTGGCTGCTCGCAACCTGTACAAGGTTGACGTGCGCGATGTAGCAGGTATCGACCCGGTTAGCCTGATCGCCTTCGACAAAGTGGTTATGACTGCTGATGCTGTGAAGCAAGTTGAGGAGATGCTGGCATGATCCGTGAAGAACGTCTGCTGAAAGTGCTGCGTGCACCGCACGTATCTGAAAAAGCATCCGCTGCGATGGAAAAAACTAACACCATCGTACTCAAAGTTGCCAAAGACGCGACCAAAGCAGAAATTAAAGCTGCAGTGCAGAAACTGTTTGAAGTCGAAGTCGAAGACGTTAACACCCTGGTAGTTAAAGGGAAAGTGAAGCGTCACGGTCAGCGTGTTGGTCGTCGTAGCGACTGGAAAAAAGCTTACGTCACCCTGAAAGAAGGCCAGAACCTGGACTTCATCGGCGGCGCAGAGTAAGTCGGAGGAGTAAGAACAATGGCAATTGTTAAATGTAAACCTACATCTCCGGGTCGTCGCCACGTTGTTAAAGTGGTTAACCCTGAGCTGCACAAGGGTAAACCTTATGCCCCGTTGCTTGAGAAACTGAGCAAAAGCGGTGGTCGTAACAACAATGGCCGTATCACCACCCGTCATATCGGTGGTGGCCACAAGCAACATTATCGTCTGGTTGACTTCAAACGCAACAAAGACGGTGTGGCTGCAGTGGTTGAGCGTCTGGAGTACGATCCGAACCGTTCCGCGAACATCGCGCTGGTTCTGTACAAAGACGGCGAACGCCGTTACATCCTGGCGCCGAAAGGCCTGAAAGCTGGTGACCAGATCCAATCTGGCGTTGATGCTGCAATCAAGGTGGGTAACGCCCTGCCAATGCGCAACATCCCAGTGGGTTCAACGGTTCACAACGTAGAAATGAAACCAGGTAAAGGCGGCCAGATGGCTCGTTCTGCTGGTGCCTACGTTCAGATCGTTGCACGTGATGGTTCCTACGTAACTCTGCGTCTGCGCTCAGGCGAAATGCGTAAAGTTCCAGTTGATTGCCGCGCCACCTTAGGTGAAGTCGGTAACGCTGAACATATGCTTCGCGTTCTGGGTAAAGCAGGTGCTGCACGTTGGCGTGGCGTTCGTCCTACCGTTCGCGGTACGGCGATGAACCCGGTCGATCACCCGCACGGTGGTGGTGAGGGTAAAAACTTTGGTAAACACCCAGTAACACCATGGGGCGTTCAGACCAAAGGTAAGAAAACCCGTAGCAACAAGCGTACCGATAAGTTCATCGTACGTCGCCGTAGCAAAAAATAATTAGAGGATAAGCCATGCCACGTTCTCTCAAGAAAGGTCCTTTTATTGACCTGCACTTGCTGAAGAAGGTAGAGAAAGCGGTGGAAAGCGGTGACAAGAAGCCTTTGCGCACTTGGTCCCGTCGTTCAACGATCTTTCCTAACATGATCGGTTTGACCATCGCTGTCCATAATGGTCGTCAGCACGTACCAGTGTTCGTTTCCGATGAAATGGTCGGTCACAAACTGGGTGAATTCGCGCCGACTCGCACTTATCGCGGCCATGCGGCTGATAAAAAAGCTAAAAAGCGCTAAGGTAGGAGGAAGAGATGGAAACTATCGCTAAACATCGCCACGCTCGTTCTTCTGCACAGAAGGTCCGCCTTGTTGCAGACCTGATCCGCGGTAAGAAAGTGTCGCAAGCTCTGGAAACTCTGGCCTACACCAACAAGAAAGCTGCTGGTCTGGTTAAGAAAGTGCTGGAGTCTGCCATTGCTAACGCAGAACACAACGATGGCGCTGACATCGATGATCTGAAAGTCACGAAAATCTTCGTAGACGAAGGCCCAAGCATGAAGCGCATTATGCCGCGTGCAAAAGGTCGTGCAGATCGCATCCTGAAGCGCACCAGCCACATTACTGTGGTTGTGTCCGATCGCTGAGACTCTGGAGACTAGCAATGGGTCAGAAAGTACATCCTAATGGTATTCGCCTGGGTATTGTCAAACCTTGGAACTCTACTTGGTATGCGAATACCAAAGAATTCGCTGACAACCTGGACAGCGACTTTAAAGTTCGTCAATTCCTGATTAAGGAACTGGCGAAAGCTTCCGTTTCTCGCATCGTTATCGAGCGTCCTGCGAAGAGCATCCGTGTGACTATTCACACTGCTCGTCCAGGCATCGTTATCGGCAAGAAAGGCGAAGATGTCGAAAAACTGCGTAAGGTCGTAGCGGATATCGCTGGCGTTCCTGCGCAAATTAACATCGCCGAAGTCCGTAAACCGGAACTTGACGCTAAATTGGTTGCTGACAGCATCACTTCACAGCTGGAACGTCGCGTTATGTTCCGTCGTGCTATGAAGCGTGCTGTACAGAACGCAATGCGTCTTGGCGCTAAAGGTATCAAAGTTGAAGTAAGCGGCCGTCTTGGCGGTGCTGAAATCGCGCGTACCGAATGGTACCGTGAAGGTCGTGTTCCGTTGCACACACTGCGTGCGGATATCGATTACAACACATCTGAAGCGCACACCACTTATGGTGTAATCGGCGTTAAGGTATGGATCTTCAAAGGTGAGATCCTGGGTGGTATGGCTGCAGTTGAACAACCGGAACCGGCTGCTCAACCTAAAAAGCAGCAGCGTAAAGGCCGCAAGTAAGGAGAGTCGCTGATGTTACAACCAAAGCGTACAAAATTCCGTAAGATGCACAAAGGCCGCAACCGTGGTCTGGCGCAGGGTACGGATGTTAGCTTCGGCACTTTCGGTCTGAAAGCTGTTGGCCGTGGCCGTCTGACTGCTCGTCAAATCGAAGCAGCTCGTCGTGCAATGACTCGTGCAGTTAAGCGTCAAGGTAAAATTTGGATCCGTGTATTCCCGGACAAACCAATTACCGAGAAGCCGCTCGAAGTGCGTATGGGTAAAGGTAAGGGTAACGTGGAGTATTGGGTTGCCCTGATCCAACCTGGGAAAGTCCTGTACGAAATGGACGGTGTACCAGAAGAGGTCGCCCGTGAGGCATTCAAGCTGGCTGCAGCTAAATTGCCGATCAAAACCACCTTTGTAACTAAGACGGTGATGTAATGAAAGCACAAGAGCTGCGTGAAAAAAGCGTTGAAGAGCTGAACACTGAGCTGCTCAACCTGCTGCGTGAGCAATTTAACTTGCGCATGCAGGCGGCAAGTGGCCAGCTGCAACAAACTCACCTGTTGAAACAAGTGCGTCGTAATGTCGCACGCGTTAAGACTTTACTGACTGAAAAGGCGGGTGTGTAAATGACTGATATTATCCGTACTCTGCAGGGTCGTGTTGTTAGTGACAAAATGGAGAAATCCATGGTTGTTGCTATCGAGCGCACGGTGAAGCACCCGATCTACGGGAAATTCATCAAGCGTACGACCAAGCTGCACGTACATGACGAGAACAACGAATGTGGTATCGGTGACGTGGTAGAAATCCGCGAATGCCGTCCACTGTCTAAGACTAAGTCTTGGACGTTGGTTCGCGTTGTAGAGAAAGCGATTCTGTAATAGAGTAGCTGGCTCTAACTTATAAACGGCTCAGAAAATGAGCCGTTTATTTTTTCTACCCATACTCTGGAAGCGGTGTTATAATGCTGCGCCCTCAGTTATGGGGCTTTTCAACGATCTAGTAATAGGTCCTAAAGTTGTAGTTGACATTAGCGGAGCACTAACATGATCCAAGAACAGACTATGCTGACCGTGGCCGACAACTCCGGTGCACGTCGCGTAATGTGTATCAAGGTTCTAGGTGGCTCGCACCGTCGCTACGCAGGCATTGGCGATGTCATCAAAATTACCATCAAGGAAGCAATTCCTCGCGGTAAGGTGAAGAAAGGCGATGTGCTGAAGGCGGTAGTGGTGCGCACCAAGAAGGGTGTACGTCGCCCGGACGGTTCTGTCATTCGCTTCGATGGTAATGCATGCGTTATTTTAAATAATAACAGCGAGCAACCTATCGGTACGCGTATTTTTGGGCCGGTAACTCGTGAACTGCGTAATGAGAAGTTCATGAAAATTATCTCTCTGGCACCAGAAGTACTCTAAGGAGCGAAACATGGCAGCGAAAATCCGTCGTGATGACGAAATTATCGTGCTTACCGGGAAAGACAAAGGTAAACGCGGTAAAGTAAAAAATGTCCTGTCTGCTGGTAAGGTCATTGTTGAAGGTATCAACCTGGTTAAGAAACATCAGAAGCCGGTTCCGGCCCTGAACCAACCAGGTGGCATTGTTGAAAAAGAAGCTGCAATTCAGGTTTCTAACATTGCTCTCTTCAACGCGGCTACCGGTAAGGCTGACCGTGTAGGCTTTAGATTCGAAGACGGGAAAAAAGTCCGTTTCTTCAAATCTAACAGCGAAACTATCAAGTAATTTGGAGTAATACGATGGCGAAACTGCATGATTACTACAAAGACGAGGTAGTCAAACAACTGATGTCTCAGTTTGATTACAACTCTGTCATGCAAGTCCCTCGGGTCGAGAAGATCACCCTGAATATGGGTGTTGGTGAAGCGATCGCTGACAAGAAACTGCTGGATAATGCAGCAGCTGATCTGGCAGCAATCTCCGGTCAAAAGCCGTTCATCACCAAAGCACGCAAATCTGTTGCAGGCTTCAAAATCCGCCAGGGCTATCCGATCGGCTGTAAAGTAACTCTGCGTGGCGAACGCATGTGGGAGTTCTTTGAGCGACTGATTTCCATTGCTGTTCCACGTATCCGTGACTTCCGTGGCTTGTCCGCTAAGTCATTCGATGGCCGTGGTAACTACAGCATGGGTGTGCGTGAGCAAATCATCTTCCCAGAAATCGACTACGACAAAGTCGACCGCGTTCGTGGTTTGGATATTACCATTACCACTACTGCGAAATCTGATGATGAAGGCCGCGCGCTGTTGGCTGCTTTTAACTTCCCGTTCCGTAAGTAAGGCAGGGTTACTGATGGCTAAGCAATCAATGAAAGCACGCGAAGTCGTTCGCGTGAAACTGGCTGAAAAGTACCGCGCTAAACGCGAGGAACTGAAAGCTATCATTTCTGGTGTGAACTCTTCCGACGAAGATCGTTGGGATGCTGTTCTCAAGCTGCAAACTCTGCCGCGTGATTCCAGCCCGTCTCGTCAGCGTAAACGCTGCCGCCAAACTGGCCGTCCACATGGTTATGTGGGCAAATTCGGGTTGAGCCGTATCAAGTTACGTGAAGCCGCTATGCGCGGTGAAGTACCAGGCTTGAAAAAGGCTAGCTGGTAATTACCAATTGAATCACGGGAGTAAAGACAGATGAGCATGCAAGATCCGATCGCGGATATGCTGACCCGTATCCGTAACGGTCAAGCCGCGAACAAAGTTGCGGTCACCATGCCTTCCTCCAAGCTGAAAGTGGCAATTGCCAACCTGCTGAAGGAAGAAGGTTTTATTGAAGATTTCAAAATCGAAGGCGACACCAAGCCTGTACTGGAACTGGTACTGAAGTACTTCCAGGGCAAGGCAGTGGTAGAAAGCATTCAGCGAATCAGCCGTCCAGGTCTGCGCATCTACAAGAAAAAAGATGCACTGCCAAAAGTTATGGCTGGTTTGGGTATTGCTGTTATTTCTACCTCTAAAGGTGTTATGACCGATCGTGCAGCTCGCCAAGCAGGTCTTGGTGGCGAGATTATCTGCTACGTAGCTTAATTCGGGAGGAAAGAATGTCTCGTGTTGCAAAAGCACCCGTCGTCATTCCTGCCGGCGTAGAGGTAAAACTCAACGGTCAGGTTATTTCGATTAAGGGTAAGAACGGCGAGCTGACTCGTACTGTCCACAACGCCGTTGAAGTGAAGCAAGAAGCTAACGCACTGACTTTCGCCCCGCGCGAAGGTTTTGCTAACGCCTGGGCCCAAGCGGGTACTACGCGCGCTCTGCTGAACGCAATGGTAGTTGGTGTTACCGAAGGCTTCACCAAGAAGCTTCAACTGGTAGGTGTTGGTTATCGTGCTGCTGTTAAAGGCAACGTGGTGAATTTAGCCTTAGGCTTCTCTCACCCGGTCGATCACCAGCTGCCAGCAGGTATTACTGCTGAATGCCCAAGCCAAACTGAAATCGTGCTGAAAGGCGCTGATAAACAAGTTATTGGCCAGGTTGCTGCAGATCTGCGTGCCTACCGCCGTCCTGAGCCTTACAAAGGCAAGGGTGTCCGTTACGCCGACGAAGTCGTGCGTACCAAAGAGGCTAAGAAGAAGTAAGGTAACACTATGGATAAGAAATCTGCTCGTATCCGTCGTGCGACCCGCGCACGCCGTAAGATCAAAGAACTGGGTGCAACCCGCCTGGTGGTACATCGTACCCCGCGTCACATTTACGCACAGGTAATTGCTCCAAATGGTTCTGAAGTACTGGTAGCCGCTTCTACTGTAGAAAAAGCTATCACAGAGCAATTGAAGTATTCCGGTAACAAAGACGCAGCAGCAGCCGTAGGTAAAGCACTGGCTGAGCGCGCGTTGGAAAAAGGGATCTCTAAAGTTTCCTTCGACCGTTCCGGTTTCCAATATCATGGTCGAGTCCAGGCACTGGCAGATGCTGCCCGTGAAGCTGGCCTTCAGTTCTAAGGAAGAGGTTTAAGATGGCTCACATCGAAAAACAAGCTGGCGAACTGCAGGAAAAGCTGATCGCGGTAAACCGCGTATCTAAAACCGTAAAAGGTGGCCGTATTTTCAGCTTTACCGCACTGACAGTAGTTGGTGATGGTAACGGTCGCGTTGGTTTTGGCTACGGCAAAGCACGCGAAGTTCCGGCAGCGATCCAGAAAGCGATGGAAAAAGCCCGTCGCGCTATGATTAATGTTGCTTTGAATGGCGGTACTCTGCAGCACCCTGTTAAAGGTGCTCATACGGGTTCTCGTGTGTTCATGCAACCAGCTTCCGAAGGTACCGGTATCATCGCCGGTGGTGCAATGCGCGCCGTCCTGGAAGTTGCAGGGGTTCATAACGTATTAGCTAAAGCATATGGTTCTACTAACCCGATCAACGTGGTTCGTGCAACTATTGCTGCTTTGGAAGATATGAAATCCCCAGAAATGGTCGCTGCTAAGCGTGGTAAGTCCGTCGAAGAAATTCTAGGGAAATAACCATGGCAAAGACTATTAAAGTAACTCAAACAAAAAGCAGCATCGGCCGTTTGCC
Source organism: Serratia liquefaciens (assembly GCF_027594825.1). NCBI lineage: Bacteria > Pseudomonadati > Pseudomonadota > Gammaproteobacteria > Enterobacterales > Yersiniaceae > Serratia > Serratia liquefaciens. The sequence continues at coordinate 2,512,445 of NZ_CP088930.1, read as the reverse complement.
AAAGCATAAGGCAACCCTGATCGGTTTAGGTCTGCGTCGTATTGGTCATACTGTAGAGCGTGAGGATACTCCTGCTGTACGTGGTATGGTCAACTTGGTTTCCTACATGGTTAAGGTTGAGGAGTAACAGATGCGTTTAAATACTCTGTCTCCGGCTGAAGGTGCCAAGCATGCGCCTAAGCGTGTAGGTCGTGGTATTGGTTCTGGCCTGGGTAAAACCGCTGGTCGTGGTCACAAAGGTCAGAACTCACGTTCTGGCGGTGGCGTACGTCGTGGTTTTGAAGGTGGTCAGATGCCTTTATATCGTCGTTTGCCGAAATTCGGCTTCACCTCTCGCAAAGCTATGATCACGGCAGAAGTTCGTCTGTCTGAACTGGCTCTTGTTGAAGGCGACGTAATCGACCTGAACACGCTGAAAGCCGCTAACGTTGTTGGTACCCAGATCGAATTCGCGAAAGTTATGCTTTCTGGCGAAATCGCTCGTCCGGTTACCCTGCGTGGTCTGCGTGTCACCAAAGGCGCTCGTGCTGCTATCGAAGCTGCTGGCGGTAAAATTGAGGAATAAGTAGCAGATGGCTAAGCAACCAGGATTAGATTTTCAAAGTGCTAAAGGCGGGCTCGGCGAGCTGAAGCGCAGACTTTTGTTTGTCATCGGCGCGCTGATTGTCTTCCGTATCGGCTCTTTTATTCCGATTCCTGGTATCGATGCCACTGTGCTTGCCAAATTGCTTGAGCAGCAGAGAGGCACTATCATTGAAATGTTTAACATGTTCTCTGGTGGTGCCCTCAGCCGTGCTTCTATCTTTGCCCTGGGGATCATGCCGTATATTTCGGCATCGATCATTATCCAGCTGTTAACGGTGGTTCATCCAGCGCTAGCAGAAATTAAGAAAGAAGGGGAGGCTGGCCGTCGCAAGATTAGCCAGTACACCCGCTACGGTACGCTGGTGTTGGCCATATTCCAGTCGATCGGTATTGCTACCGGTCTGCCGAATATGCCTGGTATGCAGGGTCTGGTGTTAAACCCAGGCTTTGCATTCTACTTTACTGCTGTAGTGAGTCTGGTGACCGGGACAATGTTCCTGATGTGGCTGGGCGAGCAGATTACTGAGCGCGGTATCGGCAACGGTATCTCGATCATTATCTTCGCAGGTATTGTAGCGGGACTTCCGCCGGCAGTGGCACATACTATTGAGCAAGCCCGGCAAGGCGACCTGCACTTCCTCCTGTTGCTGTTGGTTGCAGTATTAGTGTTTGCAGTAACCTTCTTCGTTGTTTTCATCGAGCGTGGTCAACGTCGTATTGTCGTTAACTATGCGAAGCGTCAACAAGGTCGTCGTGTTTATGCAGCACAGAGCACACACTTACCGTTGAAAGTGAACATGGCAGGGGTAATCCCGGCAATCTTCGCTTCCAGCATTATTCTGTTCCCGGCCACGATTGCATCATGGTTTGGGGGCGGTACCGGTTGGAACTGGCTGACAACGATTTCGCTGTATTTGCAGCCAGGGCAACCGCTTTATGTGTTACTCTATGCGTCTGCAATCATCTTCTTCTGTTTCTTTTACACGGCGTTGGTTTTCAACCCGCGTGAGACAGCAGATAACCTGAAGAAGTCCGGTGCCTTCGTACCAGGAATTCGTCCGGGAGAGCAAACGGCGAAGTACATCGATAAAGTAATGACGCGTTTAACCCTGGTGGGCGCGATGTACATTACTTTCATCTGCCTGATCCCGGAGTTCATGCGTGATGCAATGAAAGTACCATTCTACTTTGGTGGTACCTCGCTACTGATCGTGGTTGTCGTCATCATGGACTTTATGGCTCAAGTGCAAACTCTGATGATGTCAAGTCAGTACGAGTCTGCATTGAAGAAAGCAAACCTGAAAGGCTATAACCGCTAATCAGGTGCGTTTGAGAAGTTACGGAGAGTAAAAATGAAAGTTCGTGCTTCCGTCAAGAAATTATGTCGTAACTGCAAAATCGTTAAGCGTAACGGTGTCGTTCGTGTGATTTGCAGCGCCGAGCCGAAGCATAAACAGCGTCAAGGCTGATTATCTCGCATATTTTTCTTGCAAAGTTGGGTTGAGCTGGCTAGATTAGCCAGCCAATCTTTTGTATGTAGCTGCAACATTATTTGAGTATCCTGAAAACGGGCTTTTCAGAATGGTGTTGCCGTATAAAATAGTAGGAGTGCATAGTGGCCCGTATAGCAGGCATTAACATTCCTGATCATAAACATACCGTAATCGCCTTAACGTCGATCTTCGGAATCGGTAAAACCCGCTCACAGTCTATCTGTGCGTCTACGGGTATTGCTGAACATGTTAAGATCAGTGAGCTGTCTGAAGAGCAAATTGAACAGCTGCGTGAAGCAGTCGCCAAATTCACTGTAGAAGGTGATTTGCGTCGTGAAGTTACCCTGAGCATCAAGCGTCTGATGGATCTTGGTACATACCGTGGTTTGCGTCATCGTCGTGGTCTGCCAGTTCGCGGTCAGCGTACGAAGACCAACGCACGTACCCGTAAGGGTCCGCGTAAACCGATCAAGAAATAATCAGGGTGATTGAATAATGGCAAAGGCACCTGTTCGTACACGTAAGCGTGTAAGAAAGCAAGTCTCTGACGGCGTGGCTCATGTCCATGCTTCTTTCAACAACACCATTGTAACTATTACCGATCGTCAGGGTAATGCATTGGGTTGGGCAACTGCCGGTGGTTCTGGTTTCCGTGGTTCTCGTAAGTCAACTCCGTTTGCAGCTCAGGTTGCAGCCGAGCGTTGTGCTGACGCAGTAAAAGAATACGGTATCAAGAACCTGGAAGTTATGGTTAAGGGACCGGGTCCGGGTCGCGAATCAACTATTCGTGCACTGAACGCCGCAGGTTTCCGCATCACTAACATTACTGATGTGACTCCTATCCCTCACAACGGTTGTCGTCCGCCGAAAAAGCGTCGCGTATAACGCTGCTTTTAGGTTAGTTGGAGAAAGAAAATGGCAAGATATTTGGGTCCTAAGCTCAAGCTTAGCCGCCGTGAGGGCACAGACTTGTTCCTGAAGTCTGGCGTTCGCGCGATCGATACCAAGTGTAAAATTGAGCAACCGCCTGGTCAACACGGTGCGCGTAAACCGCGTCTGTCTGACTATGGTGTACAGTTACGTGAGAAGCAAAAAGTTCGCCGTATGTACGGTGTTCTGGAGCGTCAATTCCGTAACTATTACAAAGAAGCAGCACGCCTGAAGGGCAACACCGGTGCAAACCTGTTGCAACTGCTGGAAGGTCGTCTGGACAACGTTGTTTACCGTATGGGCTTCGGCGCTACTCGTGCAGAGTCACGTCAGTTGGTTAGCCACAAAGCAATTATGGTAAATGGTCGCGTTGTTAACATCGCTTCTTATCAGGTATCTCCGAATGACGTAGTCAGCATCCGCGAGAAAGCTAAAAAGCAATCTCGTGTTAAAGCTTCTCTGGAGCTGGCTGAGCAGCGTGAAAAGCCGACTTGGCTTGAAGTTGATGCTGCTAAGATGGAAGGCGTGTTCAAGCGTATGCCTGAACGTACCGATCTGTCTGCGGACATTAACGAACACCTGATCGTCGAGCTTTACTCCAAGTAAGGCTTAGTACCAAAGAGAGGACACAATGCAGGGTTCTGTGACAGAGTTTCTAAAACCGCGCCTGGTAGATATCGAGCAAGTCAGTTCGACGCACGCCAAGGTGACCCTTGAGCCTTTAGAGCGTGGCTTTGGCCATACTCTTGGCAACGCACTGCGCCGTATTCTGCTTTCATCTATGCCGGGTTGCGCGGTGACCGAGGTTGAGATTGATGGTGTACTGCACGAGTACAGCACCAAAGAAGGCGTACAGGAAGATATCCTGGAGATCCTGCTCAACCTGAAAGGGCTGGCGGTGAGAGTTCAAGGCAAAGATGAAGTTATTCTTACCCTGAATAAATCTGGCATTGGCCCTGTGACCGCTGCCGACATTACCCATGATGGTGATGTCGAAATCGTCAAGCCTCAGCACGTGATCTGCCACCTGACCGATGAAAACGCTGCTATCAGCATGCGTATCAAAGTTCAACGTGGTCGTGGTTATGTGCCGGCTTCTGCCCGAATTCATTCGGAAGAAGATGAGCGCCCGATCGGTCGTCTGTTGGTTGACGCATGCTATAGCCCTGTAGAGCGTATTGCCTACAATGTTGAAGCAGCGCGTGTAGAACAGCGTACTGACCTGGACAAGCTGGTAATCGAAATGGAAACCAATGGCACGATCGATCCTGAAGAGGCGATCCGCCGTGCGGCAACCATCCTGGCCGAACAACTTGAAGCCTTCGTTGACTTGCGTGATGTACGTCAACCGGAAGTTAAAGAAGAAAAACCAGAGTTCGATCCGATCCTGCTGCGCCCTGTTGACGATCTGGAATTGACTGTCCGCTCTGCTAACTGCCTCAAGGCAGAAGCTATCCACTACATCGGTGATCTGGTACAGCGTACCGAGGTTGAGTTGCTGAAAACGCCGAACCTGGGTAAAAAATCTCTTACTGAGATTAAAGACGTGCTGGCCTCCCGTGGACTTTCTCTGGGCATGCGCCTGGAAAATTGGCCACCGGCAAGCATTGCTGACGAGTAACCGGATCACAGGTTAAGGTTTTACTGAGAAGGATAAGGTCATGCGCCATCGTAAGAGTGGTCGTCAACTGAACCGTAACAGCAGCCATCGCCAGGCTATGTTCCGTAACATGGCCGGCTCTTTGGTTCGTCATGAGATCATCAAGACGACCTTGCCAAAAGCGAAAGAGCTGCGTCGCGTTGTTGAGCCGCTGATTACTCTTGCCAAGACCGACAGCGTAGCTAATCGTCGTCTGGCATTCGCCCGTACTCGTGATAACGAGATCGTGGCAAAACTGTTTAACGAGCTGGGCCCGCGTTTCGCGAGCCGTGCCGGTGGTTACACTCGCATTCTGAAGTGTGGCTTCCGCGCAGGCGACAACGCGCCGATGGCATACATCGAGCTGGTTGATCGTGCTGAGTCTCAAGCAGAAGTAGCAACTGCAGAGTAATCTGTGGACGCGTAAAAAAACCGGGCTTGCCCGGTTTTTTTACGTCCATAATCAGCCAAACGTGCGTTCTTTCCCCGCCCGGCTTAAGATCCCCCTTCCTATCCGCTATGCTAACGCTATTCATCAGGTCAGTTGAGAGAGTATGTTATGTGGCTACTTGATCAGTGGGCGGAGCGCCATATTCTTGATGCGCAGGCGAAAGGTGAGTTGGATAACTTGCCCGGCCAGGGACAGCCACTGGAGTTGGATGATGATAGTGCCGTGCCCGCAGAATTGCGAACAGGTTTTCGCCTGCTAAAAAATGCCGGCTATCTACCTGCCGAGCTCGAAGATCGTA